>NZ_JAFNNL010000001.1:0-708438 GCF_026536805.1 Gilliamella sp. B3482 | reverse complement strand
CAAAATTATTTTTGTATTTATTTGATATTCGAATGAATAGAAAGATAAAGCTCTTTAACAATTAGGAACAAGCTGAAAGAAACGAGTTCTCGTTTTTATGGAAGGCATTGATATGAAAGTATGGATGTGAAGAAGTAGAAAAGAGAAAAAAGCGTAATTGAAACCAAGACAACTGTGAGTTGTAAGGTTAAGAAATTAAGCGTACACGGTGGATGCCTAGGCAATCAGAGGCGATGAAGGACGTGTTAATCTGCGAAAAGCGACGGTGAGCCGATAAAAGGCGCTATAGCCGTTGATGTCCGAATGGGGAAACCCAGTGCAGGCGACTGCACTATCATCTGATGAATACATAGTCAGATGAGGCGAACCGGGAGAACTGAAACATCTAAGTACCCCGAGGAAAAGAAATCAACCGAGATTCCCAAAGTAGCGGCGAGCGAAATGGGAGTAGCCCAAGCGGGTAGCATAATGTATTAGTGGAAGCGTCTGGAAAGTCGCACGATAGAGGGTGAAAGTCCCGTACATGAAAGTGCATTATGTGGAAGCTTATAGAGTAGGGCGGGACACGTGATATCCTGTCTGAAGATGGGGGGACCATCCTCCAAGGCTAAATACTCCTGATTGACCGATAGTGAACCAGTACCGTGAGGGAAAGGCGAAAAGAACCCCGGGAGGGGAGTGAAATAGACCCTGAAACCGTGTACGTACAATCAGTGGGAGCATGTACCGTTGGGTATGTGTGACTGCGTACCTTTTGTATAATGGGTCAGCGACTTATATTCTGTAGCAAGGTTAACCGAATAGGGGAGCCGAAGGGAAACCGAGTATTAACTGTGCGTTAAGTTGCAGGGTATAGACCCGAAACCCGGTGATCTAGCCATGGGCAGGTTGAAGGTTGGTTAACACTAACTGGAGGACCGAACCGACTAATGTTGAAAAATTAGCGGATGACCTGTGGCTGGGGGTGAAAGGCCAATCAAACCGGGAGATAGCTGGTTCTCCCCGAAAGCTATTTAGGTAGCGCCTCATGTATAACTGTTGGGGGTAGAGCACTGTTTCGGCTAGGGGGCCATCCCGGCTTACCAACCCGATGCAAACTCCGAATACTGACAAGTTCAATCATGGGAGACACACGGCGGGTGCTAACGTTCGTCGTGAAGAGGGAAACAACCCAGACCGCCAGCTAAGGTCCCAAAGTCATAGTTAAGTGGGAAACGAAGTGGGAAGGCTTAGACAGCTAGGATGTTGGCTTAGAAGCAGCCATCATTTAAAGAAAGCGTAATAGCTCACTAGTCGAGTCGGCCTGCGCGGAAGATGTAACGGGGCTAAAACTATGCACCGAAGCTGCGGCAGTGCACGTAAGTGTATTGGGTAGGGGAGCGTTCTGTAAGCCGTAGAAGGTGTGTTGTGAGGCATGCTGGAGGTATCAGAAGTGCGAATGCTGACATAAGTAACGATAAAGCGGGTGAAAAGCCCGCTCGCCGGAAGACCAAGGGTTCCTGTCCAACGTTAATCGGGGCAGGGTGAGTCGACCCCTAAGGAGAGGCCGAAGGGCGTATCTGATGGGAAACGGGTTAATATTCCCGTACTGGCTATAACTGCGATGGGGGGACGAAGAAGGCTAGGTTTACCACCTATTGGATGGTGGGTTAAGCGTGTAGGGGTGTGATTAGGCAAATCCGGTCACTGAGACCCTGAGGCGTGATGACGAGCTACTAAGGTAGTGAAGTAATTGATGCCCTGCTTCCAGGAAAATCCTCTAAGCTTCAGGTTATAGTTAATCGTACCCGAAACCGACACAGGTGGTCAGGTAGAGAATACTCAGGCGCTTGAGAGAACTCGGGTGAAGGAACTAGGCAAAATGGTGCCGTAACTTCGGGAGAAGGCACGCTGACGGTAATTGAAGTCCCACGCGGATGTAGGTGAAATCAGTCGAAGATACCAGCTGGCTGCAACTGTTTAATAAAAACACAGCACTGTGCAAACACGAAAGTGGACGTATACGGTGTGACGCCTGCCCGGTGCTGGAAGGTTAATTGATGGGGTTATGCGTAAGCAGAAGCTCTTGATCGAAGCCCCAGTAAACGGCGGCCGTAACTATAACGGTCCTAAGGTAGCGAAATTCCTTGTCGGGTAAGTTCCGACCTGCACGAATGGCGTAATGATGGCCAGGCTGTCTCCACCCGAGACTCAGTGAAATTGAAATTGCCGTGAAGATGCGGTGTACCCGTGGCAAGACGGAAAGACCCCGTGAACCTTTACTATAGCTTGACAGTGAACATTGAGCCTTAATGTGTAGGATAGGTGGGAGACTATGAAGTGTGTACGCCAGTATGCATGGAGTCATCCTTGAAATACCACCCTTTAATGTTTGATGTTCTAACCTATACTTCTGAATCGAGGTAAGGGACACTGTCTGGTGGGTAGTTTGACTGGGGCGGTCTCCTCCCAAAGAGTAACGGAGGAGCACGAAGGTTAGCTAATCCTGGTCGGACATCAGGAGGTTAGTGCAATGGCAAAAGCTAGCTTGACTGCGAGAGTGACGGCTCGAGCAGGTACGAAAGTAGGTCATAGTGATCCGGTGGTTCTGAATGGAAGGGCCATCGCTCAACGGATAAAAGGTACTCCGGGGATAACAGGCTGATACCGCCCAAGAGTTCATATCGACGGCGGTGTTTGGCACCTCGATGTCGGCTCATCACATCCTGGGGCTGAAGTAGGTCCCAAGGGTACGGCTGTTCGCCGTTTAAAGTGGTACGCGAGCTGGGTTTAGAACGTCGTGAGACAGTTCGGTCCCTATCTGCCATGGGCGTAGGAAAATTGAGAGGGTTTGCTTCTAGTACGAGAGGACCGAAGTGAACGCACCGCTGGTGTTCGGGTTGTGATGCCAATTGCATTGCCCGGTAGCTACGTGCGGAATAGATAAGTGCTGAAAGCATCTAAGCACGAAACTAGCCTCGAGATGAGTTTTCCCTGAAGAGATTCAGTAAGGTCCGTTTGAGACTAAGACGTAGATAGGTCAGGTGTGTAAGTGTAGTGATACATTGAGCTAACTGATACTAATGAACCGAGAGTCTTAACCTTACAACTCGGAGTTGTTTTGGGTTACGCGAAGTTGAGATTAAGAAATCATCGAAAGATGGTTAAAGATTAATAAAACAGTTTGTTCCGGATTGAGCGATTGGTGAAGATATGTGATAATCATCATCAGTTGAAAAAGAGAAGACAGAATATGTCTGGCGGTAATAGCGCGGTGGTCCCACCTGACCCCATGCCGAACTCAGAAGTGAAACGCCGTAGTGCCGATGGTAGTGTGGGTATTACCCATGTGAGAGTAGGGTGCCGCCAGACTTTTAATTTATAAACACACCAAAAAATACGGTGGAGCGGTAGTTCAGTTGGTTAGAATACCTGCCTGTCACGCAGGGGGTCGCGGGTTCGAGCCCCGTCCGTTCCGCCACCTTATCTAGGGGCGTAGTTCAATTGGTAGAGCACCGGTCTCCAAAACCGGGTGTTGGGAGTTCGAGACTCTCCGCCCCTGCCATAAAAATAATAGATTTGTTCTAATTTTAGTCATTTATTCAATTTTATTTATATAAATAAAAAAATTTTGTTTACAGATTAACTTTGTCAATTATAATTCCCGCCCAACAACTTTTATAATCTAGAGGATATAACATGGCTGAAAGTTTTGTAAGTCAACAACGTTTTTTTGATAATAAGAATTATCCAAGAGGATTTTCTCGTCATGGCGATTTTACTATCAAAGAAGCACAGATCTTAGAAAAATATGGTTGTGCTTTTAGAGATCTCGATGCAGAAACTAAAAAGCCAACTACATCAGAAGAGAAATCTTTTGTTGCAGTTTGTAAAGGGAAAAAGGAACCAGTTACAGATTATGAAAAAACATGGATAAAGTACCTTTCTAAAATTAACAAACCAAAACGTTTTCACACGTTATCAGGTGGAAAACCTCAAGTTGACGTGAGTGATGACTTTGTCGATAGTGATGATTAATTTATTAGCCAATATTTTTGTGCATCTGAATTAATAATCTATCCATAGAACGATAACTCAGTGCTTCTGAAATATGTTTTCGTTCTATGTTCTTTGAACAATCTAAGTCGGCGATAGTCCGAGATACTTTTAATATTCTATGCCAAGCTCGAGCAGAAAGCCCTAATTTAATTAAAGCCTGTTCTAAGTACTCATTATCTTCATCAGTTAACAAACAATGAATTTGAATTTCTTTTGGTGATAATTGACTATTTAACTTTTTATTTCTTATCATTTGAATTTTTCTAGCATCCATAACTCTTTTTTTCACTTTATCAGTTGGTTCAGTTACACTAACTTTTTGACTTAGTGTACCTTTAGGTAGTAATGGTACTTCAATTGATATATCAAAACGATCTAAAAATGGACCAGAAAGTCGATTTAAGTAACGTATAATTTGTTGTGGTGTTGTCCTATTATGGGTTCCATGATAATGACCCGTAGGGCTAGGGTTCATGGCGGCAATGAGTTGAAACTTTGCTGGAAATTTTATTTTTGCATTTGCCCTAGATATAACTATTTCTCCTGACTCAATGGGTTCTCTTAAGGCATCTAATACTTTACGGTTAAATTCTGGTAATTCATCTAAAAATAACACTCCATTATGGGCTAATGAAATTTCTCCTGGTTTAGGAATTGAGCCGCCACCAACTAAAGCTGCTGCTGATGCACTATGATGCGGGGCTCTAAATGGCCTTTTACGCCAATTTTGAATCGAACCATTAGCGCTAACAAGACTGGTGATTGCTGCACTTTCAAGTGCTTCATCATCTGATAATGATGGTAATAATGAAGTTAACCGAGTGGCTAGCATAGTTTTACCGGTCCCTGGTGGACCAATTAACAATAGATTATGTCCACCTGCAGCGGCAATTTCTAAGGCTCTTTTAGCATGTTCTTGACCAATTATATCTTGTAGGTTAATTATTTGCTCATCATCATCTTTGTATTCTCTGTATTCAACAGTAGGTAAATTAATTTCATTGTATAGATATTGGCATAGTTCTAATAAATTATGGGTAATTAACGTATTATTATGATGGATTAATGATATTTCAGATTGATTTTCTCTAGAAATAATCAATGTACGATTATTTTTTTTAGATGATATAGCAGCAGGAATAGCACCTTTTACTGCTTTAATCTCCCCAGATAAGGCTAATTCACCTAAAAATTCATATTTAGCTAGATTATCGTTAGGTATTTGTTCGGTTGCTGCAAGAATAGCGATAGCTATAGGCAAATCAAAGCGACTACCTTCTTTAGGAAGATCTGCTGGAGATAAATTAACAGTTATCTTTTTTGCTGGAAATGTAAAGCCACTATTAATAATAGCGCTTCTAACTCGGTCTTTAGATTCTTTAACCGTTGCTTCTGGAAGACCAACCAGAACAAAACCTGGTAATCCATTACTAATATGTACTTCAACATTAATTTGAGGTGCTTGTATTCCAATAGAGGCTCTTGTATAAATAATTGCGAGAGACATAGTTTTGTCTTCATTAGTTTCTGATTTTTAACACTTTATTAGTAATTAAATAATGTGAACAAACAGATAACTAAAAATGCGTGTTCCCTCGCAATAAATTTTCTAATTTTACTGATATTTTAATTTTTAGTTCTTAAAAAGAATTTAGAAATAAATAATGATATAAAAAATAAACAAGTATTACTTAATACAACAGAAGGACCTGTTGGAGTATCATAAATTAATGAAAACAAAATTCCACCCAAAATAGATAGCATCCCAATTAATATTGCAAAAAATGCCATTGATTCTGGGTTTTTAGCATAATATTTTGCTGTAGCAGCAGGAATGATTAATAGTGCAGTAATAATTAAAGCTCCAACAAATTTCATAGCAATACCAATTGTTAATGCTAAAAGTATTGTAAGCATAAATTTTGTTAGTGGTACATTAATGCCATGGCTAAATGCTAGTTCCTCACTAACAGTGATAAATAAAAATTGATTCCAACGCCATATCAACAGAATTCCAATTATTAATACACAAATTAAAATCTGATAAACATCAAACATTGTTATAGATAAAAGATCACCAAATAGATAACCCATCAAATCAATGCGTATACTATTCATTAAACTTATCACAACTAAACCAAGTGAAAGAGCGCTATGAGCTAAAATACCCAGTAATGTATCAACAGGTAGTTGTTTTTGAGATTCTAACCATAACAGCCCGATAGCTAATATCAGTGTCACTAAAACGATGGCATAGAATAGATTGATATCAAAAAGGAAGCCAAAAGCAACCCCTAATAATGCTGCATGGGATAACGTATCTCCGAAATAAGACATTCTTCGCCAAACAACAAATGTACCCAATGGACCAGTTAAACACGATAAGCATAAACCTGCAAGTAAAGAGGGTAAGAGTAACTCAATCATTATTTTGTTCCTCTTGAATCAGGTAATATAATTTTTCGATTATGATCATTGTGATGCTGGCAACAATCATTATTGTGATGGTGCTTATATAAAGCGATTTGTGATGCGCCGTGAGGTCCAAATAAAGAAACAAATTCTGGATCGTTTGAGACACTAGCTGGTGTTCCTGAACAACAGATATGATGGTTTAAACAAATTACTTCATCTGTTTTTGCCATAACTAAATGTAAATCATGTGAAACCATTACAACACCACAACTAAACTTCGTTTTAGCATTAATAATTAAATCATACAATAGCACTTGTCCATTTACATCTACACCTTGTGTAGGCTCATCTAAAATAAGTAGTTTTGGGCGTTTTGCTAATGCTTGAGCAAGTAGTACTCGCTGTAACTCCCCGCCTGATAATTGATGCATAGATCGATCAATCAGGTATTGAGCTTTTACTAAAGATAATGTTTGGATGATATCATCATAACTTAATTGTTTATTTAGCTGCATAAACCGTTTGACGGTTATAGGTAAAGTTGGATTCAAGTTTATTGATTGAGGGACATAACCGATAGTCAAATCAGAAGCACGTTCAATGGTGCCTGTTGTAGGTGAAATTAATCCTAAAATAACTTTGACGAGTGTTGATTTTCCTGCACCATTTGGACCTAGAATCGTAATAATTTGGCTTAAGTTAATCGTCAATGAAACATCATATAATATTTTTTGTTGATTTATTTTAACCGAAATATTATTTAGAGCCATTAATTGTGTCATGATATCGATAGTCCTTGCCGATCAATATGTTATGTTATATTATAACAATAATGTAGTTTTATTCCATCATATTTTATAAATATTGGATGACAAAGTGAAAAATTTAACTAAAAACATCAGACAAGTTCTACGTTTTCTTACACAACTTACGCTAATCGTTATTGGATTAACAAATAATGTTAATGCCAATGTAATTTCCTCAGTAAGGCCGATAGGTTTTATTACTGAAGCAATTGCATCAGGTGTAACAAATACAGATATACTATTGCCGGATGGCGCATCTCCTCATACTTATTCATTGAAACCCTCCGATTTGGCTAAAATTAAGAATGCTGATTTAATAATTTGGATTGGTGAAGATATGGAAGTTTTTATGCCAACTGTTTTAAAAAATGTTGATGAACACAAGCAGATAGAATTAATGGATGTTCCCGAAATTAAGAGTTTGCTTAGAACCAATCATCACGATGAAGAAATACCTCATGATGATAATGACCATCATCATGGTGAATATGATGAACATATATGGCTTTCGCCAAAAATTGCTAAAATTATTGCAAAATCAATCCATGATAAGCTTATAGAACTGTATCCGAATAAAGTGCAGTTGCTTGATGCAAATCTGAACGAATTCATTACAAATCTATCAGAAACAGAACAAAACATTGCAAAAAAACTAATTAGCGTACAAAATAGAGGGTATTTTGTGTTTCATGATGCATATGGGTACTTTGAATCACAGTTCGGATTAAAAAATCTAGGAAGTTTTACCATAAACCCAGCAGTACAGCCTGGCGTTCAAACTGTCTATGCAATTCAAAAAAAGCTAGCGGAACATCAAGCAGTCTGTGTTTTTAGAGAGCCACAGTTTAGCCCTGCAGTTATAAAGAAGTTAGTAAATGGTACAAATGTTAAAATTGGTGAATTAAATCCATTAGGGACAGGTATCATTGTCGAAAAAGGTGCCTATTCACACTTTTTATTAACATTAACTCAGGAGCTGTTGGATTGTTTAGATAAAAAATAGTTTAGATTATAAGATAGTTAAGGTTAATTTTGGCACAGCAGATTAAATCCCCTAATATTGCAAAAAATAAATTCAAAATTCCCTATTTTTCAATATTAGGAGCCCTTGTTGTTGTTATTTTTGTAACTATATTGTGGCGACCTTTAAATTTAGATCGCACAGTGTACGTCCCTCTAAATTCTCAAGCTCAAACTACAGTTACAGATACGCCTTCGTCTTCAGTTGTTATTGGCGATGGGCGAATTGATATGCTTAGTGATAAATCTAAAACTGACAATGTTACAGAGTCGTCTGATGTTCCTGAAGATGATATAGCTAAAGACGAATTAGATGATCTTGCTGAAGAAAAAGATAACACAGTGCAATATACCATATCACGTGGTGATACATTACACGATATTTTGAATCGTTATAATGTAAATAAAAATGATATTGCACAGTTAACAGGTAAGTATAAACAACTAGCCAATTTGAGAATTGGACAGCAGGTTAGTTGGACGACCGATGATAATCACAATTTGCTCACTTTTAACTGGACAATATCAACTAATAATGTTCGAATTTTTGAAAAGTCAGGCAATCAATTTATAGAAAGTACTGAAACAGTAGAAGGTGTCTCACAAAATAATGTTATTAAAGGTGAGCTGAAATCCAGTTTTGTAGCTGATGCGCGTAAAGCTGGTTTAACGAGTAATGAGATTGGAATTATTACACGTGCATTGCAGTGGCGTTTGGATTTTCGACGTTTAAAAGTAGGCGATAAATTCGTGGTATACTTATCTCGTGAAATGCATGGAAATCGTTTATCAAATAGTAAATTACTTGGTGTTCGCATTAAAAATGGGTCTAAAGATTATTATGCGATTCTAGCTGATGATGGTAAATACTATGATATTAATGCAGGTAGTTTATCTCAAAGTTTTTTCCGATATCCTTTAGCTAAAAAAGCTCGCGTATCATCAGGTTTTAATCCGCGTCGGTTACATCCAGTTACAGGAGTTGTTACACCACATAATGGTGTTGATTTTGCAGTATCTAGAGGAACGCCAGTATTATCTGTAGGAAATGGAGAAGTTGTTATTGCGAAATACAGTGGCTCAGCAGGTAACTATGTCGCTATACGCCATGGTAGGCAATATATGACGGCATACATGCATTTAGACAAAATTTTAGTGAAACCAGGCCAACAAGTTAAACAGGGTGACAAAATTGGTTTATCTGGTAATACAGGGCGTTCTACAGGACCACATTTGCATTTTGAATTACATATCAATAATAAACCTGTTAATCCATTAACAGCAAGTTTACCGATTAATGAAGGTTTAACCGGTAAGTCTAAAAAAGCATTTATAGAAAAAGTTAAAAATATTCAGCCACAACTTAGTTTTTAATTGATTTTATATATTCAACTATATTATTTAAACTAAAATATCTTATTGATAAGAAGCTCAATGCTTCATTAAAAAGTTATGTTATTATAAGTTAATTTTATTTAATCTTAATATTGGGTGCAGTTTGAACAGACCAACTAAAAAGAAATCGACTAAAAAAGCTTCAAAAAAAAATAAGAAATCATTGTGGCGTCGACTTTGGTCGTTGCTTTTCAAATTATGTCTTATCTTTGTTGCTGTAACTGTCGTTTATGGGATTTATTTAGATCAACAAATTAAAGAACGTATAGATGGTAATGTTTGGGAATTACCTGCGGCTGTTTATGGACAGATAGTCGACCTTGAACCAGATAGTGATTATAGTCTTAGCGATGTTGTTACTTTGCTAAAAGGTGCACAATATCGTCAGCAAGATAGTAAAGCAACTCGACCAGGTGAATTTATTGTTCAAAATGGTGCTGTTGAAATTTACCGTCGTCCATTTACATTTCCTGATGGTGAAGAAAAAGCTTTTCGTGTCAAAATTACTTTCTATGAAAACAGGATAGATCGCATATCTAATTTAGACACAGGTCGTGATTTTGGCTTACTTAAGATTGATCCTAAATTAATAACGATGATGCATTCCCCAAATGGTGAACAACGGCTTTTTGTGCCTTTAAGAGAATTTTCTGACTCGTTAATAAAAACCTTAGTTGCAACTGAAGATAAACGTTTTTATGACCACCATGGTGTAAGTTTATATTCTATTGGTCGAGCCATATATGTTAATTTAACAACAGGCCGAACTGAAGGTGGAAGCACACTAACACAACAAACGGTTAAAAACCTCTTTTTAACTAATGAGAGAAGTATCAGTCGTAAAATACGTGAAGCCTATATGGCTATCATTTTAGATGCTCGATATAGTAAAGAGCGTATCTTAGAACTTTACTTAAATGAAGTCTATTTAGGTCAAGCTGGTAGTGAAGAAATTCATGGTTTCCCATTAGCAAGCCTGTACTATTTTGGTCGCCCAGTTAATGAATTGACATTAGATCAGCAAGCTGTATTAGTAGGTATGGTAAAAGGTGCTTCGTACTATAATCCTTGGACTCAACCGCAACAAGTAATTGAACGTCGTAATGTTGTATTAAAACTTGCTGAGCAACAAGGAATTATTGATGAGGAATTATATAATTTACTTAGCCAACGCCCACTTTCAGTTTTACCAAAAGGTGGAGTGATATCACCGCAACCAGCATTTATGCAAGTTGTCCGTAGTGAGCTTAGAAAACAGTTGGGTGACAAAGCAGACCACCTGTCAGGAATGAAAATTTTCACCACATTCGATCCAGTTGCTCAGGCTGCAGCAGAACAATCGGTTACGGATGAAATAGAAACATTACGTAAATCGACTAATAAAGAATTACAAACAGCAATGGTTATTGTTAGCCGTGAGACAGGTGAAATCCGTTCTATTATTGGTAGCGCTGAGCCACGTTACCCTGGTTATAACAGAGCGTGGTTAACTAGACGAGCAATTGGTTCACTGGCAAAACCGTCAACCTACTTAACTGCATTAGGTCAGCCAGAACGTTATCAGCTTAATACTTGGTTAAATGACAACCCATTATCAATCAAACTTGATAACGGCGGTTATTGGCAACCGAAGAATTTTGATCGGAAATTTCGCGATAAAGTGATGTTAATTGATGCATTAGCTCTTTCACTTAACGTACCTACAGTTAACTTAGGTATGTCATTAGGTTTAGACGCAACTAAAACGAGTTTACAAGCATTGGGGGTACCTGAAGATCGTATCCCTAATTTGCCTTCTCGCTTATTAGGTGCTCTAGAGTTAACACCATTAGAAACAGCACAAATGTTCCAAACTATTTCCAATAATGGCCAACGTGCACCGCTCACAATACTACGGTATGTATTAACTGATAAAGGTGAACTTGTTTATCAAAATTACCCGCAACAAATTCAAGCGGTTTCTCAGCAATCGGCTTATTTAACCACTTACGCTATGCAACAAGTCGTTGAATCAGGAACATCACGTTCATTGAAAGCTAAATATGGATCATTCAATTTAGCTGCCAAGACTGGAACAAGTAATGATTCGCGTGATAGTTGGTTTACTGGTATTGATGGAAAAAATGTTGCAGTCATTTGGATAGGGCTTGATGATCATTCACCTATGAAATTAACAGGCGCTACAGGTGCATTAAAAATATATAGTGAATACTTACAAAATAATCCACCGAAAAAATTACAACTTTCAGTACCACAAAATATCTTTATGGTACCTATTGATAGTAGTGGCCAATGGCAATGCGATGGAGGAGGAGTAAGGACTCTACCTGCATGGACGGTCAATCCGCAAAGTTTATGTGCTGTCAGTTCTCAAACTGAGACAAATCAATCGGCTCCTAGCTGGGTTACTGACATGTTCAATAATTAAATGAGATTATTAAATGCCTGAATTACCAGAAGTAGAAACTAGTCGGCGTGGTATTCTACCTTATTTAAAAGGCCAAATTATCAAGCAAGTTGTTGTTCGACAACCCAAGCTTCGTTGGCCTATTGATGAGGCTATTTCTGATGCTCAAGGCCAAATAATCATAGATATTAAAAGACGTGCTAAATATTTATTACTACAGTTGACGCAAAATTGG
This sequence comes from Gilliamella sp. B3482, assembly GCF_026536805.1. Lineage (NCBI taxonomy): Bacteria > Pseudomonadati > Pseudomonadota > Gammaproteobacteria > Orbales > Orbaceae > Gilliamella > Gilliamella sp. B3482. The sequence continues at coordinate 696,122 of NZ_JAFNNL010000001.1, read as the reverse complement.
ATTGTTATTCATTTAGGTATGTCTGGTAGCTTACGCATAGTAAAATCAAACCAAAAACCAGATAAACATGATCATGTTGATTTGGTATTAGAAAATGGTGTGACATTACGTTATACCGACCCAAGGCGTTTTGGGTCATGGCTTTGGACTAATTCTATTGATGATCTTAAACAATTGAAGCATTTAGGATTAGAACCTCTAAGCGAGGAGTTTTCAGCAAACTATCTTTTCGAAAAAGCGACTAATCGAAATATTCCTATAAAAAGCTGGATTATGGACAACCATATTGTGGTCGGTGTTGGTAATATTTATGCTTCAGAATCATTATTTATGGCAAAAATTAATCCGCACCGGAAAGTAAACAGTTTAACTTTAGACGAATTTGAACGATTAGTCACAGCAATTAAACAAGTGCTCACCAAATCTATAGAACAAGGTGGCACTACACTTAAAGACTTTGTTCAATCTGATGGTAAGCCTGGTTATTTTGTACAAAAGCTCCAAGTATATGGTAGAGAAGGCGAAAAGTGTTTAATTTGTAAATCTGACATAAAGTCTCATCGAATAGGCCAACGCAATACGTTCTATTGCGAAAAATGCCAAAAATAGCAAATTTTAAAATTTATTCTTATTGATCATTCTTTAATATCTTTAGCCTGATTATATTTAATTTAAATAAAAATCTTTGGCGACTACTTTTAACTCCACCCAAATCAGCATAGTATAGTAAATAAGCGACAGTAATTGCGAATATAAGAATAATAAATAATTTATATAGAAAAATCTTTTTTACTCAAATAGCTATGGACTTGTTACGCAATTTCGGCTATCTTTCACGCTGATATTTATATTTTGTAAAGAGTGATACCATTTAATAACATTTTGTTAATTGTTAAAAGGTTTTATCTTTTTGTATTTAAATACGGTTGTTATACTTATTTTAACTTAAATATATTTCTTTTTGATTAAGGAATTTAAGATGATCAAATTTGCTTCTCGCTTTTTGATAGCTTGTCTTGTTTTTTTATATACAATGATAGCTACTGCTGAAGTTAGAATTATAATCACTGATGGCGTAAGTTCTGCTAAACCAATTGCGGTCATACCATTTAAATGGACAGGTAGCGGTGAACCTCCACAAGTTGTGGATAATATTATTGCTTCTGATTTACGTAATAGTGGTAAATTTAATCCAATTGATGTAGCAGCAATGCCGCAAAAACCAACTACCGCTTCTGAAGTCAATCCTAGTGTTTGGAGCAATATTGGTATTTCTGCCGTTGTAGTCGGTACAATCCAACCTGATGCATCAGGAAAATATCTTATCACCTATCAATTAGTTGATACTGTTGAACGTCCTGGCGCGGTCTTAGTTGAAAATCAATTTCCTATTGAACAACGTTGGTTACGTTATGCAGCCCATACTGCAAGTGATGAAATCTTTGAAGCGTTAACTGGTATCAAGGGTGCTTTTAGAACACGTATTGCCTACGTCGTTAAAAATAGTAAAGGTCCTTACACACATGAATTACGTGTATCTGACTATGACGGATTTGATCAAGTCACCGTACACCGTTCAAAAGAACCATTAATGTCACCAACATGGTCACCTGATGGCAAAAAAATAGCCTATGTAACTTTTGAAAGTGGTCGTTCTGCATTAGTGTTAAAAACATTAGATAGTGGTGCAGTTGAAACTATTGCATCTTTTCCACAGCATAATGGTGCACCAGCATTTTCACCAGATGGTAGCAAATTAGCTTTTGCCTTATCAAAAGGTGGTAGCTTAAATTTATATATGATGAATTTAAGAAGTAAAAAAATCACTCAAATTACTTCTGGGCGTAGTAATGACACCGAACCTTCATGGATGCCTGATAATGAAACAATTGTCTATACTTCTGATCAGGCTGGGCGTCCTCAACTTTATTCAATTAACATTAATAGTGGAGCATCACAACGTATAACTTGGGATAATACCCAGAATCAAAATGCTCGCGTATCTCCAGATGGTAAATTTATTGCTGTAATTTCTACTAATAATGGTGAGCAACATATTACTCGATATGATCTAGAAACGAATACTTATCAACGATTAACTGATACGTTTTTAGATGAAACCCCGAGTATTGCTCCAAATGGCACTATGATTATCTACAGTTCATCGCAAGGTTTAGGTACCATTTTAAATCTTGTTTCAACTGATGGTAATTTTAAAGCAAGGTTACCAGCGACTGATGGACAAGTAAAATTCCCATCTTGGTCACCTTATTTATGAGGAACGACTAAATTTTAAGCAATATTATAATTATTAAAATTGTGTAAATGTTAAGGTCGTTATAATATATACTTCTAATCTTTCTAGTTGGTAACAGGTGTTACTTTGAAGTTGGTTAGAAGTATACAAAATATCAATAATAATTTATTTAAACACAAAGGAGTTAATTCAATGCAATTTTCTAAATTTCTTAAGGTAGCTGCAGTTGCTTTACCATTAATTGCTGTGACAGCATGTTCTTCAAACAGCAGCAGCAAAGCAGGTAACGGTTCTTTATCTAAAGAAGCTCTAGCTCAATTACAAAAATTACAACAAATCAATACAATTTATTTTGATTATGATAAATACAATGTTAAATCAGAATATTCAACATTATTAAATGCACATTCTATCTTCATGCGTGCAAATTCATTCTTAAATGTTGTTATTGAAGGTCATGCCGATGAACGTGGTACTCCAGAATACAATATCGCGTTAGGTGAACGTCGTGCAGGAGCAGTTAAATCTTACTTACAAAGTAATGGTGTTTCTGGTGAACAACTTTCAATCGTTTCTTATGGTAAAGAAAAACCAGCAGTATTAGGTCACAACGAAGCAGCTTATGCTAAAAACCGTCGTGCAGTAATTACTTACGCTGGATATTAATCCCATCTTAATGACGGCTGATTTATCAGCCGTTTTTTATGTTTAAGTTCACGTCGAGTTTATATAATATGTATAAAAAAATACTCACATTGTCCTTATTTTTATTATTTGCTGGATATGGTTGTGCTGCTGGTAGTTCTGATGTGGATAGAACAATACAAGCGCAAGGACAGTTGATAATTCAAAATCAACAAAAAATTAATGATCTACAATCAGATGTAGATACACTTCGTGGTCAATTGGAAGAAACTAAGCATCAACTTAATCAAACAATTGAACGCCAAAAAATGATATTACAGCAAATGACTAATGGGACAGGATTCTCATCAAATTCAAATGATGAAGCCCAAGGTGACAGTTCTGATTCAACATCAAGCACTGATGCTGGGGCATCGCCATCATCATCTTCAGGTTTATCTGGATGGTCTACTTCAGGTGATGATAAAGCGGATTATAATTACGTCATGCAATATATTAATGATGACAAACAGAGTGATGACGTAATTATAGCCTTTCAAAATTATCTAAAAGCCTACCCAAAGACAAGTTACCGTGCAAATGTAAATTATTGGCTTGGTCAACTTTGTTATAAAAAAGGAAAAAAAGATAATGCATCATTTTATTATGCAACAGTAGTAAAAGATTTTCCATCTTCTCCAAAAGCAGCAGATAGCCTTTATAAAGTGGGTTTAATTTTACTTGATAAAGGTGATAAAAAGAATGCCAAAACTGTATTTCAACAAGTCGTAAATAAATACCCTAAAGATAAAAAGACAGTTGATCTAGCAAATAAAAAAATAGCATCGTTATAATAAAGTGTATAAATAACCAGCTATTGAATAAAAATAGCAATAAAAGGGTTGCACCGCCTTATAATTATAAGTATTATAGCAACCCGAAATTGCTTGAAGCGATAAGTAATAAAGCAGAAAGTAATTCTATCAAAATGGGTTGTTAGCTCAGTCGGTAGAGCAGCGGACTTTTAATCCGTTTGTCGAGCGTTCGAATCGCTCACGACCCACCACTTCCTCTTACATAATGAATTTATCTTCCACTAGACATACTAAATTTGTCGGTTGGTGATCTGATTAAAAATCTATTTTAATAAAATCCACTGTTAGTTATTAGAAGATAATTCAAAAAAATCAAATAATCAAAATATTACCATATCATCCACTAATTAACTTAGAGACTTTCAAATCAAATTTATATTTTTATAAAAATATGATTTAAGGTTTATATTGAAAGTGGTCAAGATAGAAAAAAGTTGTAATCGAAAATAACAATCATTATCATTAAAAACTGTTGTTTTAAAATTAATCAAACAATAGGAAAAATAATGAAATTAGTTAATCAATTAGTCTTCCCATGTACTCTGGGCTTATTTACTTTTATAGCTTACGCCCAAGATAAAGTTAATGATGATATTGAAACTATGAAGGTAGTCGCTAAGGATAATAATGATCAGCGCATAAAACTATCATCAACTGCAACTAAAAAAACCTTTGAAATAAAGGATATTCCTCAAACCATTAATTCGATTAACCTTGAACAACAGAAAATTTATGGACAAAATGATCTCAGTGTCATTGTCAATAAATTACCCGGAGTCGATGCAACTTATGATATGCGAGATGAAGGTATCAAAATTAGAGGGTTTTCTGCCAGTTCCGGCGATATTTACCGAGATGGTGTGCGTGCTAGCGGACAAGTTAGACAAAGTACAGCTAATATAGAGCGAATTGAAATTTTAAAGGGACCTGCTTCGGTACTTTATGGTCGAGGTTCAGGTGGTGGAATCATAAATATGATCAGTAAGCAGGCAAATTTTGATTCACCGTCTACCTTGAGTTTACGAGGTGGATCTTGGGATAAATATGGTGGAATGATAGATGTTAACCATGTTTTAAGTGATGAACTTGCCGTACGAATGACTATAGATCACCAATCAGATAAAGGTTTTCGTAAAGGCATTAAACAACGAGATACAATGGTTTCGCCAAGCGTTTTGTATGATAATCTAAACGGATTTAATTGGTTAGTACAATATACAAATGATAAATTATGGCGTAAACCAGATAGGGCGCCGGCTTATTATGATTTACCAAGAGGTGTTTCAATCAAAACGGCCTATGCTCACCCAGATGATTATGTAAAAGATAATTTTAATTCGTTACGTTCGGTGATAGGATATGAATTTGATCATCATTGGTCTATTAAATTAACAAATATGTATCGTAAAGCTGACCAAAATTTCGATCATCTTTATGCTGGTAATTATTGTGATTGGAATGGGAAATTAAACAATGGTAAGCCGTGTAATTACAAAGGTAAATTAAAATTCCGTCGAGCTTGGCAAGAAACTTCGAACAAAACCTACAGTAATACCCTTGATTTAGCCGGTAAATTTAATACTGCAAGTATTGCCCATGATATGTTAATCGGAGTTGAATATAACATTGAAAAAAGGGAACCACGATTAGCTTTAGCTAGCCAATATCCTGAAGCTGTGGATCCTTATCATCCTCATTGGCGCTCTAAAAAGCCTCACTTCACAACATTGAATACCAAAACTAATCATAAAGCTACTTCTAGAGGGTTATATTGGCAGGATCTCATCAGCTTTACAGAACAATGGAAATTACTTGCAGGATTACGTTATGATAATTATGAATTTGCTTCAGATAACAAATTGAATCATCAAAATCGGTCATATGATGGTCACACTTTAAGTCCACGTATTGGTTTAATTTGGCAACCGATTGCGTCTCAAAGTTTTTATGCTTCGTATAGTAAAAACTTTGCACCTTATGGTGGTAGAGGTTTAATAACCATAGCTACAGATTCTAAAACTGTTTATGATGATAAGCCTCAGTATTCACGTCAGTATGAAATCGGTGTCAAAAGTGATTGGTTTAATGATAAGCTCTCTACTCAAATCGCACTCTATGATCTTGAACTTTATAATGTTAGGTATCAACCTGACTCGGTCAATGATCCTTATAATTGGCAAGTTAGAGGCAGTGATCGCAGTCAGGGAATAGAGTTGAGTGCTATTGGACAATTAAGTAAAAATTGGTATATCAATAGCGGTATTGGTTATCAACAAGCTAAAGTGCATAAAGATAAAAAAACACCAGCTAACCAAGGAAAATACCTATCTAATACAGCTAAACATAGTGGCTATCTAAGTGTTCGCTACCTTCCACATGAAGATTGGTTCACGGAAGTGGGATTTGATTATAAAGGTTCAATGTATAATGATGATAAAAACCTCGTTAAACGCCCTGGATATGGAACATGGAATGCCGCAATCGGTTATCAAACACGATCTGTTGATCTAACCTTAGCATTAACCAATTTATTGGGTAAAAAATATTGGCGCTCAAGTAGTATGCCAGGCACTCCTCGCGCATTTTTATTAACTGCAAGTTATAAATTATAATATTCGATAAGTATTTTTAAGAGGGAATGGTATTCCCTCTTGTTGATTATTTTTAAACTTTCGCCGCTAGTTCAATAATTTTCATCGTGACTTCGAATGATTTCAAGAATGATGATAATGGTAAAAACTCAAAACAAGAATGGAAGTTATGTGCGCCAGTAAAATAGTTTGGCGTGGTGAGTCCTCTTGCTGATAGTGCTGAACCATCTGTTCCTCCACGCATGGCGATAGTATTTGGTTTAATACCCAATAATTCAAATGATTGGTAAATCAAATCAATACAACGACGATCATCACCTAAATAATTAGCAATATTGCTATAGATATCAGTAATTTGACATTCAATTTTTGCTTTAGGATATTTACGACTGATAAAACTAACCACATCTTGAATGTAAGTTTTACGAGCTTCATATCGAGTTAAATCAAAATCACGAATGCTCATTTTTAATGTAGTTGTGCTTTGGTTACCAATAATATCATTAAACCAAAAATATCCTTCTTTACCTTCGGTATGTTCAGGTGTTTCAAAGCTATCAAAACAGTTAATAATATCATTCGCTATGCGAATTGGATTGATTAAGACATTTTTTGCTGACATAGGATGAGCAGATACACCCTCAATTTCAAACGTAACCGAGCCAGCATTGAATGTTTCATAAACGACTTCACCCAATTCACAGCAGTCAATGGTATAAGCAAAATCAGGTTTAAAACGTTGCAGATCCAGTTTTTTGGCGCCATTTAACCCAACTTCTTCATCTGGTACGAAAGCAACATAAATATCACCATGTAGGCAATTTTGCTGTTGCAACTGATCTAACATGGTCATGACAACTGCAATTGCTGCTTTATTATCAGCGCCTAAAACACTGGTACCATCTGTAACGAGCAGCTCTTCATTGAGATACTTCTTCAACTCTGGATGTTCCGCCACCTTAAACCAAATATCTTTGTCTTTATTTAATAAGATATCTTCACCAGTAAAAGTCACCCTTTGTGGATTAATCTTCTCTGACAGTGCGACATCTACAGTATCAAGATGCGCAACAAAGCCAATTTTTGGCGCATTAGGTTGGTTACCGGTTAATTTGGCTGTCACAATACTATGTTCATCAAGGTGAACATCTTGTAACTTCAAATCAATTAACTCTTGTTCAAGTTGTTTTGCTAAATTAGTTTGTCCTGGAGTAGAGGGCACAACTGCCGAGCCAGCTTTGCTTTGGCTTGGAATACTTACATAACGTAAAAATCGTTTAACTAATTGTTCGGTAATATTCATGATTAAAATCCTTATCTGCGATTAACTAGTTATTAGAGGATAGACATAACCACTATCAAAACCGATAGGAAGACCTAAAAACCAAAACAGTAATAAATTTATTGTCAAAGCAATTAAGAGAGCAGCCGTATATGGGATCATCATCGAACTCAAAGTACCCACACCAGTGTTTTTACAATACTGCTGACAATAAGCAATGATCAAAGGATAAAAAGCAAACATAGGCGTGCTAACATTAACTGCTGAACTGATACGATAAGCTGCTTGGGTTAATTCTGGCGAGATCCCCACAGACATAAGCATCGGAACAAAAATCGGCGCTAAAATAGCCCATTTGGAAGAGGCTGAAGTGATTAACACATTAAGCAGACTAGTTAGAATTATTACGCCAAAAATAGTAACAACTGATGGCAAATGTAATGCTTTTAAAAACTCAGCTCCACCAATAGCAATTAAGGTGCCAATTTGTGAGTTTGAAAATACATATAAAAATTGCGCACAAAAGAAAGCAAAAACAATAAATGGAATAAGTGACTTAGTAATATTTTCCATTGATTTGACGATATCTCGCGATGATTTAAATGCGCCAGTGATAAAGCCATGAATTAAGCCTGGTATTGCAAAAAATACAAATAACAACGGCACAATAATTTGCATGATTGGTGCTTTGTTACTCGTCATACTACCGTCGGGTGCGCGTAATAAAGAATCTTCTGGTAATAAAACCAATACTAAGCCGACAGCAATAATTAAAAAAACAGCTGATGCAATTTTAAATGCTTTATTTTCGATTGGTGAAATCTCAGGAGAATCAGCAATGTTATCTAATTGAATATCATTGTTTAAAGGCATCGTGGCATTTAAGCGAGGCTCAACAATCTTATCTGTAACAAACCAGCAGGCTATCAATACAAAGAAAGTACCACCAAAACTTAAAAAGTAATTACAAAGAACATTGACTTGATATGTTGGGTCAATAATTTGAGCGGCGCTTTGTGTAAAGCCTTGCATTATTGGATCAATAATTGACGGGGTATAGCTTGAACTAAAACCTCCAGCTAATCCTGCAAATGCAGCAGCAATCCCCGCTAATGGGTGACGCCCTGTTGCATAAAACATCATTGCTGACACAGGCATTAAAATTACATAAGCAGAGTCTGACGCGATATGACAAACCATACTGACAAAAATAACTGATGGAGTAACCAGTTTTTTAGGTGTGATAGCTAATAACTTTTTGAGCAGAACATGAATATAGCCACTGCTTTCAGCAATACCAATACCCAATGTAGCTACAATGGTAATTCCAAGAGGTGGAAATGAGACAAAATTTGATACAAGTTTTGTAAAAAAGGTAACTAATTGGTTTGGTGCTAACATATTCACTACTGCCAGTTTTTCTTGCGTTACTGGATTAATATAATTAAAGCTGACAAAAGAAAGTAATAATGAAGCAACCAGACAAATTATTAATGCATAAAAGAAAAGAGTTGTAACATCAGGAATTTTGTTTCCAATTCGTTCTATTGTATTTAAAAATCCACCAGTTTTTAATGGTGACGTATTTTTTATTTGATTCATGAAAAAAAGTGTAAATATTATTCGGGAAAACAATGTAACATAGTTTAATAATGTAAGTAAACAATGCATTGGCGCGATTTTAATGACTTAAAAAACCCCTTTCCTCAACTTTTTTTACATTATTTTTACTTATGGGATTTACTAATTTTGAATTTTCTTTAATGTGCATAATATTTAATATTTCGCTAGTATAGAATTCCTGTTAACGATGACATCTAAATTTATTGTTTTTAATCAAAGTTAACAATAAGTATTGCTGCAAGATTGCATAAAACAAAAATAATGCTATATTGTCTGAATATTTAATCATAAAAAAAGAATAAATATTCAATCATCCTGATTGTGAGTAAGGCTCTAAAGGATATTATAATATAAGCAATGGGAGCTTAATTATGGTTTTCGATATTGATTTAATAAAAGATATTTATCAACATTACCCGCAAAAAATTGATCTTATTCGCCAGAAAATTGGAAAACCATTAACCTTGACGGAAAAAATCCTTTATGCCCATCTTGCTGAAGGTGAAGAGCTTAAAGCTTATAAAAGAGGGGAAGATTATGTAAATTTTTCCCCAGATCGTGTCGCTATGCAAGATGCAACGGCACAAATGGCACTATTACAATTAATGAATTCTGGTCGTAAACGAGTTGCGGTACCTTCAACAGTCCATTGTGATCACCTTATTCAAGCTTATAAAAATGCCCATGATGATCTCATCATTGCTGAAAGTAATAACCATGAAGTTTATCAATTTTTACGTGATGTTTCGAACAAATATGGCATCGGGTTTTGGAAGCCTGATGCAGGAATCATTCACCAAGTAGTGCTTGAAAATTATGCCTTTCCTGGTGGCATGATGATCGGTACCGATTCGCATACCCCTAATGCAGGTGGCCTATCCATGATTGCCATTGGTGTCGGTGGCGCTGATGCTGTTGACGTGATGGCGGGTATGCCGTGGGAACTAAAAATGCCAAAAATTATTGGTGTAAAGCTGATTGGAAAATTATCTGGCTGGTCATCACCAAAAGATGTCATTTTAAAACTAGCTGGCATTTTAACCGTTAAAGGTGGTACTAATTCAATTATTGAATATTTTGGAGAAGGTACTGAGTCGTTATCAGCTACTGGTAAAGCAACAATTTGTAATATGGGAGCTGAAGTTGGCGCAACAACCTCAATCTTCCCTTACAGTAAAAAATCTGCTGATTATCTTGCCATGACTGGTCGTCAAGAAGTAGTGGATTTAGCTAATACATTGGTAGATTGTTTCAATCCTGATAAAGAAATTTTAAAGCAACCTGAAAATTATTATGACCAAGTTATTGAAATTAATTTATCGACCTTAGAACCTTATGTGAATGGTCCATTCACACCTGACTTAGCTTATCCTATTTCAGAGCTTGCTTCTGCCGTTAAAGAACACGATTATCCAGACAATATGGAAGTTGGACTTATTGGATCATGTACTAATTCTTCTTATGAAGATATGATGCGCGCAGCTTCAGTTATTGATAGTGCTAATAAATTAGGCTTAAAAGTAAATGCAAAATTAATTATCAATCCTGGCTCAGAGCAAGTTAAATATACTTCTAAACGTGATGGCATTTTAAGTCGTTTTGAACAAGCAGGTGCTGCTATTATGGCTAACGCATGTGGCCCTTGCATTGGGCAATGGCGTCGTGATGAAGTTGCCGATGAACACAAAAATTCGATTGTCACCTCGTTCAATCGTAATTTTGCTAAACGTAATGATGGTAGCCCAAACACTTATGCGTTTGTTTGTTCCCCAGAAATTGTAGTGGCATTATCAATTGCAGGTAAATTAAGCTTTAATCCACTTACTGACCATCTCATTAATGTTAAAGGTGAAAAAGTGAAACTTCCTGAGCCACTCGGTGATGAGTTGCCAAAACAAGGATTTGAGGTTGATGATGCTGGGTATATTGGGTCAATAGCTGATGGTAGTACAGTTGAAGTTCGTATCGATCCTCATTCAGATCGACTACAACAGCTTTTACCTTTCACACCTTGGGATGGCAAAGATATTATTTCGCAACCACTATTGATTAAAGCAACTGGTAAATGTACTACAGACCATATTTCAATGGCTGGAAAGTGGCTAAAATTTCGTGGTCATCTAGATAATATTTCAAATAATATGTTAATAGGTGCGGTTAACGCTTTTAATCAAAAAACGAACTGTGTGTTGGATGCACAAACGGGAGATTATGTTGAAGTACCTGCATTAGCACGTAAATTAAAATCACAAGGAATCGGGTCAATAGTTGTTGCTGAAGAGAATTATGGTGAAGGTTCATCAAGAGAACATGCTGCAATGGAACCCCGTTTCTTAAATGTTAAAGCTATTGTGGTTAAATCGTTTGCTCGTATTCATGAAACCAATCTAAAAAAACAAGGTATGCTTGCTTTAACCTTTGTCAATAAAGATGACTATGACAAAATTCGTGAAGATGATCAAATCAGCATTACTGGGCTCAGTCATTTTGCTCCGGGTAAAAATTTAACATTAACCCTTCATCACCATGATGGTAGTAAAGAGTCTTTCGCCGTTTCGCACACTTACAATCAAGCACAAATTGAATGGTTCAAGGCAGGTAGTGCATTGAATAAGTTAAAAGAAGAAGTTAAGTAAAATAAGAGGAATAGACAATATGAATCAGCAAGTTTCAATTGAAAATGGACAATTAGTTGTCCCAAATCATCCAACGATTCCTTTTATTGAAGGTGATGGTGTGGGTAAAGAGATTTGGCACGCTGCTCGAGCTATTTTTGATAAAGCAGTTGAAAAAGCTTATCAAGGTGAGCGTAGTATTCAATGGAAAGAAGTACTTGCTGGTGAGAAGTCGTTTAATTTAAATGGATCATGGCTACCTGAAGAGACCATGAGTGCTTTCAAACATTATCTTATCGGTATCAAAGGACCATTAATGACACCTGTTGGCGGAGGGATTCGCTCACTAAATGTTGCATTGCGACAAGAATTAGATCTTTATGTCTGTTTACGCCCTGTCCGTTGGTTTAAAGGTGTTGAATCACCATTAAAGCACCCTGAAAAAGTAAACATGACCATTTTTCGTGAAAATACTGAAGATATATACGCAGGTATTGAATGGCAACAAGGTTCTGATGATGCTGAAAAGTTTTATCATTTTTTATCTGAACAAATGAAAGTCACTAAAGTTCGATTCCCTAAAACCTCAGCGTTTGGAGTGAAACCTGTCTCAATTGAGGGATCTGAACGCCTAATACGCTCAGCAATCAAGTATGCGTTACAACATAAATTACCGTCTGTGACCCTAGTTCATAAAGGTAATATTATGAAATTTACCGAAGGTGGATTTAAGCAATGGGGTTATGAACTTGCGGAAAGAGAATTTGCTGACGCAGTTTTCACCATGAATCAATATGCAAAAATTCACAAGGCCCAAAGTAAAGCAGCAGCAGAACAAGCATTACAAACCGCTAAAGCAAATTCTAAACTAATTATTAAAGATGTTATTTGTGATGCATTTTTACAAAATACATTATTAAAACCTGAGGACTATTCTGTTGTTGCAACATTAAATCTCAATGGTGATTATGTATCGGATCAGCTGGCTGCCATGGTTGGTGGTATTGGTATTGCGCCAGGTGCTAATATTAATTATTTAACCGGACATGCTATATTTGAAGCAACACATGGTACCGCACCTGATATAGCAGGTCAAAATCAAGCCAATCCATCATCACTTATATTGTCAGGAGTGATGATGTTTGAATACTTAGGTTGGCATGAAGTAGGGCAATTAATCACTAATGCGATGGAAAGTTTGTTTCAATTAGGTAAAGCAACCACTGATTTAGCACGCTTTATGCAAAATGGACAATCATTATCAACAACTCAATTTACTCAAGCAGTAATCGATAATTTATAATTCAAAGGGGATGGTTAATGAAAGAAAAGTTCTTGGTTTATAAATTATCGGAAACCATTAAAAATACTAGTAAAATTGAATCGCAGTTATTCGAACAATTTAATGTAAAACGTGGATTACGTAATGCAGATCATACTGGTGTATTAGTTGGATTAACCAAAATTGGTGATGTATTAGGCTATGAACGCTTAGAAGATGGTTCACTAAAACCAATTGCCGGTAAATTATTATACCGAGGAATTGATATTGAAGAGCTGGTTCATAATGCTCAACAAGAGCGACGAACAGGGTTTGAAGAAACTATCTATTTATTATTATCTGGTTACTTACCCGATAAAGAAGAATTACGAGATTTTTCACGTTTACTCTGTGAGTCGATGGCGTTAGAAAAACAAACTAAGATTGCCATAATGGAACTTGAAGGCCATGATGTGATGAACATTTTGGCTAGAACTGTTCTTGAAATGTATACTTATGATCCTGAACCTGATGATACCTCACGTGATAATTTAATGCGTCAATCCATCGATTTAATTGCTAAATTCCCAGCAATTATTGCTTATGCTTACAATATGTTAAGTCATAGTGCTAAAGGTAAATCACTGCATATCCGCCATCCACACGAAGATTTTTCAATTGCAGAAAATTTTCTCTATATGATGAAAGGATCCGGTCGATACACAGAACTTGATGTAAGAGTACTTGATTTATCCATGATTATTCATGCTGAACATGGTGGCGGGAATAATTCAACTTTTACCGTTCGCGTAACGAGTTCTACGGGTACCGATACTTACTCATCTATTGCTGCAGGTATAGGATCATTGAAAGGTCCATTGCATGGTGGGGCTAATTTGCAAGTAGGAAAAATGCTTAAACATCTTGCCGAAGAGATTAAAAATTGGACTGATGCAGATGAAATTGATGCATATCTACAACGTATTTTAGATAAAGAAGTATTTGATCGAAAAGGGTTAATTTATGGTATTGGTCATGCTGTTTATACTGTATCAGACCCAAGAGCCATGTTGCTAAAAGAGATGGCCCATAAACTTGCTCAAGAAAAAGGCCGAGAAAAAGAATTTAACTTTCTAAACTTACTTGAGGAACGTGCGATTCATGCAATAGTTAATCGTAAAAATGCCAGAACTAAAAAACAAGTCTGTGCTAATGTCGATTTTTATTCAGGTTTTGTTTATGACATGATTGGGTTACCAAAAGAAGTTTACACGCCACTATTTGCTATGTCGCGAATCGTTGGTTGGTGTGCTCATCGCATTGAAGAACTTAATTTTGATGATCGTCGAATTATACGTCCTGCCTATAAAAACATTGGCGAACTTATGCCTTTTATTCCATTGAAAGATCGTTGATACATATACCGTCAGTATCATTCTGACGGTGATATTAAAATGGCTGTTTATTAAAAAATTATGGTGATTTAGAACAATAGTTTGTAGACTATGCTTCATTAATCGTTTTTGACTATGTACTTGGTACATAAATCGTATATGAATCTTTTAAAATCTTTAGCTACAGTTAGCTCAATGACAATGGTTTCACGCGTTTTGGGGTTTGTTCGTGATGCTATTATTGCCCGTTTTTTTGGAGCGGGAATGGCTACGGATGCATTTTTTGTTGCTTTTAAACTGCCCAATTTACTTCGACGAATTTTTGCTGAAGGGGCTTTTTCCCAAGCTTTTGTACCGATTTTAGCTGAATATAAAAATCAGCAAGGCATTGAGGCTTCACGTACTTTTGTGGCTTATATCGCAGGTTTATTAACACTGGTATTAGCTATCGTTACTTTAATTGGTGTTGTAACTGCACCATTTATTATAATGATAACTGCACCAGGTTTTATGCAAGAATCATCAGATAAATTTGAACTTGCGACAATTATGCTACGAATTACTTTTCCTTATATATTTTTTATCTCACTTGCATCATTAGTGGGTGCTATACTTAATACTTGGAATCGTTTTTCTGTACCTGCATTTGTGCCAACATTGTTAAATATTAGCATGATTGCTTTTACCTTATTCTTAACCCCTTATTTTAATCCACCAGTGCTTGCGTTAGCTGTTTCTGTTGTGGTAGGGGGAATTTTACAATTGCTATACCAGCTACCTTATTTGAAAAAGATTGGTATATTGGTTTTGCCTCGTATTAGTTTTAAAGATAGCGGTGTTTGGCGAGTGTTAAAGCAGATGGGACCCGCTATCTTAGGTGTATCAGTCGGTCAAATATCATTAATTATTAATACAATATTTGCATCATTTTTGATTTCAGGTTCTGTTTCATGGATGTATTATGCTGATAGATTAATGGAATTTCCTGCAGGTGTACTAGGTGTTGCATTAGGAACTATTTTGTTACCATCTTTAGCCAAAAGTTTTGCCAAAGGTGACCACAAACAATATTCAGAGTTATTAGATTGGGGGCTTCGCCTCTGCTTTTTATTAGCTTTGCCAAGTACTGTGGCATTAGGTGTTATTTCTAAACCATTAATATCAACTCTTTTTGAGTATGGTCAATTTACTTTAAATGATACTTTGATGACTCAACGCGCATTAGTCGCTTATTCAATTGGTTTGCTTGGATTAATTTTGATTAAAGTATTAGCCCCGGCATTTTATTCCAGACAAGATATTAAAACACCGGTGAAAATTGCAATAATAACCCTTATTTTAACGCAATTGATGAATCTGGCTTTTATTGGACCTTTACAACATGCAGGCCTTTCATTATCAATTGGACTTGCAGCATGTTTTAATGCTGGTTTATTGTTTTGGCAACTTCGTAAGAAGAAACTCTACCAACCACAACCAGGTTGGTATCGATTTTTAATCAAGGTTATTATTGCTGTTTTATTGATGTCAGTAGCGTTGTGGTTTGGAGCTCAGTTATTACCCGATTGGTCTACAGGCTCAATGCTAACAAGAGTTGGATATTTATTCCTGCTAGTTATTGTTGGTATTTGTATCTATTTTGGCTCGTTGGTTTTGATGGGCTTTAAAATAAAACATTTTATTAAAAGAATTGAATAAGTTGTGGTTTTGATAATAAGGAAGTTAAATGCAAAAAGTATCTTTTTTTAAATTGCCGTTAACAGGATGTTTAGTTTATTTTTTATTTAGCATATTTTTGAATATATCTTTTTTATATTGGCAACAAAATGCTTCAATTCCAAATAATTTGTTTTGGTATTTACTTTTTGATTCAAATTTTTTATTTCGATTTATTTTTGAAAAGAGTTTTATAGAAGCATTATGGGTTTTTGGCCTTTTAGCGATATTTTTTTATTCTTTCCGTATTCACATTGTTAATAAAGCTAATATAACTTTGCTAATTATTTTAATGTTGATTTATTCAATTGTTGCATCTTTCATTGCAATTAATACAGACGTTAAACCCCAAAATTATTACCTTTATTCAATATTATATAGTTTAGCATTTGCTATTATTCGTTATTCACTTGAAGCCTTGCTTTTGTATTATTTAATTGATTTTTCTAGAGTTTGTTTTGTTAAAGATCAAAATGAATTTATTTGGACTAAAAAAAATTCCTCTAAAATTCACTTTATTCTTTTCTCTATTTTTAGTTGCTTTATATTGATTAAAGGTTTTATCCTTCTTTTTCAACCTCTTTTAGATAAATTTTATGTTTCTAATTTTTTAATTGCTATTTATCTGAGTGCGTTATTATTTGGTCTTGTATTGAGCAAGCGATGTTTTCACATTTTTTCTAATAAAGTTCTATATGTAAAACTTTTCAAAAGTGTATCAATATCAAATATTTTAATTTTAGCTGTTGTTTATATTACCTTTACCATCATTAATAACAATCCAACCAAATACTATATTGATTCGTTTGTGACAATATTTAACCATATTAATAAATTATTTTTAATATTATTGGTTATTTTATTGGTTTGTCTAATTCTTTATAAAATAACTAAATATTATTTCGGTATGACAAATTTTAAAAAGAGTCAAAACGAATCGAATTAATTATTTAATTTAGTTTTCAAAAAATCACAGATTTCAATTTGTGATTTTAATTGTCTTATTTCAGGAAGTAATACCGATGCTTCTGGATAATGCTGTTTTAAATAAGCTAACCATTGTTTAATTCGAGCAGAATGATAAAGTGGCTTTACATCGTCAATAGCCGTCATCGCATAACTAAGTAGTATTTTTATGACTTCTTGCCAGATTAATGATGAATGTTTATAGCGAATTTTATTAGCTAAATTAGGAATATTTAGTATCCCACGGCCAAGCATGATGTCATTTGTTTGGCTATGTTTTATGCAGTTGTAGGCATCTTCAATAGAAAAAATTTCGCCATTAGCAATAACTGGAATGGTTAGTTTTTGTTTTATCTTTCCAATTGTTGACCAATCAATTTTATCAGCTTTATATCCATCTATTTTTGTTCTACCATGAATGACAATTTCATTTGCTCCTGCATTTTCAATTGTTTTTGCAATTTCGTAACAGCGGGATTTATCTTCCCATCCTAATCGAATTTTAACTGATAATACGGGATTAGAACCTATTGCTGTTCTAACTTGATTCACAATGTTATATATTTGATTCGGATATTGTAATAAATAAGCACCGCCATGGTTGCCTACTACTATTTTAGCCGGACAGCCAAAATTAATATCTACACCATAAGAGCCTAACTCGATAGCTTTAACGGCATTTTCTGCTATCCATTCAGGTGATTGTCCCAGTAGCTGGATACGTACAGGCGTTCCTGATAATGTTTTGCCATCATTATGAAGTTCTGGGCATAGTCGGTAGAAAGTTCGATTAGATAATTTATGGTTGGTCACTCTTACAAATTCAGTTACACAATAATCAAACTTATTAATTTCAGTTAATATTTCTCGAACATGATAATCAAGCACTCCCTCCATTGGTGCTAAAATAATTCGATTTATTTGCATTTTATGACCTGTGTAGTATTTTGATTTCCACAAATAATACAATTACTTTGTTTAGCAAATGTAACTTGGTTGAACTCCATTGTCATGCCATCAACCATCAATACTCTCCCAACTAGAGGTTTCCCATACTTGGTAAGTACTTTGATGGACTCTAGTGCTTGAATTGAACCAAACATACCGACTAATGGCGCCATTACACCTGCTTCGATACAAGTAAGTTGATTTTGACCAAATAAATGACTTAAGCAATGATAACACGGTTGATCTTCTTCATAATTAAATACAGTCAGTAAGCCTTCCATTCGAATTGCAGCGCCTGAAACTAAAGGTTTTTTTTCTTGAAAACAGCAACGATTAATTTGTTCACGACTGGTTAAATTATCAGTGCAATCAATGACGATATCATGCTGTTTGATTACTGTAATTAATTCACTATCAACCAGCTTCTGATTAATGGTGTCAATAATCATGTTTGGATTGATTTGAGTTAATTTTTGCTTGGCTATATCAACCTTATATTGATTTATGGATTTTGGCGTGTATAAAATTTGTCGATTCAAATTTGATTCGGATATGGTATCAAAATCAATTAAAGTCACTTTGCCTATGCCAGATGCAGCTAAATAGAGGGATGCAGCACAACCTAACCCGCCTAATCCAATAATTAAAACTGAGCTGTTTTTTAAAACTTGCTGCTTATCAATATCAAAACCATGCAAAGCTATTTGCCTGTCATAACGAAACAATTCTTGGTCGGTAAGCGTTAACATATGAAGTTATAAAGGTTGATGATGAAGTGGATAGTATAAACTTGGCACAAGATTGTGCCAAGTTTTTAACTTTATTTGTCAAAACCAGATAGGAATTTTAAATATTCTTCCTTAGACATTAACGGTTTGTAATTCGCCATTAATGTTTCGGCTGGTTTCGCATCATCATAGAGTAAGTCAATAATGGTGCAAGCCATCATTTGAGCAGGTCGAATATAGGCCATATCTTCATCAAATACGGTATAGTCTTTTCCATGTAAAATACCTCTAACCGAACCAATCCAAGGGTGACTTACTGGCATAATATGTGATAGGTCGCCAGTATCTGTACTTCCAGTCATATGTGGTGCGATTGAAACGTTTTCTTCACCAATTAAATTTTCAGCATTTTGCTTTAAAAGGTCATTAAGTGTTGGGTTATTATGTAATGGTAGGTAGCCTGGTAAATCTTTAATTTCACAAGATGCACCTACAGCCATTGCACCAGCTTTTAATGCTTGATTGATTCTTTCATTAGCATCAATCATTGCAGGAACATTACCTGCTCGTACATAGCTTTCCATTCTTACATCGCTTGGTACAACATTCACTAAGTCACCACCTTGGGTAATAATTGGATGGAAGCGAATATAATCTTTTTCTTGAAAGGTTTCGCGAATAGCATGAACACCCATCATCCCCATCATAGCTGCATTTAAAGCATTTACGCCAGCATGAGGGGCTGCTGCCGCATGAGCAGCCTCTCCCTTATACTTAATTAATTTTCCGATAAAACCATTACTTGTGGTTGAGATTTCAATAAAACCATCCTGACGTTCATTTGGGACGCTTGTTAAATGTATTTGTAATGCCATATCAACATCATCAAAATCACCTCGTGAAATCAATTCTGGTTTTCCGCCAATGTATTTGATTTTGCCTTCTTCAATTAATCGGTTTCGATAGGTAATTTCAACATATTCTTCTGCAGGGACAGCAAATGGTACCACATCACCGGCTAAAAATTGCATTGCACCTGAGTCAATTAGCCCCATAGTGACAGCCATCATATTAGCGATTTGTGCATTATGGCCACAACAGTGAGCCGCTCCTGAAGTTTCGTCTGCGGCAGGGTGGTCAGCACAAATAATTGCATCGAGCTCGCCAATAATGGCAATTCTATATTTACTTCCTTTCCCACCTTTTAATCGACCTTTAACACCAGTTAAGGCTAATTTATTTTTAAATGGGACACCTAATTTCTCTAAAGCGTCTTCTACTTTTTTAGCAGTTTTATGTTCTTTGTAACCAAGTTCTGGCTCTGACCAAATTGCTTCAGCAATCGACTTGATATCTGCTTTTCGATTTGCAATTGCATCGCAGACTTTTTTCTTTAGTTCTTCTTTAGTCATAAATAAAATCCTTATCCAAATTAGATAACGCCTTCCCAATGTAAAGTAATTTGAGCAATTAGGGCAGCAAAAATAAACGTACCAGAAAAAACAGCTAAAGATACGGGAATGATACGCCAAGATATATTTTTAAATAGCGCAAGATCTTTACCAATCGCTAGTCCCGCATAAGCAAGTACTGGTGTACAAACAGCAAGTAATGAGACTTGATCTGTAATTGCAACCACTTCTTGATGATATGGGAATATCGGTGCTGATACAATAGCAGCAACAACGGATACCCATAGAATTACAGGAAGTTTATTTAAAACAGGTAATTTACTTATTAATAATCCTGCAATAGATATGACAACTAACACAGCTAATGCTTGAAGCGATAGCATAAAATCAATTTTATATCCTACAGTGTTACCTGCTGCCATGATAACGGCTACTAAAATAAGTACAAAAATTGTTTCTAAAATTTTCATATTCGATTCCTTATTTATTGCGACGAAGGCGAGCTAAAGTGTTATACATGAAAGAAGCGAAAGGCAAAGAAAATAGTGTATAAATATATATGCCTACAATACCAGACATTAAGTTCGCTGTTGTTGCATAAGCATTGATATTTTCTGATAAGTCAGGATATAAATCACTTATCGGTGCCAATGAAGCAGCCATCATGCTCCCACTACCTACTCCAGCTCCCATTGCTAAAGCATAAGGGTGAAGAATATTCAATTGTGCTATTATGCTTGCAAGGATACTCATCCAAATTGCACCATAAAGAGTCCCACATACATACATAGCCATAACACCTCGTCCTTCAGGTGAATCTAGCCCATATTTATCTGCAACAATAGCTATATTAGGTTCGCGAGCAACAGAGTAGGTTGCACCAACTGCCTCTCTTTTCATACCTAATAACATAGCTAATGGTAATCCTAGTAAAATTGTTCCTGCGAAATGGCCTAATTCTTGAAAAATTAGGGCTAACTTGGCATCGTTTAAAATCATGTCAATTTTAGGACCTACAGCCACACCAAGCTTTGCAATAAGTAATATTAATGTAACCATCATCACTAAACTGGCATGCTGCATATTTTTATTAGTTAATATTTTTAGCTTTGGTAGGCTGATTACACCGCCGAAGATCATTGCATATAACATTGGATAAACGGCGATAATCCATATTGATTGTTTACCGATCAGTTCGCAAATAATTACTACTAACAGTGCAATTATATGCAATTTATAGTCTCGTAAAACTTCCATTCCTGCTCCTTATTTTAATTTTTATCTATATTTTATATTACGGTTGCCCCTAAAGTGTTTTGAAAGTGTTTTAAAGCCCATTGATGACCGATTGGATCAAAGCTAGCAACTGCATTTTGATGAATAATCAATTTGTAGCCTAAATTATAGGCATCAATCGCTGAGTGTAATATGCAAATATCTGTGCAGACACCAACTAAATGGATTTCAGTAATATGTCTTTCGCGTAAGCGTAGATCAAGATCCGTACCACAAAATGCCGAGTAGTGTCGTTTATTCATCCAATAAATATTATCTGAATTCTGATGTTTTTGATAAAGAGTATGTAAATTACCAAATAACTGTTGCCCAAAAGTTCCAATAATATTGTGAGGGGGAAAGAGTTTATTTTCTGGATGATATTTATCTGAAGGGTCATGAGAATCAATCGCAAAAACGATAAATTGATTATTTTGGATGAATGATTTAGTTAAATTTAATATTTCTGACTCAATTTGTTGCCCAACAGAACCTGTAGTCAAAGCGCCATCGTCAGCGATGAAATCATTAGTATAGTCAATTGAAATTAAAGCTTTCATATCATATGAGCAATATCCAAATAATACTAAAGCTTAGTAATAAATATCTGATAAGACAAGCTCTTAAATAAATCATTTTAAAAGCTTATCAAGATAAAACGATTTTATATTTATTATCTAATTGAATTTAAAATAGTTTGTAAAAAAATGTATAAAGTAAAATTATTATAATAAATCGAGTATAAATAAATTAAATAGTGATTATTTTCAAACATAGTCTTTATCCCCTGATAAATTGCTCTATAATAATTATTATTTTTGATAACTGTACACAGGATATTTTTAATGAGAACAATTTATTGCGGACAGCTAAACGCAAGTTATATTAATCAAGAAGTCACACTATGTGGATGGGTCAATAAACGCCGAGATTTAGGTGGGATGATTTTTATTGATATGCGTGATCGTGAAGGAATTGTGCAAGTTTTTTTTGATCCTGATTATCAACAAGCATATCAATTAGCTGGCGAATTACGTAATGAATTTTGTATTCAAATTAAAGGAAAAGTAAGAGCACGACCAGAGGGCCAAATTAATAAAGATATGGTAACTGGTGAGGTTGAAATACTAGCGACTGAGCTTGTGATTTTTAATCGTAGTGATGTTTTACCGCTTGATTTCAACCAAAATAATAGTGAAGAACAGCGTTTAAAATACCGCTATATAGATTTACGCCGTCCAGAAATGGCGACGATATTTAAAACTCGCGCAAAAATTACGGCATTTGTCCGTTCATTTATGAATGAGCATGGTTTTTTAGATATCGAAACACCAATGTTAACCAAAGCAACACCAGAAGGTGCTCGAGATTATCTTGTTCCAAGTCGAGTTCATAATGGTGAGTTTTATGCGCTTCCTCAATCTCCACAACTGTTTAAACAGTTACTGATGATGTCTGGATTTGATCGTTATTATCAAATTGTTAAATGTTTTCGTGATGAAGATTTACGAGCCGATCGCCAACCAGAATTTACACAAATAGATGTTGAAACCTCATTTATGACAGCTGAACAAGTGCGCGAAATCATGGAAAAAATGATACGTGAACTTTGGTTGCATGTTAAAAATATTGATTTAGGCAAATTCCCAATTATGACTTTTGCTGAGGCAATGCGTCGTTATGGGAATGATAAACCTGATTTACGTAATCCGCTTGAAATTATTGATGTGGCGGATTTGGTTAAAGATATCGATTTTAAAGTATTTTCAACACCAGCAAATGATCCTAAAGGAAGAGTGGCTTTATTATGCGTTCCAAATGGATCCCAACTAACACGTAAACAATTAGATGATTATACGCAATTTATTTCAGTTTATGGTGCTAAAGGTATGGCTTGGATCAAAGTTAATGATCGTAGTAAAGGCCTTGAAGGTGTGCAAAGCCCAGTAGCTAAATTTTTTAATGAACCTCAAATGGAAGCATTACTTAATCGTGCCAATGCTAAAGATGGTGATATTTTATTATTTGGTGCGGATAGTTATAAAGTAGTGAGTGATGCATTAGGTGCATTGCGTTTGAAAGTTGGTAAAGATTTAGGTATTACCGATGAGAGTAAGTGGGCGGTACTTTGGGTTGTTGATTTCCCTATGTTTGAGGAAACTGACGAAGGTTTAAGTGCAATGCATCATCCATTTACATCACCAAAAGATTTTACCCCAGAGCAATTAATAAGCAATCCTGAAAATGCAGTAGCTAATGCATATGATATGGTAATCAATGGTTATGAAGTTGGCGGTGGTTCTGTACGTATTCATCGCAGTGAAATGCAGCAGGCTGTCTTTTCTATTTTAGGAATTGATGAACATGATCAGCGTGAAAAGTTCGGCTTTTTACTTGATGCATTAAAATATGGTACGCCACCTCATGCGGGTTTAGCATTTGGCCTAGATAGATTAACTATGCTGTTAACTGGAACAGATAATATTCGAGATGTTATTGCCTTCCCGAAAACGACTGCAGCAACATGTTTATTAACTGATGCGCCTAGTCCTGCAAATCCTACAGCTTTAATGGAATTAGGTATAGAAGTGAGCAAAAAATAGCGATATTTATATGCAAAAATATAAGAACCCTGAGTCAGTATTAGTTGTTATTTATTGTAAACGGACTTTGCGTGTTCTTATGTTGCAACGTAAGGATGATCCTAATTTTTGGCAATCAGTTACAGGTAGTATGGAAGATAATGAATTACCTAGAGATACGGCAATTCGTGAAGTTTTTGAAGAAACCGGTATAGATATTAGCGAAGAAAATCTTAAATTAATTGATGCAAAACATACGGTTGAGTTTGAAATTTTTCCTCAGTTTAGATATCGGTACGCACCAGAAGTAAAGATAAATAAAGAACATTGGTTTTATTTAGCTCTTAATGATGAAATAACGCCATTGCTTACTGAACATTTATCTTATCAATGGTTAACTATAAATAGTGCAGCCAATCTTACTATATCGCCAAATAATTGTGAGGCTATTAGTAAAATTGGCTCAATTGATAAAAATTAATACAAGAGATCCAAAATGAAACTTAGCCATTATGTTATTTCGTTATTCAGCTTGTTTTTTGTAATATCTATCAGTCATGCAGAAATAAATATAAAAAAATGCAAAGTAACTAAAGAAGAAGCTTTAATTTTTGATGAATATGATTCACAAATTGCTGAAAAAATTATTGATTACAAGTTACATAATCAACCTGAAAAAAGAGAAAATAGCATTATTAAAATTTTTACAAATGAAAATAGTGAAGATCGTAATTATTGGTTAGCATCGATACAAACTGATGACAAATCAGAATTTTATCTATTTTATCAAGTTGATAAAAACGAAATTATTGAAGTTGACCAAAAACAATTTGAAGCATTATTACCTAAAATCGTTGAATGTAATCAAACAAAACAACTTCCCATATATAGTGAGAACTTTGATGAAGATTAGTTAATCTTCATCAATTAGTATTTCAATAGCGAGAGTTAAAAGGAGTAATAATGTCGTTGTCTAATTTTCGTGATTTTTTAGATTACCTTGAGCAGCAAGGTGAATTAAAACGCATTACTTATCCAATTAACCCTTATCTTGAAATGACCGAGATAGCTGATAGAGTTTTACGCTCTCAGGGACCAGCTCTATTATTTGAAAACCCAATTGGCTATGACATTCCTGTACTTTGCAATCTTTTTGGAACAGCTAAACGAGTTGCTATGGCAATGGGGCGAGAAAAGACTACAGAATTAAGAGAAATTGGTGAATTACTAGCTTTTTTGCGAGAACCAGAGCCACCCAAAGGTATTCGACAATTTTTTAATATATTACCTAAATATAAACAAGTTCTAAATATGCCGGTAAAACGGCGTTCCTCAGCACCTTGTCAGGAATTAATATTTAAAAATGATGAGGTCGATTTAACTCAATTGCCTATTATGCATTGTTGGCCAGATGATGTAGCTCCACTTGTAACTTGGGGACTAACTATAACTAAAGGACCACATAAAGATCGTCAAAATGTAGGTGTTTACCGATTACAGCTACTAGGTAAAAATAAATTAATCATGCGTTGGTTGTCACATCGAGGTGGGGCACTTGATTTTGCTGAATGGCAACAATCCTATCCAAATGAAAAATTTCCTGTTAGTGTAGCTATTGGGGCTGATCCTGCAACAATATTAAGTGCAGTAACACCAGTACCAGATACTTTATCAGAATATGCTTTTGCTGGATTATTGCGTAATAGCCGAACAGAAGTGGTCAAATCTTTATCAAATGAGTTAGATGTTCCTGCAACCGCCGAAATTATTTTAGAAGGTTATATTGATCCCCATGAGCAAGCTGTTGAAGGGCCTTATGGTGACCATACTGGTTATTACAATGAAGTAGAAAAATTTGCTGTCTTTACAGTTACACATTTAACCAGACGTAAAGATGCAATTTATCATTCTACATATACGGGTAGACCTCCAGATGAGCCGGCTGTAATGGGTTTAGCATTAAATGAAGTATTTATCCCTATATTACAGAAACAATTTCCTGAAATTGTTGATTTTTATCTACCTCCTGAAGGTTGCTCTTATCGTATTGCCATTGTCACAATCAAAAAACAATACCCAGGGCATGCCAAAAGAGTGATGATGGGTGTATGGTCTTATTTAAGACAATTTATGTATACTAAATTTATTATTGTTTGTGATGACGATATTAATGCTAGAGATTGGAAAGATGTTATGTGGGCTATTTCGACAAGAATGGATCCACATCGAGATACAACATTTGTTGATAATACGCCAATTGATTATCTGGATTTTGCTTCACCTATTTCCGGTTTAGGCTCTAAAATGGGACTTGATGCAACTAACAAGTGGCCGGGTGAAACTAATCGTGAATGGGGTAAAATTATTACTAAAGACGCTAAAGTAGTTGCTCATATTGATGAAATTTGGGATGAACTTGGATTGTGATAGCTTTTGTTAAATAATTAATTATATTTTTTTATAATGAGTCCGATTAAGCGATTTAATAATATTTACAATATTTAAATAACTTTAACTTTCAATTAAATAATAAAAAAAAGTATATTTAAAAAAACAAAACTATTCCCCTTTTAATCAATTATGTATAATTATTGCTAATATTATGACATTTAAAAAATTATGAAAAAACTTCAAATTATATTGGCTTTGATGTTATCTATCTCTTGTGGAGCAGCTGCAAGCGAAGCTAAAACACAATCGGATACTGAGCTAAAAGTAAGTGACCCTAGTTCATTAATTCCTTCGTTGCTAATTGCTGCTGAAAAGGGTGATATGCAATCACAATATACGCTAGGAACAATTTATAAGCAGGGTTTAGGGGTTGAGGTTAATGATCTAAAGGCTTTTTTCTGGTTTAAGAAAGCCGCTGATCAAGGTTTAGCTAAAGCTCAAAATAATTTAGCTTATATGTACCAAAATGGTTTAGGGACTAAAGCTAATTTATCTGAGGCATTCAAATTGTTTAAATTGGCTGCCGATCAAAATTATGCTTTAGCTAAATATAATTTAGCTTTGATGTATAAAAATGGTGAAGGCGTAGAAAAAAAAACGTCTACCGCAATTGATTATTTTACCCAAGCTGGCGATCAAGGTATTTATGATGCTTATTTAAATTTAGGCATTATGTACTTTGCGGGTGATGGTGTTGATAAAGATCGCCTAGTAGCGGCCGATTGGTTTAGTAAAGCCGCAAAAGATAACAATCCAGAAGCACACTACTATTTAGGATTAATGTCCCAAACTGGTGACGGTTTAACTCAGGATAATGTTGCTGCCCTTTATTTTTATACTCAAGCTGCCGAACGTGGTTATGTACTAGCAATGTACAATTTAGGCATTATGTATGCAACCGGAACAGGAACAAGACCAGATAACACTCAAGCCGCATATTGGTTTACTCAAGCTGCTGAAGGTGGTAACGCTGATGCACAATATAATATAGCGGTTATGTATGATGTTGGTGGGGGTGTTCCTAAAGATGAACAAAAAGCAATAGATTGGTATACCAAAGCAGCCAAGCAAGGAAGTGTTGATGCGCAATATAATTTAGGTATTAAATATCTAGAAGGTGAAGGCGTTAAACAAAATGATAACCTAGCAGTTTATTGGTTTACTAAAGCTAGTGAGCAAGGGGATACCGACGCTAAAGCTTATTTAGAAGAGATAGCTAAAAAAAATAAAAAGGGCGAATAAGCCCTTTTTTTATCCTGAATTTCGCATTCCTGCCGCAATACCAGAAATGGTAATCATTAATCCCTGTTCAACTATAGTATTTTCGTTATCATTTTTACGAGAACGACTTAATAATTCTGCTTGTAATAAATTAAGTGGTTCAATATATGTATTACGTAATGCAACAGACTCCGCAATCCAAGGTAAGTCTGCCATCAAGCTAATATCATCAGTAATCGTTAATACGGTATTAATATCTTCGGTTAATAAATTTCTTAACTCCTCTCCTAATGGCCATAATGTCGGAGAAACTAGCCTTTGTTCATAGTACTCATGAATATTCGGCGCTGCTTTAGCGTAAACCATTTCCAACATACCTAAGCGGGCATTAAAAAATGGCCAATTATGATACATATCTTTAAGTTGTTCTTTTTTGCCCTCATTGATAACTTTCCTAAGTGCGCTTCCTGCACCTAGCCATGATGGAACCATTAGGCGATTTTGAGTCCAAGCAAAAATCCACGGAATTGCTCGTAAACTTTCTATTCCCCCACCGGTACGACGTTTTTGTGGTCGAGAGCCTAGAGGTAATCTTCCAAGTTCGGTTTCTGGTGTAACTGATCTAAAATAATCAACAAATTCAGTTTTTTCTCTTATGTAGCTACGATAACATTGGCATGAATAATCAGACATTTCATCCATAATATCACGCCAGACTTGCTTCGGTTCAGGCGGTGGTAATAAATTAGCTTGTAAAATAGCTGATGCATAAAGCATTAAGCTACTAAGTGCAACTTCAGGTAAACCAAGTTTGAATCGAATCATCTCACCTTGTTCTGTAACACGTAAGCCACCTTTTAATGATCCTGGTGGTTGTGACAGTAAAGCGGCATGAGCAGGAGCGCCTCCCCGTCCGATTGAACCTCCACGACCATGAAATAACACCAAGTTAACATTATATTGTTCAAATAAATTAACTAATTCTTCTTGTGAACGATACTGTGCCCATGATGCTGCGAGAGTTCCTGCATCTTTTGCTGAATCAGAATAGCCAATCATAACCATCTGCTTGCCATTGATTTTTTCACGATACCAAGGAATATCTAAAAGCTTTTGCATAACAGATTTTGCATTATTTAAATCTTCTAAGGTTTCAAACAAAGGTGCAACAGGAATATTTTTTTGGCAATCAACAATTTTTAAAAGTAAGTAAACAGCTAGGACATCAGAAGGTGCTTTTGCCATCGAAATGACATAAGACGCAATCGATTCTTCACCTGCTTTTTTGATAACACGGCAAGTATCTAATACTTCTTTAACCATTTCATCTGGTTGCCAATTATAGGGTAGTAATGGTCGATTAGATTGTAATTCAGTTAATAAAAATTCTTGTTTTTCTTCTTCTGACCATGAAGCATAGCTGCCTAAGTTTAACTCTTTAGTTAAGGCGTCTAACGCTTCAGTATGCACTGAACTATCTTGACGTATATCTAATCTAACTAATTGCAATCCAAAACTTTTAATACGTCTTAATGTATCTAATAGTGGGCCATGAGCAATAGTTGACATTCCGTTTTCAATTAATGATTCATAACATGTATAAAGTGGTGTCCATAATTGTTCATTCTTTATTAAAAGATCATTAGGTTCTAAAACTTGTTCATTATTTAATAATGCAACTATGTAGCTATGGGTTTTAGTTAAACGTGAACGTAACTGTTTCATTACAGCCCGATAAGGCTCTGATGCTGTTTTATTTTGTTCATCTAATAAATCAATGACTGATTGGCTACATTCAGTCATTGATAATTCGCGAACTAAAATTTGAATATCAGCTAAAAATAGTTCAATTGCTTTTAATCTAGCTTGCAACATCACCCTTCCTGTAACTTTAGCTGTTACATTTGGGTTGCCGTCTCGATCTCCTCCCATCCAAGAGGTAAATTTCACTGGAACATGTTCAACAGATAGTTCAGCATTGAATGCATCAACTAATTGGTCATTAAACTCTCGTAAGAATAACGGGACGCCTTCCCATAAACTATCTTCAATTACAGAGAATCCCCATTTAGCTTCATCAAGAGGAGTAGGGCGTTTTTTACGAATTTCGTCGGTGTACCATGCTTGGCAAACAAGTTGTTTAAGGCGACGCATGATACGTTCTCTTTCATAATCCGCTAAATCGTTATGATCAAGTTGTGACAAACAATTATTAATAGCGGTATAAGTATTAATCATTGTTCGGCGATTGATTTCAGTTGGATGTGCAGTAAGCACTAATTCAATAGATAAATTATCAATAGCTTGTTCAATTATTTTAGGCGCGAAATTTAAATTTTTAAGTGTTTTAAATAATTCGGTCATTTTTTTAGGGCTGCTCGATGCTTCCCCATGTGGTGAAATTCCATAATACTCAGCAGCAGTATTAACTAAGTTTAAAAATTGATTAAATGCACGTGCAACATGGAGTAAATCTTGATCATTAAGATTTTCAATCAATTTTAGTAATTCATTATGTGCTTGTTTGTTACCTTGTTGAGCTGATTTTGATAACTGCCTTATTTTTTCGACCAAATCGAAAGTTTCATTCCCTGTTGCTCGTTTAATTGCATCGCCCAATAATGTACCTAGCATATTGACGTTGCTTCGCATTGATGAGTATTGGCTATTCATTCTATTCTCTACTTTGTTTATATTTTGCCTAAGAGCCTTTAAGCTGTATGACCAAAATTAAAGAAAAAGGTATAAATATAAGTTAATTGCTCAGGATATATACTTTATAACAATGTTGTATTGAATTTAAATAATAAAATCTTATAGTTTTTATTATTTCCATCGTTTTTATTATATTTGGTAAAAATAACATTCTGGAGACTATATAAAGATAATAAATTATTTAGAAAGAATTTTTTGTATTAACGAAACGTTAGTAAACTGTATATTGTCGTCGATTGGGTATATACTAATATCATTATGAATAAATATTGGATTATCTAATGATCGTTGTTTTTTATATTGCATCGATAATAGCTATTATTGCTAGTTTAAAAGTGATTTTTTGTAGAAGAGTAGAGAAGGCAATTTTATATCTCGCTATTTCACTTTTTGCATCAGCATTAATATTTATTCTGTTACAAACATATATTTCAGCTGCTTTATATATCCTCTTTTTTATTTGCGGTGGCATAATCCTTTTTTGGGGTGTTTCTTTAAAGCTTAAAATTCGTAATGATAATGTTGAAAATAATAAACATGGCATTAGTCCTAAGATTTGGTTGGGACCATTAGTTTTGGCATTCATATTGTTAGTTATTCTTATATATGGTGTAGTAAGCACTGACTATTCACAACTCAAAGAAACACATGAATTAATGCACCAAATGTCAATATATGCTTATATTTTGATGACGGAGTTAGCTGCATTTTTGTTATTAGGTGCAGTAGTTATATCTTATCATTTTATGCATCGAATGTTTTCGGAGAAATAACGTGATACCACTTATGCATGGGCTAATTTTTGCTTCTATCTTGTTTGTAATCGGGCTGTTAGGTGTAATGATTAGACGAAATCTCTATTTTTTATTATTAAGCCTTATTATCATGAATAATGGAGCAATAGCAGCTTTGTTTGTCGCGAGTAGTTATTGGCAGCAATCAGATGGTGGGGTTTTAGCTATCTTAGCTGTAATTACTGTCTTAACTCAAATATGTGTCGGGCTTGCTTTACTTGTTAAATTAATTTATCGACGTAAAAACTTTAATATTGATTCATTGAGCGAAATGAAAGGATGAATTTACTTTATTTAACTATCATTGTTCCATTACTATCTTTTCTAATACAGGTTTGTTTTGGGCGACAAATACAATCCATTAATGTTAAGTTAATCGGAATTAGTACTATATCTATTGTTGGTTTAATAACAATATTTTCATGTATTGATTTTTCTACCAATACCGTCCCAGATATGACACTCGTTTATACAAGAAATCTATGGATTTGGTTTTCTGTCGGTGATTTTGAAGTTCCGATTTCCTTAACTTTGGATGGGTTATCGCTAACTTTTTTAGTGCTAATTTCTTTCTTTGGTTTATTGATCTCTATCTTTGCTGCCAGTTATCTAAAATCACGGGAAGATATTTATACTTTCTATGCATATAGTAATTTACTCATAACTAGCATGTTAACAGTTGTGCTTGTTGATAATTTGTTTGTGATGCTACTCGGTTGGGAAGGTGTGAGTATAAGCACTTACTTACTTATTGGTATTTATTACAAACAGGCTCGTAATGGTTATGCTGCAGTTAAAGCTTTTGTTATGATGCATTTAACCGACATATTTCTAATTATTGGTATATTTTTACTTTATCAAACAGTAGAAACATTAAAAATCAGCGAGATTTTATTTAAAGCACATAACGATTTAGCTATCGATTCAGATATTATCTTTTGGATCACCATTATGTTGTTCCTTGGCGCTATGAGTAAATCGGCTCTTTTTCCAATGCATACATGGTTCACAGAAACCACATTAGCACCAATGCCAGCTGTTGCTTTATTACAGTCTTCAACAGTCATATTGGCCGGAGTTTATCTTGTTTTAAGATTAAGCAATTTGTTTATGATGTCTAGTGATACACTTTATATAATGCTTTTATTTGCATCTTTAACTATTATATTTGCTAGTAGTATTGCTTTGGTTCAAAATGATATAAAACGAATTATAACCTATATTAATTTAGCTCAAATTAGTTACCTATTTTTTGCCTTTTCAACTCAAAGTTGGAATTTATCATTAAATTGTTTGATAAATTATTCTGTAACCAGTACATTATTAATACTAGCTTCAGCAATTTTATTAAAACAATGCCAAGGTGAAAGAGACATTAGCAAAATTGGTGGTTTATTAAAATCTAACGCAATATTATATGCTATTTTTCTAATTATAATGCTTTCACTTAGTGCATTCCCTTATATTTCTGCATCTTTTTATATTAAAGGCGATATTATTTGGAGATTAATGGCACAAGATAGCTTGATGGCTGGCACCATAGGTTTATTAGGTGTTTTATTATCAAGTTTGGGCATTTGGCGCATAATCTTTTTAGTTTTCCATCATACCCATAAAATGGATCATATTATAAAAATTAAAACGATAAATTATTTTCCAATTTTTATATTGTTAATATTTACTACTGCATTATTTATTTATTTCCCATTGCCAATACAAGGAATAATTCCAATAGCCCATCTTGATACTCAGGAACAGTTACCATTTCGGATATTATTAAGTGCAGTGACTTTATTGAGTTTAGTTATTGCTTATATTCTTTATGGGCATCTTAATAGTGAGGTTCATGAAATACTTAATACTCCGATGGTCAAATTTTTAGGAAGATTATGTAAAAGTAATTGGCGATTTGATTTTGTCTTGAACAATATCTTCGTAAAACCTTATATCTATTTAGCGGATTTCCTGAAAAAGGATCCATTAGCGATATGGGACAACTGGATAATGTGGGGAATTAAAAAAATAAACTCATATATTGTTAGCCTAGAAAATGGACAGATACGATGGTATATGGTTTCAATGGTCATAGGTAGCATTATTATATTAATGTTATTGATTTTTATTTAATAAAGGTGTGAACTTTCATGTTGTTATGGCTTGTCTTCTTACCTGTAATTGGCGGATTCATTGGTTGGTTATGTCAAGTATTCTTACAAAGAATCGTAGTATCAACTGATGTACAATTGCGTTGGCAACGTTTACCAATTATGGTTGCTTTCACGACTATATTAATCACATTAATATTAGCCATAATTTTATGGGCGAATGCAATAAATGTAGAACCAGAAACAAGTTGGAGTAAAGAGGTTAATTATGACTGGATCCCATTACTTGGTATCCATTTTCATCTTCTATTGGATGGCCTATCGTTGGTAGTAATTACTTCGACACTTTTCATTGTACTACTAGTTATTATTTATTCTAGCAAAGAAAACCTAAATAACCTTGGGTTGTTTTACTTATGTGTATTATTTATGACATCAGCCATTATGATGTTATTTGTCATTACTGATCTGTTTTTGATGTTTTTCTTCTGGGAAGCGGTAGCTATTCCGATTTATTTCTTAATTTCATTGTGGGGAAGGAGAGATTTAAATTCACAACGCTTCAATGGTGCTAATAAATTTTTAATCTACACACAAATAAGTAGTTTATTAATGCTAATATCTATTGTTTCATTAGCACTAATTAATTGGAATTTAACCGGTCAATGGACTTTTGACTATCAAATTTTAACTAAAACACCAATTTCAAGTAATACTGAATTTTTATTAATGTTAGGATTTCTAGCAGCCTTCCTTATTCGTATTCCTTTAGTTCCTTTTCACAATTGGTTTATTGAAGCACATATTGAATCTTCAACAAGTGGTTCAATGATGATAAGTGGTTTATTACTTAATACGGCAACATTTGGTTTATTACGTTTTGTAATTCCCCTTTTTCCAAACGCGTCTTTGGCCATTATGCCTGTTATTTCAATACTAGCTATGTTTACTGTTTTTTATGCTGCTTTACTAGCATTTAACCAAACAGATATAAAAAAATTAATTGCTTATATCCATATCGCGTTAATGGGATTTGTTACTACAATTATTTATAGTGGATCTGTAATAGCATTTCAAGGCGTTGTTATTCAAATGATAGCCATAAACCTAGCTATCGTTGGCATGTTTATGATTAGCGGATTATTGGCTGAATGCTATTTAACTCGGAATATAAACCAATTTATTGGATTAAAAGAGCAAGTGAGATATCTGTCCTCTTTTACTTTATTTTTTATGTTAGCTGTATTAGGCATACCAGGTACAGCTAATTTTGTTGGTAATTATATGATGTTATTAGGTAGTTATACCTCTTATTCATATTATACAATTTTGTTGGTAATTGGGTTGCTGTTACTGTCAATTTCCTTAATTATTCGTATGCAACCTATTTTTTATGGAGTAGTTGATAAAGTAGATGTAACCAAACACTTTTTAAGTAAAAAAGATATTTTATTATTATCTAGTGTGTTGATTGTTCTAATTTTTATCGGGTTGTACCCTAAGATGGTGTTAGATATATCTTATTCTACTGTCAACCAAACACAGCAGTATATAACAGCAGAACAAGTGGGAGAGTAAAAATTTATGATAGCTTTATTGCCAATATTCATATTGAGCTTTGCCATAATTGTTTTGCTCATAGCGCTTTTTGTTTTTAAAGTAGGAACTAAAAAATGCGCTATTTTAGCTATATCAGGGTTGATATGCGCTTTAATTTGTTCATCAATTCTAGGCTTTAAAATTTCTCATAACACACCCGCAATAACTGATATTAGTAGTGACAATATGCAAATATCTGTACCTACTTCACAAGGTTCAACTGATACTGATTTATCAAGTGAGCAAACTATAGCCGTTGATGAAGTTCCAACGGAAACATCATCCATTCAAAATGACCAGAACTCTGAACCTATGGTTCAACAAGATTTTGTAGGCCCACCTCAGAATGTTATTGATACTACACAAACTGATGATAATACTGATAATAAATGGCGTGCTCATCAAGTTACAGCGTTATTTACCTGTGATGGCTATGGATTACTTTATACCAGTTTGATTTTGATTATTTCTATTGTAGTTGCTTCACTCGCTTATCAATGGTTTGTACAAGAACTGGTCGTACATGGTTTATTCTATGTAATTTTATTACTTATGGCATTAGGCGGCGTAACTTTAGTTTATGCAAGTCATTTAATGTCATTCTTCCTAGGCTTAGAATTACTTTCGATACCATTTATTGGATTGATCGGTTATCAATATATACAAACACATGCGTTAGAAGCTGCGATCAAATATATGATTCTATCTGCAATAGCTAGTTCATTTTTGTTAATGGGAATAGCCTTCTACTATGCAACAACTGGAGAGCTTACATTTAGTGGTTTAAGTTACCAGCTTTCAACCATGAATTATCAAAGTACATTATTATTAATTGGCATTTGTTTAATATTAGTGGGAATTGGTTTTAAGCTTTCACTGGTACCTTTTCAACTTTGGTTGCCTGACGTTTATCAAGGTGCGCCGACTGTAGTAGCATTATTATTATCAACAGTAGGAAAAGTGGCAGTATTTTGTGCTATTGCCAGATTATTTTTACTTGCGCCAATTGTTAATAATGAAACAATTCGTATTATTTTGGTGATTATGGCTTTTTGTTCAATACTATGGGGTAATTTATCTGCTTTAATGCAAAGTAGCTTAAAGCGTTTATTAGCTTATTCATCCGTAGCTCACTTTGGTTATTTATTACTTGCTTTAATTGCGGTGCAATATCAAGTATTGGCCTTAGAAACCATTGGTGTATATTTGATTGGTTACATTCTTGCCAATATCTGTATTTTGGGCGTGATCAGTTTAGAATCACATTCCAACGAGTTACAGGATCATGAAAACGAAGTCGATCTTTCAGGATTATTCTGGCGTCGTCCTGTTTTAGCATTAGCAATGGGTATAGGTTTACTCTCTTTAGCCGGTGCTCCACTGACAGCTGGTTTTGTTGGGCGTTTCCTTCTAATATTGTTGGGTGTAACGGCTGAATTATGGTGGTTAATTGCGGCAGTGGTTATTGGTAGCACACTAGGACTTTATTTTTATGCAAGACTTATTCTCAACCTTTATATCAAACCATCCAATGATGAACAGCTGAATTCGAACATCAGATTAAAATGGCAGGATATAAAAATGAGCGAATTGCTAATTGTTCTTGCAGCAGTTTTAACGATTGTATGTGGTGTCTATCCAAAATGGTTAGTTAACTTAGTTAGTATGGCTCAATATTTAACGACTTAATTATTTTTGTTACTTTCTTGAGATTGATTAAAAAGACATTGACAAGAAATAGTTAATTATCGACATATTTATTGTGTTATAATTCTGAACTTTAATATTTTTGTAATAATTAAGAGGACCGATATGGACTTTTTTATTTCTAATGCATATGCAGCCGATGGCGCTCAGCCTGGTGCTGATTATTTAATGCCAATTATGTTAGTGGTATTCGGGTTATTTTTCTATTTTATGATTATGCGCCCACAACAAAAACGCGCTAAAGCGCATCGTGAGTTAATGGCATCAATTTCTAAAGGTGATGAAGTATTAACTAATGGTGGACTTATTGGTCGAGTTTCAAAAGTTAACGACAATGGCTATATTGCGTTAGAGTTAAATGATACAACAGAAGTTGTTATCAAACGTGACTTTATCACATCTGTTTTACCAAAAGGAACAATGAAATCATTATAATAAATTTCATTGTATTAATTATCTAATTCCACAAGAGAAAATGTCGTGCTAAATCGCTATCCTTTGTGGAAGTACATTATGTTGGTCGTCGTAATTTGCGTCGGCCTGCTTTATGCGCTTCCAAATATTTATGGTGAAGATCCTGCTATACAAATTTCAGGTTCAAACGGTACCGAAATTAATGTTGCTATGCAAGATAAAGTTAAGCAACTTTTGGTGAAAAACAAAATTGAACCTAAATCACTCGTATATGAAAATAAATCTATTTTAATTCGATTAAGTGATAATGATACTCAGCTTAAAGCTAAAGAATTAATATCACAAGAATTAGGTGAAGATTATACTGTTGCGCTAAATCTAGCACCAGCAACACCATCGTGGTTAGCTGTGATTGGCGCCGAGCCAATGAAATTAGGCCTCGATTTGCGCGGCGGTGTTCATTTCTTAATGGAAGTAGATATGACTACTGCATTAAGTAAATTGACAGACCAGTCGATTGAAAATTTAAAAGCAGAGTTTAATAAAAACAATCTTGTATATAAAACAATCAGCAAAAATCCTAATCAACAAATAACAATGCAATTTGATAATGTTGAAGATCGAAATAAAGCTATTACTAAGATCAATGGATTACAAGATTATGAGTTAACTTCACAAGATGAAAACAGCATTGTCATTAGTGTTAGTCAACAGAGACTGCAACAAGCGAAAAATGATGCAGTTCAACAAAATACTACCATTTTACGTAATCGAGTTAATCAGTTAGGTGTGGCTGAACCAATTGTTCAACGCCAAGGCTCAGATCGTATTGTGGTTGAATTACCCGGTATCCAAGATACTGCATTGGCTAAACGCATTTTAGGTGCGACAGCTACCCTTGAATTTAGGCAAGTGAATGATGATAGCTCAATTGACTTAGCTGCAATTTTAAACGGCAATATGCGTGTTCCATATGGTTCTGAAATAAAATATATGGAAAACGGCCGACCAGTTTTACTTTATAAACG
The DNA here is from genome assembly GCF_026536805.1 of Gilliamella sp. B3482. Classification (NCBI taxonomy): domain Bacteria; kingdom Pseudomonadati; phylum Pseudomonadota; class Gammaproteobacteria; order Orbales; family Orbaceae; genus Gilliamella; species Gilliamella sp. B3482. The sequence continues at coordinate 657,939 of NZ_JAFNNL010000001.1, read as the reverse complement.
TGTAGTATTAACAGGTGATCATATTACCGATTCTTCATTTAGAGTAAACGAATATAGCCAACCAGAGGTTTCTATCACTCTTGATAGTGCTGGTGGTAAAACCATGCTTGGTTTCACGCAAAAAAATCTGAAAAAAGCAATGGCAACACTTTTTGTCGAGTATAAAGATACTGGAAAACGTGATGAAAATGATAAACCTATTCTTGAAAAACAAGAGAGAGTCATCAATGTCGCAACTATCCAAGGTATTTTTAGTGACCGATTCCAAGTAACAGGCATAAGTAGTATTGATGAAGCTAAGAATTTATCATTATTACTTAGAGCTGGTGCGTTGATTGCTCCGATTCAAATAATTGAAGAACGAACAGTAGGTCCTTCAATGGGGCAAGAAAATATCACACAAGGCTTAGAATCTTGTGTTTGGGGATTATTAATTTCTGTCATATTTATGCTGGTGGTTTATCGCCTATTTGGAGTATTTGCAAGTCTTGCACTGGTAGCGAACTTAATTTTGATTGTTGGCACCATGTCATTATTACCAGGTGCGACATTGAGTATGCCAGGTATTGCCGGAATAGTTTTAACCGTAGGTATGGCAGTCGATGCTAATGTATTGATTAACGAGCGAATAAAAGAAGAACTAAGTAACGGACGAGGTGTTCAACACGCAATTAGCGAGGGTTATGCGGGTGCTTGGAGTAGTATTTTTGATGCCAACATCACCACACTGATTACTGCGGTTATTCTTTATGCGGTTGGTACTGGCTCAATTAAAGGCTTCGCTATTACATTAGGTATCGGTATTGTAACATCGATGTTTACCTCGATCGTAGGGACTCGAGCATTGGCCAATCTTATTTATGGTGGTCGTCGTGTTGATAAGTTATCAATTTAGAGGTTTATTGTGATTGTTGATAAAAAAGAAAATCATGATGTTAGAGAGCTAAATCATGGCCGCAGAGTCCTCGACTTTTTAAAATTTGGTTTTATTGCTTTTGCCATCTCAATGATATTAGTTGTGGCGTCATTTGTAATAATTTTTGTTAAAGGATTTAATCTTGGACAAGATTTTACTGGTGGAACAACTGTTGAGTTAACCGTTACTAAAGCTATAAACCTTGATGACCTACGTAACAGTTTACGTGATGAGGGCTATCATGAACCAATCGTTCAATATTATGGTAGCAGTAAAGATATCATTATTCGACTACCAACTGCCAACCAAAGTGAAGGTAGTGTATCATCAACGATTGATAATGCATTAGGTATGAAAATTTCAAATTTAGTGCATAAAAATATTGATAGTAATGCTGAAATTAAACGAATTGAATTCGTTGGCCCAACAGTTGGTACTGAATTAGCTCAAGATGGAATATTAGCGATTTGTGCTGCTTTAATCTGTATTTTAATCTACATTGCGTTTCGATTTGAATGGCGATTTGGTACCGGTGCTGTTGTCGCATTAGCGCATGACGTTGTAATAACCGCAGGATATTTATCGTTATTTAATCGAGAGTTAGATTTGACTATTATCGCAGCGATGTTATCTATCATTGGTTATTCACTTAATGATACCATCGTTGTATTTGACCGAATTCGTGAGAATTTTAGAAAAATTCGACGTGCGTCGCCATACGATGTGATCAACATCTCACTAACTCAAACATTACATCGAACCTTAATGACATCAGGTACAACCTTAGCTGTTGTTATTATTTTGTATATATTTGGCGGTTCAATGTTAAAAGGTTTTTCTGAAACATTAGGCGTAGGGATTGTGTTAGGCACGATATCATCAATCTATGTGGCTGCATATATGTCACTTAAGTTAGGTGTTAAACGTGAGCACTTTATGCCACCAAAAGTTGAAGTTGAAGGTGCAGATCAAAACGCAATTATTCGTTAATTATTTATGCTCTGTCATGGTTTGGCAGAGCTTTATTAGACTGTTTTTTAAGCGAATAATACCAAACTATTTGACACCCTCTAACTAGTTGCATATTATTAGCCAAAGTTTTACCTATTTGGGGCCATAGCTCAGCTGGGAGAGCGCAACGCTGGCAGCGTTGAGGTCAGGGGTTCGATCCCCCTTGGCTCCACCAATTCCCCATTTCTTAAATCAAATTCTTTCAAATACATATATCTAGTGCTAAGATAGCAAAACAATTCACTATTGAGTACTCTATATGATTCAATACCATTCAAAAATATTAGCTAATGAATGTCGTGATATGAATGATATTCGAGCTGAAATCGACAGAATAGATCATTTGGTAATTCAATTATTAGCCGCTCGGTTCGAGTATGTTAAAGCTGCAAGCCAATTCAAAAAAAATGTCACTGATGTGCAGGCTCAAGCTCGTTTTAACAGTATGTTAGAGCAACGTATGCTTTGGGCTAATGAGTTGGGACTTGATGGTGAAGTGATTAAACAATTGTATGCTAACTTAGTTAAATATTTTATCAATGAAGAAATGAAACATTTTAATAAGGCAAATAAATAAGATGAATTATGAAAACAAACAGCATCTATTGGATGAGATAAATAAAACTGCTAAGCTATTTATTGATGAATTCAGCGAATTATCCGAACTAGATAAAGATAAGTTAATAGATGGAGTAGATCGAACTCCAAGTCAAATGATTGCTTATCAGTTAGGATGGTTGGATCTTGTTAAGTCTTGGGATGATCTTGAACTTGCTGGACAAACCCCAATATTACCAGCAGAAGGCTACAAATGGAATCAGTTAGGCACATTATATCAACACTTTTATAAGATTTATCAGGATTATTCATTACAACAACTGATTAAATTATTTAATGAGAAACTTGTTATCTGGAATAATTGGATTAACTCATTAGATGATAGTACACTTTTCATAAAAGACACGCGTAATTGGACTAAACCTTTTCCTTCAGCATGGACTGTTGCACGATTTATCCACATTAATTCTGTTGCACCATTTAAATCCTTTAGAGCTAAAATTAGAAAATGGAAAAAATTAAATTCAAATCAGTAAAATCATAACATTTATTCCCCAAAAGATAAGGAACTGTATGGCTTTTTCAGAACAAGAAAAGAAACACCTTTTAGAACTAAAATACGTTGGCGATAAAATCATAGAAAGATTACAACAGATGGGATTCGATTCATTTGAAAAGTTGCGTAATACTACTTTAGATGAAATACTGAATAAAGGTGCCTTATTAACCGGATCATCATGTTGGAAAAACAGCCATCAGGCAAAAACCGCAATCCAAAATATTTTGGCTTTGGCCAATCAATGTTAATTGATTTTTTTACGTAACTATTAAATTTATTTCTATATAGACGTGATAAATCCTAATTTTAAGTTATTATTTTTAACAATATGGTATCTACACACGGCGACATCTAGATTGTGGTAAGGTAAAAGATAATAATCATTTGATTGTTCGACTGGTTGGCACTTTCCCCAATATTGATAAAATGATTCACACATTAAAAAGGATATCCCTATTTTTATCAGCCAATTGTTTGAAATATGAAGCTGAGTATCACCATTAATATTAGAATAATAAAAGAATATTGGCTAAATTGCTAAATTTTTATACTCAAAAACCCCGTTCCTCAACTTTTTTTAATTGGCTATCACATTTGCCTACTAAAAATATTCGGTTAACGATAAGAGGATATATCTTAAACAAATATCGATAAATATTAATGGGGTAATTAAGATTAGCTATTAAGTTTATTAATTAGGTTTTGCTCATTTGATTGAAGTTTGGCAAAATAGCTAACTTACTATGTATTATTTTAAGTACTTTAGATAATTTAAAATTTTCAATTAAAGTAAAATCTCATATTGGTAGGTTGAAGATAAAACAGGAACTAAATTAGGATGATTAGTCAAAGAAAAAAAATTATTAAGAGGTTATTCATCTCAAGCTGTTTGAGTGGATTATTCCTTTGTTCAATGACTGCTTATGCCGAAGGCTCAAATCTCACGTTGCAAACCGAGACGGTAGAAGAGGTTAATTCCTCAACTGAGACTATAGAATCAATTGATAATGTTGAGCCTTCTCAACCTAATGAACATATTTATCACAAAACTATATTTTCATTGTTAGGTGAACCTAAATACCCTGAAAATTTTGAACATCTTAACTATGTCAATCCCAATGCTCCTAAAGGTGGAATTATTAAATTGTATGAAATAGGTACTTTTGATAATTTTAATCGTTTCGCAAGCCGTGGCGCACCTGAACATTATTCAGGCTCCTTATATGATTCTCTATTTACCGCCACAGCTGATGATATTTCTAGTTTTTATCCACTAATTGCCACCTCAATCACTTATTCAGATAGTTATCGCTGGGCAGAGGTAGAAATTAATCCTAATGCGCGTTTTCAAGATGGTAAGCCAATAACCGCACATGATGTGGAATTTACTTTTCAAAAATTTATGACTGAAGGTGTTTCGCAATATCGGGTTTACAACAAAGGGATAAATGTTAAAGCCATAGACGATTATCGCGTTCGTGTCGACTTACCTGAAGCCGACCGTGAAAAATTACTATCCTTTGTTGGTAATATGCATGTTATTCCTGAACATTATTGGAAAGATCGTAATTTTTCCGAGCCAGTAAGTGCTCCTCCGATTGGTAGCGGACCTTATTATATTAGTGATTATAAAATGGGACAGTATGTCGTTTATAAGCGAAATCCTGATTATTGGGCAAAAGATTTACCAGTAAATAGAGGTCTAAATAATTTTGATGAAAAACGTATCGATTATTATATGGATACGAGTATAGCTTTAGAGGCTTTTAAAGCTGGGGAGTATGATTTTCGAGGTGAAGGGCAACCGAAAAATTGGTTTACTCAGTATCAAGGAAAATACTTTGATTCAAAAGATATCATTAAAAAAGAAAAAATCGTTGAAACAGCAGTAGATACTAAATGGTTAGCGTTTAATTTGCAGAAAGATTTTTTTAAAGATATAAAAGTTCGAAAAGCGATTACCTTAGCTTTTGATTTTGAATGGTTAAATCATGCATTTTATTATGATAGTTATAAAAGACCATCTAGCTTTTTTGAAAATACTATTTATGCCGCTAAAGGTAAACCAAGTGAACTTGAGCTTAAATGGTTAACTCCTTATAAAAATATTATTCCTGAACAAGCGTTTGATGAAGCTTATACTATTCCTAAAAGTGATGGGCAAGGTTTTAATCGCAATAACTTATTAACAGCTGCTAAATTATTGGAAGAAGCAGGTTGGATCATTAAAGACGGTAAATTAATTAATCCTAAAACCCAACAACCTTTTGAATTTGAGTTGTTAACTTATCTTGGTGATGACATCAAATATGCCATTCCTTTCCAGCAAAATTTAGCTCGTTTAGGTATTAAAATGAATATAATCTCACTTGATTACGCGCAGATCAATCGCAGAATGCGTGAACGTGATTATGATATGATGCCACGTAATTATAGTTCGATAGATTATCCATCTTCAAGTTTAATGATTTTTTGGGGAACCGAATATTTAAACTCTACATATAATGGTTCAGGCCTACATAATCAGGCAATTGATTCAATTATTAATGAAATAATTAAAAATGTTGGGAACAAGGAGGAATTAATTCCTCTTGGGCGAGCGTTAGATCGAATTTTGACGCAAGAATATCCGATGATTCCAATGTGGTATAACAGTAAAACTTTTTATGCATATTGGAATAAATTTGGCCAGCCAACCCAACAACCAACTTATGCAATTGGAATTGATAGCTGGTGGTATGATGAAGATAAAGCAGCTAGCTTATCAAAGAATAGAGAACACTAATATGCTGAATTATTTTATCCGTCGATTATTGCTAATTATTCCAACATTGCTAATCATTTTGACGATCAACTTTTTTATCGTACAAATCGCACCCGGCGGTCCTGTTGATCAAGCATTGTCTATGATTGAAAATGGACCAGAAGCAGGACAGTTACCAGGCAGTGAAACTAGCCCAACAATATTAAAAGAAGAAAAAAAACAATCAAATTATCAGGGCGGGCGAGGTCTTGATCCTGAAATTGTGGCAATGATTGAAAAGCAATATGGTTTTGATAAACCGATCTGGGAACGCTACATTAATACATTGAAACAATTTATTCAGTTTGATTTTGGTAACAGCTTTTTCAAAAGTGAATCAGTGCTAAGTTTAATTGCAAAAAGTTTACCTGTTTCTATTTCATTGGGGTTATGGAGTACATTAATCATTTATTTAATCTCAATTCCATTAGGGATTCGTAAAGCAGTTAAAGATGGTTCAATATTTGATTTTTGGACAAGTACTTTAATCATTATTGGTTATGCAATACCCGCTTTTTTATTAGCCGTGTTGCTAATAGTCCTTTTTGCTGGGGGGAGTTATTGGGATATTTTCCCGCTTCGAGGATTAATCTCAAATAATTTTGAACAATTAGATTTTTGGGGCAAAGTCAAAGATTATTGTTGGCATATTTGCTTACCAACTATTGCTATGGTGGTTAGTGGTTTTGCAACATTAACTATGCTAACTAAGAACTCATTCTTAGATGAAATTCGCAAACAATATGTTGTGACTGCTAGAGCTAAAGGTTTGAGTGAAAGGCAAATTATGTATAAACATGTTTTCCGCAATGCAACCTTACTTATCGTATCGGGTTTTCCAACCTCATTTGTCGGAATTTTATTTACTAGCTCTGTACTTATTGAAGCGATATTTTCACTTAAAGGATTAGGTTTATTAGGGTATGAGGCAATTATTCAACGAGATTATCCTGTTATTTTTGGCTCATTATATATATTTACATTAATTGGCCTACTCACTAAACTTTTATCAGATTTAACTTATATGTTAATTGATCCACGTATTGACTTTGAGGCTCGCAACTGATGACTATGCACTATTCAATTAATCAGCTACGTTGGCAACGATTTAAACGCAATCGACGTGGGTATTATTCGTTATGGCTATTTTCAATATTATTTATAATAAGTCTATTTTCTGATTTTATATTTAATGATCGCCCCATTTTCATCAAGTATCAAAATAACTATTACTCGCCAATATTTCATTTTTATCCGGAAACACAGTTTGGTGGGCAGTTTCAAACGCAAACTAATTATTTAGATCCCGCAGTACAAAATAAGATTGAATCAGATGGTTGGATATTTTGGCCTCCATTCCGATATACCTATAATACTGTAATTCATGATACAGCTAGCACATTTCCAACACCACCATCTAAAACGCATTTGCTTGGCACAACTGATGCTGGATTTGATGTATTAGCCAATATTTTATACGGATTTAGAATATCGATGTTTTTTGCGGTATTTTTAACTTTCTTCACTTCCATTATTGGTGTACTAATCGGTGCAATCCAAGGTTATTATGGCGGAAAAGTCGACCTATTGGGACAACGATTCATTGAAATTTGGAGCGGATTACCAGAATTATTTGTAATTATTCTACTTGCAAGTATCTTACCACTCAATTTTTGGTGGTTATTAGCTATTACAGTATTATTTGGATGGATGGCTTTAGTTGGTATTGTGCGAGCCGAGTTTTTACGTACTCGTAACTTTGATTATATTCGAGCTGCCAAAGCAATGGGAGTGAGTGATCGTAAAATTATGTTTCGACATATGTTGCCCAACGCGATGGTTGCGACATTAACATATTTACCTTTTATTCTTTGTGGTTCAATTTCAACTCTAACTGCATTGGATTTTTTAGGTTTTGGTTTGCCCATTGATTCACCATCCTTAGGTCGATTACTTCTGCAAGGTAAAAACAATTTACAAGCACCTTGGCTCGGTATTAGTTCTTTTTTAGTTATTTCTATATTATTGTCACTTTTAATTTTTATTGGTGAAGGAATTAGAGATGCATTTGATCCAAACAAAGGAGTATATAAATGAGTTCTCCTTTATTATCGATTGTTGATTTAAGTATTGCTTTTAAAACTGGTCAAGACTTACAAAGTCAAATTGTCGAAAATATTAGCTTTGATATCGGCGAACAAGAAACGGTTGCATTAGTTGGTGAATCTGGTTCTGGTAAAAGTGTGACTGCACTATCGATCTTAAAATTGTTACCCAAAGAGCAGGTGATCTATCCATCTGGCGATATTATTTTTGAGGATAAATCGTTATTACATGCGCCTGAAAAAGAGTTACGCAAAATTCGTGGTAATGAAATAAGTATGATATTCCAAGAACCAATGGTATCACTTAATCCATTACATACAGTGGAAAAACAACTTTACGAAGTACTATCATTACATCGTGGTATGCGACGTAATGTTGCTCGGGGGGAGATTTTACAATATTTAGATCGTGTTGGAATCAAAGAGCCTAAAACTAAACTTTCTGCTCATCCACATCAATTGTCTGGCGGTGAAAGACAACGGATCATGATTGCAATGGCAATTTTAACGCATCCTAAATTACTAATAGCCGATGAACCAACTACAGCCTTAGATATTTCAGTTCAAGCACAAATTATTGATTTACTCAAAGAACTTAAAAAAGAACTTAATATGAGTATGCTATTTATTTCACATAATTTGGGGATTGTAAAAAAACTGGCAGATAAAGTGGCAGTAATGCAAAATGGGCAAATTGTTGAATTCAATAATAAACAACGCATTTTTTTGCGCCCTCAACAAGAATATACCCAAACATTATTAAATTCACAACCTAGTGGTGAACCCGTTCCTTTACCTGATACACCGGGTATATTGCTCAGTGTTAATCATCTGAATGTTGAAGTTATCGCGCAAAAACGATTATTTAGTAGTAAAAAGAAGAAAATTGTTGATAATATTGGCTTCACGGTGCACCAAGGTGAAACTGTGGGTATAGTTGGCGAGTCAGGATCAGGTAAAAGTACTACTGCACTAGCTATTTTGCGTTTAATTCAATCACAAGGTGATATTTTATTCGATAGCCATCCTATACAGAATTTATCCGCTAAAAAATTATTACCGTTTCGCAGCCGAATCCAAGTGGTATTTCAAGACCCATACTCTTCACTTAATCCGCGCTTAAACGTTGAACAAATTATTAGTGAAGGCTTAATTACTCATAAGAAATTGAGTAAAACAGAGCGTGAACAAGCCGTGATTGATATTATGCAAGAAGTTGGATTAGAGCCTGAAATGCGTTTTCGTTACCCTAATGAATTTTCTGGCGGACAACGACAACGAATTGCCATTGCTAGAGCTTTAATCTTACAACCAGAATTATTGATTTTAGATGAGCCAACTTCTTCATTAGATCATACTATTCAAGAGCAAATAATTAATTTGCTTAAATCATTGCAAGAAAAACACCACCTTAGTTATCTATTTATTAGTCATGATCTTGCCTTAGTTTATTCTTTCTGCCACCAAATTGTTGTGATGAAAGAGGGAAAAATTATTGAACAAGGCTCTCGTGAACAAATCTTCTATACGCCTGAAACTGACTATACGAAAGATTTGCTTTCGTTTTTAGATAAACCACCTAGAAAAGCAACTAAAACCCTAATTCATGCTGATATTCTGGAAAAAACGCAGAAAGCTGAAACAGAAGAAAATATAGAAAAGGTTGAAAAGCATGATGGTGAAGAAGAAAAAAAGGTCAATTGGGAAGATGCATTGTTAATGCGCAAAAAATAAATTTATACGGCTTAGGTATAGGCCATAATTAAAAATTTAATTTAGTAAAAAAGATTAAACAGGTTAATTATGCAAAAACGAGTATTCCGATTTTTAACTGCTTCATGTTTATCATTTGTCTCAATAAATGTCATGGCATTAACGTGTTCTGATGATGTTGAGCAAAATAAAGTTGAGGCAAATAATTATATCTTCAAAATATTAGATTTTATTGATTCTAAAGCTAAAGGTATAAAACAAGAAGTTAGAACTTCAACAATCACATCAGATACAGGTGCGATCCGTTCAATTGCGAAACATAGTTTAAATTATGATTCCAATGGCTTAATTACTGAAAGTCATTACGACCTTTATTCTGATAAAAATGAAAAACTTTATTCTGAGCATCTACAAAAAACGGAATTTGGTTGGCAAAATGTTATTCAAGATATTGAAGATAAAACTAACAGTACGATTCAATTCAAAACAGATGAAAAAGGCCGTATTATTGCGTCGGAACAAATAAAGAAGGCTCCTGATTTTACATTTATTGAGAATGACAATTATCAGTTTGATAATAACAATTGTTTAGTTAATAAAAATGTTCAATGGCAGCTAAAAGAGTTGAATGCTAATGGAGATGTAGTCGGAGCTGTTCAAAAAGGTGCTTCGGTATATTCATTTACTTACCAAAACCATCAATTAGCAAAAGTGTCAGCGCAATATAGTAATAAAACCCAAAATGAAAGTAATTTTTCTTACCAATTTGATGAAATTAACCGATTAATTGCCATTCATTCAGCTTATTCAATGGTGGGTAAAGATACAACAAATTATATAACCGATTTCTTAACTTTTAATGAAAAAAATGATTGGCTTAGTGCAAGTCAGTCTAAACAAAATAGAAAAAACAAACAGACTAATATTGTTCGACAAATTACCTATTATTAATCAAATTTAAATGGCGTTATCAAAAGTAATCGATAGCGCCAATAAATTAATATCAAAGTAGCTTTAGGCTCTGACAAATAAAATATAAATTGCATGAGCAGTCCATGCGAATGCTAAACAGAAAGTTAGTAGCTTTTCTCGTTTTGGATGTATGTTGAAATGATGAAGCAAAGTTAGAATCTGTTGTAATCCACACCAAATTGGTAGCGAAATCATTAAGCATAAAAATAATTTGCCTAATTCAGTGTTGGCCAATTTAAGAATTGATGAACGCGTTATTGCATCCCCAAAAGGGATAATAAATGCAATGATACCCAATACCACGGGAGCAAAAATAGCTGCCCAAAGTCCACCTAAAGCAAATAGTCCTTTTGCCACTGTTGAATCAGAGCGTATTGGTTGATTTTCTTGTTTTTTCATTAATCAAACACCACTTATTTAATAATCAATAATAGTAAGTAATATGAAAGTAAAAGTGTTACACACCAAAAGCCAATAATAAGTAAATATACTTTACCCTTTTTATGCGAATCTTGCTTAAAAATAACTTTTGGTATTAATCTAAACCAATTAATTGAATGAAATAAAGCAAGTAATAAAGCAATAGAATTGATGACAACAACTAAAGGCTTTTGCAAGAAAAAGATAAAACGATAAAACTCGTCTTGCCCCATTGCGTTTGTGTACATACAAATAACCCCATACATCAATATTATACTTACCCAAATCATGGAAAAAGGGGTTAATTTATTAACAATTGAAAAAAATCGCGCCTGTTTTTTTGATAAATTAATATGTTCAGGCTGATTGTTAGTATTAATTAACTTAGTATTTGATTGGTAATTATCATTATTCTTTTTAATCATAACATTCTCAATGGAGGTAGTATTATCACGTTATTAATCTTTTAAGCGATCAATGTTCATTTTAGTATTATAAACACTAAGTGATTAATATCGTCAAATTAAAGTCACGAATGATATCGGTTTTTTACTTATCAACACTAGGCAGAAAGTGCGTTAGGCTTAATTCATATTAAGTATAAAAGAAATCTATATCGCATTGTTGCGAGATTAACAAATTACCTTTAAGCAGATAATTAGTATGATTAAACACTAGATATCATAAAAACTAAATTGTGTACGATAGATTTTTATATTTTTTAATTGGGGATAATATTTCAATAAGTAAATATAAAAATCATGGCATTTGAAATTTTCAGAATATCTAGAATTGTTAATTCATTAGGTATCATTTCAATTTTTTATCCATGTTTTCGTAGATCTTAATTGGCTTAATGGGGATTAATGTTTTATCTTTTACTTCAAACTCAGAATTATTACTGGAAACAACTATTATCTGCCCTCTTTCTAAGTTAAAATCTAAAAGTGCATATGGTTCTACAAAACCTAAAAGAGAAAACTCCCTATCCCTGTTATCCGGAGGAAATTCGTAATAGACAACTTTTTTATTATATACGTATACAACTGTATTAGAAAGATGTTGAGCTATTCCAAAGTCAGGATTCTCATCAGAAAATTCTACTTTTTTGACATCAATATTTTGTTCCCGCATTAATGTAATATAAAGTCCACTAATACTGCCACTGATTAACCAAACTTCATCCCATTTAAAATTAGTATAATCAGAGAGTGTTATGGTTTGAGGGTGATTTTCTTCTATATCTTTTAATGCTTTTTCTAAAGGTCTTTCACTGTTGCAACTGGTTAATGTTACTATTGATATGAATGTTATCACTAATAGTATTATTATTTTATTCATTTCTAATTTCTTAATATTTTTTTGCTTTAGGTATGGTCATAAACCAGACTATGTCTTCTTGTTTAACCTCTAAATTGTTTAAAACAATTTGTTAGCAGTTTATTTCAGTTTTTTATCCATATTTTCATAGATCTTAATTGGCTTAATGGGGATTAATGTTTTGCCTTTTACTTCAAACTCAGAATTATTACTGGAAACAACCATTATCTGTCCTCTTTCTAAGTTAAAATCTAAAAGTGCATATGGTTCTACAAAACCTAAAAGAGAAAACTCCCTGTCCCTGTTATCCGGAGGAAATTCGTAATAGACAACTTTTTTATTATATACATACACTACAGCATCAGAATGCTCTTGATATTTACCAAAATTAGGATTTTTATCAGAAAATTCTACTTTCTTAACATTAATATTTTGTTCCCGCATTAATGTAATATAACGTCCGCTAATATTGCCATAGATTAACCAAACTTCATCCCATTTAAAATTGGTATAATCAGAGAGTTTTATGGTTTGAGGGTGATTTTCTTCTATATCTTTTAATGCTTTTTCTAAAGGTCTTTCACTATTGCAACTGGTTAATGTTACTATTAATATGAATGTTATTACTAATAGTATTATTATTTTATTCATTTTTTATTTCTTAATATTCTTATGCTTTAGGTATGGCCATAAACCAGACTATGTCTTCTTGTTTAACCTCTAAATTGCTTAAAACAAATCGAAAGTATTTTCATAGTACCCATAACGATTCATTAGGTTAACAGCTAGTTTGAGTGCGTTGTATTATTTATTCGATAACTTGGTTTGGACTGCTTGCCATTTTCCACTTCCTGTTTTTTTCGATTTCCATAAGCCATGTTCATGATAATAATCAACACTTTGTCTGATAATTCATTATCGGTTTATTTCAATTTTTCATCCATTTTTTCATAGATCTTAATTGGCTTAATGGGGATTAATTTTTTGCCTTTTACTTCAAACTCAGAATTATTACTGGAAACAACCATTATCTGTCCTCTTTCTAGTTTAAAATCTAAAAGAGCTAATGCTCCTTCTGAAGCTAAACCCACATAATCCCTGGCATCTGGAGGAAATTCGTAATAAACTACTCTGTTATTATAGATATATACAACTGTATTAGAGAATTCTTGAGTTCTTCCAAAGTCAGGATTATCATCAGCCATTTCCACTTTTTTGACATCAATATTTTGTTCTCGCATTAACGTAATGTACATTCCACTAATACTGCCACTGATTAACCAAACTTCATCCCATTTAAAATTAGTATAATCAGATAAGGTTATGGTTTTAGGATGATTGTTTTTTACATCTTTTAAAACCTTTTCTAAAGGTGTTTTGTTGCAACTGGTTAATGTTACTATTGATATGAATGTTATTACTGATAGTATTATTATTTTATTCATTTTTTATTTCTTAATATTCTTTTGCTTTAGGTATGGCCATAAACCAGACAATGTCTTCTTGTTTAATCTCTAAATTGTTTAAAACAATTTGTTAGCAGTTTATTTCAGTTTTTTATCCATATTTTCATAGATCTTAATTGGCTTAATGGGGATTAATGTTTTGCCTTTTACTTCACACTCAGAATTATTACTTGAAAGAACTATAATTTGTCCTCTTTCTAAATTAAAATCTAAAAGTGAAAATGGCTCGGCAAAACCAAAAATCTCGCCATCCCTATTATCCGGAGGGAATTCGTAATAAACAACTTTTTTATTATATATGTACACTATAGTATTTGAAAATTCCTTCCACATTTTGATGGTATCATCTATTCTCTCCACATTAATATTTTGATCTCTCATGAAGTTTAAATAACTTACACCAACATTTCCATAGATTAACCATGCTTCATCCCATTTAAAATTAGTATAATCAGAGAGTTTTATAATTTTAGGGTGATTTTGTTCTATACATTCGGCTACTTTTTCTAAGGGTGTTTTGTTGCAACTGGTTAATGTTACTATTGACATAAATGTGACTAATAGTAGGAGTATTTTTTTCATTCTTTGGCATTCCAGATTAATTTTCTTTTTATATTCTTGTTCAGGTATGGTTGGAAACCCGTCTAATGATTTTATAATCTAAAAACTTTATTTTCTTTCGCAACACAGTTTTAAATACTAATTAATACTACTATGAATTGTTTATTAAACAAATGATAAGTGAGTGAAAAATATCAATCGATATCTCTTTTCTAGAAGGCAATAAATACAAAGTTCATATACTCAATGATTTTCCAATTAATGGACAACATCAAACTATTTTGATTTATTTCGATGTTATAAACGAATTGCTAATAAGTAAACAGGATGTTCTACTTTGTCGATATATCAAAAAGTACTCATATTTGATAAGTATTAACAAGGTATTTACGATACGAACTAAAATAATTGGTAAAAATAGCGTACAATAGTGCAATGTTTACTCGTTCATCAGCTTAATTAGTTTAGGAAATAAGTATGACAGGCAAATTTATTGTCATCGAAGGTTTGGAAGGCGCCGGTAAAACGACTGCCATAAATACTGTTGCGCGTGTTTTGAATCAACATCATATTTGCGATCTGCAATTTACTCGTGAACCGGGTGGTACACCGATTGCTGAAGCATTGCGTAATATTATTAAAAATGGTTTAGATAATGAGCCATTAACTGATAAAGCTGAATTGCTTATGTTATATGCTGCGCGTATTCAATTAGTTGATAACGTGATTAAACCTGCACTGAAAATGGGGAAATGGGTCATTGGTGATCGACATGATTTATCTACTCAAGCTTATCAAGGTGGTGGACGAGAGTTAGATAGAGTTTTTATCGAAACACTACACTCTCAGGTTTTAGGTAATTTTAAACCAGACTTAACGTTGTATTTAGATATTTCTCCAGAACTTGGATTGATGAGGGCAAGATCTCGAGGGCAACTTGATCGTATTGAACAACAATCACTACCTTTTTTTGAGCGAATTCGTCAGCGTTATTTAGAGTTAGCTGAAAATGATAACACTATCATTACTATTGATGCATCAAAATCAATTACAGAAGTGACAGCTCAAATTGAAACAACATTAAATTCATGGTTAACAAATTAGGTTTCGATTTTATGATTTTCAACGAATATCCATGGCTTAAATTACCTTTTGAACAGTTAGCAGAAACGATTGTTAATCATCGTGCTCATCATGCTTTGTTAATTAATTATATTCAAGGTAGTGGCGAAGAAGAATTAATCAACTTAATAGCTAATCGATTACTCTGTCAATCTTCAAAACAGTTGGAACCATGCGGTAAATGTCATAGTTGTCAGTTATTTTTATCTCAACATCATCCTGATTATTACCAAATAACAAATGAACAGGGAAAACAATCGATTGGTATTGATCAAATACGGAATATTTCTACAAAAATCTATGAAAAATCCCAACAGGGCGGTAATAAGGTCATCTGGATTAGACATGCTGCTTTTATGACAGAAGCCGCTGCAAATGCATTGCTTAAAACGTTAGAAGAACCTCCAGAAAATACCTATTTTATTTTAAGTGATAACCATAATAGTCAATTTTTACCTACAATTCATAGCCGTTGTTTTTGTTATTTTTTAAAAATACCCAAAATAGAAGAATCTATTAATTGGTTAAAAAAGATACATAATGATTTATACAGTGATAATGAGCTTGCCACTGCTCTGTTATTGAGTGAAAATGCGCCACTAAATGCAGCTCTTTTGTTGCAACCCGAAAATTGGCAACAACGAAAATTATTTTGTGAAAACTTGTTAAAAGTCTTGCCACAAAACAATTTTTGGCAATTAGCAAAGACATTTAATCATGAGGAATTTTTTGAGCGCATCACTTGGTTTTGTGCATTGCTAGGTGATGCATTAAAAGCTAAACAGAAAGTTGGTCGATATATTGTGAATCGTGATCAGGTTCCGTTAGTTAGGCTACTTGCCACAAAAAGTAATGATGAAATTATTTCGCTTTATCAACTGTGGTTAAAGGCAAAAAACTTGTTATCGATAAATGGGTTAAATAGGGAGTTGATTGTCTATAATGTTCTTGCTCAATCACAATTAATTGGGTATCAGAAATAGACTTTATAGAATAATAAAATTTTAGGTCAATAGTAGATTTACATATGAAAGGATTGCAGTGAGTTATTTATCAATTGAGTTTGGTCTAATTTTTGTAGTTCTCTTTGCTATATATTGGGCTTTTAGATTATTACCAAAATTCCAAAATAATTTACTTTTGATTTCAAGTTACCTTATTGTTGCTAGTTATAGTGTTCAATTTGCTGTTATCCTTTTTAGCTACACTTGCGTGATTTATTTCTTTTCAATAATGATTGCAACGTCTAAACAACACGCAAAAATATGGCTGGTTTTAGGATTAAGTGCCGCAATAATCAATTTAGCATTGTTCAAATATTTTGATTTTTTTCGATATGAATTACAGTCATTGCTTAACTATCTAAATTTATCTATATTATTGCCAGCAATAACCATTTTTATTCCAATAGGCATCTCCTTTTATACGTTCCACTCGGTAAGCTATTTAGTTTCGATAAAAAAGAAAGAATTACCTGTTGCTAAATTCTGGGATTTTGCCTTATTTTTATCCTTTTTTCCTTGTATAATTGCGGGTCCAATTAATCGAGCAAAAACATTTATTCCACAAATTTTGGTTAGTCAACCTAGAGAGATTTTAGAACCCTTTCGGGCATTTACATTAATTATTCTGGCTGTGATAAAAGTTTATTGTTTAGGTGGATTAATTAGCGAAAACTGGATAACTCCGATTTTTTCAAATCCATTAGAATACAGTACTCTTGATTTATTGGTAGGCTTATACGGTTATGCTATACACATTTACCTGAATTTTTCTGGTTATACCGACCTTGTTACAGGTATTGCTTTATTATTAGGTTTTCGACTTCCTATCAACTTCAACTTTCCTTATTTAGCCTGTAATGTCCGCGAATTTTGGGAACGTTGGCATATTAGTTTATCTCATTGGATTCGCGATTATATTTATATCCCTCTTGGTGGTAATCGTCGTGGTTTTATTCGCACTCAAATTAATGTTATGTCAGCTATGTTATTGTCAGGTTTATGGCATGGCGCGGGGATTAATTTTGTTATTTGGGGGGGATGTCATGGTTTGGGGATTATTGTTCTTAATATATTAGATTGTTATATGGGGAGAGGTTGGATTACTCAACGTTCCCCAATTATTGCTAGATTAATTACTTGGCATTATATCTGTTTTACTTGGTTATTTTTTTATTGTGCAAGCTTACCTGACGCATTAGATTATTTGACGGCTCTAGGTCATAACTTTTTAATTGAGTCACATTATATTGAGGTATTTCTAAGTATATGTGTCATATTTTTGTTATACCCATTATTTAAAAATATTCCTGATTGGTGTGCTTTACAACTTAGCAAAATAAATAGGATTTATTTGCCTATCATTTTTATATTTATATTATGGCTAACTATCTATTTTGCACCATCTGGAGTGCCATATTTTATTTATGCTAATTTTTGATTATGAAGAACAATAAAAATGAAATATAAAAAAACATTATCAAAAAATAGACGAAGAAATAGGCCTCAAAAAAATAGGCAACAAATTGATTTGTTCGAAAATGGCTTACATGAGCAATCAAGAAAGCATAATGTTAAGACTAAAGTATCAGAAGCCGCAATAACTCAAAAAGAATCACTTTCACCTAAATATGTTTTTATTATGCTATTGATTACCGCAATAGCATTAATAGCAATTTATCACAAATCGGTATTAATTTATTGGCAACAAACGTATCATCATGATCTCTTTAATTCAGGAAGTATGACCCAAAAAACGGATCTAGACGATTCTGATGGTCGAGTAGAAGAATCTTCGAAAGATGTAGTTATTAATCAAAATAATGTCATTAGCTCCATTGATGAGTTATATTTAAACCAACCAGTAACAAATGTGTTAGTTATTTCACCATCTGGAATGGTTAATATTAAAAATGATAAAAAAAGGCAAATAATTCATGTTCAACCAATATCAATTAAGCAAGAAAATACTAAATTAAACAAAACTAGGTTTGATGGAGCGCCAGTAACTGAACAGATAGATACCGAAGCTAACGATGAATCACCTAAAATTGAAAATATTCCATTAATTCATGAGCCATTACCGATTGTATTAACTCAAAATGACAAAGTATTGTTTGTTGGCGACTCTTTGATGCAAGGCGTTGCACCATATGTTAAAAAAATGTTATTTAAAGAATATAAAATAGAAAGTATAAATCTAAGCAAACAAAGTACTGGTCTCGCTTATCCAAAGGCTTTCGATTGGCCAAAAACAATCAATGATTATTTAATTGCCGATCCTTCTATCAAGTTACTTGTTGTTTTTTTAGGACCTAATGATCCTTGGGACTTTCCTGTAAAAGGTTATGCTAAATACGTTAAATTTAAATCCGAGTTGTGGGAAGAACAATACCGTTTACGTATCGCCACAATTTTAAATAGTGCTAGTGAACATAATGTTCAAGTGCTTTGGCTGGCTGCTCCTTGTATGCGTAAACCGCAACTAAATTTAGGGATGGTTTATTTAAATACGCTGTATCAGTCTGAAGTAGAAAAGAGACAACAACACTTTCTAAAAACCAATCAATTACTAGGTTGTACTTATGAAACATTTAATAGTTTTATTGAATCTAATAAAGATAAAATAAAAGTTAGAGTTGATGATGGAATCCATTTTACACCTATAGGCCAAAAAATTTTAGCTAAAGCAATTATGGATAAAATCATTTTTAAACAATTAGAGGATGACGATAGTGATTAAACTTTTAAAGTATATTATTACTATAGTAACTATCACTGTTTCAGTAGGATGCAGTGTAGCAGAAAGTAAAACAGATGCACAATCTACTGTTGTTGACTTTGGTGACCCAAATGCAAAGCAATTTGCTCAACGTTTAAATTCCTTAGCTAGAAATAGAAATGGTAACCAAGTCGTTAATATTACACAATTTGGAGATTCGCATTCAGCAGCAGATTTTTTTACTGGTGAATTTCGAACATTAATGCAACAAAAATATGGTGATGCCGGAATTGGTTGGATTACACCTGTTGCCATTAAAGGTCAAAACCATACAGCTGTTGGTTGGAAAGCAAAAGATTGGCGTGTAATAAGTAGCCGTACCGTAAGTGACGTAGATTTTCCTATGGGTGGATTTATTGCAAAAGCGACTAACGATTTAGCCAATATACAAATAACACCTAAAAGTTTAGATAACAAAAATTGGCAAGTAAAATTAACCTTCAGAGCATTGAAAAATACCCCTAATTTATTGAGTATTTATGACGCTGACGGTAAAAAAATAAATATAAGTTATTTACCCAAAAGTAGAGTTTGGCAAACGGTGTCATTTGTGACTAAAAACCCTTTTACGATTAAAGGAAACCGCGATGTTGAAATTGGAGGAATTTGGTTAAATCGCTCAAAAAAATCAGGGGTTATTGTATCTTCAATTGCAACTAATGGCGCTAAACAGAGCATATGGCAAAAATGGGGTTCAAGTTGGTTGAAAGAATTATCTGCTTCAAAAAGTGATTTAGTTATTCTTGAATACGGAACAAATGAAAGTTTTGATGAAACTTTAGATGTTAATGATTACCGCAAAAACTTAGTGAATAATATTCGCCAAATTCGTAGAGCATTACCTAATGCAGCCATTTTATTGATGACACCACCAGATACAATGGTAAATGAAAATAAGATCCCTAAATCATTTTCAGCAATTATGAGTATTCAAAAGCAAGTAGCTAAATCTGAAAAGACACTATATTGGAATTGGCAAGCAGCTATGGGGGGAGCTGGTTCAGTTAAAGTTTGGCAAAAACGTGGACTGACTCGACCAGATTTAGTACATCAAACCTTACAAGGCTACAAAGAAAGTGCTAAAATTTTCTATACTGGTTTTAATGAGTTTATAAAAAGGAACAAATAAGTTATGTCATCTCCAATCATTGTTGCTGTTGATTTTTCAGATACTAAGTCAGCATGGAACTTTATAGACCAAGTTGATCCAAAAGATTGTCGTCTTAAAATAGGCAAAGAATTATTTACTCATGCAGGTCCTGACTTTATTAGGCAAATAAAACAAAAAGGATTTGATATCTTTTTAGATCTTAAATTCCATGATATTCCGAATACTGTTGCCAAAGCAGTAGCTGCTGCTGCTGATTTAGGTGTTTGGATGACAAATGTTCATGCTAGTGGTGGTGTTCGTATGATGGAAGCTGCAAAAGATGCGCTTTATTCATACGGTAAGGATGCACCAATGTTAATCGCAGTGACTGTATTAACGAGTATGGAGTCTTCTGATCTTAAAGAAATAGGTATTAACGTTTCACCATTAGAGCAAGCAACAAAGCTGGCATTACTGGCAAAGAATTGCGGACTCGATGGAGTTGTATGTTCTGCTAAAGAAGTACAAAGTTTTAGAACTAGACTAGGAAGTGATTTTAAATTAGTTACTCCAGGAATTCGTCCAGCAGGATCAACACCTGATGATCAGCGCCGTATTATGACACCCCAACGAGCACAAGCTGCTGGTTCAGATTATTTAGTTATTGGGCGTCCTATTACTCAAGCGGAAGACCCAACCAAAGCATTACATACTATTTTAACAACACTAGATTTATCAAAGAGTTAATAATTATGTCTGATAACGCTATTGTTTATTCAACTGAACATGGTCGAATTACGCCAAAGCAGGCTGCTAAACCTCGTATTAAAGGCGATGGTTTTATCCGTATTTCACGCCAGACATCAGGGCGTAAAGGTAAAGGAGTTTGTGTTATTGAGGGATTCGATTTAGAGGATTCTCAGTTGATGCAATTAGCTGCTGAGCTGAAAAAGCGTTGTGGTTGTGGAGGTTCAGTTAAAGACGGAAAAATTGAAATTCAAGGCGACAAACGTGAACTATTAAAATCATTATTAGAAGATAAAGGTTTTAAAGTTAAATTTGCTGGCGGTTAATTGATTAAAAATAATAACGCCCTATTGAGAAAAAGGGCGTTGTTATTCAAAAAACATTAATTAGAACGGTAACTTCGCATTTTTTTGCTGATTTCACGTCTTTCTTTAGATATTTCAGCATTTTTGATTATATAATCATCAACACGATCATCATAATCACTCTTCATATTAGCAATAATAGCTTGAAGTTCTTCATAAGTCATATCAGGTTTAATGTAATCACTTAAATTTTCAAGTAATAGCACACGTTTTTGGTTATCACGAATTTTTTTCTCGTTATCTGAAATTTCACGTTTTAATTTATTTAAACGACGTGATAAACGAATATATTCTAGTACATCTTGAAATGATGGTGCGGCTGATTTTTCCTTGTCCATCTATAACCCCTTATTTCTAAAAAATGGAAAACGATTCTGAGTTAATTATATACCAATAATTTTTTAAGGTCATACTAAATATACTTTTATTGAAAAATGTTAAATTTAAATATCAATCAAGCTTGCTGATTTTTGTTTTAAATCAAATTTTTTGAAGTATGAAATAATAATATTTTTATAAAATTGTCGATAAATTTATCGATTTTCCTTCTAATTGCGATAAAAATAAAAACAACTATTAAGAATTATTGCAAAGTATTATACAATGTGTCGTTAATTGAAAAGAGTACCAAATGAGAGAATCATAATGAGCTGGATTGAAAAAATTCTGAGTAAAAATAATATATCGTCAGATCATAAAAAGGCAAATATTCCAGGTGGTGTTTGGACCAAATGTAGTAATTGTGAGCAGGTTATCTATCAAGCTGAACTTGATCGTAATTTAGAGGTTTGCCCAAAATGTGATCATCACATGCATATTCCTGCCCGTGTTCGTTTATATCGTTTTTTAGACGAAGGTTCTGATATAGAGATTGGTTCAGAACTTGCTCCTAAAGATATTTTAAAGTTTAAAGATACAAAAAAATATAAAGATCGTTTAGCAACTGCTCAAAAAGAAACGCATGAAAAAGAGGCCATGGTAGTAATGAAAGGCACATTACTGGGCATTCCAGTTGTTGTTGCCTGCTTTGAATTTGCTTTCATTGGTGGTTCGATGTCGTCTGTGGTTGGTGCTTTATTTACTCGAGCTGCAGAACAGGCAATTGAAGATAAGTGCCCATTAATCTGTTTTTCTACCAGCGGTGGAGCCCGAATGCAAGAAGCATTATTTTCATTAATGCAAATGGCAAAAACGAGTGCTATCTTAGCAAAAATGCAAGATGAAGGTTTACCTTATATTTCTGTGATGACCGATCCAACAATGGGTGGTGTATCTGCTAGTCTAGCGATGCTAGGTGATATTAATATTGCTGAACCTAAAGCGTTAATTGGTTTTGCGGGGCCTCGAGTAATTCAACAAACAGTGCGTGAAACACTGCCAGAAGGATTCCAACGTAGCGAGTTCTTATTAGAAAAAGGTGCGATTGATATGATTATTGATCGTCGTGATATGCGCCCTAAAATTGCAGGCCTGTTAGCTAAATTAATGCAACTCCCAGTTCCTTTTGATTCTATTGTTGATGATGAGACTATTTAATTAATCATGCGAACTGAAATTCCTGATGCCATGTCTAATCTTGAAACATGGCTTTCTTATTTGGAACAATTACATCCAACAACCATTGATTTAGGGCTTGAGCGTGTTAGAACAGTCGCAGAGCATCTAGATCTTTTACAGCCAGCCCCTTATGTTTTTACGGTGGCAGGAACTAATGGCAAAGGAACGACTTGTCGCACGCTTGAGATGATATTACTTGCTGCAAATAAGCGTGTTGGAGTTTACAGCTCTCCTCATTTAGTGCGTTTTACTGAAAGGGTTAGA
The DNA here is from genome assembly GCF_026536805.1 of Gilliamella sp. B3482. Taxonomy (NCBI): domain Bacteria; kingdom Pseudomonadati; phylum Pseudomonadota; class Gammaproteobacteria; order Orbales; family Orbaceae; genus Gilliamella; species Gilliamella sp. B3482. The sequence goes on along the minus strand of NZ_JAFNNL010000001.1, from coordinate 634,607 downwards.
ATAAATAATCAAGAGTCAAAAGAACAAGACACAGTTGATGCATTTGTTGAAATTGAAAAAGCGAGAGGAAATGTTTCCTTAACTTATTTTGAATATGCAACGTTAGCTGCATTATATCAATTTAAACAGGCTCAATTGGATGTAGTTATTCTAGAAGTAGGCTTAGGTGGAAGACTTGATGCCACCAATATTATTGATGCTGATATGGCAATTATTACCACAATCGGTATCGACCATGTAGAATATTTAGGTAATACTCGAGAAAGTATTGGTCGAGAAAAAGCAGGTATTTTTAAACCCAATAGTATTGCTATTGTTGGTGAGCCAGAGATACCATCATCTATTATAAATGTTGCTAAAACTGTGAATTGTCCTATTTATGTAGTTAATAAAGATTGGTCATATCAACAAATTGATGATTCATTATGGCAATTCATTTCACCGTTAAAACAGTATGATCAATTGCCTATTCCCAATGTGCCTTTAGCTAATGCTGCTACTGCAATAGCTGCGCTAACTTATTCTTCGCTTTCTATTAACCAGAATCAAATAATAAAGGGCCTTGAAAAAACAAATTTAATTGGAAGATTTCAAATAATACAGACATCACCAATTGTAATTGTTGATGTTGCACATAATCCTCATGCAGCTAACTATTTAGCTAACCAAATTAAGTTATTGGTAAAGAAACAACCTACTATTGGTAAAATTAGGTTTGTGATTGGTATGTTGAAAGATAAAGATATTAAAAGCACTCTATCTTTATTAAATGCTGATGAATGGTATTGTGCTTCACTTTATGGTGAGCGTGGGTGTAATGCTGAGGTATTAAAGCAGTATTTGCAAGATAATAAAGTAGAAAATATAACTACGTTTGAATCAGTTGATAATGCATATCAAAAGGCCATGCAAGATTCAAAAGAAGATGATATTATTGTCGTCTGTGGTTCATTTTATACTGTATCTGCCGTGTTAGATAAATTAGGCAAATGTAATCATGGATACTAATCAAGAGAAAACTACTTCAAATAAAATTAGGAATCAACTAGTTGGTTTTGCTACATTATTGCTAATTATTGCTATAATTGCACCTAATATCATTACAGATAAATCTAATTTACATACGCCTACAATTCCTATTTTACAACCAGAAGTAGTAAATGAACAAAATCAAGTGATCACATCACAAAATGAGTCAACGATTAATGGCGGTTCAGGATTTGAACAATCTTATACACCTGATTCCGATCAATATACTAGCCCTTTAGCATCACCTGATAATGATAATAGTGATTCTTCATCTATTTCTGAACAAACAGATAAGCCCTATATGATTCAACTTGGAGCATTAAAAAATAAGAAAAAAATTGAGGAATTAGTGGCATTATTAAGGCTAAACAATTATGACGTTAGAATCATTCCAAGTAACCCAGGACCTAATCAATTAATAAAATTACAGGTTGGTCCTTATGCAAAAAAAGAGCAAGCAGAACAATTGCTTAGTAACCTAAACAATTTAACAAAATTAAAAGGTGTTATTGTTACAAATTAAAAATTATTTTACTCTTTAGTGAGTACAAACATTAAATAAAAATATTAATATAAAATTGTGAGTTATTATGATGAATTGGGTTGATTATACGATTATTGGTGTGATTATTTTATCTGCACTAATTAGTATTATTAGAGGTTTTGTTAAAGAAGCGTTATCCCTAATAAGTTGGGTTCTGGCTTTTTTTATAGCAAGCCGTTTTTACATGCATATCACTAGTTACTTAACTTATTTTGATAGTGATGTAATTCGTATTGCTGTAGCTATCGCTATTTTATTTATTGCTACACTAATTGTGTGTGCCATTGTTTCTTATATTATTGGGCAATTGGTTCAAAAAACAGGACTATCAGGTACAGATCGCGTATTAGGTATTTGTTTTGGTGTATTAAGGGGTATTTTAGTTGTTGCGGCAGTGCTCTTTTTTGTCGATACTTTCACACCGTTATCCCAATCTCCTGAATGGGAGCAATCGCAGCTAATTCCGCATTTTCATTTTATTATTCGTTGGTTTTTTGATTTTATACAGCAGTCGTCTTCATTTTTAGTTCAATAACTTTGAGGTAATCATTGTATGTGTGGTGTTGTTGGTATTGTAGGATGCAGTACAGTTAATCAATCTATTTATGACGCTTTAACTGTTTTGCAGCATCGAGGACAAGATGCTGCGGGGATTGTAACTATCGACGAGCAAAATCGTTTTCGCTTACGTAAAGCAAATGGTTTAGTTAAAGATGTATTTCAAGAACATCATATGTTGCGTTTACAAGGTAATTTAGGAATAGGGCATATTCGCTATCCCACTGCGGGCAGCTCAAGTCCTTCAGAAGCGCAACCATTTTATGTCAATTCACCTTATGGTATTGCACTTGCACACAATGGTAATTTAACTAATACTGACCAATTAAGAAATAAAGTATTTGAATTAGCAAGACGCCACATTAATACAAGCTCTGATTCAGAAGTATTACTTAATATTTTTGCTAGCGAACTTGATAAATTCCCTACCTATCCATTAACTGCAGAAAATATTTTCACCGCTATCAATCGGGTACATCAAATCATTAAAGGTGCTTATGCATGTGTTGCAATGATTATTGGACATGGATTAGTCGCATTTCGTGACCCATTTGGTATTCGTCCTTTGGTGATAGGTAAAAAAGTGCTTGATAATCAAAAGACAGAATATATGGTTGCATCGGAAAGTGTTGCTTTAGATATTCTCGATTTTGAATTTATGCGTGATGTTGAACCAGGTGAAGCTATCTATATTACTCAAGATGGACAACTTTATTCAAAACAGTGTGCAAATAATCCTCAATATTATCCATGTATTTTTGAATATGTTTATTTTGCCCGCCCAGACTCATTGATGAATGGTGTTTCAGTCTATCAATCTCGTATATTAATGGGACAGAAACTAGGTCAAAAAATTGCTAGAGAATGGAAAGACATTGATATTGATGTCGTAATTCCTATTCCTGAAACATCATGTGATGCAGCGCTTGAAATTGCCAGAATTTTAAATAAACCCTATCGACAAGGATTTGTTAAAAACCGTTATGTTGGGCGTACTTTTATCATGCCAGGTCAAGCGGAACGAAAACTTTCAGTAAGAAGAAAACTAAATGCTAATCGTATTGAATTTGAAGGTAAGAATGTTCTTCTAGTTGATGATTCCATTGTTCGAGGGACTACATCAGAAAAAATACTTGAGATGGTGCGTTCAGTTGGTGCTAAAAAAGTTTATCTAGCTTCGGCAGCGCCTGAAATTAGACATCCTAATGTTTATGGTATTGATATGCCAGTGGCTAGTGAACTTATAGCTTATAACCGTTCTGTTGGTCAAATTGCAAAAGAAATTGGAGCAGATAAATTAATATTTCAAAATCTTTCTGATTTAATTGATTGTATTAAAGAGCAAAATCCTAATATTCATCATCTAGAATGTTCTGTTTTTGATGGAAAATATGTTACTGAAGGAATTGATGATAATTATTTTGATACTCTAGAGCATCACAGAGCTGAAAATAAATCAATCATACCAGAATCTGAAAATCTTGAAATTTATAATGAAGGTCAATACTAGCCATTTAATTTTCTAAAATACAACCTAAAGTCATAAATAAGCTTGAAGTGAATAGTTCAAGCTTATTTGCATCCCATAAATTAACCTTTTTACTTTACAATTTACATATTGTTGCTTAATTTCTATTACTAAAAAGTAATATAAAGTTGATTAATTAATAAAAATCGTAAGTTTTAAACAAAAATACAATTAATTAAACTGTTGATTAATATATCAAAAAAACGTCTTTACAAAAAGATGTCAAAAAAAGTTATAAAATAGTTTTATAAATTACATTTATGTAATAAAATCTCTCCAAATACAGCTGTTTTGTAAAGAAGTTTTAATTTTGACGCGAATAATATTTAGTATAAAAGTCGCATAATGAAAACAACATATTAAATAATAGCAACTTTAACAACAGTATAGCAACGTAAATAAAAACGATGCCTTTATTAAAGTTGGTGAAATATAAGGAATGATTACGGTGAGAAAGAATCTTAATTTAAGAGTTATCTCAGCATTTGTAATGGCTACATTAAGTTGGAATTATGCTTATGCTATTGATACTCAGCAATTGTCGAATGTGGTTGATAGCAATAAAATCATTGAATTAAAAAATGGTACTAAAGCTCGAGAAATGATTAATAATCAAAAGCGTAGTTTGTACCAAATTGCATTATTAAGTAATATTTCAATTTCTGAATTACGTGCTATGAATGCAGGTCGTTTCGATAAAAAAGATATGGTTGAAGTCGATGAACGATTAGTTTTACCTGAAAATTCTCCTTTATTACCAGCAATAAATAAAAATAATAAGAAAGATAAATACTCAAATTTACCTTCGCTAGGCTCTGATGATAATTACGATGTAAATAAAGACAAAGATGCACTATCAAGCCAAATAGCTACCACCTTGCAAACACTTGCAACTCAAGATTGGAAAAGTATTACTTCAGCCGATAATGGCGGTATCTCAGGACATTTGAAAAACAAAGGTAAAGATTATGCTGAAAATTATGTCCGTAATGGTATTCATTCACAAGTAGTAGATCCTCTTCGTAGCGCTGCTCAAAATTTTTTAGGGCGTTTTGGTACTGCTCAATTACAATTTGATTTAAGCGATAAGGGTGAATTCAATAATATTAATGTTAAATTATTTAGCCCATTGATTGATACGGATAGCACGCTGATTTTTAGTCAGTTATCATTCCAAGAATACGAACATAATCGTCATATTGGTAACTTTGGTATTGGTCAACGTTGGGATGTTGCTGATAATACATGGCTATTAGGGTATAACGCCTTTCTTGATCATGATTTCCAACGTTCACACAATCGTTTAGGTCTAGGTGCTGAAGCTTGGACTGATTATATGAAGTTTGCTGCTAACTATTATCATCCATTATCTGACTGGAAAGATTCCAGAGACTTTGATGACTATTTAGAACGAGCAGCTAGAGGTTTTGACATTCGCTTTCAGGGATATTTACCTCAATATCCTCATTTAGGCGGATCACTTATGTATGAACAATACTATGGTGATAAGGTCGCTTTATTTGGTAAGGATAATTTACAAAAAGATCCAAGAGCGATCACAGTCGGATTAGATTATACCCCAGTTCCTTTATTTACCGTTAAAGCTCAACATAAGCGCGGACAGGATAGTAAAAAAATCACATCTGCTGAATTAACAATGAATTATCGTATTGGTACACCGTTAAAAGATCAGTTAGACCCAGATATGGTTCAAGCGGCTCGTTCTTTAAAAGGCAGTCGATATGATCTAGTTGATCGTAATAACTATATCGTTCTTGAATATAAAGAAAAGAAAATGACTGTTGATTTAGGGTTAGATTCTCTTCAATTACTTGAAGGTACTACTCATGATCTAGTTATAGGTGTTCATAATGCCAAAGGTATATCAAGTTTAGCTTGGTCAGGCAATATGCAAGATATTGATAATGGTGGTGGTTTCTTATGTTCTGCTGTGGGAGTGTGTACTAGCTCTTCATGGTTAACACCTCCTGCTGATGTTAAGAATTGGAAGATTGTTGCACCTAGTTATGTAGACCGAAATGGGAACAGATTGCCAATTAGTACAAATGGCGTTTATAACCTAGCAGTAACGGTTACTGATAGCAAAGGAAAATCAGCAACATCTAATTCAGTTTCATTTGAAGTTCTACCTAATTTAAATATTCGTAAAGTAGGTGTTTGGGCGATTGATAGTTTAAGAAATCCAACAACGTCTGTACAAGCTGTAGCTGATGGCACGACTTCAGTAACACTATTAGCAAGTTTGGTTACCCCTGGAACGCCTACTGGAAGTGGAAGCTTTGGGGATGGTTATGATGGTTTTAGTGACCAATCATTGATGTCTAAGGTAAGCAATACATTCAAATCCTCAGTGGTTGATTTGTGGACCGCAACCAGTAATGGTACAAAAGTCAATTTAATTGATGGTACTTCCGGTACTGTAAGAAGTTGTCCTACATCAGAACGTTGTGTAATTGTTAAATCTTTTGAAAAAGTTAAAATGGGCGATAACATTTCAGCAAATGCGTCTACCGCAGCGGGTACAACAGCTATTGGTGATACTTACACCATCGACGTTGCTTCAAACTTTGATGGAGCAGTTGATTTTTCTATCAAATTAGATGGTTATGGTCAGTCTTTCAACAAAGCTTCGGTTAATTTTGGTGGGGGTAGAGCTGGTTACATTAAAGTATATCGTAATGATGGGACTTTAGTTGCTAGACAAAATGGAAACGTACTTGATTTTGAACCCGGTATTACTGGATGGTATGTAGGTACTGAATATAACGTAAAAGCTTACGTTGATGATACTGAAACTGTGGAAATTACCAACCCATTTATTATATGGTCACTTGTTGGTTCAAATAACTTGGCATGTCCTGGAAGTGCAATAACAACATTACCAAGTTATGTTGATAATCCTAATGGTCCTTGGTTTAACGTAAGTATGGGACCGAATGCACCTTACACTATCAGAACAAACATGACTAGTTATGCAACAACAGGTACAAGCATTCCTGCTGTGGCTGGAGCTCCAGGGTATATAAATCTTAATCAGGTAACAGCATCACCAGTAGCATGTGCTGGAGATCAAGGATTTAAATTACAAGTTTCAGTTAATTAGAGAAAAATTTTAATCATCTTCGAATTATCGAAGGTGATTTAAAAGGCAACACCAATAAAAATGGTGTATTCATATAAATATAACATGTTAATTTATTAGAGAAAATAGGAAGTTAAACATGAAAAAATTAGCAATAAATAAAATTGCATTAAGCTTGTTTTTAGCTGGTTATGCTGCAAGTAGTGCTTATGCAATAACTCCTGCAACTACAACGAATGCGGTTCAAGGTAGTGCGCCTGTGATGTGGTCTAAAGCTGGAACAGTAGCTCATACTATGACAGTTCGTATCTCAAATAATGCTACTGGTACAACTGCTATTGGTAGTGGTGAAAAAGCTAAAGTTGGTGATTACATCCACATTTTTTATGATTTAAAAGATAAAGATGGGGATCTAGATCCTACAGCTGCGAGGAAAGTAGCAGGTACATTAAAAGTTTGGATGAAATTGGATCGTGCTAATGGTTCTTGGCAAGAAGTAACAGATATCACTGGCACCGCTATAGCGTATGAAGCTAATGGTGAAGAAGGTCATATTTCTTTCCAAATTAGTAATTCAATGGCAGGGGCTGAACAAATTGGTTTCCAACTTGAAGAAAGAACGGAATTTGGTAGTCCAGACCATGGTAAATGGTTAAGTGTTGCTGATATTTGGTCTACTGCTAATCCTCCTAAGAAAGATGATACTAAACCAAACGATCCAGGTACGGGCAACGAAGGTCCAGGTGATCCTGATCCAGATAACCCAGTTGGTCCTGTCGAACTTCCAGGGGCTACTGCTTTGGGTATCTTCAAGTATAAGGCTGACGGTTCTGTAGATTTAGCAGTTAACCTTGCTACTACAGGAAATACCGATGAAGCTTCAACTCCAATGTATGGTGATAAATTGGCAGCTATTGTATGGATGAATAATTCAGGTGGTACTGTTTCGAATGCCCCTAATTTTACGGGATCTACTCCTGATATGAATAAATCTTCAGCATATAACTATACATGGCATCTAGATGGTACTTATGAGGGAGATGCAGCTCCTGCTGCTGCAATTAGCGTTGGATTAGATAGAGATCCTACTCATGGCTATGGAATAATTGAATTAGGAGATGTTTCTGCTACAGTTAAACATAACTCAAAATATTCAATGGGCACTAAAGCAGGTCTTCAAGGCTACAAACTTAAAGTTACTGCAAACTAATCATTATTTAATGATATTTAATGAAACTATTTAAAACCACTCAACTGAGTGGTTTTTTTATTTAATATTCCGTATGCACTTCTTATAATTAACTTGTTAAAATAACTTAATGTAAGTTAACTTAGCAAATATAATTATGATAATTCCTTGGCAATCTCTTGATTCAACTACATTAAACAATCTAATAGAATACTTTGTTTTACGTGAAGGGACTGATTATGGGGAGGAAGAAAAATCACTTGAAGATAAAGTGAATGATGTAAAACTTCATTTAATTAATGGTTCGGCTGTAATTTTTTGGTCTGAATTACATGAAACAGTAGATATTAAATTTATTAAGTAATGATTAAAATCATTTTAGTGAGTATATGATTTATTCTGTAACTTTGTTATAGTGTTACTGTAGTAATTTGAATAGAGAGGAAGGAATAATGATTGGTAAACAGCAATCAGATACAACATTGGAATGGTTTTTATCTCATTGCCATATTCATAAATATCCAGCTAAAAGTACCCTTATTCACCAAGGTGAAAAAGCCGAAACTCTCTATTATATTTTAAAAGGATCTGTAGCGGTATTGATTAAAGATGATGAAGGTAATGAAATGATTTTGTCGTATTTAAACCAAAATCAATTCTTAGGTGAATTAGGTCTTTTTGAAGAAGGCACAGAACGTAGTGCTTGGGTTAAAGCGAAAACAAGTTGTGAAGTGGCCGAAATATCATATAAAAAATTTAAACAGCTAGTGCAAGTTAACCCAGATATATTAATGCGGTTAGCTAGTCAAATGGCAAGCCGATTACAAGTTACATCAGAAAAAGTCAGTAATCTAGCTTTCTTGGATGTAGCCGGTCGAATTGCACAAACACTATTAAACTTAACTAAACAGCCTGATGCGATGACTCACCCAGATGGTATGCAAATAAAAATAACCCGCCAAGAGATTGGGCAAATTGTCGGCTGTTCACGTGAAACCGTTGGAAGAATTTTAAAAATGCTTGAAGATCAACACCTAATTTCAGCACATGGTAAAACGATAGTTGTTTATGGCACCCGTTGATTTATCGAAATTATCATTAATATGATAGATATATAACGAGATTATACATGACGCAATATATTCCCAATCATGTGGCGATTATTATGGATGGTAATGGTCGATGGGCTAAGCAAAGAAATCAGTTACGCGCTAAAGGCCATCGAGCTGGTTTAAAAGCGGTGCGTAAAATTGTCACATATGCAGCAAAATTAGATATAAAAGTGCTTACTTTATATGCTTTTAGTAGTGAAAATTGGAAACGTCCAGCTAATGAAGTTACTGCTTTAATTTCACTGTTTATTTATGCGTTAAATCGCGAAATTAAAAATTTAAATAAAAATAATGTTCGATTAAATATCATTGGTGATATATCAAAATTTAATCAAAATCTTCAAAATCTTATTATTGATGCTCAGCTTTTAACAAAAAATAATACTGGCCTTACCTTGAATATTGCAGCTAATTATGGTGGCCGTTGGGATATTGTTGAATCAGCTAAAAAAATAGCTTCACAAGCTTTAGATGGTAAAATAACGCCACAGGATATCAATGAGGAATATTTTGGCTCGATTATTTGTATGAATGATTTACCTGAAGTTGATTTAGTTATTCGCACCGGTGGAGAATACCGAATTAGTAATTTTTTATTATGGCAATGTGCATACGCAGAATTGTATTTTACTGACACATTGTGGCCTGATTTTAATCAAGCATCATTTGATGAAGCGATAAATATTTTTAACACTAGAGAACGGCGTTTTGGTGGCGTTCTAAATGAGGACCTTTCATGCTAATCCAGCGTATTTTAACTGCCATCGTACTTATTCCCCTTGTTATTATTGCACTATTTTTTGCACCTTTATCGATATTTTCTTATTTAATCATCGCTGTTTGTGCATTAGCGGCATGGGAATGGCGTAATTTTTTAGCAAAAAAAAACGAGAAAACAGTTCTTTTGTTTTTTATTGTTTTTTCAATAGTTTTGCTTTACTTCATACCCATTGAGTCAACACTAAAAAGTCAGTTATTTGCTTTAATAATTTGCTTATCAGTTATTTGGTGGTTAACCGCTTTGTTATTAGTTGTAGGCTATCCTAACTCAGCAAAATACTGGTCTAAATCACCATTAATTAAGCTGTTGTTTGCTTTTTTTACCTTAGTCCCTTTTTTTATAGGAATGCTTGAATTACGGACTATTAATTACAGTGTTAATAGTTATACTGGGGCTATTTGGTTGCTCTATGTATTTGTGTTAGTATGGGCAACCGATACAGGTGCTTATTTTGCTGGGAGAGCGATTGGTAAACGGAAATTGGCTGTTAAAGTCTCACCAGGAAAGACGATAGAAGGTTTTATCGGTGGTGTCAGTTTAGCAATTCTAGTTTGTGTGCTCGCTTACTTAACTGGTTATTTTAATATTAATTTTACTCAATTTTTATTTAGCTCTCTATTGGCTATTTTGGCTTCGGTATTAGGTGACCTGACTGAAAGCATGTTTAAGCGTGAAGCAGGAATTAAAGATAGTGGAAATCTGATCCCAGGGCATGGTGGTATTTTAGATCGTATTGATAGTTTAACCGCGGCAGTTCCTGTATTTACTGTATTATCTTTACATTTATTCTAAAGGGTTACTGATTTTGCTTTGGTCACTGTTGTTATTTATTATTACTATCAGTATATTAGTTACAGTTCATGAGTTTGGGCATTTTTTTGTTGCTCGGCTATGTAAAGTACATGTAGAGTGTTTTTCAATCGGGTTTGGAAAAAAAATATGGTCGCATAGATTTTCAAATGGAACTGAATTAGTTATCGCTATGATTCCACTTGGCGGATATGTTAGAATGCTTGATAGCAGAACGAGTGAATTATCCCCCAATTTAGAAAAACACGCTTTTGATAAAAAAAGTATTTTGCAACGGGCTGCAATTATTTTTGCAGGGCCATTTGCTAATTTTGTTTTAGCTTTAATTATTTATTGGGTTATTTTTTTGACGGGTGTGGTTGATTATCCTGTTAAAATAAAAAGTATTATACCTTCAACACCAGCTGCATCTATCAATATGCCAGCAGATGCAGAGTTAAGAATGATTGATAATACTAAAATAGACACTTGGAATGATGTAAATGCAGCATTGATTTCTGCTTTAGGTAAAAGCAATATTAAGGTTACCTATAGTACTGATATTGATCAACAAGAAGTTAGTCGAGATGTTAATATTAGTAATTGGTATTTTGATATTGAAAAGGAATCTTCAATCGCAGCATTTGGATTTATACCTAAACAATTGGAAATTTATCCAATTGTGAGTAAAATTGTACCCGATTCAGCAGCGGCTCAAGCTGGTTTAAAAGTAGGTGATAAAATACTTAGTTATAATGATCACCTTTATCAAAATTGGAATGATTTTACTGATACTATAAAAAAGGCTGGAATTTTAAAACTGAAGGTAAGTAGGAACAATAAAGACATCGATCTTACACTTGAGCCAACAAGAAATAGAAATGGAGAAGGTGTTGCAGGTTTCTATCCGACATCTGATGCAGTAATTAAACAATATGATTTTTTTAATGGATTTGATAAAGCGATGAAACAAACAATGTTAACAACCAAGTTAACGGTTCGTTCTCTTTATCAATTAGTAACAGGAGTGATTGGTCTAAAACATTTATCAGGACCAATTACAATAGCAAAAAACGCAGGGCAAACAGCAAGTTATGGATTTACTCCTTACTTATATTTTCTAGCCTTTATTAGTATAAGTTTAGGAGTTATCAATCTTGTTCCATTACCTATGTTAGATGGCGGGCAGTTGCTTTTTTTATTTTTTGAGAAAATAAAAGGAAATGCCTTATCAAATAAAGCACAAGAGCGTTTTTTTCGTATCGGATTTGTTTTATTAATGGTAATAATGGGAATTGCACTATTTAATGATATTTTACGATTGTAATGGGATGAGGTTATAAATATATACGATGAAAATAAATAAATTACTTATAGCATCTTTGCTGTTTAGTAGCACAGCAGTATATAGTTCCAATGCATTTTGTGTTGATGATTTTGTGGTTAGGGACATCAAGTTTGAAGGTTTGCAACGAGTTACAATCGGTGCTGCGATGCTTGAAATGCCTGTTCAAGTCGGTGACTATGTAAATGAATCTGATTTAGGTCGCATTATCAAATCACTTTACGCCAGCGGTAATTTTGATGATATTACTGTTTCTCGTGATGGCGATAGATTAATTATCCATGTCCAAGAACGCCCAACTATAGCAAGTATTACCTTTTCTGGTAACAAATCTGTCAAAGACGACATGTTGAAAAAGAATTTAGATAGTACCGGTATTCGTGAAGGCGATGCATTAGATCGTACAATGCTTTCAGGAATCGAGAAAGGTCTAGAAGATTTTTACTATAGTGTTGGTAAATATAATGCTCAAATCAAAGCCGTCGTAACACCACTATCCCGAAATCGCGTTGATTTAAAATTAGTTATTGCTGAAGGTAAATCTGCTTTAATAGATCAAATCAATATCGTGGGTGCAAAAGCTTTTTCATCTGAAGAGCTTATTTCACGTTTTTCATTACGTGATGATGTGCCTTGGTGGAATATGCTTGGTGATCGCAAATATCAAAAGCAAAAATTGGCATCGGACCTAGATGAGTTGCAAAGTTTTTACTTAAATCGAGGTTATGCTCGATTTAATATTGAGTCTACACAAGTTAGCTTAACGCCAGATAAAAAAGGGATTTATGTTACTATTAATATTCATGAAGGTGAACAATATAAGTTAGCCGATTTTGATTTTAAAGGTAACTTTGCTGGGCATGAAGAGGCAATACAAAAATTAGCCAAAGAAAAGCTTACTGTAGGTGAACTTTATAATGGTAAAAAAATAACTGATATTGAGGATAATATTAAGCGATTGCTGGCTAATTTTGGCTATGCTTATCCTCAAGTAGCTATTCAGCCTGAAATGGATGACTCATCACATACTGTTAAATTGGTAGTATTAGTTGATGTAGGGCAACGTTTTTACGTACGCAATATTAAAATTGTCGGCAATACAATTACAAGTGAAAGTGTGGTTCGTCGTGAGCTTCGTCAAATGGAAGGCTCATGGTTGAGTAATGGTTTGGTTGAACTAGGTAAAGAACGTCTAAATCGATTAGGGTTCTTTGAAAGCGTTGAAGCGAATACTGAACGAGTTCCTGGCATTGATGATCAAGTTGATATTATTTATAAAGTAGCTGAACGTAATACGGGTAGTATTAAATTTGGCGTGGGTATTGGCTCAGACAGTGGTATAAGTTTTAATGCCGGAATTTCTCAAGATAACTGGTTAGGAACGGGGAATAGCGTTTCATTTGATATTAATACAACCAGTAGTGATAAAAGTGCATCTGTTTCGATTGTTAATCCTTATTTTACTGTTGATGGTGTTAGTTTAGGTGGTAGCGTTTACTACAATACTTATAAAACTGATAGTGATGATGATGAATCTGAGTATTCAAGTAAAACTTGGGGGGCTAATTTAGACCTCGGCTTCCCGATTAGTGAAAATAACTTTGTTCGTTTTGGCACAGAATACGCTAATCATAAATTAACTGATATGAAACCTCAGTATAATATGTGGCGCTATTTTGAATCAATGGGTGAAAACATGACAAATAAAGATAAGTCTTATTCATATGACACTAATGATTTGTTATTGAACGCCTATTGGACATATAACTCGTTAAATCGCGGCTATTTCCCAACAGATGGGTTAAAACTTACCGCTAGTTTGAAAGCGACAGCGCCAGTATTTGACAATAGATTCTATAAAATGGTTAGTGATGCTTCTTATTATTATCCAATTGATAACGACCATAAATGGGTATTTTTAGCTCGTGGACGATTAGGTTATGGTGGTGGATTTGGCGGAAAAGAATTACCATTCTATGAGAATTTCTATGCAGGTGGCTCAACTGTATTGCGTGGCTTTAAAACAAATACTGTCGGCCCTAAAGCAGTATACTTTAATACACCCGGATGTAAAACCTTAGGTGATACAGCTCAATGTACTAGTTCTAAAGATGCAATAGGTGGTAATGCGTTAGCATTCGGAAGTACGGAGCTAATAGTCCCAACACCATTTGCAAGTGAAAAGTATGCAGATAGTATTAGAACATCAGTATTTTTTGATGCAGGAACGGTTTGGGATACTGAATGGGATCTAAAAGGCAAAAATATTCCAGATTATAGTTCCCCATCTGATATTAGAATGTCTGCTGGTCTTGCTGTTCAATGGATGTCGCCATTAGGGCCACTGGTATTTTCTTATGCACAGCCGTTAAAGAAATATAAGGGTGATTCAGCTCAGCAGTTCCAATTTAATATAGGTTCAACATGGTAATGCCATGTTGTTAATAACTAAAATACACATAGGTGAATAAAGTGAAAAAAATTATATCTGTTATTGGCATCAGTATTGCTCTACTTTTTACAGGCTTTGCAAACGCTGAAACTAAAATTGGTGTTATCGATATTAAATCCGTAATGGATCGTATGCCAGAACGAGAAGCGATCGGTAAAGAATTGAACCAAAAATTTGAAGCAAGAGCAAAAGCATTAGAAAAAGAAGAAAAAATTGCTGATGCAGCTGCTGCACGTTTAAAGAAAGAAGGACTAACTTTGTCATCTTCTGAAAAAACTAAGTTAAATAAAACTATTGCAGATTTTCAGAATAAAGCCACAGCTTTCGCAAATGAATATCGTGAAAGCGAAACAAAAGAAGCTGGTAAATTACTAACTAAAATTCAAGAAGCAGTCAAAACCATCGTTGCTGAAGAAAAATATGATCTTATTTTAAGAGTCGATACGGTTTTATATGCTTCAGACGCTGTTGATATTACTGACAAAGTTTTGGAGAAGGTTAAAAAATAATGTTTGCTTTTCGTTTAGAGCAATTAGCTGACAAACTTGATGCTACATTACATGGTGATGGTGAATTAACTATCACCGGTATAGCATCAATGAAAAGTGCCACAAAAGGTCAAATCACTTTTTTGTCGGATAAAAAATTCCAAAACAATTTATTAACTTGTAACGCTTCAGCAGTTGTTATGACAGAAGATAGCCTTAAATATTGGAATGGGGCTGCTTTGATTGTTAAAGATCCTTATCTTACTTATGCAAAATTAGCACAACTTTTAGATACGACACCGTTACCAGCTAAAGGAATCGCGCAATCTGCGGTAATTGATTCTACTGCTAAGCTTGGACAAAATGTCTCAATTGGTCCAAATGCTGTTATAGAAAGTGGTGTAAATCTTGGTGATAACTGTTGTATTGGTGCTGGCTGTTTTATTGGGAAAGATACTCAAATCGGTGCAGGCACAAAAATATGGTCTAATGTATCTATCTACCATAACTGTATTATTGGTGAAAACTGTTTGATCCAATCAGGAACAGTAATAGGTGCAGATGGATTTGGTTATGCAAATGATAAAGGTAAATGGATAAAAATCCCTCAGCTTGGCCGGGTAGTAATTGGTAATAACGTTGAAATTGGCTCATCAACAACAATCGATCGTGGTGCTTTAGATGATACTGTCATCGGTAATGGCGTCATTATTGATAATCAATGTCAAATTGCGCACAACGATGTTATTGGTGATCATACTGCTGTTGCTGGTGGTGTTATTATGGCTGGTAGTTTAAAGATTGGACGCCATTGCCTAATTGGTGGTGCGAGTGTTATTAACGGCCATATGGAAATTTGTGATCAAGTAACTGTGACTGGAATGGGTATGGTTATGAGACCAATTACTGAGCCGGGTGTATATTCATCGGGTATTCCATTACAACAAAATAAAGTATGGCGTAAAACAGCTTCATTAGTTTTACATATTGATGAAATGAATAAACGTTTGAAAGCACTTGAGAAGAAGCTATTAAATGTCTCGACGTAGACGATTACGGTCGGTATAATGCTTCCCTATTTTATAAATTTAATTAGCTCAATTAATCAATTTATAATTATGAGCAAATATATTCAATAATTCCGAGGTATAAAGATGCAAGTTTCGGTAGAAACAACAGAAGGTTTAGGCCGTCGTTTATCAATTACAATTAAATCAGAAGATATTACCAAAGCAGTTGATAAAGAACTTATCAATACAGCAAAGAAAGTTCGTATTGATGGTTTCCGTAAAGGAAAAGTACCTTTAAAAATTGTTGAACAACGCTATGGTGCTTCTATTTTACAAGACGCTTTAAGTGATTTGATGCAACGTAATTTCATCGATGCAATTATCCAAGAAAAATTAAATCCAGCTGGTGCGCCAACATATATTCCAACTGAATATAAAAATGGTGAAGATTATACTTTCACTGTTGAATTTGAAGTTTATCCTGAAATTAAAATCAAAGATTTAGATAAAATTGAAGTTGAAAAACCAGTAGCTGAAGTTGTTGATGCTGATGTGGAAACAATGATTGAAACCTTACGTAAACAACAAGGTACTTGGAAAGCAGTTAAAAAGACAGCAAAAGAACAAAACCGTGTCACACTTGACTTTTTAGGTAAAGTCGATGGCGCTGAATTTGAAGGCGGTAAAGCTGATGATTTTGCACTTGTATTAGGACAAGGTCGAATGATCCCTGGTTTTGAAGATGCAATCATCGGTCACAAAGCTGGAGATGAATTTGATATTAATGTTACATTCCCAGAAGATTATCATGCTGAGAATTTAAAAGGTAAACCAGCAGTATTTTCAGCTTCACTTAAAAAAGTTGAAGAGCTTGAGTTACCAGAACTAACTGAAGAAGTAGTGAAAAGATTTGGTATTGCAGATGGCACAGTTGAAAGTTTACGAGCAGAAGTACGTAAAAATATGCAACGTGAACTTAATGCAACAATTCGCAATAAAATCAAAACACAAGTCATTGATGGTTTAGTAACAAATAATGATATTGAAGTTCCATCTGCTTTAATTGATCGCGAAATTGATGTCTTACGTCAACAAGCGTTAACTCGTTTTGGTGGTAATGTTAAACAATCAATGGATTTACCTAAAGAGTTATTCGAAGCAGAAGCAAAACGCCGTGTGTTAGTAGGACTACTATTTAGCGAAATTATTGAAAGTAACAAGTTAAAGGCTGACGAAGCAAAAGTACAATCTTTAATTGATGAAATAGCGACTGCTTATGAAGATCCTAAAGAAGTGGTTGATTATTATCGTAAAGATAAGAAAGCAATGGATAATATCCGTTCTGTTGCACTAGAAGATCAAGTAGTTGATTTATTATTAGCTAGCGCAAAAATAACAGATAAGACTTGTTCATTCTCAGAATTAATGAATCAACAAGTTGTTTAATAAGCAGCTTGTCACTTTAATTAATTAAAATTCATCATAAGCCCAAATAAGGATCAATTGTTTGGGCTATTTTGTTTAATTAGGAGATGAAAATGCCTTTAGAACCATACATGAGTGTGATTCCAATGGTTGTTGAGCAAAGTTCTCGTGGCGAGAGAGCTTATGATATTTACTCACGATTATTAAAAGAAAGAATTATATTTTTAACTGGGCAAGTTGAAGACAATATGGCAAATTTGATTATTGCTCAGATGCTTTTTCTTGAAGCTGAAAATCCTGAAAAAGATATCCATTTATATATCAATTCTCCTGGTGGCGTAGTGACTGCTGGTATGGCTATTTATGACACGATGCAATTTATTCGACCAGATGTTAGTACTATTTGTCTTGGACAAGCGTGTTCAATGGGCTCATTACTTTTAACTGCTGGTACTAAAGGTAAACGTTTTTGCCTGCCTAATGCACGCGTCATGATCCATCAACCATTAGGTGGTTTTCAAGGACAAGCGTCAGATATTCAAATTCATGCTCAAGAAATATTACAGGTTAAAAGCCGATTAAATAATATTTTATCAATGCATACTGGTCAGGATATTAGTGTAATTGAAAAAGATACAGATCGTGATAACTTTATGTCAGCAGAAAAAGCAGTTGAATATGGATTAGTTGACGCCATATACAGTAAACGCTCTTAATAATAAATAGGTAAAGAAAGTGGATAAAGAAAACTCAGAAAAATTACTCTATTGTACTTTTTGTGGCAAAAGTGAACATGAAGTCCGTAAGCTAATTGCTGGGCCATCATCTATTTATATTTGTAATGAATGTATTGGACTATGTAATGATATTCTAAAAGAAGAAACGAAAAGTTTTCTTTCACATGAAGAATTTATTAGTAAACCATTACCGACACCGCATGAAATACGAGCTCACCTTGATGAATATGTTATTGGTCAGGAGCGGGCTAAAAAAGTATTATCAGTTGCAGTTTATAATCATTATAAACGTTTACGTAGCTATTCTAACCGTAGTGATGTTGAATTAGGTAAAAGTAATATTTTATTAATTGGTCCTACGGGTAGTGGTAAAACATTATTAGCTGAAACATTAGCGCGTTTTCTTGATGTCCCTTTTGCCATGGCTGATGCAACTACATTGACTGAGGCTGGATATGTTGGTGAAGATGTAGAAAATATTATTCAGAAATTATTACAAAGTTGTGATTATGATGTAGAAAAAGCGCAACGAGGGATTATTTATGTTGATGAAATTGATAAGATTTCTAGAAAATCAGATAATCCATCTATCACGCGAGATGTTTCTGGTGAAGGAGTTCAGCAGGCCTTATTAAAGATTATTGAAGGTACTGTTGCATCTGTTCCTCCTAAAGGCGGACGTAAGCATCCTCAACAAGAGTTTTTACAAGTTGATACTTCTAAAATCCTCTTTATTTGTGGAGGCGCATTTAGTGGATTAGATAAAGTTATTGAAAATAGGGTGTCAACCAATACAGGTATTGGTTTCGGTGCTGATGTAAAAAGCACTAAAAATAAAGCGACAGAATCTGAGTTATTAGCTCAAATTGAGGCTGAAGATTTGGTCAAATTTGGTCTTATACCTGAATTTATTGGTAGATTACCTGTTATTGGAACGTTATCAGAGCTAGATAAAGAGGCTTTAGTTAATATCCTAACTGAACCCAAAAATGCTTTGACCAAGCAGTTTAATGCGTTATTAGAATTGGATGGTGTAGAACTGGAATTTACTAAAGAAGCTTTAGATGCCATTGCAATTAAAGCGATGAAACGTAAAACAGGTGCTCGAGGATTACGTTCAATTGTCGAAAATATACTGTTAGATACAATGTATGATTTACCATCAATGCAAAACGTCAAAAAAGTACTTATTGAGAAAGATACGGTAAATCATTTGCAATCACCTAAATTGATTTTTCGTGAAGATACAGAACTATCTGCATAATAGATAAGCAATTATCCTATTCAAATTGGTAAGTAGCATTTATGTAAAAAATGAAATACGTATGTACATTTATTGTACTACGTATTTAAAACAGGATAAGCTTGAATATCTTAAAATCACCCCAATATAAGACAGATAAGTTTGTACTACCGAGAGAATAAAATGAAGACAAAACAAACTAAACAAATGATTATGCCTATTTTACCATTGCGTGATGTTGTTGTATTTCCACATATGGTAATTCCTCTCTTCGTTGGTCGTAATAAATCAATCCGTTGTTTGGAAAGTGCAATGGAGATGGATAAACAAGTTTTTCTTGTAACACAAAAATATCCTTCACAAGATGAACCTGATGTAGAGGATTTGTATGAAGTTGGTACTATAGCCAATGTTTTACAATTACTTCAATTACCTGACGGTACAGTTAAAGTTCTGGTTGAGGGTGTCGCGCGAGCTAAAATTGTTGATATTATTGAGCGAAAAGAAGAAGATTTTTTAATCGCAAATATTAAGCCACTAAAAGAACCTAAAAAAGCAGATAGTATTAGTCAAGCGATGATAAGAGTCTTATTATCAAATTTTGATGATTATGCGAAACTTAATAAAAAAGTCACTCAAGAGGTTGTTGATTCTATTCATTTAATTAAAGAATCATCTCAATTGGCAGATTCCATAGCTGCTACCTTATATATAAAAGTTGAACAAAAACAAGAGATTTTAGTTACTGCTGATTTAGAAAAACGTTTCGAGTTGCTTATTTCATTAATGGAATCAGAAATTGACTTGTTGCAAGTTGAAAAAAACATCCGTCAACGCGTCAAACAACAAATGGAAAAAGCGCAAAAGGAATATTATCTAAATGAACAGATCAAAGCTATTCATAAAGAGCTAGGTGATATAGATAATAAACCTGATGAATTTGAAGAGCTAAACTCAAAAATTACTAAAGCAAAAATGCCAAAAGAGGCAAAGGAAAAAACACTATCTGAGCTTAATAAGCTTAAGATGATGCCCGCTATGTCTGCCGAAGCAACTGTTGTTCGCGGATATATTGATTGGATGTTACAAGTTCCTTGGAATAAACGCAGTAAAGTAAAAAAAGATATCAATTCTGCACAAAAAGTTTTAGATAAAGATCATTATGGGTTGGATCGCGTAAAAGACCGAATTTTAGAGTATTTGGCCGTACAAAGTCGAGTAAATAAAGTTAAAGGCCCAATTTTATGCTTAGTCGGGCCGCCAGGTGTTGGTAAAACATCATTAGGTCAATCTATTGCTAAAGCTACGGGAAGACAATATGTTCGTATGGCTTTAGGTGGTGTGCGTGATGAAGCCGAAATACGAGGACACCGAAGAACCTACATTGGTTCAATGCCAGGTAAATTAATTCAGCGTATGGTAAAGGTTGGTGTAAAAAACCCGCTATTTTTATTAGATGAAATTGACAAGATGGCTTCTGATATGCGTGGTGATCCTGCATCGGCATTATTGGAAGTTCTGGATCCTGAACAAAATAATGCATTTAATGACCATTATTTAGAAGTGGATTATGATTTATCTGATGTAATGTTTGTTGCGACAGCTAATTCAATGAATATTCCAGCACCACTACTTGATAGAATGGAAGTTATTCGGCTATCTGGTTATACCGAAGACGAAAAATTGAACATTGCTAAACAACATTTAATCGCTAAACAGATTGCTAATAATGGCCTAAAAGCAAATGAAATTGATATTGATGATTCAGCTGTAATTGGCATTATTCGCTATTACACTCGTGAAGCTGGTGTCCGAAGCTTAGAAAGAGAAATTGCTAAAATTTGCCGTAAGGTTGTTAAACAATTGGCTTTAAACAAGCGTTTACGTAAAGTAAGTGTAACTCAAACTAACTTAAAAGATTACTTGGGTGTACAGCGTTTTGATTATGGTAAATCCGAAAGTGAAAACCGGATCGGTCAAGTGAATGGTCTAGCATGGACAGAAGTTGGTGGTGATTTGCTAACCATTGAATCAATGAGTGTTGTTGGTAAAGGAAAATTAACTTATACCGGCTCACTTGGTGACGTTATGCAAGAATCCATTCAAACAGCACTTACGGTTGTTCGTTCGCGCGCTGAAAAATTGGGCATTAATAGCGATTTTTATGAAAAGCGTGATATACATGTGCATGTTCCTGATGGTGCTACACCGAAAGATGGTCCAAGTGCAGGCATTGCAATGTGTACTTCATTAGTATCTACTTTAACGGGTAACCCTGTTCGTGCTGATGTTGCCATGACAGGTGAAATTACTCTACGAGGTGAAGTATTACCAATTGGTGGATTAAAAGAGAAATTATTGGCTGCTCACCGAGGTGGTATAAAAACAGCTATAATTCCTATTGATAATGTTAAAGATCTTGAAGAAATTCCAGCAAATGTTAAAGCTGAAATTGATATAAAACCTGTTAAATGGATAGATGACGTATTGACGATTGCATTGCAAAATAATCCATTTGGTATTGAGCCAGTTAAGGAAAAAGTTCAAATAAAGTCACCAGTTAAAAAATCTGTTAAAAAAATTAAAAATACAGCAAATATTTCAACTCGATTGAACTAAAATAAAAAAATCAAAAAGCCAACCTTATGTTGGCTTTTTTTTGACTTTTAATTAGATAATAGCCAATTTTGGCAAATATGATATACTTGCGAAATTAAAATTCAGGTATATGGAGAATGACAAGCTATGATGGAAAAAATTAGAACAGCTGCAAACAGTCTTGTTGTTAAAATAATCTTTGCTATTATTATTTTATGTTTTATTTTTACTGGTGTTGGATTCTTAGGCTTTGGTGGCAGTAGTAGAAATGTAAATGATGAGCAATTATATATTGCTAAAGTTGATGGAGAAGGTATCGGTCGAGCTCAATTTGAGACTCAAGTAAAACAACAATTAAATAATATCAAGGGTGGTGATGCTTCGTTTATTAAAATGGTCCGACGAAGTGTTTTAGCTCAGCAAATAGATAACTATTTAGCTTATCAATTTTCACAAAAAATTCATGCAGCAATTAGTAATGAACGGGTAAAAAATTTCATTAAAAAGCAAAAAGTATTTTTTGTAAATGGTAAATTTGATAATCAAAATTATTTAAATCTACTTGCTGAAAATGGGTTTACTCCTGATAGTTATGCTGAAATATTAAAAACATCATTACAACAAGAACAAGTTATTGATGCATTAGTAAAAACTAGTTTTGTTTTACCATCAGATTCTGAAATCAACTTGTTACAAAACCAAACAAGAAAAATTTATGCGGCTAAAGTTGACTCATCTATAGATGATATGAAAGATGTTAATATCACTGAAGAAGATGAAAGAAAGTATTATGATGAACATCAAAATGAATTTTTAAAGAAAGATCGAGTAAAATTAAAATATATCTATAATTCGAAAGATGACATCGCTAAAACCATTAAGGTAACTGATGATGATATCAAAAAAGAATATGAACAAAATTTAAAAAAATATTCTTACCCAGCAAAAAAAGAGTTTAGCGCTATTTTTGTTACAGACAAAGAGCAAGCAGACAAGATCGTTAAAGAGTTATCTTCAGGCGCAAATTTTCAAAATATAGCTGAAAGTCTAAATCAAAATAATAATAATATTTCAGCTTATGGTAAAAATGGTTCTTTAGGTTGGTTTGTTGATGATGATTCTCTGCCTGAGTTCTTTAAAAAAGCAAACTTGAAAAAAGTTAACCAAATTTCAAAACCAATTCCTACTGATGATGGCTTTATCATAATTAAACTTGATGGTCTGGTACCATCAAAGACTATGGATTTTGATTATGCTTCAATTTTAATTTACGAGAATTTAAGCAAACAAAAATTACAAAATGAATTTAATGTTATTGAAGATAAAATGAAAAATGCCTTATCTCAATCGCCTAAATCTATTGAAGAGTTATCTGAAAAAACAGGTCTTCCAGTTCAAACAACTGATTGGACAAGTTATAAAGAGATATCTACAATCATGATTCATCCTGAAATTAGTGATTTAGTCTTTAGCGAAGAAATGATCGCTAATGGACAATCGACTCTTAATATATCAGACTTAATTCCTGTTGAAAGATCTAATGGTAGTTATGATTTTATTGTTCAAGTTACTGACTATCGCCCCGAAGGGGTAGCTCCTTTTGATGAGGTTAAAGAAGACATTAATAGAAAACTATATAAAGACATCTCTGAGAATCGTTTTAAAGCTAATGTTGAAAATCTTTTAAATGAGTTAAATACTACTGGAAAATCAGATAAAATAAGCTTTAGTAATAAATATGTTTTACATAGAGATTCTACAGATTTAGACAAAAAAGTCGTAGATATGGTCTTTAATTTAGAACCATCAATTTCGGGGCGAAAATCTAATCGTTTTAATGCGGAATTTTTAGAGGATAATACCGCTTATATTGTCGTCATAACTGATGTTGATACGCCTAAAGAATATCAAGATATTTCTGCTGAATTATTACCATTATCTATAGCTGATACTCATTATTACTTTGCTGATGATATTCGTTCTAAAGCGAAGATTGAAATCATGCCAGATGCAAATTTGTGATAAAGATCGAAAAATTTTGGTGATAAATCAAAAAAAGAGAAGCCACTTTTGTGGCTTTTCGCATTTTTATGAATATTAAAATTTAGAAAATTAATTCCATGAGATAGTTATGAAGCAAATTTAGTTGCATAATTATTTTGGAGTTAATTTACATGAAAATTTTTACACTATTATGCCTTTTATTTTCATCTTTACTTTTTTCAACAGTTAGTTTTGCTGATTCGAAAACAGATGTCACTATAAAAGAAGAGCAAATTGTACAAGTCAATATTAATACGGCAACAGCTGAAGAGCTAAGTAAAGTATTAACTGGTATTGGGATGAGTAAGGCTAAGAAAATTATTGAGTATCGAGAAAAATTTGGTCCTTTTGTTTCTATAGAACAATTAAAGGAAGTTTCTGGTATTGGTCAAGCAACGCTGGATAAAAATATAGGAAAAATCACTTTATAAATATCCTATCTTCCAATAGATAATCTATCTGTTGGAAGATATTTTTAATTATCAATTGGATCAACGTCAATACTCCATCTTACGTTTGATGCTTCACTCCACTGTTCAGTTATAAGATTATCTAATATTTGTTGTAATATTTGTCTGTTTGTATGTTGTAACAATAATTGCCAACGATTATAACCCGCTTTTTTAGGTTGACTAGCAGGCATTGGACCAAGTTGCCATAAGTTATGGTCATAATTAGACTTTAACCAATCATGGATACGCTGTAAAAATTTTGGTGCCTGTAAATTATTACGGTCAGCAGCACGAATTAACACCTGATAACTAAATGGTGGTAGTAAAGTTTGTTGACGTTCAATTAATGTTTGTTTTGCAAATGCCTGATAACCTTCATTTAATAAAGTATTTAATAAAGGGTGCTCTGGATGATAGGTTTGTAGAATTACTTCGCCAGCTTTTGTTTCACGACCAGCTCGGCCTGATACTTGAGTATAAATCTGAGCAAATCTTTCAGTTGCTCTGAAATCACTTGAAAATAAGGCGCCATCAACATCAATTATGCCAACTAACGTCACATCAGGAAAGTGATGACCTTTAGCCAAAATTTGTGTGCCGACTAAAATATGAGCTCCGCCTTTATGAATATCATTTAAATAGGTATTCAATGCTTCTTTTTTAGTTATCGTGTCGCGATCAATACGAGTAACTTTTATATTTGGGAACAAAATATTAAGTTGTTTTTCAAGTTGCTCCGTTCCAAATCCAATTGGTAGTAATTGGGTCGAACCACACTTAGGGCACTGTTTTGGCACTTCTCTTGGCGTATCACAATAATGACAAATCAGTTTATTCTGCTTTTTATGATAAGTATAAGAGCGATCACAACGTGGGCATTCCGCTATCCAACCACAATCATGGCAAATTATTAATGGTGCGAACCCTCTACGGTTAAGAAATAACATAACTTGGTTATTGTTATTTAAATGCGTTTTTATTTTTTCTATAAGAGGTTGAGATAAACCTGAAGCTAAAGCCATGCCGCGAATATCTAAAATAGATTGTTTGGCTAATTGGGCGTTACCCGCTCTTTGAGTAAGCTTGAGCTGCTGGTACTTATGAGTTTGTGCATTATTAATCGATTCAAGAGAAGGCGTTGCGGAACCTAAAACTATAGGTATATTTTCAATTCTAGCTCGGATAATTGCTAGATCTCTAGCATTATAACGCCATCCTTCCTGTTGTTTGTAAGAACTATCATGTTCTTCGTCGATAATAATGATACCTAAATCTTTAAAGGGAGTAAAAAGCGAAGAACGAGTACCTACGACAATGGCATTTTCACCCTCTTTACTTCTTAACCAAACATCTAAACGTTCCTTGTCTGTTAAGCCTGAATGTAAAATATCAATCGGGGCATTAAAGCGCTGTTTAAAACGCTTTATTGTTTGAGGTGTTAAACCAATTTCAGGAACTAAAACTAAAGCTTGCTTACCTTGTGATAAAACATCTGTAATTATATTTAAATAAACTTCAGTCTTTCCTGAACCAGTTATACCATCAAGCAAAAATACACCAAATTGTTTATTCTGTTTATTAATAGTCTCTATGGCATTAGATTGTTCATCATTTAATTGGATCGATGTTGGGTTGGTCGAGTATTGCCAGCAAATATTGTCAGGTTGTTGATAAACTAATTCTATAAGCTGTTTTTTTTGTAATTCTTGATATAAATTTGAACTAAATTCGTCTTCATTTAAACAGTTGTTTCTAAGTGAAGATAATAATAACTTTTGTTTTGGTGTACGTGATAATAAGTTTAAATCAATTTGTTGCCCTAAAGGTGTTAATTGCCACTGTTTTATATCATCCTTGATAGCTTGACGACCTTGCCTTAATAGAACTGGCATGGCATGAAATATGACTTCGCCAATTGGAAAGTGATAATAACTTGTTGCCCAATTCAATAACTGCCAAATTGGTTGAGGAAAGGGGTTTTTGGTATCAATAATTGCGGTAATTGATTTTAAATTTTCGCTATCAAAGGTCGATTGCTGATCAATTTTAATGATTATTCCAATCATTTCCCTTTTACCAAAAGGCACTCTAACCCGCGCACCAATTTCAGCAGGTACTGTTAGTTTGTAATCAAACAGTCGATAAAGGGGTACCGGTAAGGCTACATGGGCAATCAGCATTAACAATCACTATTATTAAAAATTGATATTGTACGCAGATTTTATTTAACTCGCAAAAGTTACATAGAGAAATTAATTATTTTTGAGTTAACTATCTAAAAACTTTATTTATATGATAGTAGTATCCATAAACAAAATTTGTTATCTTGAACGGCAAGTTAAAGCATAATATTTAAAGGTCGTTAAAAATGTCAGCATCATTTTCACACATTAATCAACATGGTGATGCACATATGGTTGATGTTTCTGAAAAAAAGTTAACTTTACGAGAAGCTCGAGCCGAGTCAATAGTATTAATGAATGCTGAAACATTTAACCTAATTATTGAAGGGAAACATTATAAAGGTGATGTTTTTGCAACTGCAAGAATTGCCGGTATTCAAGCGGCTAAACGAACATGGGATTTGATTCCACTTTGTCATCCACTACTTCTAAGTAAAATTGAAGTCAATATCGAACCTGTATTTGAAAATCACAGCATTAGGATTGAAACAATTTGTCGGCTAAGGGGCCAAACAGGTGTCGAAATGGAGGCCTTAGTTGCTGCTTCAGTTGCTGCATTAACGATATATGATATGTGTAAAGCTAATCAAAAAGATATGGTTATTAATCAAGTTCGGTTGCTGAATAAAATTGGTGGTAAATCGGGCGAATTTAATGCGGCAGAGCAGTGATACTATGAACAAAATTATTTTTTTTGCACAAATTAGAGAATTAATTGGGGTTGAAAAACTTGAATTATCAGTAGAGCAAATGTCAATAAATCAACTTTTAGATCACCTTAGTTTGCGTGGTGATAAGTGGGTATTAGCTTTAAAAGAAAAAACAGTATTATGTGCAGTTAATCACACTTTAGTTGACTATGACTATGTCATTCAAAAGGGTGATGAAATTGCTTTTTTCCCTCCAGTTACAGGTGGTTAACAGCGTGAACATTATTCAAGTTAACCAATCTCCCATTGATGTGAATTCATTAATAACTTGGCTTTATCAATCGCCTATAGATGGTGCTGTAGTGACTTTTATGGGTAAGGTGCGTAGTTTTGAAAACCAAGTCATAAGTTTAACGTTAGAGCATTATGCAGAAATGACTGAAAAGGTGCTTTGCAATATTATTAATCAAGCCAGAGATAGATGGTCGATTAATCGTGTTGCAATAGTCCATCGTGTCGGTCAAATTTATGCAAATGAAGGTATTGTTTTTGTTGGTGTTAGTGCAGCACACCGCAGTGATGCTTTTGCTTCTGCGGAGTTTATTATGGATGTACTAAAAAATGAGGCTCCATTTTGGAAGAAGGAACAGACCTCTAGTGGCGAAAATTGGGTAGAAGCCAAGCAATCGGATATAAATGCATTGAAGAAATGGTATTAATATTTATTTAGTCTATAATAGATTTCATCATCAAAATGTCTTCAGAGGCTCAAAAAAGAGCCTTTTTTGTTAAGCTTATATTAATCTCTTCATATTTATCTTTTTTTGTTAAAAATTTTGAGGAAAGTACTAATTTTAAGTAGAAAAATCGCTATTATTAAAAATTTTTAATCCTATTGCTCGTGGAGCTATATGAAAAAACTCTATTCGTTCGTATTAATAAATATTTTTATTTCGTCTATCATTACTATCCGATATTTTTGGGTGCCTGGTTCATCGTTTAGTTGGGATGGAAGCTTTTTTTCTCTATTTGCCGTGTTAGGCCATTTTTTCTCTGTTTATTTATTACTTTTTATTTTATGTTTTCCGTTTATTTGGGTGAAGAGAACGTTAAGTAATATTTGTTTAGCTGCTTTATTTAGTTTGTTACAGATTGTGCTGTATGTTGATACTATTGTTTTTCAACAGTATCGATTTCATATCAATGAATCTGTGCTATCAATGGTTTTCTCGGGGCAAGTTGTCGATTTTTCAACGATCACTTATGTTTTGATGTTTTTGTTAATATTAGTATCTTTTGGAGCAGAATATTTAATTCTTTATTTGTTAGATAAAAAATTTAGCCAAAAACGTTCAAGAATATTAATCGTATCGACAGTATTTCTCTTCGGTTGTTTTTTTATTAGTCATTTAATCCATATGGTTGCGTTTTATTATGCCTATTCCCCCATCATGATTGTTAAAGAATATATTCCATTATATCGTCCATTTACCTCGAAAAAGATAATGGGATTGTTTGATAAATCAGGGCAACGTAAGACACTTATAGAAAAGGAGAACCAACACGCAACTATCTATTATCCTAAAAATGAGCTGATGATTAACCCTCATAATACGACAACACCCAATATTATGTTTATTGTCTTAGATTCTTGGCGTTATGATACTTTTAGTCAAGAAATTTCACCCAATACTTACCATTTTGTGAAACAGAATAATGGAATAATTTTTAATAATCATTACTCAACAGGGAATGCAACTCGAACTGGTATTTTTGGACTTTTTTATGGTATCCCCGGCACGTATTGGGATGCTTTTTTAAGAAATAGAGTTCCCTCGTTATTCGTAACAACATTGCAAAAAGAAAATTATAATATAGGTATATTTACTTCAGCCAAAGTTACTGCGCCAGAATTCGATCGTACGGCATTTTTAACCATTAAAAACTTAAGAATTAGTAGTAAAGATGGATCTGCATCGAGTCGAGATAAACAGTTAACTGATGATTGGCTAAACTGGTATAAGAGTAGAGATACATCTAAACCAAGTTTTTCATTTTTATTTTTTGATGCACCACATGCTTATGATTTTCCTAATTATTTTGAAGTTAAATTCAACCCAATTGGCGAGCTAAATTATATGGCATTAAGCAATGATACAGATCCTGTTCCCATTTTTAATCGTTATAAACAAAGTGTCAACTATGATGATTATTTGCTTCAAAAGGTCTATGATGAACTTGAACGATCAGGCTCGCTAGATAATACGTTAATCTTTATAACCGGTGACCATTCACAAGAAATGAATGACAATAAACTGGGTTTTTGGGGGCATAATGGTAACTATACTGATGCTCAAACTAAAGTACCTTTTATCATAGTTGGAGCAAAAGATCTTAAATATATTACAGATAATATAAATAAATTTACCAGCCATGAAGATGTCGTTCCAACAATAATGCGACATTATTTGCATGTGGAAAATGATATTTCAGATTATTCGACAGGTTATGATTTATTTAACCCAATAATCGATCGAGATTGGCTATTAATGTCAAATTATAGTTCTTATGCAGTTCGGACCACAGACAACATCTATTTTGTTAATCGTCTTGGTATAAGCCACTATTTTGATTGCCATAATAATCAGGTCGATAAGACACCTGATTATAAAACGATCCAGTCGGCAATGAATAATATGCGTTATTTTTTCCAGGCACAAAAATAAAAAAATCCACCGTAAGGTGGATTTTTATTATCGAACATCAGCACAGTTTAGACAGTAGATATAACGGTTTTGTGAATCTTGGAACTTATCCCATAGTGAAACTTGCTGCTTGATTTGTTTTACTTCTGGGATATGCTCAAAAAATACCTCTGCTGTTGATTTTGGCATAATAGCAAGCATATCTGAGTAAAGTGCATTGAACCAGCTTCCTTCAGCCTTTTGCCAATCTATTTTATAATTAGAAATATTGGCTAATGTTGCAGCCATGTCAACCGCATCGTCAAAATCCCCTAATTTATCCACTAAGCCATTTTTACTTCCTTCGGAGCCGAGCCAAACTTGCCCTTGAGCTATATGATCTACTTGTTCTGGCGTCATATTACGAGCTTTTGCTACCAAAGAGATGAAATTCAAGTAACCATTATCAATATTCAGTTGAATGAATTGATTCATTTCATCGGATAAATTTTGAGTTAGGCTGTTATTTGCCAATGGTGAGGTTGAAACCCCATCGTTATAAACACCAATATGAGAAAGTGAGTTTTCAAAGGTTGGTACAATGCCAAAAATACCTATAGAACCTGTAATCGTATTCGGACTAGCGATAATATAATCAGATGCAGTTGATATCCAGTATCCTCCGGAAGCAGCCATTCCGCCCATAGAAACAACAACCGGGATTTGGTAACGACGTAAAGTTTCTAGTTCACTGCGAATTGCTTCTGAAGCTTCGACACTTCCTCCTGGACTATTTACTCTGAGTACGACAGCCTGTATGTTATTATTTTGTAATTTATTACGAATATCTCTTAATTGTTTAACAATATCTTGGCTACCAGCTACATTACTGCTATTTGCGCCGTTAGTAATAGTTCCATTCACAAAAATAATAGCTATTTTGGGTTCTTTATTTGATTCTTCAGCATCTTCCTTAAGTCTATAATCATAGATACTGACTTTTTGCTTTATTTTATGTTCAAGTTCAAAATCAAATTCATCACTTATAGCATCAATTAAACCGTTTGCTAAAGCGTATTGGGCCATATTACCATTAGCAGATTTTAGTTCTGATAACATTTTACCAGTTGGGGGAACTAGTTGTGTTGGTGCTTTTTTGCGTTCTGCAGAAATGTCATTAAGGTAGTTATTCCACATTAAGTTTAACCATCGAGATGTGTTACTTCTTGCTTCTTCTGACATATTATCTCTGATAAATGGCTCAATAGCTGATTTATAAGTTCCTACACGAAAAACATGAGTATTAATCTTTAAGTTGTCTAGTAATGTTTTGTAGTACAAATTATTGGCGGATAATCCAAAAACATTAACTGCACCTAATGGAGTTAAATAGATTTTATTAGCATAAGTGGCCAAATAATATTGGCTTTGATTGAAGCTTGAACCGATAGCGTAAATAGGCTTATTTGCCTCTTTGAATTTGTTTAAATATTTACCAAGATATTGCAAAGAACTTAAGTCTGCTCCGACAAAGTTGTCCAATTTTAGGACTATGCTATTTATATTAGGATCTGATGTAGCTTGTGATATTTTTTGCACTAAATCGAATAAACTATTTTCGCGTGATAGATTTACTCTTTTACCATATAATTTATTTTGTATTTCATACAATTCATCACTATAAAGCGAGTTGTCGACAATAACGCCTTCAAGATTTATAACTAATGTGCCATATTGAGGAATGATGTCTTGCTTTTGTGATTCTTTAAATAATGCAATACCACTAAAGATCAATAGGATTATGATTAAGAAAATTAGGTTAAGAAATATTTCTCTAATTAAATTGATACCTTTCCATATTGCTTTTATAACAGTTAGTACAGACATAATAAAATAACCCTTTAATTATTCTTTTATTTTTAATTTTTCATGTTTTTCTTTTTGAAATATTTTTTATCTTCAAATCGTAAACATGTTAATTTGCCACCCCAACAGCACCCTGTATCGAGTGCGTAAATATTTTCAGGTGTTCCTTTTCCATTCAATGCTGCCCAATGACCAAAAGCAATACTATATTCTGATGGGATTTTACTTGGTAATGAAAACCATGGTTTAAGTTTCGATGGAGCCTCATCTGGTTGATCTTTACAATAAAAATCAAGCCGTCCATCTTCGTAACAGTAACGCATTCTTGTTAAAGCATTAGCAATGAAGCGTAATCGATCTAACCCTTGTAATTCATATGACCATTCATCAGGAAAGTTACCATACATTTTGTCAAGAAAGAGGGGATATGAGTCACTACTTAAAACCTGATGAAGATCATTAGCACATTTTTTCAATGTTTCAAGACCCCATTGTGGAGATATTCCGGCATGAGTCATAATAAGTTTTAATTTTTCATCTATTTGAATTAATGGTTGTTTACGCAACCAATTCATTAGTTCGTCGAAATCATCAGCGTGGATGAGTTCGTCAAGATTATCCTTCTTTTTTGATGGTGTAACATTGGCGTAAATTGATAGTAAATGTAAGTCGTGGTTACCTAAAACTAATCTTATTTGTTCGCTGTTTTGTTTTACAAATCTAAGAACTTCAAGTGATTTTGGTCCTCTAGCAACTAAATCTCCAGTAAGCCATAAGGTATCTGATGATGAAAAATCAGCTTTCTCTAATAGTCGCATAAACTCATCATAACAGCCGTGAATATCACCAATTATTAGATTTGCCATAAGGTTATTTCCAAGCGTTTGCTAATAGACAATATTGTTGTACTGTCAAATTTTCCGCACGTAAATTCGGGTCAATACCTAATTCATCTATTTGCTCACTGTTAAATAAATTACTTAAGCTATTACGAATTGTTTTACGTCTTTGGTTAAAAGCTTCGGTAGTAATACGTGATAGTACTTTAATATCATTAACTAAATAGGGCTTTTCTTTGTAAGGTATTAGTTTAACTACAGCTGAATCAACTTTAGGTGCTGGTTTAAAAGCTGTAGGTGGTACTTCTAAAACAGGGATGATTTGGCAGTAGTATTGTGCCATAACACTCAATCGACCATAACTTTTGCTGTTAGGTGCAGCAACTAAACGAGTAATAACCTCTTTTTGCAGCATAAAATGCATATCAGTAATGATTGGTGCATATTCGAATAAGTGAAACATCAATGGTGTTGAAATATTATAAGGTAAATTACCAAAAACTCTCAGAGGTTGACCTAATGTATCGGACAATTTGTTGAAATCAAAATTCAGTGCGTCTTGTTCAATCACACTGATTTTATTTTGTAAAAAAGGATTTTCAACTAATCGGCTAGCTAAATCTCTATCAATCTCAATAACAGTTAAATGATCTACCAATTTACTTACAGGTACTGTCAATGCGGCAAGCCCTGGTCCTATTTCAACTAGTGCTTCTCCTTTCTTAGGTTGTATGGCTGCCACAATACTTTCAATAATATAATTATCATGTAGAAAGTTTTGACCAAATCGTTTACGGGCAAAATGACCTTGATGAACACGATTATTCATTCTTACCTTCACCTGTAATTTTGATATATGCATCACCTTTTAACTCTTGAATCCAAACTTGTGCTTCTTCAGCAAATTTTCTATTGAAAATCATACGATAAGCTTGATCTTTTTTAACTAAGTTTGTACCGTCAGTTTGTCTGGTATCAATTAGTTGGATTATATGCCAACCATAAGATGATTTTATTGGTTGGCTGATTTCACCCTTTTTCAATTGTGATAATGCAGTCCTGAAACCTTCATCATAAACTTCTGGCCTATTCCATCCTAAATTACCACCACTATCTTTTGAACCTGTGTCTTCTGAGTTAGCTTTTGCTGCTGCAGCAAAAGTTGTTGCTCCGCTGGTAATGGCTTTGCGAATGTTAATTAATTTTTGTTTAGCCACCTGATCGGTAACTAATACGTTGGTTTTAATTAAAATATGACGAGCATTAACTTCTTGAAGTGTAATTTTTTGTGGTGTTTCAGAACGGTTATCGTCAACTTTTAATATGTGAATCCCAACTCCAGAGCGAATTGGGCCTATAATACTTCCTTTTGGCGCTCGAATTAGTCGTTCCTCAAAAATAGTAGGTAACTCATTTAACTTTTTCCAGCCCATTGATCCACCTTTTAAAGCAAGATCATCATTTGAGTATGACGCGGCTAATTTAGCAAAATTTTCTCCTTTTTTTGCACGATTGATGATGTCCATCGCTTTATTGGTAGCACTATCAACTTGTTGTTTAGACGCTTTTTCTGGAATAGTAATTAGAATATGACTAATTTTAACATCAATATTGTTAGTTGGTTGGTTAGCTATTGTTTTGGTTAAATGTTCTACTTCTCTGTTAGAGACTTTGATTCTAGGTCGAACTTCATGCAAGCGCGCTTGTTCTATTAGCATATCAGTATGAATACGATCACGATAAGTGCTATAGCTCATGCCCATAGTTGATAATCTGCTTCTTAGTTGATCTATTGTCATACCATTTTCAGCAGCTATTCTATCGATTGCGGCGGTAACTTCATCATCACTAATAGTAATTTTTGCTTTAGCCGCTCTTTGTAAAATTAATTTTTCAACAACAAGGCGATCAATAATTTGTTTTCTAAGTATTTTATCATTAGGTAAAGATTTAGGATCGGCGCTCGCTTTAATCGTTTTGAGCATGTCACTAACATCACTTTCTAAAATGACGTTGTTATTCACAACAGCTGCAACCTGTTCTACCACTTTGGGAGCTGCATTTGCTGAAAAAGGTGTAAAGAGCACTAAATTAACACTCAAGTTTAATGCAATAAAAAGTTTTAATAATTTCATATTTACTCAACTCATTATGTTGTTGCGGTATTAAATTTACCACAATAAATTTATTAGTATGTTTATTCAAATGTTGTTGTATAAGGTAATTTACCAAAGTTTAACATTTTGGCTTGCGTGTCACGATTACTTCCTAAACCTTTAAGTTCAAAGTTAATTGACAGTTTGTTTTTGTATTTACTTATATGTTCTGTGTTATCCCAGTCGGTCAATTTGCGTCCATATTGTACGGTTACTCCCCAACAGCAGTCGCTATAATTTACCCCAATAAAACTGTCTGAAATTTGTTTTTGCTTAATATCATAATAATAAGATCCCACCGCACTCACTTTTTCAGATAGTGGCCAACTAACCATAATGCCTGCTTGAGAGAGATCTTGTTTATAACCTTTATATGCGGAATACTTATACCTGTCATCTACAGTGTCAATATAGTTACGATTGGCATAACGATAAGATAATTGAATTAATTTGTCACCCGATGGTCGATATTCAAACGTTGTATTGGCTAGCGAAATAGTATCAATACGGGTGTCGTATTGAATCCCGCTTCGGAAAATAATATCGTCACTAATTCGCCAGAAATTATCTGTTGCCCAAGTGACACTACCTGTATCAGAATTTTTATCTAATTCATTATTGTGATCACCGGTTTTAGATTTTGTAAAATAGGTAATTTGCCCTAAGGACATATTAAATTTTTCAACTTTGTTACTATCATAAAAACGTGTAGTTACACCCGTTGAAAGTTTATTTGTTGATGCAATACGGTCTAAACCACTATATGTTTGATCTCTAAATAAACCAATGTAATCAGCTTGTAAGAGTGTGGAATCGTAATTTCCAATATTTGATTGGTTACGATAAGGGTTATAAGTATATTTCACTCTAGGTTCGAGTGTTTGGCTATACCCATCGATTAGATCAAAGTCTCGTTCAAAAATTACTTTACCATCAATACTAAATTTAGGTATAAAACGATTTACAGTACGATCTAACTTTATCCCTTCTTTTATGTGTTCAAGATTATTATTATATTTAAATATGTTTTTCTGGTTGTAATGAGTTGCCATAAAACCAGTTTCTGCAGATAAATTTGCCCAAGAATTTGAAACTGTATAATTAATAGTTGGTTCTATATGGACTCGCCAAGCTTCGGGTTCATTATCTGTTGAATTTATAAAATGAGAAAGTTGTGAAAAAGTCTTAAATTTTAATGGCCCCAGCTCGTAGTTATAATAGTTGATATCTAATTGAGGCTGAGTTTGGTAAAGAATATCATAGTGAAATGGTTGAAAATGTTTGTAACCTAAAGCAACATCCCAATTTTCATCATTGTATGCTAATTTATAAAACTGAGTCAGATATCCAGCTGTTTGAGATGCATATTTAGAACTGAGATCTGTTAAATATTGATTGTCACTGACTCGTGTAGTATCAGCTATAAAACGCCAATTGTAGTTAATTAATTCGTCGTTTTTCCAATAGAATAACCATCGATTACGATTGTTATCGTATCTGTTGCCATTTGTTGATTTTTTTCTATCGTCACTGTATTGATTATCATGCTGTAACCAGTCAAAAGCGAAAGTCCCTAATCCTAATTGATTTAAGTAGCGAAACTCAGTTTGTAACTGTACACCACGGTGTTGTAGTATTCGTGGTGTTATAGTTGCATCATAATTTGGAGCAATGTTCCAATAATACGGTAATGAAAAATCGATACCATCAACACTATCGTAACCAAAATTAGGAATTAACAATCCTGATCGTCTTTTATTGCCTGTAGGCAATTGTAAATAAGGTGAGTAAAGAACAGGTACTTTCTCTATTCTAAATACCGCATTCCAAACTTCCAACAACTGTTCTTCATTATCGTGAATAATTGTTGAACCTGTAATATTCCAAGCACTATCTCCTACAGGACAGGAAGTAAAACTACCATTTTTAAGAATTACATAGCGATTCTTTTCAAGTTTGATCTCATCGGCTTCACCTCGTCCAAGTCTATTAACTAATTGATACTCACTTGGATTTATATTCGCATCATTGCTATTTAGATTCATTGATGCGTGGTTACCTTTGGTTTGTATCATATTATCTTGATAAGTGATATCACCATCGAGTGTAACCATCCGATTATTTGCATCTTTTGAGTCAACCGTCACTTTATCAGCTAAAACTGTACGATTGCCTTGCTCTACATAAACACGACCTTTGTAAATAGCTAAATTAGGATAAAGTCCTTCAAACTCATCTGCTTCTGCATTAATAGGTAATGTATTTATATCTCCATTAACAATTGGTCGCTCAAATTTAGGTACACCAACAAGACACTGCGGATTAGTAGTGTCATTTTTTGGTAAATCTATTGCATAACTTGGGCTGCTATAATTGTACAAAGAAAATGTTACAGCTATAGCAATACGAGAAAGCGATAATTTTTTCATTAATGATTAGAATATGATTATGATTATTTTAATTGAAACATTATAGCGGTTATTTATAAAAGTGCGAATGAAAATTAACGTTTAGTCCGTCGTTTATTCGTTTTACCAAGTTGTCTTACCATGACTATTTTCTTTTCAGTCGATACTTGTTGAAATTCATCCCACCACTTAGCTAAATCTAAAAGCTCACCTTTTTCGATAGAAGCTCGCATTTCTAATAGATCATAAGCTGCTCGGAACTTTTGATGCTCTAAGATGACAAATGCACGTTTTCCTTCTCGTTTTTTCATTCTTAATTGTAATCGCCACATATCACCCATAACCGCTGTCAAACGTCTTGGTATAGCGATAATACGGCATTGTTCATTTAGTACATCATTAATTGCCATAGAAAAAGAATCGTAATATTGCAAACCGCTCTCAATACAGTTTAATTGAGTTTGTTCTATAATTGGATACCAAAAAAATGCTGCATATAAAAAAGCAGGGTTAATGCGTTGCTCATTTGCTATACGGTAATCAGTATTTTTTAACACTTGAGCAATCATTTTTTCCATATTTCCTTCATGGTCATGTGTAAATAAACGTTGAACCACAGGAAACAACTGTTTAAATAAATGAAACTGCTTTAATAATATATAAGTCTCGTAACCATATCCTGATTGCAATAATTTCAATGATTCATCAAAAAGACGGGCAGAAGGAATATTATTTAATAATGGAGCCAGTTTTTTTATTGGTTCAGCAGTAGCTGGGTCAATTTTCATGTTAAGTTTTGCTGCAAAACGGATTGTCCTTAACATTCTTACTGGATCTTCACGATACCTTGTTTGTGGATCACCAATTAATCGAATAATGCCATTTTGTAAATCTTTTAGTCCACCACAATAATCACGAATTGTATAATCTTTGACGCTATAATAAAGCGCATTCATAGTGAAATCACGACGAACGGCATCTTGCTCTATCGTTCCATAGACATTATCTCTTAATAACATACCTGCTTGTGATCGTTTTGATATGTTCTTTTGTTCACTCTGATCATCATGATCACCTCGGAACGTTGCAACCTCAATTATCTCTTTTCCAAACATAATATGAGCTAAGCGAAAGCGTTTACCTATCAAGCGGCAATTTCGAAAAATCTTTTGAATTTGTTCTGGTGTAGCATTTGTCGCAATATCGAAATCTTTTGGTTTTTTACCTAATAGAAGGTCGCGAATACAACCACCTACGAGATAGGCTTCATATCCTTGTTTATTCAATCGATAAAGTACTTTCAACGCATTTTCGCTTATATTCTTACGAGAAATATTATGCTCATTACGTGAGATGGAAATATAATGCGACTCTTGTCGCTCTTTGTGATGGAACATTTTACGATAAAAGCGAGAAACTTGTTTAAAAATAGCGCACCTCGAATTAATAATGGTCTATACTAAAATATAGCGCGCGATTATATCGCAATTAAATCTAACTTTCCATTTTTCTTGAAATAGTTATACCAAGCAAAATAAAGGAAATTTCTTTATATTAATTAAATATTTTATTTGATTTTTTGAACATAATTATCAACAATAGTAATTTATATAGTACAATTAGTTAGATTATTTTTTAACTTAATAAAAATTAATTCAAAATAGATTATCTTATTTATTTTATTAATGACTAATTGATTTTATTAAACTTATACTCTTTTAAAAAAGATTTTTGATAAAAATAATTATTAATTTGGTTTACAATTAAGAGTATAAAAATATTAACTGATAACTTATTGGGGACTCTATGAATATTCGAGATTTGGAATATTTTGTATCATTAGCTGAATTCCGGCACTTTCGTAAAGCAGCTGATGCTTGTAATGTTAGTCAACCAACACTAAGTGGTCAAATCAGAAAACTTGAAGACGAATTAGGCGTAATGTTACTTGAACGTACTAGTCGTAAAGTGTTATTTACTCAAACTGGCATGATGCTTGTTGAGCAAGCTAAAGAAATTTTACGTAATATACAGATTTTAAAAGAGATGGCTAGTCGTCAGGGGGAAGAGATGGCTGGTCCTATGCATATTGGATTAATTCCGACTATCGCTCCATATTTATTACCACATGTGATTACCGTATTACATGAATCCTTTCCTCAACTAGAACTTTATTTACATGAAGCGCAAACTGCCAATATTGTTGCTCAACTTGAAAGTGGAAAATTGGATTGTGCTATTATCGCTCAAGTAAAAGAAACCGCACAATTTATTGAACTACCTTTATTCAATGAACCTATGTTTTTAGCCGTTCCTGCAAATGATGAATTAGCTAGTAAACAGACAGTTAAGCTTTCTAGTCTGAAAGGGAAGAAATTTTTAATGTTGGAGGATGGTCATTGTCTACGCGAACATGCTATGGGGTATTGTTTTCAGGTAGGAATTGATGAAGATAAACAATTTAAAGCGACGAGTTTAGAAACATTGCGTAGTATGATATCAGCAGGACGTGGAATTACTTTATTTCCAGAGTTAGCGGCTCCAAATGAACGTACTCGTGATAATATTTGCTATATTCCATGTACTGATCCTGTCCCAACACGAAGCATCGCTTTAATTTATCGACCTGGTTCTCCATTACGTTCTCGTTATGAAACTATCGCTAAAACTATTCGTGACCATATGCCAAAAGTCTTTGCTGAAAAAGAACGACTGTTAGGCCAGAAATAATTTATATTTCTTATAGCGCAGAATTTAAAAAATGAAAAATGTTAAAACCTGTGGAGTTAGAGCGCAGCAAAAGGAGAGAACTCGTCGAAGTTTAATTGATGCTGCATTTCATCAACTCAACGCGGAACAAGGTTTTGCAAGTTTAAGTCTGCGCGAAGTTTCCCGTGAGGCAGGTATAGCTGCTACATCATTTTATCGCCATTTTCGTGATATGGATGAGTTAGGTTTAGCGATGGTTGATGAGAGCGGTTTAACTCTTCGTCAATTATTGCGCCAAGCTCGAAAACGTATTGAAAAGGGAGGGAGTGTTCTTCGAACTTCGGTAACCACCTTTATTGAATTTATTGATAAAAACCCTAAAGTATTTTTATTGTTGCTCAGAGAAAAAGCCGGGACTTCTTCAGCATTCAGATCGGCAATTGCACGCGAAATTCAGCACTTTATTGTGGAGCTTGTTGATTATTTAGACAATGCCAATCAAATGCCACATCATTATAATGAAGCTCAAGCCGAAGCAATGGTGACTATCGCATTTAATGCTGGCGCGGAAGCAATTGATTTCGACATAGTACAACGCCAAAAACTAATTGAAGATCTTATATTTCAACTTCGTATGGTTTCTCGTGGCGCTTATTACCTTTATCATAAAGAAAAAATCAAAAATAATAATGAATAATTATTGTAAGTTGAAATCGTTATTTTAACTCACTATTATCAAAACCTATCTTATTGATTAATATTATTTATATAATGCAGTTATATAGGGAATAAGTTAATGGCTAAAGTGTACTATCTGTTTTTTTTCATATATTCAATTTCATTTTTTGGTTATGCAGATTCAAATGTTGGATTTAGGGAAATCCATTATGGAGAAGAAGATGGTAGACCTCTTAACATTGCAATATGGTATCCAACTACTAATCAACAGAAAACAGTATTTATAGGCGATAATGTAGTTTTTAATGGTTCTGAAGTTGTCCCTAACGCAATACCTATCAATGATTCCAGGAAACTTCCGTTAATCGTTGTTTCTCATGGTTACGGTGGTAGCTGGCAAAATTTAAGTTGGCTTGCCTATGAACTTGCAGGTAAGGGATATATTATTGCAGCGCCAAATCATCCAGGAACAACTTTTTTTAATAAAGATATTAATCAATCAAGAAAATTATGGCTACGTCCTGAAGACCTAAGTAAAACTATTGATATTTAAAAGAAGATAAGCTATTAGCTAACCATATTGATATGAATAAAATATCAGCCATTGGGCATTCCCTTGGCGGTTGGACCGTAATAGCGCTTGCTGGTGCAAGATTTGATATTGATCTATTTAAAGAAGATTGTACTGAAAATTCACAATTGAAAGCTTGCCAATTAGTAAATGAACTAGGTCTTGATAACCCAAAATTAACTCAAAGTATGTTAGATTCAAAAATAAAATCATTTATCTCTTTAGATGCAGGGTTAGTCAGAGGTTTTACTCCCGAAAGTCTGAAAAATATTAATATTCCCTCTTTGATTATTGGAGCTGGTGTTGATGTTGGTGACATGAATGTAGAACTTGAATCAGGCTATTTAAGACGGTTTCTTTTAAAATCATTATCTACTTATACTGTTATACCAGATGCGATGCATTTTAGTTTTATACAAGTTTGTAAACCACAGGCGATAGAAATATTAGAGCAAGAAGCTAAAGGCGAAAGTATCATTTGTAAAGATGGCGGGGAACGAACCAGAACCGAAATTCATGATGAAATAATTAATCAAATTACTACTTTTTTAGATCAAAAAAATTTAAACCCTTAATATCTTATAAAAATACTGCGGCTAAAGCCGCAGTAATATTTTGTATCTACTAAAGACTAACCGTCATTAAAGATTTTGTAAAACTTTTTCAACACTATCTTTGGCATCACCAAATAGCATATAACTATTTTCTTTAAAGAATAGTGGATTTTGAACACCTGCAT
Organism: Gilliamella sp. B3482; assembly: GCF_026536805.1. Lineage (NCBI taxonomy): Bacteria > Pseudomonadati > Pseudomonadota > Gammaproteobacteria > Orbales > Orbaceae > Gilliamella > Gilliamella sp. B3482. The sequence goes on along the minus strand of NZ_JAFNNL010000001.1, from coordinate 592,698 downwards.
ATCCGGTATTCATTGAGCGTTTGGATATAATAACAGTTTTTGCTTTCCAAACTTCAAGAACAGGCATACCTGCGATAGGGCTATTTGGATCTTCTTCTGCCGCTGGGTTAACTGTATCATTTGCACCAATTACCCAAACAACATCTGTATCAGGGAAGTCATCATTGATTTCATCCATTTCTAATACAATATCGTAAGGTACTTTTGCTTCGGCTAATAATACATTCATATGACCAGGTAAACGTCCTGCAACTGGGTGAATACCAAATCGGACTTCTATACCCATACCACGTAGTTTTTCAGTAATATTGCTTACCGCACCTTGTGCTTGAGCAACGGCCATACCATAACCCGGTACGATAATAACTGAACGTGCTTCTTTTAATGTTTGAGCAACTTCTGCTGGCTGCATTTCACGGTATTCACCTTGTTCTTCTTCTGAAGAGCTTGATGCGCTACCATCGCTACCAAAACCACCGGCAATGACGCTGATGAATGAGCGATTCATTGCTTTACACATGATGTAAGAAAGAATTGCCCCTGAAGAACCAACTAAAGCACCGGTTACAATAAGTAAATCATTACCTAACATAAATCCTGCTGCAGCTGCTGCCCATCCAGAATATGAGTTAAGCATTGAAATAACTACTGGCATGTCTGCACCACCAATTGATGCCACAAGATGGAAGCCAAATACTAATGCGATGATAGTCATAACAAGTAGACTAACAAGTGCGCCTGCGCCACTTTTCACGCCAATAAAAGTAAACATCAAAATTACTGAAACAACGATTGCCGCTAAGTTCCAGTAGTGTTTATAAGGAATAGAAAGTGGTTTAGAGCTAATGCGGCCATTTAGTTTTCCAAATGCAACGACTGAGCCAGAAAAAGTAACTGCACCAATAAAGATACCAATAAAAATTTCTACTAAATGTACAGTAAGTTCACTGCCACTGAAAACCATAATATTAGAATCTAAGAAGCTATTGAAACCAACGAGAACTGCAGCCATACCAACAAAACTGTGGAGTAGTGCAACAAGCTCTGGCATTTGTGTCATTTCTACTTTTTTAGCAAGATAAAGACCAATAGCTGCACCAATGACCATAGCAATAATGATCCAGTGTAGTCCGCCTTTAATACTTGCAATAGCAGCAATAAGTGCAATTACCATACCAACCATGCCATAAATGTTTCCAGATTTGGCTGATTCTTGATTTGATAGTCCTCGTAAACTAAATATAAAAAGTAATGCAGCAAGAACATAGGCTGCTTGAATTATTCCATGACTAAACATTATCAATAATCTCCTTTACTTGCCACGTTGAAACATTTTTAGCATTCTTTGTGTAACAAAAAATCCACCAAAAATATTGATACTAGCAATTAAAATAGCAACAAAGGCAATTGCCGTAGTTAAGCCATTATCATCACCGACTTGCAGTATTGCACCTACTAATATGATACCAGAGATAGCATTAGTAACTGACATTAATGGTGTATGTAATGAATGAGTTACATTCCATACTACGTAATACCCTACTACACAAGACAAAGCAAATACAGTGAAGTGTCCTAAAAAGGTTTCAGGAACCACATTAGCTAACCAGAAATAAGCAATAATCAATAAAGCTAAAATACCAAATTTTTTTGCAGGTTGCATTGGTGTGGGTTCTGGTTTGGCGATAGGTTCAACCGCTTTTTTCTGTGGTTGTGCAGAAACTTGAATTGGTGGAGCTGGCCATGTTATTTCTTTATCTTTAACGACAGTTACGCCACGAATCACAACATCGTCAAAATTAATGTCGATGTTACCATCTTTTTCTTTGGCGAGTAATTTTAATAAGTTAACAATGTTAGTTCCATATAGTTGTGATGCTTGTGCCGGCATTCGGTTAGCTAAATCTGTGTAACCAACTATTTTAACATTATTATCTGTTTCGAATACTTCACCCGGTTTGGTTAATTCGCAGTTACCACCAGTTAAGGCTGCTAAATCAACAATAACACTACCTGGTTTCATTGACTCAACCATCTCTTTAGAGATAAGTTTTGGCGCAGGTTTACCTGGAATTAATGCTGTAGTGATAATAATATCAACATCTTTTGCTTGTTCAGCAAATAAAGCCATTTCAGCTTCAATAAAGGCTGCAGACATTTGTTTTGCGTAGCCATCTCCAGAACCAGCTTCCTCTTCGAAATCTAATTCTAAAAAGTCAGCACCCATACTATTGATTTGTTCAGCAACTTCTGGACGTGTATCAAATGCACGAACAATAGCACCTAAACTAACTGCTGCACCAATTGCTGCAAGACCAGCAACACCAGCTCCAATTACCAATACTTTTGCTGGTGGTACTTTACCTGCAGCAGTGACTTGACCGGTAAAAAATCGACCAAATTGGTTCGCAGCTTCAATAACAGAGCGATAACCTGCAATGTTAGACATAGAACTTAATGCATCTAGTGATTGAGCTCGTGAAATACGAGGCACACAATCCATTGCCATTACAGTAATATTTTTAGTGGCAAGTTTTTCTAAAAGATCTTTATGTTGAGCTGGATAAATATAGCTAATGAGTGTTAATCCCTCTTTCATCAGAGCGATTTCATCATCAGTTGGCGCGTGAAATTTTAAAATAAGATCATTTTGCCAAATATCCTTTGTGTTTTGAATAGTGGCCCCAGCATCAATAAAAGCTTGGTCTTCAAAATGAGCAGCGTGTCCAGCACCTTGTTCTACTGAAACTGTAAATCCAAGTTTTAATAGTTGTCCAACAGTTTGAGGTGTTGCTGCAACCCTAGCTTCATTGGCTAACCGTTCTTTTGGTATACCGATATGCATTACGTTACATCCTTATGTTAAAAAAGATTATTCATGTCTCCCGATTTTAGCACAAATTAGCGACAGTGCGAGTAGGTAATTTATTTTTTATTATCGAAATCTTAATATTAAATTTAATAATAAGTGGATTTTAAATCTGAGAATTGAAATTAGAATATTTCTCTTGTAATCAGTGTGAATAGTTTGTTTTAAAAGTGAACTATCTTAATCGCCATTAAGAACACCTCTGTTTGCCAAAAATTGTTTTTTCTACCTATGGTTAATTATTAATTAGATATTTCAATTGGTGTGTGATTTATCAGATTAGGTTTTGCAATTATCTGATAATTCAAGGTTAATTTGAACTTTAGTTAATATTTCATAGTCAGATGAAAACATCTACGACAGCATGATCTCTGATAATAACCTTTTATTGGTTTTATACGTGAGAAAATAAAATTATTGATATTTAATTATATATCAAATAGATACAAATAAAGAATCATCTCATTTGAGTATAGTTACTAATGATATTCAAATGCCGATCAATTAAAACATTTAATGAGGTAAATATATGGCAGATCTAAGCCAGAAAAAAAATAATATCTTGGCTTTAATGGTTGCTTTGCTTGCTGCATGTGTTGCTTTCCAACTTAATGCAAGCATGTTAAGCCCAGTGTTAGTTACTATAGCGAAAGAATTAGGAACTAATGATGCAGCTGTCGGACTATCTCAAACTTCTTTTTTTACAGCAGCTGCACTATTTTCACTATTCTTGCCCCGATTAAGTGATATAAAAGGGAGAAAAAAAGTATTAACAGCCATGTTGATTATAATGACTTTAGGTACAGTCATTGCTGCTATTGCGCCGAATATTGAGGTTTTGTATGTTGCTCGCATTATTCAAGGTGTATCAGGGCCAGTGGTTCCATTATGTTTGTTAATGTTAAGTTTTGAAGTAAAAGACGTTAAGCAATATGGTATGTTAATGGGTATCATAACAGCAGTAAATGGTGGTATTGCTGGTGTTGATGCTATTGCGGGAGGTTTACTTGCTACGCATTTTGGCTTCCGGTCTGTATTTTGGATTATAGCTATTGTTGCAGCAATTTCGACTTTTTTTGTTCATCGTTTTGCGTTAGAATCTCAGCCCTCTAAAAGTACCAAGATGGATTGGTTAGGCGTTTTGTTAATTGTTTTAACAATAGCTGCGTTATTACTTGCACTTAATGAAGCCGGTAAACTTGACAATGCTAATTGGCTGATTGTTAGTGGTTTAAGTTTATTGGCTTTTTTATGTTTTATTTTATTTTGGAATGTAGAAAAAAGAAGTAAGCAACCTTTAGTCACAATCAATCATTTGAAAAAGCGTGCCACCTGGGCGTTGTTATTAACAACCACATTAACCATGACTGGGATCTTTGCCATCGTTAATGGTTTAGTGATGTCAATTGCCCAAAATCATGAAATAGGTTTGGGGTTAGACGCCGATTGGGCATCATTAATTTTTCTCACACCTTATGCTTTAATTGGTTGGTTTGTTGGGCCATTTTCAGGAAGATTGGCACCAATAATGGGTTATAATAAAGTGCTCAAATTAGGTTTAGTAGGTTGTATTATTGGTATTTTAGTTATTATGTTTTATGGCATTCATTCTTTACCTATTTTATCGGTTGGCGTGATTGTTTTAGGTATTTTTTATGCTGGAATGGCTAATATCATTTTAAATGGATTAGGTATCGTCTTATCTCCTACTGATAATCCAGGATTTTTACCTGGTATGAATGCAGGGGCATTTAATTTAGGTGCTGGTTTGAGTTTTGCTTTATTGCCAGCAATTCAGATGATAAATGGAGACACAATTGATGGTTACTTTAATGGTATGTTGTTAGGTTTAATCATTACGATTTTAGCTCTATTTTGTAGTTTTCTTATACCGCGTCCGATTAGTGCTGAAGTTTAAAAAGATAATTATAAAAAACGGGATAATGATCCCGTTTTTTATATATAAATTAATCTTCTTCAGGAATTAATGTAAAAACTAATGTAGTAAAAAATTTGTCTTGGGTAGCTAGTTGATTATCTTTAAGCGGGAAACCAATTTCAACACCTATAACGTTTAAACCTTGATTTGGCACAATAATAGTAGCCTGGCCTCTATCATCAGTTTTCACTGTTTTGTCTAAATTATTTACAACATCGATGATGACAGGTGTATTGGTTAGTGGTTTACCATCTTTGAAAACGGTTATCGGTAAATTGTCGCCTCGTTTTAATTTTGTTGGGTCAATAGAAGGAACAATTTGTAGTGGAATATCTTCTATTATTTTGGGTTTGATAACGGATGATAAATAGTTGACACTATATTTTATGGCATGAGTGCCCTTATCTGCACCTTTTACTTGATTCATTGGCAAATTAACGTATTTACCATCCGAATTTTTGGTCCAATAACCATAATCAAAATCAACTGTTACTACAGCTGTATCTTTTGCAGGTTCGATGGTCACAAAGTTATTATGTGCTGTTTTTGAAACGGGTAGTACCGACCAATCACTATTATAAGCTTTAACTTTTTTCACCATTTCAGGTTGATAACCATTATCTAAAGGTCCTTCACCTAAAATAATCTGCTTTTGATCGACTCGATCAGTAATCCATATACCATGAGCTGTCACGGATTGTGAAATTAAACCCATTAAAGTCCCCAATAAAACTGATAATAATACTTTACGCATAGATACCTCAATATTTTAAATGAAAACGATAATTATTATCATTTTTATATTTATATAAGTCAATTTAAATATAAAGTTAATTGGCTAATAAATTGGTCTTTTTTGTCTTGGTAACAAGTTTATTTAAGAAAATTAAATATTGGTTATCACATCTAATAATAAATCCTAAACTTAGCTATTTTTAACTACTACAATTTGTTATATAATCGATAAAATTTTGTCCATAACACAATATATTGTGTTTCTCATATTATTTTAAGATGTCGCGATGTTGTGCATCTTTAATTAAGGAATCACTATGATGGATTTTTCCCAATCAGTGCCAGAACTGGTCTCTTGGGCAAAAAAGAATGATTTTTCGATTGCTCTACCTGTTGAGCGATTAGCCTTTTTATTAGCAATTGCTGTATTAAACAGTGAGCGCTTTGATGGTGAAATGACTGAATCTGAATTAATTGACGGATTCAGACATGTCTCTCAGATCTTTGAGCAAAGTGAAGATACTATTACTGTTCGAGCTAACAATGCCATTAATGATCTAGTGCGCCAACGTTTAATTACTCGCTTTGCTAGCGAAATGACCGATGGTTATTCTATTTACCGTTTAACTCCACTAGGAATCGGCATTTCTGATTACTATATACGCCAACGAGAATTCTCGACTTTACGCTTATCTATTCAGCTTTCTATTGTTGCACAAGAATTAAAGCGTGCAGCAGATGCGGCTCTTGAAGGTGGCGATGATTTACATTGGCATCGAAATGTTTTTGCTCCATTGAAATATTCTGTTGCAGAAATTTTTGACAGTATTGATATCACTCAGAGAGTAATGGATGAACAACAAGCTGAAGTTAAACAAAATATTTCAGCATTGTTAAGCCAAGATTGGCAAGCAGCCATCAGTAGTTGTGAAGGTTTACTTACCGAAACATCACAAACATTGCGTGAGCTGCAAGATACGTTGGCAGCTGCAGGTGATAAGCTACAAGCCAGTTTGCTTCTGATACAAGATGCCACATTAGATAATCCAGATCTTGATAAAATTAACAATGTTGTTATGGATTTGCAAGGAAAACTAGACCGAATTATTGGCTGGGGACAAAAAGCAATAGACCTATGGATTGGTTATGATAGACACGTTCATAAATTTATTCGTACAGCAATCGATTTAGATAAGAATCGAGTTTTTTCTCAGCGATTACGTAAATCGATTCAAAGCTATTTTGATTTACCATGGTCACTCACTTTTGCTAATGCTGAGCGTTTACTTGATATGCGTGATGAAGAGTTAGCACTGCATGAAGCAGAAGTGACGGGTGAATTACCATCCGAGCTTGAGTTTGAAATGATTGAAGAAATTCAAGAACATATTATTTCGCATATAGAACAAAATTTATTGATCTTTAAACAAGAAAATAAACCACTTGATATGAGTAATGCAATTCATAGTTATTTAGCACAGTTCCCACGTGAACAACATTTTGATATTGCAAGATTGTTTATTGATCAGGCTATTCGATTAGGTGTTGCCGAAAGCGATTTACTCGGTATCCCAGCCGAATGGAAACCTATTAACGATTATGGAGCTAAGGTACAAGCACATGTCATCAACAGATATTAATGATTTAGAAATAGAACAAACTTCCTATCATCTTGATGAGGTTATGGGGCGTATTGCAGCAAGCTCTCAAGCGTCGATAGATAAGTTTATGCCGGTAAAATTAGCTCAAGCTATTGCCAATCCAATATTTCCGGAACTTGACAGTCTATTAAGGTCAGGTCGTCATATTGGTATCGATGAGCTTGATAATCATGCTTTTTTAATGGATTTCCAACTTGAGCTTGAACAGTTTTATCAACGTTATAATGTCGAGCTTATTCGCGCACCGGAAGGATTTTTCTATCTGCGTCCTCGTTCAACTACTCTGATTCCACGTTCAGTATTATCTGAACTTGATATGTTAGTCGGTAAAGTGCTTTGTTATCTCTATTTAAGTCCAGAGCGATTAGCACATGAAGGCATTTTTACCTTACAAGAACTTTTTGATGAGCTTGTTTCATTAGCGGATGAAAGTAAATTATTGAAACTAGTCAATCAGCGTTCTACAGGCTCGGATTTAGATCGCCAAAAATTATTTGATAAAGTAAAAACTGCATTAAATCGATTACGTCGACTTGGTATGATCTTCTTTATTGTAGGTAATGATAGTAGCCGTTTTCGTATTAATGAATCTATATTCCGATTTGGAGCTGATGTGCGTAGCAGTGATGATGCTCAAGAAGCACAATTACGCCTGATTCGCGATGGTGAAGCGATTAAAATTGAATCATCACTTATATTAGATGATGATAATAGTGATGATGAAGATGTTAATGAGGAGATTGAATAATGATAATGGGACACGGTAAATTTCACTCATTAACCTTAATTAATTGGAACGGCTTTTTTGCTCGAACGTTTGAGCTTGATCAGCTTGTTACCACACTTTCTGGTGGTAATGGCGCTGGTAAATCAACCACTATGGCAGCATTTGTCACTGCATTAATCCCAGATTTAACCTTATTACATTTTAGAAATACAACTGAAGCAGGAGCAACTTCGGGTTCTAGAGATAAAGGTTTACATGGTAAATTAAAGCCAGGCGTGTGTTACTCGATGCTGGATGTAATTAATTCTCGTAATCAACGGATTATCTGTGGTGTGCGTTTACAGCAGGTTGCTGGTCGTGATAAAAAAGTTGATATTAAACCTTTTTTAATACAAGGTTTGCCTGTCAATATTACTCCAACAGAATTAGTAACAGAGCGCTTAAATGAAAAACAGGCTAGAATTTTATCTTTACCGGAATTGAAAGATAAGATTGAATCAATGGAAGGGGTTATCTTTAAGCAATTTAATTCCATTACTGATTATCATTCAGTCATGTTTGATTTTGGTATTTTACCTAAAAGATTACGTTCTTCATCTGATCGAAGTAAATATTATCGTTTAATTGAAGCTTCTCTTTATGGTGGAATTTCAAGTGCTATCACGCGATCATTACGTGATTATTTATTACCAGAAAATAGTGGTGTTAGAAAAGCATTCCAAGATATGGAAGCAGCACTTCGTGAAAATCGGATGACACTTGAAGCTATTCGAGTTACACAATCAGATCGCGATTTATTCAAACATCTCATTACTGAATCTACAAACTATGTGGCTGCTGATTATATGCGTCATGCTAATGAGCGTAGAGTTCATATCGAATCAGTTTTAGGACTACGTCGAGATATGTTCAAAACGCAAGATCTGCTTATCAGTAATCAGTATCGACAAGTTGAGATGGCAAAAGAGCTTAAAGAATATCAAGATGCTCAAGGCGATTTAGAGACAGACCTTCAGGCAGCAAATGATCATCTTAATCTTGCACAAACTGCTTTGCGTCAACAAGAAAAAATTGACCGCTATCAAGCAGATTTAGATGATCTTAATATAAAACTTGAAGAGCAAAATGAAGTTGTATTTGAAGCAAATGAACAGTATCAAACTTACCGAGATCAAGTTGAACAGACAGAACAAGAAGTTGATGAGATTAAAACTCAATTGGCAGATTATCAACAAGCTTTAGATGTACAACAAACTCGAGCTATTCAATATCAGCAAGCAATTCAAGCTCTGAAAAATGCCCAACAACTATGCCAATTGCCTAAATTAGGTATAAGCAATGTTGAAAATCACTATGAAGTTTTTCAAGAAAAACAAAAAGAAGTTACTGAAAAATTATTAGAATTGGAACAGAGAGTTAGTATTTCTGATGCTGCAATAAGTCAATTTGATAGAGCGTATCAACTAGTTGTTAAGTTGGTTGGCGATGTAGTACGAAGTGAAGCATGGAGTGCTGCTAGAGAAGCATTAAAACAATGGCCTTCACAATGTTATCAAGCTGAGCAAGCAGAACATTTACAGCTACAATTAGATGAATTAGAACAACGCTTTTTTGAACAAAAAGAAGCTGAATCATTACTAACTCAATTCTGTAAGCGTTTTGGTCGTCAAATCAATTATGATGAACTTGATGAATTAAAACAAGAACTTGAAGTTCAATTGGATCAAAATGCCGAGCTTGCTAACGAATCAAGTGAAAAACGAATTGAATTTAGGCAAGAGTTTGAGCAAATACAAACAAAAATAAGTGACTATCGTCAAAAAGCCCCATTATGGTTAAAAGCTCAAGATGCACTTATAGCATTGCAAGAACAAACACAACAAACTTTTACTAATAGTCAATCAGTTACTCAGCATATGCAACAACTGCTTGAACAGGAACGTGCTTTAGTTACTCAGCGTGATCAAATAAACTTCAAACGAAATCAACTTGATACGCAAATAGAACAACTTAATCAACCAAGTGGTGTTGATGACGGGCGTTTATCTGTTTTAGCTGAACGATTCAATGGTGTTTTACTTTCTGAAATTTATGAAGATGTAACAATTGATGATGCACCTTATTTTTCAGCATTGTATGGTCCGTCAAGGCAAGCCATTGTGGTACCGGATTTATCATTAGTCAAAACACAACTCGAAAGCCTTACTAGCAGTGAAGAAGATTATCCAGAAGATATCTATTTTATCGAAGGTGATCCATCATCATTTGATGATAGCGTATTTGATTGTGAAGAGATGAATAAATCGGTTCTTGTTAAAACAGGTGATCGTCAATGGCGTTTCTCAAGTTTTCCTAAAGTTCCTTTGTTTGGTCGAGCTGCACGTGAAATACATCTTGAGAAATTATCAGCTGAACGTGATGAGCTACATGAACTTTATGCAACAATTTCGTTTGACCTTCAAAAATTGCAGCGTATTGAGCAAAATGTTGGGCAGTTTATTGGTGAATATTTATCTGTAGCTTTTGATATCGATCCAGAAGCCGAAGTACAAAAACTAACAACACGACGCAATGAAATCGAACGCCAATTATTAGCACAAGAAAGCATTGATAAACAAAACCAACAGCAAGTGGCAATGTGTAAAGAGCAGCTAGCTACAGTTAATCGATTAGTTGCTCAGATGCATTTATTGGATGATGATGATTTAGCCGATCGAGTTGATGATTTACGTGAACAAGTGGCTGAAGCGCAAGAAGCTGCGCAATATGTGAGTCGTCATCGCCATACTGTTTCGGAATTAGAACCAATTATTGCTGTGTTACAAAGTGATCCTGAACAGAATGATTCACTACGTGAGCAATATAATACTATCAAAGCTCAGCAACAAACTATTCGTCAACAAGTTTTTGCCTTAACCGAAGTCATGCAACGCCGTGCGCATTTTAGCTATGAAGATTCGGCTGGAATGCTAAATGAAAATAGTGATTTGAATGAAAAACTACGTTCTCGACTTGAGGTGGTTGAAGCACAGCGTACTGAAGCACGTAGCCAGATGCAACAGTACCAAGATAAATACAATCAATATAATCAAACTCTTGCTTCTTTAAAAAGTGCATTTGAAACTAAACGTGACATGCTCAATGAGTTGCATAAAGAGGTTGAACAAATAGGTGTTAAAGCGGATGCAGCAACCGAAGAACGAGCACGTATTCGTCGTGATGAAATTCATCAAAAACTTAACACTAATCGGCAACAATGCACATCGCTTGAAAAACTACTTATTATGTGCGAAAGCGAAATGACACAAATGCAAAAACGTTTAGCACAAACACTACGTGATTATAAACAATTACGTGAACAAGTTGTGGAAGCGAAAGCAGGGTGGTGTTTAGTTTTACGATTAGTTAAAGAAAATAGCGTTGAACGAAGGTTACATCGTCGAGAATTAGCTTATCTAAGTGCTGATGAATTGCGCTCTATGTCAGATAAGGCACTCGGTTCATTGCGTCTAGCAGTAAATGATAATGAACATTTACGTGATGTATTAAGATTATCCGAAGATCCAAAACGACCAGAACGTAAAATACAATTTTATATTGCGGTTTATAAACATCTTCGTGAACGAATTCGCCAAGATATTGTTAAAACGGATGACCCAATTGAAGCTATTGAGCAAATGGAAATTGAGTTATCACGATTAACTGAAGAACTTAATTCACGTGAACAGCAATTGGCAATTAGCTCAAAAAGTGTGGCTAATATTATTCGTAAAACTATTCAACGAGAGCAAAACCGTATTCGTATGCTTAATCAAGGTCTGCAAGCGGTGGCATTTGGTCAGGTAAATGGTGTACGTCTTAATGTTAGTATCCGGGAAGCTCACTCTTCGTTATTAGCAGCATTAGCTGATGATCAAAACGAGCATCAAGATCTGTTTAGTAATAATCGTATTACTTTCTCAGAAGCATTAGCTAAACTTTATCAACGCTTGAATCCTCATATTGATATGGGGCAGCGAACTGCGCAAAATATAGGTGAAGAATTGCTTGATTATCGAAACTATCTGGAAATGGATGTTGAAGTTAATCGTGGCGCTGATGGCTGGTTACGTGCTGAAAGTGGTGCATTATCAACAGGTGAAGCAATCGGTACAGGTATGTCGATCCTATTGATGGTGATTCAAAGTTGGGAAGAAGAATCTAAACGCTTGCGTAATAAAGACATATCACCTTGTCGCTTATTATTCCTAGATGAAGCAGCCCGACTTGATGCTAAATCAATTGCAACGCTCTTTGAACTTTGCGAAAGATTGGAAATGCAACTTATTATTGCTGCGCCAGAAAATATCAGTCCGGAAAAAGGCACAACGTATAAATTAGTACGTAAAGTCATTAATAACCAAGAACATGTTCATGTGGTTGGTTTAAAAGGCTTTGCATAATTTAATTTAACAAACTAATTCGCCGACTTTATGTCGGCGGTATATGGTAGCGTTCAATCTAATCAAAAAGTATGATTGGTATTTGCCTTGTTTAAAATAACAAAATAGGCTACAAACTATTTATACTCTTTTTGATGTGCTTTACAGGATTTTAAAGAATGCTGCTGAATATTGAATTGGTGAATGGGTGGCGGCTCTTTTAAACCTCATGAATACTTCAGAACAATAACATATGCAGCATAATTAGCCAATGGCCAAATTTTTCACTAATGTATGTATCCTATCTATTAATAATAGTTGCTCAAAATTTGTTACTAATAAATATTAAAGTATCTATAAGCAAATTAAAGTGTTATTTCTGATACTTATTTTATTCTATTACAAACTGATTCGATTTTAGATCTAAAATCAATAGTATCTGTGTGATTATTGAGTTTTTTTATGCGTTTCGTTATTATGATGTCAAATGAGTCGTCATCCTTGATTTCTAAATATTGTTTCAGAGTGCAATTTGATTCATAACATATTTCATTTACTGTACTGTTAAAGCCGTTGACATCGATAGCTTGTTTTGTTCCATCATTTTTAATTTCATAAAGCTTATCATCTAATATTCTAAATTTAATTGTAAAATCTTCAGGCTCAGTGGTATGTTTAAGCTCTTCTTCTGGGGATACATTTAGCCCTATACTATATATCATAGTGCATTGCCAATCGCCCACAAGATATTCTTTGAGAACTTTATTATCACTCTCACCACAACCGAATAGGATTAGACTAACCATGCTAAGAATAAAATTTTTCATAACATTCCTTTGTTTTTGAATAATAATATGAGAATTATTCTTCAATATCAATTATATGTTAGACTTTGCATTAATGAAATTTTCATTTTCAATCAAACCTTATCAATATGTAGACTTTCAATTTCAGTCAAAGGGTATTTCTAGTGATTTGATTTATTCCTATCTTTATTTGACAGTTCTTTCTATCGTTATAAAATTTTTAGTTATACAAGATTCACATAAATAAGCATATAATTAAAAACGTGGTTATAAATGTAACTTACTGATACTTGCAAAATAGTGAAACAGGCTTTAGGCGGTTAACACTTCAGGATTTGTTATTCACTAGTGTTCACTTTAGGTATTCACTTTTTTATTTTAGTTGGAAATAGAACTTATGACTTAGCCCAATATTAGTAATTAATCACCATTTTTTCTTTTAAGATCAATATAATTTTGGATGTTATTTATCCATGCTTGTTTTTGCTCCCAAAGTTGCTTCTCCGCACTGTATAACAACAATCCTTTACTTCTCAGATCATCCTTATAAGCTAATTTAATGTATTCTCGATTATATAGCCTCATTTTTTCTATAACATCATCACAAGAAACAATAGCTTCAAAAGCGATTTGTTCTGATGAATGTTGAGTTTTTTTAATCTGTTCAGATGCATATCCCCAAATACAAGTCGTAATATTTTTATGTTCATTGAATACTTTTATTCTAAGTTCAACGCTTTTATTTCTATCGTCTGCAAATAGAATATTAGGAATAATTAAACAAATTATAAAAATACAACTAGTTATTTTTTTCATTATAGAGAAAAGCCATTATTATTTATTTCGTTAATTATAACAAAAAAACGCCAAAATTAAGCGATTTATATGATAACAAGTAATAACAACTAACTAGGTTCTTCTGCTCTTGGTAGCCAATCCTGACTAGTATAGGTATTAATCTCTACGTTTGTACTCATTCCTTTATTTGATCTTTTACGGATATAATTTTTACCGTTTTCTTTCATTGCATAATTAAGTGATGTACCAAATTGTGTGAGCGATAAAAGGTTGTTTAAGCCTGTATTGCGTATATATTCAATATAAGCATGATACAAATATCTTCTTGGGTTAAAGGGGTGATCATCCCCAAACCTCCCATAAACATCCCATTAGGATAATCAAGCGCATCAAGATAACTACAAAATTTGTGTATCAGTCATTGGAGCTATTCTTTTAGGCATACTTTCACCTTTTGGGACTAAGAAATTATAGGACTATGTTCACGTAGTCCTTAATATAGTCCCCAAAAATATGAATGTAAATGTATCTTACTGATGCTTATAGAATAGTAAAATAGGCTATAAGCCTTGTTTATACTGGTTTTGGTGTGGTTTAAAGGATTTTAAAGAATGTTCCTGTTTATTAAATTGGTGCCGTGGGCGGGACTTGAACCCGCATGCCCTTAGAGCACTACCCCCTCAAGATAGCGTGTCTACCAATTTCACCACCACGGCGCCGTTTTTATTCTGGAATATCTGAAGTCGGATTAATACTCTGTGGCTGTATAACTGGATCAGTAGTTGGAATTACTTGTCTATTACTGTTCAAGTCATCTGTACTTTGCTGTGTATTATCGCCAATATTTTTGAAATCATCGCTGATATTAGTTGCTTTTAAACTACCAATATTGGACAAAATAATACTTAATGCAAAAAATAATACACCTAATATTGTCGTTGTACGTGTAAGGAAGTTTCCACTACCTGATGAGCCAAATAGAGTCGCAGATGCACCCGCACCAAAAGATGAGCCCATGTCAGCACCTTTTCCGCGCTGTATTAACACTAAAACGATTATCGCAAGTGCGATAATTAAATAACCTATAATTAATAGTTCGTACATTTCAACCTGTCAATTTTATGTTATAGAACAGAATTTATTGATGCGAAATATTAGCGAAAGAGTGAGCAACAAGCAAGTATATTTTGTTATTTTCTGTATTTATCATAATCAATTGTACGTTTTTAGGGAAAAATAAGTATAATGTCGCCATTTTTAGTCTCGCAAATTCTGTTGTATGAAATTTATAGTTAAACTTTTTCCTGAAATCACGATCAAAAGTGAATCTGTTCGTTTACGTTTTATTAAAATATTAACGAGTAACATTCGTAATATTTTAAAACATTCAATTGATGATGTTGCAGTTATTCGTCATTGGGATTTTATTGAAGTTCGCCCTAAAGTTATAAATAGTGAAAGTCAAATCTTAGAACTATTAACTCGAATTCCTGGTATTCACCATATATTAGTAGTTGAAGAGCTTAGTTTTGTCGATCTGCATGATATATATGAAAAAGCGTTTACTCATTTTGCCCCTTTAATTGAGAATAAAACATTTTGTGTTAGAGTAAAACGTCGTGGTAAGCATGAGTTTACTTCAATTGATGTAGAGCGTTATGTTGGTGGAGGGCTGAATCAACATGTTTCGACAGCTAAAGTAAAATTAACTCGTCCGGATGTAACAGTTAATCTTGAAATAGATAAAGACAAGCTATTATTAGTTAAAGAACGCCATGCAGGAATTGGTGGTTTTCCGACAGGAACTCAAGAAGATGTTATTTCTCTTATTTCTGGCGGATTTGATTCTGGTGTGTCGAGCTATATGTTTATTCGACGAGGCTGCCGAGTTCACTATTGCTTCTTTAATTTAGGTGGAAAAACTCATGAAATTGGCGTTAAACAAATGGCTCATTATTTGTGGAAGAGATTTGGTTCTTCTCATAAAGTTCGTTTTATCTCCATTGATTTTTCGAATGTAGTAGGTGAAATTCTTGAGAAAATTGACGATGGGCAAATGGGGGTTATTTTAAAACGGATGATGATTCGTGCTGCTTCTATGGTTGCTCAACGTTATAATGTTGAAGCGTTGATTACTGGCGAGGCATTGGGGCAAGTATCAAGCCAAACTTTAACTAATTTACGTTTAATCGATAATGTGAGTGATACTTTAGTTTTACGTCCACTAATAACGTATGATAAAGAAACTATAATTAATCTTGCTCGTCAAATCGGTACTGAAGACATCGCTAAGACAATGCCAGAATTTTGTGGCGTGATATCAAAAAATCCTACTGTAAAAGCGGTGAAAGAAAAAATAGAAGAGGAAGAACAAAATTTTGATTTCTCTATATTAAATAAAGCAGTTGAAGAAGCCGAAAATATTGATATTCGTGAAATTGCTAAACAAACTGACAACACAATTACACAAGTCGATATGGTTACAACATTAGAAGAGAATCAAATTATAATTGATATCCGTTCACCTGAGGAACAAGAAGATAACCCATTAGAAATTGAAAATGTCGATGTTAAGCTCATCCCTTTTTATAAATTGGCGACACAATTTGGCGATCTAGATCAATCAAAACAATATTTATTATATTGTGCGAAAGGTATTATGAGTAAATTACAAGCACTTTATCTTATTGAACAAGGATTTAGTAATATAAAAGTGTTTAAACTATAAATCTTAACAATTATTTACGACATTATTGCATTTTACCTATATAATATTTCTAAAAATATAAAATAAATTTACAATAATAAAAAACCAATAGAAAAATTATAAATTTGTTAATTAATGAGGGTAGTAATGAACAAATTGCTCGTAGTTGATGATGATCCAGAAATTGCCTCAATGTTATGTGAATTATTAGAATTAGAAGGGTTTGAAGTCGTAATAGCTAATAATGGTGTTCAGGCTTTAGATAAATTTGATGATAGCATTGATCTTATTTTACTTGATATTATGATGCCAGAAATGAATGGGTTAAGTGTATTATCTCAACTAAGAAATAAATATACTGTTCCAGTAATTTTCTTAACAGCTAAAGATAACGAATTTGATAAAATTATTGGGCTTGAGCTTGGTGCTGATGATTATATCTTAAAGCCGTTTAATGATCGGGAGCTTATTGCTCGAATCAACGCATTATTACGTAGGAAACGTTGGGATAATATGGCTGTAACTTCTGGTGAGAAGTCAGTTCAATATACCATTGATAAACTTACCGTTAATCGAAAACAGCAATCTGTCTCATTTGATGATAAATATATTGAATTAACGGGTACTGAATTTCAAATATTATTGCAACTTCTTGAAAATGCTGGAAAAATCATTTCAAGAGATGATTTAAGCGAAAACGTATTAGGTAAAGAATTTTTACCTTTAGCTCGTTCAATTGATGTTCATGTTTCTAATTTGCGTAAAAAACTTCCTCCTCGTAGCGATGGTTTACCATGGATTAAAACATTACGTTCAAAAGGATATCTGTTTGTTGTAGATCAAAATGATGATGTATTACAAAACTAGCTATTTCTTTATATGGTAAGAATATATGTGGATCTTTGATCGCCTAACAATTAGAATTTTCACAATATTCTTACTTACTATTGCTTTTTTTCTTATTCTGGTAATGGCCTTGCCAAAGCTAGACTCCCGAAATTTAACCTATTTAGCCAATAAAGATAAAGAAAGTGGCAATCTACTGGCTAAAGAAATTGAAAAAGATTTAACCAAGATTCCTAAAGATAGTTTCCGTTGGTGGATGAGATTCATTGTTGTAATGGATAATCATCAAAAGGCTGGGCAACTATTATTTATTGTTACACCCAATCAACAAATTATCACAGCAGATACTAATAATATTGATTTAGTAAAAAGTTTTAGTGAAAAATCCCACGATGTTGATGATCCAGCTAAGAAAATCTATGATAACCAAGAAATTATTGGTCCTTTCTTGCTTCATTATGCTAATGAAGACTATCAATTATTTTTATTACAACCTGCATCGGATATTCAGTCTCAATTTGTTAATTTAATATTTGATCATCCTTTCTTGCTTTTGACATTAACCATGTTGGCAAGTACACCATTCTTGTTGTGGCTATCTTGGAGTATTGCTAGGCCAGCACGTGGATTGCGGTTGGCTGCTGAGCAAGTAGCCAAAGGTAATCTACAACAGTGGCCTGAACTCGAAAAAGTTGGATCGTATGAATATAAAGCAGTGGGGGCAAGTTTTAACCGCATGCTTAGAGAGTTGAAAAGGATGCAAGAGTTACAGCAACAATTGTTTTCTGATATTTCTCACGAATTGCGGACACCATTAACTCGATTGCAATTAGCAACTTCACTGCTACGTCGTAAACAAGGTGAAAGTAACGAAGTTTTACGAATAAGTGATGAAGCGATAAAGCTTGATTCAATGATTGGTGATTTATTGTCATTAGCAAGGAATCAGCATGATAATAACGAAGTTCGTGAATATAAACAGTTAGATGAATTATTTAAAAATGTTTTAGATAATGCGACTTTTGAAGCTAATCAAATTTCAAAACAATTTTCAATTCTTACTCCCCCAACTAATAATACAATTTTGTGTTATCCAACGGCGTTATGTAGCGCGCTTGAAAATGTAGTAAGGAATGCATTTCGTTATTCAAATCAGCGAATTGATATTAATTTTGTTATTCAACAACAAACTGCAATTATCACTATTGATGATGATGGGCCAGGTGTTGCTGATAGTGAGTTAGAGCAAATATTCAGACCGTTTTATCGTACTAATGAAGCTCGTGATCGTGAGTCAGGTGGCACAGGTTTAGGTTTAGCCATTGTTTCTAACGCTATTACTCGAGATAATGGCACTGTTAAAGCAGAGAAAAGCCACTTAGGTGGACTTAGAATTGTGATAGTATTACCTCTTCAAAAATATTAACAGCTAAGAGAAATAATTGTGTCAGATGCATCTTTAAATATTGTTTTATTTGAACCTGAAATTCCTGCTAATACTGGTAATATCATTCGTTTGTGTGCTAACACTGGTTTTGATTTACATATTATTGAGCCAATGGGATTTTATTGGGATGATAAAAAATTGAGACGAGCAGGATTAGATTATCAAGAATTTGTTGATGTAAAACGTTATAAAAATATTGAGTGCTTTTTAGATGAGAACCAACTTGATTTAGCTTCTCAAGTTTATGCCTTAACGACAAAAGGTCAAAAACCACACAGTGAAGTAAATTATAAATCAGCTGACTTTTTGATGTTTGGCCCAGAAACGAGAGGTTTACCAGCAAAAATTCTTGATGCATTGCCGCAAGATAGAAAAATTCGGATTCCAATGGTTGCTAATAGCCGAAGTATGAATCTGTCTAATTCAGTTGCAGTAGTTGTTTATGAGTCATGGCGACAGCTTAATTATATCGGGGCTAAATAAATTCAAATTTTGATTTTTAATTACCAAATAAATGAAAAATTTTTGCAGATTTTTAACTCAAAAACCCCGTTCCTCAACTCAAAAATTTAACTTAAATTTTTTTACTTAAAAAAAGAGGTCATATCGACCTCATTATTTAAATAATTATTTTGATGAATTACTATTTAACGCGAGAAACGTATTCACCTGAACGTGTATCAACTTTAAGTACTTCACCAATTTGCACAAATAAAGGAACACGTACAACTGCACCAGTTGATAATGTAGCTGGTTTACCACCAGTTCCCGCTGTATCACCTTTTAATCCTGGATCAGTTTCAATAACTTCTAATTCAACAAAGTTTGGTGGAGTAACAGCAATTGGTTGACCATTCCATAAGGTTAAAATACATTCGGCTTGATCGACTAACCATTTAGCATTGTCACCTACAGCTTTTGCATCAGCAGAAAGTTGTTCAAATGTATCATTATTCATAAAATGCCAAAACTCACCATCGGTATAAAGATAAGTTAAGTTCATATCAACGACATCAGCCGCTTCAACAGATTCTCCTGATTTAAATGTTTTATCAACAGTTTTACCAGAAAGTAATTTTTTAATTTTTACACGGTTAATTGCTTGTCCTTTACCTGGCTTGTAAAATTCATTTTCAACAATTACACACGGCTCGCCATCTTGCATTATTTTAAGACCAGCTTTAAACTCATTAGTACTATAAGATGCCATAAAAGCTCCAACTATCATTCTGAATTACAAAAATGAGCCATATTATACAGCAAAATGTTGAACAACCAAATAAAGATGAGTGGATTTTTGATCTCGCTAATGTAGTGACAGATATCAAAAAGCTTTATCATTGTCTGGATTTAGATTCTGAGGAAATTTCTTTACCCATGTTACAGGCAAGAAAACAATTTCCACTTCGTGTGCCTATGGCTTTTATAAATCGAATGAAAAAAGGTGATCCTCAAGATCCTTTACTGCTTCAAGTACTTTGTGATGAACAGGAATTAATAAACGTACAGGGTTTTACTAAAGATCCTCTTGATGAGCAACATAACAATATTCCAGGATTACTACATAAATATCATAATCGCGCATTATTAATGACTAAAACTGCTTGTGCGATTAATTGCCGTTATTGTTTTAGGCGACATTTTCCTTATCATGATAATCAAAGTAACAAAAAGAATATTAGTATCGCATTAGAGTATATTGCACAGCATACCGAACTTGATGAAATTATTCTTTCGGGGGGCGATCCTTTAATGGCAAAAGATCATGAAATAGCTTTTTTAATAGCTGAATTAGAGAAATTTCGTCATATTAAGCGTTTACGTATTCATAGTCGTTTAGCGGTGGTGATACCTAATCGTATTACTTCTGAGTTGTGTCGATTATTTGCAAAAACACGTTTACAAGTTGTGTTAGTTACCCATATTAATCATCCGAATGAAATTGATAATAATGTAGCTCATGCCATCAAAGATTTAAAGAAAAGTGAGGTAACAGTACTAAATCAGAGTGTTTTATTAAAAAATATTAATGATGATGCTGATGTGCTAGCGAAGTTAAGTAATAAGTTATTTTCAATTGGTATTTTACCTTATTACATCCATTTATTAGATAAAGTACAAGGTGCGGCTCATTTTTTAGTCGATGATGATGAGGCCAAAAAAATCATGCGGCAATTGACAAAAAAACTATCAGGTTATTTAGTTCCAAAATTAGCGCGTGAAGTTGGTGGTGAAGCAAGTAAGCGAGTTTTAGCTATTAGTGATTAATGAAATTTGAAAAGGTCCTTACAATTTATGTTTCAAAATCCCGTTGACGAAAAATAAAATAGACTCTATAATTCGGACCTCTTTAATTAATGCTGTGGAGTTTATACTCTACAACTTGTTGATAAATTAGATTTGGATATAAATCGTCATGAAACGCACATTTCAACCATCAGTATTAAAACGCAATAGAACTCACGGTTTCCGTGCTCGTATGGCTACTAAAAACGGTCGTCAAGTTCTTGCTCGCCGTCGCGCTAAAGGCCGTGTTCGTTTAACTGTTGCTAGCTAATTTAAAGTTGAGTGACTAAACTCACTTTTCCTCGGGAGTTACGCTTGTTAACTCCCTTTGATTTTAATCATGTATTTCAAGAATCTATTCGTGCAGGTTCGCCTTTCCTGACTCTAGTTACACGTAAAAATAATCTAAGTCATCCCAGATTAGGCTTTGCTATAGCTAAAAAACAGGTTAAAAGAGCCCATGAGCGTAATCGTATTAAACGGTTAGTCAAAGAATATTTTCGTCACCACCAACATCAGTTTCCTAATATCGATTTTATTTTGATGGCTAAACAGCCTGTTATACAATTGAATAATCAACAATTAGTTGAGACATTAGATAAACTATGTCAGCAAATCATCAAAAAAAACTAAGTAAATTAATATTAATTATCAAACAGCATGTTTATGCAGTTAACGCTTTGATTATTAATGTTTTTGTTTTTATTATTAGTTTATATCAACGTATCATTAGTCCGTTATTTGGTCCTAAATGTCGTTTTACTCCCAGCTGTTCACAGTATGCCATAATCGCATTAAGGCGATTCGGATTGATAAAAGGTGGTTGGCTAACGGTCAAACGTGTATTAAAATGTCACCCTTTACATGAAGGAGGTGAAGATTTTGTTCCTCCTAAGAAAACTAAAACCAATAGAGAAAAACACTAATGGGATCTCAACGTAATATATTAGTCATTGCTTTACTTTTCGTTTCTTTCCTGATTTGGAAAGCGTGGGTAGATGATCATGCACCAAAACCCCCAGTTGCTAACCAATTGACACAACAAATAGGTGAAGATAGTTCAACAGCGGATTCAGTGCAAGGTAAAACTATCACAATAAAATCTGATGTATTGTCATTAACGGTTAATACCTATGGTGGCGATGTGCAATCTGCTCAATTGTTGAAATATGAGCAGTCTCTTCATTCGGGTACACCTTTCCAACTACTTACTTCTAAACCTGATTTTATTTACATTGCTGAAAGTGGGTTAACAGGTAAAGATGGTCCAGACAATGCAACTCAAGGCTCAAAAAGACCATTATATCAAACTGATCAATCTGAATATGTTTTAGCTGATGGTCAAGATGAGTTGAAGGTTCCATTTACCTATCAAGTTAATGGTGTAACTTATACTAAATATTACATCTTACATCGTGGTAATTATGCTGTTGATGTACAGTATGACGTGAACAATCAAACTCAAAATCCGTTAGAAGTATCAATGTATGGTCAGTTGAAGCAGACTATTGAACTCCCTAAAGATGCCGTTACTGAAGGCGGTGGCGGATTAGGACTAAGCGCATTTCGCGGTACAGCTTATTCCAGTGCCAACACTAATTATAGTAAATATAGTTTCAGTGATATCAAAGATGATGCGTTAGAAGTCAAAACTGAAACTGGCTGGATTGCTATGTTGCAACACTATTTTGCTTCAGCTTGGATTCCTACGCAGGAACAAAATAATTTATTCTATTCACGTGCAACAGCTAACAATTCACAAGCAACAATCGGTTTTAAAGGTGAAACAACAGTTATTCAACCAGGTGAAACGAAATTAATTAATGCCAAATTATGGTTAGGTCCTGAAATTCAAAGTGAATTAAAAGAAACAGCTAATCATCTTGATTTAATCGTTGACTATGGTTGGTTATGGTTCTTATCTCAACCACTCTTTTACTTATTGAAATTTATCCATAGTTTTATTGGAAACTGGGGCTTTTCGATCATTGTGATCACTTTTATTGTGCGTGGTATTTTATTCCCATTAACACGAGCACAATATCGTTCAATGGCTAAAATGAAGTTATTGCAACCTCGTTTACAAGCATTAAAAGAGCGTTATGGTGATGATAGACAAAAAATGAGTATGGAAACAATGGCACTTTATAAACAAGAGAAAGTTAATCCTCTTGGTGGTTGTTTACCATTATTGATTCAAATGCCTATCTTCCTGTCATTATTTTACATGTTAGGTAATACGGTTGAGCTACGTCATGCTCCATTCGCTCTTTGGATCCATGACTTATCTGCACAAGATCCATATTATGTTTTCCCATTGTTAATGGGTGCAACTATGTTCTTAATTCAGAAGATGTCACCAACACCGGTTACCGATCCTTTACAACAAAAATTAATGACTTATATGCCATTAATCTTTACGGTATTCTTCTTATGGTTCCCATCAGGTTTAGTTTTATACTATATTGTAAGTAATTTATTTACGATTGCTCAGCAACGTATAATTTACTGGGAGCTTGAGAAAAAAGGCCTACACGAAAAGAAAAAGAAATAGTATTGCCAAAAAGGAGGATTAAGATCCTCCTTTTTAATAGTTATTTTTTGGTATTGATGTGATGAATATACAACAACAATTTAATTTAATTGGTAACGAAAAAGGTTATTGGTTTGTTAGTCAAAATGGGCGATTATGGTTGCCAAATGGCGAAGTTCCTCATGGTATTGCTAGTGAATTAGGTTTTACCAACAAACTAGCTCAACCAATTGGTGAGTGGAATGGGCAAACCGCTTGGTTGATTTGCCAAGAAATGAAAAACTCTATGTCAACGATTCGCCCCTTACTTAATAATACTGATCAATCATTATTTAATATGGCTGGCAGGGCGGTACAATTGTCTGAGTTTTATCGTTCTCATAAATATTGTGGTTATTGTGGTCATGAGATGCATATTAGTAAAACAGAGTGGTGTTGTTTATGCAGTAATTGTCACCAACGTTATTACCCACAAATTTCCCCTTCAATTATCGTTGCTATTCGAGATAAAAATAAAATTTTATTGGCAAAGCATGTTAGGCATAATCAAGAAAATTTATATACCGTTTTAGCTGGTTTTACAGAGATTGGTGAAACAATGGAAATGACGGTTGCCCGAGAAGTGTACGAAGAGTCAAAAATAAAAATTAAAAATATTCGTTATATTGGTTCACAACCTTGGCCGTTTCCTAACTCCATGATGATGGCCTATTTAGCTGATTATGAGAGTGGTGAAATTACTATCGATAAAAATGAGTTAGTCGAGGCAAATTGGTATCATTATTCTCAATTACCTAAAATACCCGAATATGGCACGATAGCAAGACGTTTGATTGAAGATACAATTATACTTTGTCGTGAATATGATGAGTTTGGTGAGTAAAATTCATCATATTCACTTAACTAACAATTTATAAATATTCAATGGTTCTGGTTAAATCAATTTTACTTGAACCTTCTCCTACTGTTTCACAAACAGCTTTAGTCCAGTCGTTGTTTTCGTTATAAGCGAAATAGGTACAAGTCTCAGTTGATTCTAACTCTTGTTCATTTTTATCATTGATGATTACATTACCTTTTGCTGATAATTTATATGTTCTAGTAATTGTTTTTTCGAGCTGATGATTAGTGTTATAAACTATATCTTTCTCTCTCACTAAAACGGGTAGTTTAGTTTGTTCATCTGATTTTATATAAGCATTATATAAAACTTGTTCAACCAGATCGCCGTTATAAATAATTTTACTATTAAAAACAATATTATTATCGGCAAAGTTGGATAAGGTTGTTTCAACTAAATGACCTTGTTCATCAAATTCATTAATGGCAACAATGTCACCATTATCATCTTTCATACCAATAATATTTTTTGAATCGTCAAAAGAAACATCGTAATTATTCCTAACATCTTTCATGCCATAAATATATTTGGCTGTATCATAGTTTATTTCGCCATATAAACCTTCAAGATCATAATTCTGTACATAACCTTGAGCATTATAATTGATCGTTTTTTCTGTCGGTCCTTGGATTTTTTGGTGTTTGATCAGTTTTTTATGAGGTAAGAGTTCTGGTTCGGTATGAAAAAGATAACTATTACTTACCAATATTGATGATTGGGATTTAAATTCATTATTTATATTTTTGTTTACAGCATTATTCTCAGTTTGGTCCTCTTGATTTTTGCTTGTACTAGAGGCGGCATTTGTTTCTGCTTTTTTTTGATCATCACATCCAATTAATAAAAAAATAGTCAAAAAGAATAGATAGATATAATTTTTCATAATATTAGTCTCTTAAGGTTCGAGTTAGAGTTTTATTTATATCTAATAAAAAAGCTTAATCAACTTCAGTATTTTATTGCAATCTTAGTCTGTTTAGAGCTTAAATTTGAATTTCATTTGTATTCGTTTCTTATAGATAATCTTTACAAATATTAGCAAATTGGAGGCCAAAGATATAGTTTTCGTCAGAATTTTTATTTTTAAATTAACAGATTAAAAAAATGATGAGGTAAGAAAATTTAAATATTGATCATATCAATCTGCGATAAGTTGCCGATTGATATGAATCAGATAAAACCATCAATGCTCTGGGTTATTGAGCCATTGAGCTATTTGTTTGGCAAAATAAGTTAAAACCCCATCTGCACCCGCGCGTTTAAAACAGAGTAATGATTCCATGATGACAGATTTTTCATCTAACCAACCGTTTCCAATTGCGGCCATCAACATTGCATATTCTCCAGATACTTGATAGGCAAAGGTTGGTACCGCAAAAGTGTCTTTTACTTTACGAACAATATCTAGGTAAGGCAACCCAGGCTTAACCATTACCATGTCAGCACCTTCACTTAAATCTTGGTAAATTTCTTGTAATGCTTCATTAGCGTTGGCCGGATCAAGTTGATAGGTTTTTTTATTACCACCTTTAATGTTTTTTGCTGAACCTACAGCATCACGAAATGGTCCATAAAAGCTAGAGGCATATTTTGCTGAATAAGCCATTATTTGCGTATTAATAAAATCATGTGATTCTAGCCCATTACGAATTGCGCCAATTCGACCATCCATCATGTCACTAGGTGCAATAATATCAGAACCTGCTTGAGCTTGAACTAATGCTTGTTTAACCAAAGTACTAACAGATGTATCATTTAAAACATAACCACTATCATCAATAATACCGTCTTGGCCATGAGTGGTATAAGGATCGAGTGCAACATCACTTAAAATTCCGAGTTCTGGTAACTCTTTTTTTAGTGCCCTAATTGCTTTAGGAACTAATCCATTTTCGTTATAAGCTTCTTCAGCTAACAGTGATTTTTGAGAAGGCTCAATAGCAGGGAACAAAGACAATATAGGAATGCCTAATTTGGCAACTTGCTCTGCCTCTTTCACTAATACATCAACGCTCATTCTTTTAACATTGGGCATTGATGATACAGATTGAATAATATTTTTCCCTTCAACGATAAATACTGGATAAATCAAATCATCAACTGTTAAACGATTTTCTGCAACTAGGCGACGACTAAAATCATGAGCACGATTACGACGTAATCGTCTTTGGGGATATTGACCGGTAAAGACTGATGACATATAAATACCTATATTTTTGATTAAGCGGTCTTATTATCTGACTCAAAAGTAAGATTAGCAAATAATTTGTTATGTCGTAATTATACGATATTTTACTTTACAACTTATATGATTTAGAGGTAAAATTGCGCACTAATTTTTAGTCCCTTGTGATATTAACCAAATTTGAGGTGAGAGGCACATGCCAGTAATTAAAGTACGTGAAAATGAACCTTTCGATGTAGCATTACGTCGTTTTAAACGTTCTTGCGAAAAAGCAGGAGTTTTAGCTGAAGTTCGTAACCGTGAATTTTACGAAAAACCAACAACTATTCGTAAACGCGCAAAAGCAGCTGCTGTTAAACGCCACGCTAAGAAATTAGAAAGAGAAAACGCTCGTCGCACTCGTCTATATTAATATTTATACTGAAAATTTAATTTATTTATTTTTTTAATATAAAAATTTTAACAAGCCGTACTTTTACTACGGCTTGTTGTTTTTGTGTAATGCCATAAATGGTTGAATTTTATCATGAAAGGTCTTATTCCTCGCGATTTTATTTTAGATTTGCTTGCCCGCACAAATATTCTTGATGTGATAGGTAAGCGCGTTAAAATGAAAAAAAAAGGAAATAACTATTTTGGTTGTTGTCCTTTTCATGATGAGAAAACCGCTTCTTTCTCATTAAGCGAAAAAAAGCAGATTTACTATTGTTTTGGATGTGGTGCTACTGGATCTGCAGTAAATTTTTTGATGCAATATGAGCGATTGTCTTTTCCTGAGGCAATTGAAGAGATAGCTAGTATGCAAGGAATCCGTGTTCCATACACGGATAACGAAAATAATCAAGCTGATGCATCAAAGCAAATTGAATCTCGTAATGTTCGTCGAGATCTTTATTCATTGATGTCTAAAATAACTGATTTCTACCAGCAGCAATTAGCATTATCGACTTCGGTAGATGCTCAAAAGTATCTTGAACAACGTGGATTAAACGCAGAGATTATAGCTAGGTATAAAATCGGTTATGCACCTAATTCAAAACAACTAACTTTTCAAAATATAGTTAAGACTGAAAATGAAGTGGTGCTATATGACAAGGCAGGGATGTCTGTCAATAACGATATAGGTAATCGATATGATCGCTTTCGTGGGCGTATCATGTTCCCGATTCGCGATAGACAAGGTAATGTTATCGCTTTTGGTGGAAGGACGATCTTCAATGAGTCGGCGAAATATCTAAATTCACCTGAAACTCCTATTTTTCATAAAGGTTTTCAATTATATGGACTTTATGAAGCTCAAGAAACTAATCGTAATTTAAAGCAATTAATCATTGTTGAAGGTTATATGGATGTTGTTTCTCTTGCACAGTACGGTATTGATTACGCTGTAGCTGCTTTAGGAACAGCAACATCAGAAGAGCATATTAAGCTTCTATTTAGAGCAACAGATTCCGTAATATTTTGTTACGATGGTGATAAAGCCGGGCGAAATGCTGCATGGCGAGCGCTTAATGTATTACTACCTTGTTTGATTGATGGTAAAGAGATAACTTTTGCTTTTTTACCACAAGATGAAGATCCAGATAGTTACGTGCGTAAAGTCGGAAAAGATGGCTTTGAAGATTACATAAAAAAGGCGCCTAACTTATCTGAATTTTTGTTCGATGAGTTATTAAAACAGGTCGATTTAAAATCAGCTGAAGGTAAAGCTAAATTGAGTTCACTTGCTATTCCTTTACTTGAACAGGTAAAAGCAAAAGTATTTAGACTTAATTTACTTCAAAAATTAGGGCGTTATTTGGGGCTATTGGATCTATCCCAAATTGAACAATTAATCGCGAATAATAATATAAGCGAAAATAGAACTATTGATTCAGCACCTGTGCCAAAAATGAAATTGACCACTATGCGGATTTTAATTGGTTTGTTACTTCAATATCCAAATCTAGCTAAGATGGTATCTGATATTAACGTTATGAGGCAAGTTAACTTAGCGGGAATTGATATATTTATTGAACTACTTGAATTATGCCAACAATATCCAAATATAACTACAGCACAAATATTAACTGAATGTATTAACCGACCATATTATAAACAGCTAAGTCGTTTAGCAACCTGGGAGTACCATTACCAAGATGATGAAATAGAATCAATTTTTTCTAATACTTTAAAAGAGTTATATGATAATATACTCGCCCAAAGGCAAGATGAACTGATCGCAAAAGAGAGAGTCTCCGGATTAAGTACCGCAGAGAAAAAAGAATTAGCGACACTAATACTTGTTTTATCAAAAAAAGACTAAATATATAGGGTATGTGTAGAAAAATACTTTTTATTCTACACATATAATACACATGACCGAATAACTAAATGGTGATACTTTATGGAGCAAAATTCTCAATCACAGTTAAAACTCCTAATTATACGGGGTAAGGAGCTGGGATACCTGACCTATGCTGACGTCAATGATCACTTGCCTGAAGAAATCATTGATTCAGATCAGATTGAAGATATTATCCAAATGATCAATGATATGGGGATTCAAGTACTTGAAGAAGCTCCAGACTCAGATGAATTATTACTTTCAGATAATGTTCCAGATGAAGAGGCAGTTGAAGCAGCAACAGCATTAGTTTTATCTAATGTAGAATCAGAAATAGGTCGAACTACTGACCCAGTACGTATGTATATGCGTGAAATGGGTGCGGTTGAACTATTAACCCGTGAAGGCGAAATTGATATCGCAAAACGTATTGAAGATGGGATTAACCAAGTTCAAACCTCAGTATCTGAATATCCAGAAGCCATTACTTATCTCTTAGAACAATATAATTTAATTGAAAGCGGCGAAGTTCGCTTGTCCGACCTTATTACTGGTTTTGTCGATCCGAATGCTGAAGAGTCAGAAGAAGAACTTCCTGAAGAATTGGAAGACGGTGAAGAAGAGATTGATATTGACGAAAGTGATGATGAAAGTGAAGAAGAAAGCGATTCTTCAGCTGATGATGATGTCTCTATCGATCCAGAAGTAGCAAAAGCAAAATTTGCTGAATTACAAGAGCAACATGATAAAACGTCTGCTGCAATTAAAAAATATGGACGTGCTCATAAAAAAGCACAACAAGAAATTGAAAATCTATCTGAAGTTTTCAAACAGTTCCGATTAGTTGGCAAGCAGTTTGATATTCTTGTTAATAATATGAGAAGCATGATGGATCGAGTAAGATCCCATGAGCGTATTATTATGCGAATTTGTGTTGAACAATGTAAAATGCCGAAAAAACAGTTTATGACTCATTTTACTGGCAATGAAAATAGCATGGACTGGTATAAAAAAGCGAGTACTGGCAAAGGTGCGTTTGCTGCTAAATTAAAAGAATTTGAATCATCAATTGAAGAGCAAATTAAAGCTTTACAGCAAATTGAAACAGAAACTAGTCTTTCTATCGAACAAATCAAAGATATTAATAGAAGAATGTCTATTGGTGAAGCTAAAGCTCGTCGAGCCAAGAAAGAGATGGTTGAAGCAAACTTACGTTTAGTTATCTCTATCGCTAAAAAGTATACTAATCGTGGTTTACAGTTCCTAGACCTTATTCAAGAAGGTAATATTGGATTGATGAAAGCGGTTGATAAGTTTGAATATCGCCGAGGGTATAAATTCTCAACCTATGCAACGTGGTGGATTAGACAAGCGATCACTCGTTCAATTGCTGACCAAGCAAGAACAATTCGTATCCCTGTGCATATGATTGAGACAATTAATAAACTAAATCGTATTTCTCGTCAAATGCTTCAGGAAATTGGGCGTGAACCAACACCAGAAGAGTTATCTGACCGCATGCAAATGCCTGAAGAGAAAATTCGTAAAGTGTTAAAAATTGCAAAAGAACCAATTTCAATGGAAACACCAGTCGGTGATGATGAAGATTCACACTTAGGTGATTTTATTGAGGATACTGCACTTGAGCAACCACTAGATGCAGCTACATCGGAAAGTTTACGTAGTGCAACACGTGATATTTTATCTGGTCTAACACCACGTGAAGCAAAAGTCTTACGTATGCGATTTGGTATTGATATGAATACAGACCATACTCTTGAAGAAGTAGGTAAACAATTTGATGTAACGCGTGAACGTATCCGTCAAATTGAGGCTAAAGCATTACGTAAATTACGTCATCCTAGCCGATCTGATGTTCTTAGAAGTTTCTTGGAATAAATTATAACTTTAGCTAAATCGCCACTTATGTGGCGATTTTTTTAACTTTTCAAACTAATATCATGAATATACTTCAACGATTTAAAATTGATCCATTCTTGCTGACTTTGATTTGCGTTGTGACTACAGCAAGTATTTTTCCATGTAAAGGACAAGCAAAAGTGCTATTTGAAAATCTTACAACTTTTGCTATTGGTCTTTTGTTTTTTATGCATGGTGCAAAACTGTCGTTTGATGCGATAGTTGTGGGTATAAAAAATTGGCGATTGCATCTGTTGATATTTACTACCACCTTTGTAGTATTCCCTATTTTAGGGGTGATGATGCAGGTACTGGTTCCAACTTTTTTATCAGAAGATCTTTATTTAGGCTTTGTATATCTTTGTGTCCTACCAGCTACCGTTCAGTCTGCCATTGCTTTTACATCAATCGCAAAAGGCAATGTTGCTGCTGCAATCTGTAGTGCTTCAGCATCGACCCTATTAGGTGTCTTTATCACACCGGTATTAGTTGGGTTATTAATCCATACTCAAGCTGCTGCTTCAATGAATATATTAGATGCCATTGAATCTATTATGCTTAAACTGATGGTGCCATTTATTGTCGGTCATTTATCAAGGCGTTTTATAGGTAAATGGGTTGATAAATATAAAGGTGTAATTTCTAAGACCGATCGTATATCGATATTATTAGTTGTTTATGTGGCTTTTAGTGATGCAGTGGTTAATGGTATTTGGTCTAAAGTCAGCTTTTTATCTCTTTTAGAAATCATTGTGTATTCAATCATCTTATTAACTATAGTGTTATTGATTACGACTTATAGCTCGAGATTCTTAGGTTTTAACAAAGAGGATGAAATTACTATTGTATTTTGTGGCTCTAAAAAAAGTTTAGCGAGTGGTATCCCAATGGCTAGTGTAATCTTTCCTATGTCTATGACTGGAATAATAATTTTGCCATTAATGATTTTCCATCAAGTACAATTAATGATCTGCGCTGTTTTAGCTTCTCATTATGCGAAACGAAAAATATAAAAATTGTTTTGCTCATTGGGTTATTCTCAAGGATAATAGAAGCGCTATTAACAACAGAAAGATATATTATGTTTCATCTATTTGCTGATTTAGAATTTTCTACGATTATATTACTAGTTTTAGCGCTATTTTTTGTTCTTTTTTATGAGGCAATTAATGGATTTCATGATACCGCAAATGCAGTTGCAACAGTAATATATACTAGAGCATTAAAAGAACAGCTCGCTGTTTTTATGGCTGGTATGTTTAACTTTTTTGGGGTATTGCTTGGCGGGCTTAGTGTTGCTTATGCAATCGTCCACCTTTTACCTACTGATTTATTACTTAATGTAAGTTCTGCTCATGGACTTGCAATGGTCTTTTCAATTTTATTCGCTGCTATTATTTGGAATTTGGGTACTTGGTATGTAGGTATTCCTGCTTCTAGTTCTCATACTTTAATTGGTGCAATTATTGGTGTTGCATTGGCTAATGCATTTATTATGGATACATCTATCATTGATGCACTTAATATTCCTAAAATGATACAAATCTTTCTATCATTAATCATTTCACCAATTGTTGGTCTTGTTATCGCTGGATTAATGATTTTTTTATTACGAAAATATTGGACCCGTAAAGGTCAAGGTAAAAAACGTAGTAAAAAAAGAGAGCGAATTTTTATGACACCAGAACAGCGTGAAAAGCTATATGGTAAAAAGAAACCGCCATTTTGGATTCGTATTATGCTTATTATTTCAGCCGCTGGTGTAAGTTTCTCGCACGGCGCAAATGATGGGCAAAAAGGTATTGGTTTATTGATGTTAGTATTGATGGGCATTGCACCCGCTGGTTTTATTGTTAACATGGGGGCATCAACTTATGAAATTACCAATACCAGAAATGCGATTCATAATATTGAAGAGTACTTTATCACTCATAATGATGATCTCAACACAGTAATTGGTAAACAATCAGCAGTTGATACTGCAACTCCTGAAAATGATTTAAATAAATATCATTGTGATTATTCTCGATCCTTCACTACGTTAAGTATTGCTAACAATTTGTTCAATAAAATTAACGATTATGGTTCGCTTAATGTAGATCAACGTTCTCAAACTAGACGTATTTTATTATGTTTATCTGATACGGTATCTCATGTTGCTAAACAACCAAATGTATCAGCAGAAGATAAACAGTACCTAAAATCATTAAATAATGATTTATTAAAAACAATTGAATATGCACCAATTTGGATAATTATCGGAGTAGCTTCAGCACTTGCAGTTGGCACAATGATTGGTTGGCGGCGAGTAGCTATTACTATTGGTGAAAAGATTGGTAAAAAGGGAATGACCTATGCACAAGGGGTTTCAGCTCAAATTACTACAGCGTTATCAATTGGTATAGCAAGCTATACAGGAATGCCTGTATCGACAACACAAGTCCTTTCTTCATCTGTTGCCGGTACGATGATTGTCGATGGTGGAGGAGTGCAAAGTAAAACGATTAAAAATATTGCATTAACCTGGGTTCTTACTTTACCTATTTCAATTTTGTTATCTGGGTCACTTTTTTGGCTTGCTCAAAAATTAATTTAGTAGTAAAAAGGAAGAATAAAATCTTAGTTTAATTAGAGCGTCAAAATAGGAAGGAGTGAATATTATGGCTTATAAACACATTTTAGTCGCAGTGGATTTATCACCTGAAAGTGAAGTTCTTGTTGAAAAAGCAGTCTCAATGGCTAGACCATATAATGCTCAAATATCACTCATTCATGTGGGCATCAATTACTCTGACCTTTATACAGGCCTAGTTGATATTAATATGAATGATATGAAAGATCGTATCACTGAAGATGCCCATATTGCATTAAATAAATTAGCTGAAGATGCAGGTTATCCAATTGCACATACTCTTTCTGGTAATGGTGAATTTGGACAAGTATTAATTGAAGCTATCCACGAATATGGGGCAGATCTAGTTGTTTGTGGTCATCACCAAGATTTTTGGAGTAAATTAATGTCTTCAGCACGCCAGCTAATTAATAATACCCATATCGATACATTGATTGTTCCTTTGAAAGATGATGAGCCATCCGAAGAACCATCTAAATGAAACATACGATATGAACCCGCCTTGTAGCGGGTTTTTTTATATATTTTTATCTAAAATTTAGATAGTTATGTTTTCAAACAAGTTGTATATATTTTGGCACCTATTTTTCTTTTCATTCAATATCGGTATACACTTGTAATTATTATGAAGGAGATTGTATATGAATATTGCTTTAGTTACTGGTGCTTCTTCTGGCTTTGGTAAAGCAATTTGCCGAAAACTTATTACTGATGGTTATAAAGTAATTGGTGCAGCCAGACGACT
The DNA here is from genome assembly GCF_026536805.1 of Gilliamella sp. B3482. Lineage (NCBI taxonomy): Bacteria > Pseudomonadati > Pseudomonadota > Gammaproteobacteria > Orbales > Orbaceae > Gilliamella > Gilliamella sp. B3482. The sequence continues at coordinate 558,214 of NZ_JAFNNL010000001.1, read as the reverse complement.
TGATAAATTACAAAAACTTGCACAAGAATTAGGTAATAATTTTTTGCCGCTAACTCTTGATGTGACAAAAAAAGACTCTGTTGAAACAATTTTGTTACAGCTGCCTAAAGAATTTCAGCCTATCGATATATTAATTAACAATGCAGGATTAGCTTTAGGTTTAGCACCAGCATATGAAGCTGATTACAATGATTGGGAAACAATGATTGAAACCAATGTTATTGGATTAGTGCATTTAACATATCAAATATTACCTGGCATGGTAGAGCGTAACTATGGTTATATTATTAATCTTGGATCAGTAGCCGGTACATATCCGTATAAAGGTGGAAATGTTTACGGTGCAACAAAAGCATTTGTTAAGCAGTTTAGTGCTAATTTAAGAACAGATTTATTGGGTAAAAAAATCAGAGTAACAAATATCGAACCCGGATTATGTGGAGGAACAGAGTTTTCCAATGTCCGATTCCATGGTAATGACGAAAAAGCTGCTGCGGTTTATAAAGATGTGGATTTTATTACACCAGAAGATATTGCCAATACCGTCTCATGGTTAGTTAATACACCAAATCATTTTAATGTGAATTCAATTGAAATTATGCCGGTCGCACAAGCTTCAGCAGGGTTATCAGTTTGCAAAGAAGTTTAAGGTGAAATTAAATTACCATTATATGACACCGAGGTTTTAAAAAAATAATAAAAAAGTGAATTGAAAAACAAAATAGACTTGCACTTATGTTAATGGATTGCTATTCTTCTTATTTGTGATTTTGATTGAGGTTTTAGCAATGACATTTTCAGAAGTAACAAAAACATTTGCGACAAGCTTACCTGGTACCGATTCGTATGTAAAACTACGTAAGGCTATGAGGTCATTAATCCAAGAAGATCCGAATAACGCATCGGTTTACTTTTTAATTTTTGGATTTGCTCGCACTTATGTGATGTTATATGAAGATCAGGAAGTTTCACCACAATTTGCTGAAGACAATCAAAAATTAATGTTATCGTATCTCAACATACTTGATGAGGCATTACAAAAACAAAATGCCGAAAGTATCTATCAAGCCTTAAATAAGGTAGTGAATGAATACGAAAACAGCAAAAAGGTATTTTAATTATTTACAGCCTGACATGAAAATGTCGGGCTGTTTTGTTTAGGGTTTAGTTAAGGAAAAATAATGAAAATGGTAATGATGATTTCAGGCATTATTGGTACCACCGGCACTATTATGAAATATAGGGCGGGTTGATTTTTCCTTAAAAATATCGAAAAACCCGCCCCTAAAGGCGGGTTTTTTACTTTGTGAAATAAAAAAGTTCTTAAATAGAAATTAAAGTAAAAAGAATTCAAAATATTAGTTTTATCAGTATTTTTTAAAAATTGCATTTTGAATTATCATTGGCATAAGTTAGAAAAATAAGTAAGGTGTGATATGAAAGTTTTAAAATTTGGAGGAACATCTGTTGCCAACGCAGAACGTTTTTTGCGTGTAGCAGAGATTATTGAAAATAATGCTAAACAAGAACAAACGGCAACGGTTTTATCTGCACCAGCTAAAATTACTAATCATTTAGTGGCAATGGTTGAAAAAACCATTGCAAAACAAGATATCCAAACTAATATCAACGATGCTGAAAAAATCTTTGCAGACTTACTAGAAGGTATTTCGAAAGCGGTACCTAATTTTGCCTATGAAGAAATGAAAAAGTTTGCTCTAGATGAGTTAAATAATGTTAAACAACTATTACAAGGTATTCGGCTATTAGGTCAATGTCCGGATAGTATTAATGCAACTATCATTTGTAGAGGTGAAAAACTTTCGATTGCAATTATGCAAGAATTGCTTAAAGCGAAAGGTCATGCTGTAACAGTTATTAACCCAGTGGCAATGTTGATTGCTGAGGGGGACTATTTAGAATCTACAGTTGATATTGTCGAGTCATCGCATCGAATCAGTGAAATGCATATACCTCCAGAAAATATAATTTTGATGCCAGGGTTTACCGCTGGTAATGAAAAAGGAGAATTAGTTGTTCTTGGACGTAATGGCTCTGATTATTCAGCTTCAGTATTAGCAGCGTGTTTACGTGCCAACAGCTGCGAAATTTGGACTGATGTTGACGGAGTTTATACTTGTGATCCTCGAATTGTGCCTGATGCTAAATTACTAAAAACGATGTCTTATCAAGAAGCTATGGAACTATCATATTTTGGTGCAAAAGTGCTTCATCCAAGAACAATTTTACCTATCGCTCAATTTCAAATTCCATGCTTAATTAAAAATACTAATAATCCAGATGCAGCAGGCACTTTAATCGGCGCTAATGTTGTTGATAGCTCAACACCAGTAAAAGGTATCACTAATTTAAATAACATGGCTATGATTAATGTATCAGGTCCAGGATTAAAAGGCATGGTAGGTATGTCAGCGCGTGTTTTTTCCGCTATGTCTTATGCTGGTATTTCTGTGGTACTTATTACGCAATCATCATCTGAATATAGTATTAGTTTTTGTGTGCCTCAAACCGAACTCTACCGAGCTGAAGAGGCATTAAGTGAAGAATTTTACTTAGAGTTAAAAGATGGCTTACTTGAACCAATTGAAGTTATCGAAAAATTAGCAATTATCTCAGTTGTTGGTGATGGTATGCGTACTTTACGTGGTTTATCGGCTAATTTCTTTACTGCATTAGCCCGAGCCAATATTAATATCGTAGCAATTGCTCAAGGCTCATCGGAACGCTCAATCTCGGTCGTCGTTGATAATAATGTTGCCGTAATGGGTGTTCGTGTGACTCATCAAATGCTATTTGGTACTGACAAAATGTTAGATGTGTTTGTTATTGGTGTTGGTGGTGTTGGTGGTGCATTGGTTGATCAAATTGGTCGGCAACAAAAATGGCTTAAAAACAAACAAATCGATTTACGTGTTTGTGGTTTATTTAATTCCAAACATGCTGTACTTAATCGGGATGGTATTGATTTAACAAATTGGCGCGATCAAATAAAACAAAGCGAGACCAATTATACTCTAAATAGCATTATTGATTTTGCTAAAAATAACCGGCTCCTCAATCCAATTTTAGTCGATTGTACTTCAAGTAGTGATGTATCAGATAAATATGTTGATTTTTTAGCTAATGGTTTTCATGTTGTAACGCCAAATAAGAAAGCCAATACAAGTTCGATGGCTTATTATCATCGTTTACGGCAAGAAGCAGCTAATAGTAAGCGAAAATTTCAATATGATACTAACGTTGGTGCAGGTTTACCTGTGATAGAAAATTTACAAAATCTACTGAATGCGGGTGATGAATTAATCAAGTTTTCAGGGATTTTATCTGGATCATTGTCTTTCATTTTTGGTAAGTTAGACGAAGGTATGTCATTGTCAGAAGCAACTAAATTAGCGAAAGAAAAAGGTTTTACCGAGCCAGATCCTAGAGATGACTTATCAGGAACAGATGTCGCAAGAAAGCTATTAATTTTAGCTCGGGAGGCTGGATTACAACTAGAACTTGATCAAATTAAAGTTGAGTCAGTATTACCAGCTGAATATTCTAAAGGTAGTATCGATGAATTCATGGCAAAACTACCACAACTGGACGCTCAGTTTAAAGAAAAATCAGAAAAGGCAGCTAAAGAAGGAAAAGTGTTACGTTATGTTGGTAGTATTGATGGAAACCAATGTAGCGTTAAGATAGAATCTGTTGATAATGATGATCCACTTTACAAAGTTAAAAATGGTGAAAATGCTTTAGCATTTTATACTAGGTACTATCAACCAATTCCATTAGTATTACGTGGTTATGGTGCTGGTAATGACGTTACAGCAGCGGGTGTGTTTGCCGATATTTTACGAACCACATCTGGAAAAATTGGAGGCTAAATGAGTCAAAAATCATTAACTGTGTATGCACCTGCATCAATGGCAAATATTAGTGTTGGCTTTGATATTTTAGGTGCAGCAATCAATCCAATTAGTGGTGCGATGTTGGGCGACTGTATTACCATCGAGTCTGCAACTGAGTTTAGCTTTACCAGCCAAGGTCAATTTGTTAAAAATTTACCAAAGGATCCCAAATTAAATATTGTTTATCAATGTTGGCAGCGTTTTTGTAAAGCCATGGGGAAAACATTACCGATAAAAATGACGCTTGAAAAAAACATGCCAATTGGTTCTGGATTAGGTTCAAGCGCTTGCTCTGTTGTTGGTGCTTTTGTTGCGTTAAATAAGTTTTTTAATGAACCATTTAATAAATTTGAATTGCTCTCCATGATGGGCGAACTTGAAGGCTGCATTTCTGGTAGTGTGCATTATGATAATGTTGCTCCTTGCTATTTAGGTGGAATGCAACTTATTCTCGACGAAATGGGCATTATAAGTGAGTCAATACCTCATTTTGAAAATTGGTATTGGGTGATGGCTTATCCTGGTATTAAAGTTTCTACAGCTGAAGCTCGAGCAATATTACCAGCTCAATATCAAAAAGCCGATTGTGTCGCGCACGGTCGTTACGTAGGTGGTTTTTTACATGCTTGTTATACTAAACAACCAAAACTTGCAGCAGCAATGTTGATTGATAATATTGCAGAACCTTATCGTAAACAATTGCTACCTAATTTCGATGAAACACAAAAAAAGGTCAAACAACTTGGTGCACTAGCCTCGGGTATATCAGGCTCAGGGCCGACGATGTTTGTGGTGGCCGACAACCTTGAAACTGCGCAGCAGATTGAGTCGTTGTTAAAAAGTTCTTATCTACAAAATGAAGAAGGTTTTACTCATATTTGTAAAATAGATCCACAAGGTGCAAGAGAGATTTAAGTTATTAAACAAAACAATAATATTAAATCAATAAGAAAACAATTAAAGCATAAAAGAATTGGAACACATTATGAAACTGTATAACTTAAAAGATCATTCAGAGCAAGTTAGTTTCGCGCAGGCGGTACAACAAGGTTTAGGGAAAGAACAAGGTCTATTTTTTCCAGAACAATTGCCAAAATTTTCATCTGCAGAAATAGAAGCACTTTTAAAAATGGACTTTATCACACGTAGTGCCAAAATCTTATCGGCGTTTATTGGCAATGAAATTAGCGATAATGATATGCATCGATTAGTGCAAAACGCATTCCAATTTCCAGCTCCAGTTAAATCAGTAGAAGATGATATTGGAACATTAGAACTTTATCATGGCCCAACATTAGCATTCAAAGACTTTGGTGGACGCTTTATGGCTCAGGCTTTAGTCCAAGTGGCAGCAGATAAAAAGATTACTATCTTAACAGCAACCTCTGGTGATACTGGTGCTGCTGTTGCCCATGCGTTTTATCACTTACCCAATATTCGTGTAGTGATTTTATATCCGGAAGGTAAAATTAGTCCGTTACAAGAAAAACTATTTTGTACTTTAGGCGATAACATTCACACAATTGCTATTCAAAGTGATTTTGATGCCTGCCAAGCTTTAGTTAAAAAAGCGTTTGATGATGAAGAGCTAAAAACTACAATTGGTTTAAACTCAGCTAACTCGATTAATATCAGTCGGCTTTTAGCTCAAATTTGCTATTATTTTGAGGCTTATGCACAGCTTACGCCAAAACAACGCGAACAATTAGTTATTTCAGTACCAAGTGGTAATTTTGGTGATTTAACTGCTGGTTTACTAGCTAAAACGATGGGGTTACCAATTAAACGCTTTATTGCTGCTACTAATGCTAATGATACGGTTCCACGTTATTTAGAAACAGGAATATGGGAACCCCATAAAACTGTGGCAACATTATCAAATGCTATGGATGTTAGTCAGCCAAACAACTGGCCAAGAATCGAAGAAATTTATAAACGAGAAGGTTGGGTATTTAAATCATTAGGGCATGCTGCTGTTTCTGATGCAGTTTCCGTAGAAACGGTTCAGGAATTAGATAAAAAAGGATATTTATCCGAGCCTCATGGTGCTATTGCTTATCGTGCATTACGAGACCAGTTGCAAGAAGGGGAGTATGGTTTATTTTTGGGTACAGCTCATCCAGCTAAGTTTAAAGAAGTAGTTGAGGATATCCTTGGCCGATCAATCTCGCTACCACAACCTCTGGCTGAACGAGCTGATATGCCTTTACTTTCTCACCATATGCCTGATGATTTTAATAAATTACGTGATTTCTTAATCTCATTGACATGGTAAATTCAATTCCCGTCACCAGATTGGTGACGGTTTTTAGCTTTTTTGAATTATAAGTTAATTAATAGAGCTAGTTTATATTACTTTGTTGATAACTTGTTTAAATGGCTAATTTCGGCTATTGTAATGTAAGTTAAAACGTTATCAGGATATATTTATGCACTGTCCGTTTTGTAATGCAGATGATACAAAAGTTATTGATTCTCGTTTAGTTGGTGAAGGGTTTCAGGTTCGTCGTCGTCGACAATGTGTCGAATGTAATGAACGTTTTACGACATTTGAAGTGGCTGAATTAATTATGCCTAATGTTATTAAAAGCAATAAAGTTCGCGAACCTTTCAATGAAGATAAACTCCGCAATGGTATAAAACGAGCACTAGAAAAACGCCCTGTTAGTTTTGATGCAATTGAAGATGCAATTACTCGAATTAAATCGAAACTGAGAGCAACAGGAGAAAGGGAAGTACCGGCCAAATTAATTGGTAATTTTGTTATTGAAGAGCTTAAAAATCTTGATAAAGTTGCCTATATTCGTTTCGCATCTGTCTATTTTAGCTTTGATGATATTGAACAATTCAGTAATGAAATTGCTAAGTTACAACAAAAGTAATCCTCATTATGACTATGAATAAAGATCAATTTTATATGCAGCAAGCTATTGAGCTTGCTAAACTTGGTCGCTTCACTACTACCCCTAATCCTAATGTCGGTTGTATCATTGTTAAAAATGATCACATCATTGGTAAAGGTTTTCATATGAAAGCTGGTTTACCACATGCAGAAGTCTATGCACTAAAAATGGCTGGTGATGAAGCTAAAGATGCTACGGCTTATGTAACGCTAGAGCCTTGCAGCCATTATGGAAGAACGCCTCCTTGCGCAGATGCACTGGTTAAATCGGGAATTAAACGAGTTGTTATTGCTATGCAGGATCCTAATCCCAATGTCGCAGGACAAGGTATAAAGAGATTAACTGATGCAGGCATTGAAGTTTGTGTTGGCGTGTTAGCTGATCAAGCCGAAGCCATTAATAAAGGCTTTTTAAAACGGATGCGAACAGGTTTGCCATTTGTACAACTAAAAATGGCAGTTTCTTTAGATGGTAAAATAGCTATGGCATCAGGCGAAAGTAAATGGATAACCTCCGTTGCGGCAAGACAAGATGTTCAGCAATATAGAGCTCAGGCAAGTTGTATCTTAAGTACCAGAAAAACAGTTCAGGAAGATAATGCGAGTTTAACGGTTAGATATAATGAATTACCTGATTCAATTAAAGAAATTTACCCTTCTACCGAAATTCGTCAACCTATACGAGTGATAATCGATAGCAAAAATCAAATGACGGGTGATGAAAATATCTTTAATCAGCCTGGTGAAACTTGGTTGGTTAGAAAGCAAAATGTTCTAATATCATCACCAAATACAAAACTTATCATTGAATCATCAAACAGTCATCAAGTCGACTTATTAGAATTATTATCCATATTAGCCAAGCAGCAAATAAATTCTGTATGGGTTGAAGCTGGATCTCATTTAGCCGGTGCGCTAATTGAGCAAAATCTCGTGGATGAGTTAATCATCTATTATGCACCTAAATTGCTTGGTCATAATGCACAAGATATGTTTGTATTACCTCACTTACAAAAACTTTCGTTAGCACCTCAGTTCCGATTTGAATCTGTTGAAATGGTGGGAGATGATCTGAAAATAATGTTGAGGAACGGGGTTTTTTGATAACTTTTATTTAAATATATTGTGCTATTTAACAATTTTTGAGTTGTTAATATTCTATTTTAACGATTAACTATATTTCTGTAATTTAAAAATAAAGTACAAACTGAGTATATTTTTACACTACTTAATCGGTTCAGTTCCTTTCTAGGGTTTATCGTTTACAACTTGTATGATAAATTTTATCTGTTTTTGAGTTAGGTATTTATCTTTTAACATAGGATGTGAAATGGCTAAAGTATCTTCGGCACAATTAAAGCGGCGATTGGAAATTGCTGCGATTGTGCGCAAAAATGGAGAAATAAAAGTTGATGAGTTATCTGACATGCTACAAGTTTCTCATGTAACTATTCGTCAGGATTTAACATATTTAGAACATCAAGGGTATTTAAAACGTTTTTTTGGGCGAGCAATCTATATTTCGCCTGAAGATTTTATTAGCAATTCAAATAGTGTGTATCCAAGTCGTTTGGCATCATATCTTAATACTGATAATAGTGATGTTAATTTAGTAAAAACTTGTCTAAATTATATTGAAGATGGTGATACAATTTTTTTAAGTCATGGTCATTTGATTCGAAAATTGATTCCTTTTCTGCATAATAAAAAATCATTAACAGTTATTTTAAATGATATTAATAACGCGAAACTGGTTAGAGAATTCTCAGATGCAGAAGTGATTCTTGTTGGTGGTTTTTTAATAAATGGTAATGTACTACAGCATCCTAACTTTTCATCATCTATATTAACGCAATTCCCAATATCACATTTTATATTCGAATTCGCAGCTATTAATACTAACAATTATTTAGCTATTCAAGATATTGAACATCAAGAACTTTATCAACAGATATTAAAAAGTTCAGATCATTCTATCGGTATTTTACCACCAAGAATCAGCAGTAATGATAATCATACTATTGGTAAATTAAAAAACATGGATGTTATTATTTTATCCCGCTCCGCTGTTAATGAATATCATCAACTATTGCTTAATTCTAATTTTAAACAACATACAACAACTAAATATTCTGTGACTTACCATAATGCATTGGAGGCCTAATTAACATGGATGTTAAAATTTGTACAATGGGCGAATTGTTTGTTGAATTTGTTGCTAAGGAATTCAATCAACGGTTTGATTATACAAATGAATATATTGGACCATACCCTAGTGGAGCCCCGGCTATCTTTGCAAATCAAGTTGCCAAATTAGGTTTTCCAGTTATCTTTTTAAGTTGTGTAGGAAAAGATCCTTTTGGAAAAATGTGCATTAACCGACTTAAACAAGATGGGGTTAATGTTAATGGGATCACTTCTCACAATAAAGTAAAAACAGCTAGCGCATTTTCAACGCAAATTGGTCCAAAAGAGCGAAGTTTAATTTATAACGTTTTAAATAGTGCCTGTGGCTTAATTTCATTTGATCATGTGAATGAAGCTTTATTAAAAGACTGCAATCATTTACATATTATGGGATCATCTCTTTATTCATTTCGAGCCATTGATGCAATGTGCAAAGTAATAAATTTTATTAAAAGCCATGGTGGAACTGTTTCTTTTGATCCTAATTTGCATAAAGAAATGTCGGAGATTCGTGAGATAGAACAGTCTTTTAGTTATATATTAGAATTTACCGATATCATTTTGATTAACGAAACACAAGTTAGGTATTTTTCTGAAAATTATGAAAGTGATGAAGAAACGATTAAAGCTTTATTGGAGAAAGGTATCAAACATCTCGTGGTGAAAAAAGGCAGTGATGGTGCGAATTATTATTGTTGCGATGATAAAAATAATATTAATACAATTTATTCTAAGGGTTTTAGTATTGATGCGATTGACCATTCGGGTGCTGATTACTGCTTTGATGCAACTTTTGTGAGTTTACTACTGTCAGGATTTAGTGCTGAACAGGCTTTAATGTATGCAAATGCTTGTTATGCGTTGTCTTCATCTTATAAAGGACCAATGGAAGGAACATCACCCCTTATCGCGATTGAAAAATTCTTATCAGAAAATATAAATAATTAATCTTATTTCAAACCCTAAAAAAAATCCCAATAACAATGTTATTGGGAAAACATAAGGAATAGGAAAACAATGAAATAAATGCATTGTTGTACATATTATGCACTCTTTTCAGATAAATTTTAGTTAAGATATGCGTAGGTTTAGTTAAATTGTTAGTATTTGTTTTGTTAATAAATAGTAAATCTTTTAACTGATTTCGTTATAAGAATATTTCAAGTAATGAATTTAAAAATAATTTCCCATGCTCTGTGATTTGCCAGCATTGGTTGTTATCAATCAAATATTTTTTTTCAATAGCAGTCGATATCTGCTTATCAATAGAGTGTAAAGGTAAAAAAGTTCGTTGTTCAAATTCGGATTTAGGTGTGGCTTCAAATAATCTAAATCTATTCATAAAAAATTCAAATGCTAACTCATCTTTAGGGACAGTATAAGATTGTTCCAAATAGCGTCCTTCTAAATATCCTTTAGGATGTTTTGTTTTTACGGTGCGAATAATTGTGCCATCATTTTGGGTTAATTTTCCATGAGCACCACAACCAATACCGATATAATCACCAAACCGCCAATAATTTAAATTATGTTGGCATTGATAATTGGCCTTTGCATAAGCAGATGTTTCATATTGTAGGTAACCATGCTTAGTTAATAATTGATGGCCTTGTTGATAAATATCCCATAACATATCATCATCAGGTAAAACAGGCGGTTTAGAACCAAATAAAGTGTTAGGTTCTATTGTAAGTTGATACCAAGATAAATGTGGCGGTGCAATTTCTATTGCCTGTTTTAGATCACTTAATGCATCACATACTGTTTGATTAGGCAAGCCATGCATTAAATCTATATTAAAGCTTTTTAACTTTAAATTTTGTGCTAATTTTCCAGCATCTATTGCCTCTTGCGGATTATGAACTCGTCCTAATTTTGCAAGCTTATCTGCTTGAAAGCTTTGTACACCAATTGATATTCGATTAATTCCAGCTTGTTGATATCCCTTAAATCTTTCTACATCAACTGAATTAGGATTGGCTTCAATTGTTATTTCTGCGTCGTGATTAATTGGTATAATTTTATTTATACTCATTAATAATTTATTAATTAACTCCGCGGAGAAAAGACTGGGTGTACCTCCACCAATAAAAATAGATTTAATAGAACGATCATTTGAAAGCACGACGTCTTGTTTTAAATCATTAATTAAATGATTTATATATGCTGAATAATCGGGCGTTTTCTTCATGTTATGTGAATTAAAATCACAATATGGACACTTTTGTACACACCATGGCATATGTATATATAAACTCAACGGGATTTTATATTGAACCATATACCTTTCCTCAAATTTTTAAAAAAGTGTCAGCAACTGATAATAAATAGCTGGCTATATTACTCCAATTTAGTAAAAAAAGCTTTTATTCCGTTTTTATAATTCGAATAATGCGCGTACAATTAATGACTAAAGACGATGTTCGCCAAGCAAATTAGATAGTTAGGAGTAAATATGAGTATTATTAAGCAGATTTTAGATAGTGATTTATCAAGTACATCAGTGAGTGCATCAGTTAATCAATGTACATTTGGTGAATTGCCTGTCATAGTGATTAAACATAAAACGTGTTCAGCAGCAGTATCGTTACAAGGTGCTCATCTTTTATTTTGGCAACCTTCAACAGAACCGACACCGGTTATTTGGTTAAGTCAAAAAGCTAACTTTAAAAAGGAAGTTGCAATTAGAGGGGGAGTACCAATTTGTTGGCCATGGTTTGGTAAATTGGGTGATCCTATGCATGGTTTTGCGCGTCTGGTTGAATGGAAATTAGATTCTTGCAAAGAAGATAATAATGGAGTGAATTTAACTTTATCATTAACTAATAATCAGCAAACAGAACAGTTTTTCACAAAACCTTTCCAAGCTTGGTTAACCATTCATGTTGGACAAACGTGTGAAGTGAATTTATCTTGCACTGGGGATTTCGAAGCAACAAGTGCATTACATACGTATTTTGAAGTTAATAATATTAATGATGTCACTGTTAAAGGTTTAGGCGATTCTTATCAAGAACGCTTAGCAGTTGAAAATAAACCATCAATTTCAGGGCAACTTACCTTTAATCAAGAGGTTGATCGCATTTATACCCATGCGGATGACTCAATCCTTATTACCGATGGTAAACGAACAATTAAATTAACTAATGTTAATGCAAGTGATGTTGTTACTTGGAATCCTTGGATAGATAAAGCTAAAGCAATGGCGGATTTTGCTGATGAAGAATATCAATCTATGGTATGTGTTGAAACGTGTCGTATTAATAAGTCGTTAAAATTATCGCCAATACAGAAATCAACATATGGATTTAAGATTGAAGTTATTTAATCATTAGGTTTTGATATTGCAAACGCAATCAATATAAGACTATATCTTTATTAAACTCATTATTTGATTGCGTTTACAATCATAACACTTTATAATCCTTAGCGCTTTTTAGAGCATCAATTTTATAGCCAACTACTGGGTCGCCTGTAATTGGTTTTTTATTTAGAATAAACAAGAGAAATCAATATGTTTAAATTTAAAGCAGAAGTTAGAAAAGAGCATGGTAAGGGTGCGAGCCGCCGCCTGCGTCACGCTGGTCAGTTCCCAGCAATTGTTTATGGTGGAACAGAACCTGCAATTTCTATTGTGTTAGATCACAATCAAATTTTCAATATGCAAGAAAAACCAGAGTTTTATTCTGAAGTACTAACTATTGAAATTGACGGTAAAGCAGTTAAAGCTAAAGTGCAAGCAGTACAACGTCATCCATTTAAACCAAAATTAGTTCACATGGATTTTGTACGCGCATAATCATATGTTTGTTGAAAAATCATTCAACAATATCTTTAAATAAAAGGTCACCTAAATGGTGACCTTTTATTTTTTACTATAGTCTTAAAACGACAAATACCTATTGTTATAATTTATTCTATTAACTTGATGTATATTGGTATCAAACATAATAAAATAAATTGTAGATTACACCATTTTAGGAGAAACTCATGTCTGATATCCCAGCTTGCGATTTGGTAATTTTTGGCGCTAAAGGGGATTTAACAAGGCGCAAACTATTACCGTCTCTATATCAATTAGAAAAATATGGAAAGTTGCCAAAGCAGACAAAAATTTTAGGTGTAGGTCGAGCTGATTGGGATCAAGCCGCTTACACTGAGGTTGCAAAAGATGCGTTAACCACATTTATGACTGAACCACTAGATGAAAGTATTTGGCAACGTTTTAGCCAACGCCTTAACTTTCATAAATTAGATGTTAATGACATTGCCGGTTTTAATTTATTAAAAGATAAGCTTGAAAAGTCACATCCTGCTATTTTCTATTTTGCGATGCATCCCAATGCCTTTGGTACGATTTGCCAAGGGTTAGCTGAAGCAGGTTTAAATCAGGCTCAAAATAGAATTGTAATGGAAAAACCACTAGGTTTTGATCTGCAATCATCAAAGGAAATTAATGATTCAGTTGCAAAATTTTTCAGTGAATCACAAGTTTATCGTATCGACCATTACTTAGGAAAAGAGTCAGTTTTAAATTTACTCGCACTTCGTTTCGCTAATCCTGTATTTGCTTCGCTTTGGGATAGAAATTCTATTGATCATGTTGAAATCACTGTTGCAGAACAAGTAGGAATTGAAGGTCGCTGGGGTTATTTTGATAAAGCGGGTCAAATGCGTGATATGGTGCAAAACCATTTATTACAAATTCTGACGATGATTGCCATGTCTCCACCTGCAAATCTTGAAGATAATAGCTTGCGTAGAGAAAAGATTGCTGTACTTAATGCATTACGTCCAATTAATAAAGCAAATATCCGTGAAAAAGTTGTTAGAGGACAATATACTGCAGGGTTTGTTAATGGTATCAATGTCCCTGGTTATTTAGAAGAAGATGGTGCAAACAAACAAAGTAATACGGAAACATTTGTTGCTATTCGAGTTGATATTGATAATTGGCGTTGGGCGGGTGTTCCTTTTTATTTACGAACCGGAAAACGTTTACCAAGCAAGTGTTCTGAAGTAGTAGTTTATTTTAAATCTTTACCCCTTAATTTATTTAGTGAGTCTTATTCTGAACTACCGCAGAATAAACTAACAATTCGTCTACAGCCAGATGAAGGTATGGATATTGAAATTTTAAATAAGGTGCCAGGATTAGACAGTACACATAATTTACAAACGACTAAGTTAGATTTAAGTTTTAGTGAAACTTTTCATCAACAAAGTGCTGATGCTTATGAGCGGTTGTTACTTGAAGTGATGCGAGGAAGACAAGCATTATTTGTTCATCGAGATGAAGTAGAGGCAGCTTGGAAATGGGTTGATTCAATTATTAGTGCCTGGAAATTAGATAATGAACCACCTAAAACTTATCCTGCTGGTACTTGGGGGCCTGTCGCATCGGTTGCTTTGATAACTAAAGATGGTCATTCATGGCATGAGTTTAAATAGAGGAATTTAACAATATGTTTACATTAAAAAAATATCCAAATAGTCAATTATTAATTGAAGATTTAGCTGCTTATATTGTCAAAGATTTGAAACAAGCTATTGATAAAAAGGGACATGCTTCTATTGCTGTATCAGGTGGTAAAACACCTATTCCATTATTTAAACTATTAAGCCAACAAGATTTAGATTGGCACAATGTTTTTATTACATTAGTAGATGATAGATGGGTAGATGATACCGATGACGCTAGTAATGAAAAATTAGTGTTAACTTACTTATTACAAAATAAAGCTAAATTGGCCAATTTTGTAGGTTTAAAAAATAGTTGTGATAATCCATTTGATGGTGCAGAAATTACAGACAAAATTTTAAATAAAATTCCTATGCCTTTAGATGTTTTAATCTTAGGAATGGGAGAAGATGGTCATACTGCCTCACTTTTCCCGGGTGCAGCAAATTTGCGGGCTGGTTTGGATATGAAATCAGGTCGCAAAGTTGTTGGAATGACTCCATTGACGGCTCCATTAGACCGCATTACTTTAACATTACCAACTATTTTAGATAGTCAAAATATCTATCTGCATTTAGTTGGAGAAAGCAAAATGCAGGTATTACAACAAGCAGAAAAGGGAGATAATATTAATCAAATGCCAATTCGTGCAATACTGCAACAAAACAAAGTCAATGTAATTGGTTTTTGGACAGCATCTTAACTGAACAATCAACTTTGCCAGTTTTACTGGCAAAGCTCTCATTTCTGGTCTTATATTAAAACACCTATTGAGCTATTTTTAATCATTAATAAATTGATTATTTGTGACTTTTTTTATTATTAGTTTGTTTCGGATATTAATAAACACTGTTAATAATTTCGTCTTACCATTTCTAAGCGCTTCACTTAATTTGTTAGTGCTCACTTATTATCTTATTAATTTCTTAAATTGTTAGAAATTAATTGATTAAATATCTATTATTTTTGTAACTTTTGTGGTAAAAAGTGGGGTTAAGTGGTAAAAAATAGGTTTTTAATTAACATATTGATTTTTTAATAATTTAAAAACAATAAAAATTAACAATTACGGTGCTTTCATGTTTAGTGGTGCAATTTCAGTCAATTTAGATAGCAAAGGGCGAATAGCAATCCCTACTCGTTATCGTGAATTTTTGCCTGATGGTTTAGTTTGTACCATTGGTTTATATCACCCCTGTTTGACACTTTATTCAATGACTGAATGGCAAAAAATTGAATTACAGCTATCAACATTATCAACAGTTGTTGAAGCAGAACGAAGAATTAAAAGACTATTATTAGGTTATGCAACGGAATGTAATTTAGATAATGCAGGACGTATTTTACTTCCACCAACTTTACGTACTTATGCAAAACTAGAAAAACATACCATGTTTGTTGGCCAATCTAATAAATTTGAGATATGGGATGAAGCAATTTGGTATCAACAAATTAGTGATGACATTGCCACATTATCAACAGATGTTGAAAACTTATCAGAAAATTTAAAAAGTCTAACAATTTAATAAGAGTAAATAAAGATGGATTATCAACATAAAACTGTTTTGTTAAATGAAGCTGTGGCTGCATTAAATATAAAAAAAAACGGTATTTATATTGATGGTACTTTTGGGCGTGGTGGTCATTCTAGGTTAATTCTTGAACAATTGGGCGAGCAAGGGAAACTAATTGCAATTGACCGAGATGAACGTGCTGAACAAGCCGCACTTAATATAACCGATCCTAGGTTTACTTTTATTCGAGGAGAGTTTTCGAATGTACATCAATATATCAATGATTTAGGGTTGTTAGGTAATATTGATGGCTTTTTATTAGATCTGGGGGTTTCATCTCCACAATTAGATGATCCTGAAAGAGGATTTTCTTTTATGCGAGATGGACCACTTGATATGCGGATGAATAACCGCAAAGGTGTAACTGCAAGTGAGTGGTTACTAAATAGTGATGAAAATGATATCGCATGGGTTTTAAAAACTTTTGGGGAAGAAAAGTTTGCCAAAAGGATTGCACGTGCAATTGTGGAACAGAATAAAGTTTCACCAATTACTCGTACATTAGAATTAGCAAATCTAATTGAAAAAGCAACACCGAAAAAAGACAAAAATAAACACCCAGCAACACGCTCGTTCCAAGCTATTCGCATTTATATAAATAGTGAATTGGAAGAAGTTGAGCAAGCCTTAAATAGCAGTTTGTCAGTGCTTGCTGCTCAAGGAAGACTTGCAGTTATTAGTTTTCATTCATTAGAAGATAGAATTGTAAAACAATTTATAAATAAACAGAGTAAAGGTCCTAATTTACCAGCTGGCTTACCATTAACAGAACAACAAATTAAACAATATGGTGATGCTAAATTAAAATCACTTGGCAAAATTAAGCCAAGCAATAATGAAATATATGGTAACCCGCGTTCTCGAAGCGCGATATTAAGGATAGCAGAAAGGAAAAATGAATAGTAACAATGAAATTTATCAAAGAACAAGTGTAGATATACACAATCAAAAAAGACCCAGCAAAAGTTTATTTGGATTAATCCTTAGTGATTTGCTCGGCCATCAAAAAATTTCATTATTGTTATTGGTTTTTATTATTATTTCTGCTGGAGCTGTATTAGTTATAACCCAGCAAGTCCGTAAACAATTATTTGAACGTGAACAATTATTACTCGAACAAGATGTTTTAGAAAGTGAATGGCGTAATTTAGTTATTGAGGAAAATGTACTTGCTGATCCAAAACGTGTTGAAGATAAAGCTAAAAATCAATTGGGCATGTCGTATGTGACACCGCAAAATGAAACCGTTATTGTGATAAAGAGTAAATAATGAAGTTTGCTAATAAAAGAGATAATGTAAAACATACTACAAAATCGAATAGAGGGAATAAATTAAATAGTAAAAAACAAATTTTTACCCTCACTCGATTTTATATTGTTTATGGTTTTATTATTTTAGCAATTATTGGTTTACTTGTCCGATTGGCAATTTTACAAATAATAGAACCTGATAAGTTAATTGCTGAAGCCAATAAACGCTCAATTCGTCATCAAGAAATGAGCGCACCTCGAGCAATGATTACGGATCGTAATGGCAGAGCATTGGCTGTTAGTGTACCTATGTATGATGTTTGGGCTGATCCGAAAATTGTTGTACAAAAAGGCGGAGTTGATCCTAATGATATCCGTTGGCAAGGATTAGCAAAGACATTGAATATTCCAATGTCCACACTAGAGCAAAAATTGAGTAATCCATCAATGCGTTTTGTTTATTTGTCTAAACAAATTACACCAACAATATCGGATTATTTGAAACAATTAAAATTACCTGGTATTTCGTTTGCCAAAACATCTAAACGTTATTATCCAGCAGCTGAAAATATAGCACAATTAATCGGTTTAACTGACATTGATGAAAATGGAACGGAAAAAGGTTCAGAAGGAATTGAAAAAAGCTTTAATAAATGGCTGATTGGTGAATCAGGACAACGTGTTGTTAGGCGAGATCGTGTTGGTAGAGTTATAGAAGAATTAGAAAGGACTGAAAGTGAAGTTGCTTCTGATTTGACATTAAGTATTGATGAACGTTTACAATCGCTCGTTTACAGTGAACTTAGTCAAGCTGTGGAATTTAACAAAGCTGATAGTGGCACAGCTGTTTTAATTGATGTTCACTCGGGTGAAATATTGGCCATGGCAACCAGTCCATCCTATAACCCGAATAATCGCTCTTCAATTGATTATAGTTTATTACGAAATCGAGCGATAACAGATGCATTTGAGCCAGGTTCAACAGTTAAACCTTTAGTTGTTATGGCTGCATTAGAGAAAAAAATAGCTGATTTAAACACGGTTATTGATACTAGACCTTTTTTGGTAAATCGTTATGAAATCAAAGATGTGTCTTATCAAAAAGCCCTAAATTTGGCTGGTATCCTTGAAAAATCAAGTAACGTCGGTGTGAGTAAGTTAGCTTTACAAATGCAATCAGGTGACCTTGTTGAGTTTTATAGCCGTTTTGGGTTAGGACAACCAACTGAACTCGGTTTAGGTGGAGAAGTGAGTGGTTCAATTGCTGCTGATAGAACAAGAAAATGGGCTGATATAGAAAGAGCGACGTTTTCTTTTGGTTATGGATTAAGTGTTACCCCACTACAGCTAGCTAGGGCTTATGCAACTATCGGTAGCTATGGTGTTTATCGACCTGTTTCAATATTAAAAATTAACGAGCCAGTAGAAGGTAAACGTGTTGTAGCTGAAAAAACAGCTAAAACAGTAGTGCAATTAATGGAAGCGGTTGCTGTGACTGGAGGTGGTACCAAAGCTTCTGTCCCTGGATATAGTGTAGGTGTTAAAACGGGTACAGCTAAAAAACTATCTGGTGGACGATATGTTAATCAATATTTAGCTTATACCGCTGGTATTGCACCAGCAACAGGACCTAAATATTCACTGGTTGTTGTTATCGATAATCCAAAAGCTGGGCAATATTATGGTGGTTCTGTTTCAGCCCCTGTTTTTAGCCGTATTATGGGGGGAGTTCTTAGAACAATGAATGTAAAACCAGATCGTCAAGTTGATGGTCAAATGATTGTATATTAATAGGTAATAAATAATGGCAACAAGCACATTTAAAACTTTATATAACTTATTAGGTGGAAATCAACTACCAGTAGATGATTTCCCGCTTAATCAATTAGTAATTGATAGTCGGAAAGTGCAAAAAGGAGATGTGTTTGTAGCTATTAAAGGGTATACCGTTAATGGTAAAGATTTTATTCCTCAAGCAATTTCATCAGGTGCTGTACTTGTTCTAACTGAAACAAACAGAAAATCAAATGATTTGAAAATTGATTACCTAAATCAAAAAGACGAGAAAGTTATTCCACAAATAAGTGTGTTTCAACTTTCTCAAAAATTATCAAAAATTGCAGCTGATTTTTATCATTCACCTTCTATACATTTATCTGTAATTGGAGTAACAGGGACAAACGGTAAAACGACAATTACGCAGTTGATTGCACAATGTGCAACTTTATTAAATAAAAAATCCGCATTGTTAGGCACGATTGGTAATGGTGTTTACAATCATCTCGAACCCTCGCCAAACACAACTTTATCTGCTGTAGAAGTTCAGTCTTATCTAGCTGATTTTGTAGCAAAACGTGTTCAAGTTGTGGCAATGGAAATTTCTTCCCATGGGTTATCGATGAATCGGGTAAAAGAGTTACATTGTGCAGCGACAGTATTTATTAATCTAAGCCGAGATCATCTTGACTATCATAAAACGATGAATAGATATGCTAAGGCAAAATGGTCGCTATTTAGTTCTGATGAAAAAGAAAAGCAGGTAGCTAGTTCAGGAAAACCCATTATTAATTATGATGATGCTTATGGACGACGTTGGATTGATAAATTATCAAAAGCTACTGCAGTATCATGCCAACCTAAGTCCTTGCGACGCTTGAAGATGATGGACAACCCTTTTGTTGGTGTGTCAATGATTGAATATCATGATAAAGGTGCCGAAATTCATATGGAATCAAGTTGGGGTAATGCCATTATTCATAGCCGATTACTAGGTGAATTTAATGTATCAAATTTACTATTAGCAATCGCAACATTACTAACACTTGATTATCCATTTTTTGCAGTAGTCAATATGGCATCGTATCTTAAGCCAATATGTGGTCGCATGGAAGTGATACACGTGAAAAATAGCCCAACGGTAATTATTGATTATGCCCATACACCTGACGCTCTACAAAAAGCATTACAAGCAAGCCGCATTCATTGCAAAGGTAAATTATGGGTGATTTTTGGCTGTGGAGGCGATAGAGATACAGGTAAAAGACCATTAATGGGGGAAGTTGCTGAACAGTTTGCCGATAAAATTGTATTAACTAATGATAATCCTCGTACTGAAGATGAAATAAAAATTATTCATGATATACAAGAAGGCCTAACTGACGTTAAAAATACACAAGTTATTACTGATAGAGTTGAAGCTATCACAAAGACCCTAGCTCAAGCCAAACCTGATGATGTTATTCTAATAGCTGGGAAAGGACATGAAGATTATCAGATTATAGGTATAACAAAGCATCATTATTCAGATCAAGAAACCGTAAAACAGATTTTAGGAGTAGAGAATCAATCATGATTCCTTTAGATATTAAGCAAGTCGAAAAAATAGTTAATGGGACTTCTTATCATATTCAAGATGAGAGATTAACTATTGAAGAAATTTGTACTGATTCACGAAAAATTACTCATAAATCACTATTTATTGCATTAGTGGGTGATAAATTTGATGGTCATTTATTTGCTAAACAAGCTATTAAAGATGGAGCTTGTTTGGTAATTGCTAATCACAAATTCGACGATGATATTCCTCAAATAGTAGTAAATGATACCCATTTAGCATTAGGTCAAATCGCTTCATTTGTGCGAGATCAAAGCTCAGCTAAAATTGTCGCGTTGACGGGTTCATCAGGTAAAACATCTGTGAAAGAAATGACTGCTACTATTTTACAGCAGTGTGGTGAAACACTTTATACTCAAGGTAATTTTAATAATGATATTGGAGTTCCATTAACGTTATTAAGATTATCAAAGCAAGATCAATTTGCAGTTATTGAACTGGGTGCAAATCATATTGGTGAAATTGCTTATACCACTCGTTTAGTTAAACCAAATAGTGCACTCATTAATAATATTGCTTTAGCTCATATTGAAGGTTTTGGTTCACTTGAAGGGGTAGCAACAGCTAAAGGTGAAATCTTTGAAGGGCTTTCAGAAAACGGCATCGCGATTATTAATTTAGATAGTTGTTCTGATAATTGGTTAAAAGAGCTAAATAATAAAACTGTTTGGACCTTTTCTTTACATAATTCTTCTGCTGATTTTTATGCTAGTAATATAAAAGTAATGGATCAGACTATTTTCACATTGTGCACACCAATTGGTGAGAGTGAAATCACCTTACCATTAGTTGGTGAGCATAATGTATCTAATGCAATTGCTGCTGCAGCTTTAGCAATATCAGTAGGTGCAACTTTAATAGAAGTTAAGAAGGGATTAGCAACGTCGAAATCTGTGAAAGGGCGTCTTTACCCAATTAAATTAAATCAAACTCAATTAATTTGGGATGATTCCTATAATGCTAATGTTGGGTCAATGTCGGCTGCTATTAATGTTTTAGCAACTCAACCAGGTTATCGAGTTTTAGTCGTAGGTGATATGGCGGAATTGGGACATAACGCAAAAAATTATCATCAACAAATTGGTGAATTAGCTAAACAACAAAAAATTGATTGTGTTGTCAGTGTTGGTGATTTAAGCGAATTGATTAGCCAATTTAGTGGTGTTGGACACCATTTCGTTGATAAACATAAAGCAGTTGAGTTTTTGTTAGCGTTATTACAAAAATATCTAAACTTAACTATGTTAGTTAAAGGTTCACGTAGTGCAAGAATGGAAGAACTAATCACAGAAATTCAATTAAAAACAGGTCAGGATTAAAAATTATGTTGGTGTGGATATCAGAATATTTAGTTAAATATTTTACTTTTTTTAATGTTATTTCTTATCTAACGGTAAGGGCTATTCTTGCGTTATTAACATCATTGGCAATTTCGTTAATTATGGGGCAAAAAGTAATTGATTGGCTTCAAAAATTACAAATTGGTCAAGTTATTCGCCACGATGGTCCTGAATCTCATTTAAGTAAGAAGGGAACACCAACAATGGGTGGAACGCTTATTTTAGCTTCTATTTCGTTTTCTGTTTTTCTATGGGCAGATCTACGAAATCCTTATGTTTGGGTAACCTTATTTGTTTTACTTGGTTATGGTCTTGTTGGTTTCGCTGATGATTATTTAAAAGTTATCCGTAAAAATACTGCGGGTTTAATTGCTAGGTGGAAATATTTTTGGCAGTCAGTTATTGCATTAATTGTGGCTTTTGGTCTTTATGCATATGGGAAAGATAGTTCCGTAACAGTATTAGTTGTTCCTTTTTTCAAAGATGTTATGCCGCAATTAGGGTTATGGTTCATTTTACTGACTTATGTGGTTATTGTTGGTGCAGGTAATGCAGTAAATCTTACTGACGGTTTAGATGGCCTAGCAATTATGCCAACTGTGTTTGTAGCTGCTGGTTTTGCTCTTGTTGCTTGGGCGACAGGTAATGTTAACTTTGCTGCATATTTACATATTCCATATATCAAATTTAGTGGCGAACTAATGATTGTTTGTACTGCAATCATTGGTGCAGGTCTTGGCTTTCTATGGTTTAACACCTATCCAGCGATGGTTTTTATGGGTGATGTAGGCTCGTTAGCTTTAGGTGGTGTGTTTGGGATTATCTCAGTACTACTGAGACAAGAATTTTTATTATTAGTAATGGGTGGAATTTTTGTTATAGAGACTTTATCCGTAATTTTACAAGTAGGTTCGTTCAAATTAAGAGGTAAACGAATTTTCAAAATGGCACCAATTCACCATCATTATGAATTAAAAGGTTGGCCAGAACCAAGAGTAATTGTTCGGTTTTGGATTATTTCATTGATGTTAGTCGTAATTGGTTTATTAACCTTGAAATTACGTTAAATAAAATAGAGTAGGATTGCATCATGGTTGACTATCAAGGTAAAAAAGTTGTTATTATCGGATTAGGGATAACAGGACTTTCGTGTGTTGACTATTTTCTTGCTCAGAATGTTATACCGAAAGTGATTGATACACGTTTATCTCCTTCAGAATTAGAGCAATTAGATGATCGTGTTATTTATCATTTAGGAAATCTAAATATAGACTGGCTATTTGATGCAGATCTGATTATTGCCAGTCCTGGTATTGCATTATCTACACCTGAATTACAAAAAGCCGCTGAAAAAGGTATTGAGATTGTTGGTGATGTCGAGCTTTTTTGCCGTGAAGTTAATCAAGATAGAAATAAAAAAATTATTGCTATTACAGGGGCAAATGGTAAAACAACCGTTACTACATTGGTTGGGGATATTGTCAAAGAGGCTGGATTAAAAGTTGGCGTAGGTGGCAATATCGGTGAACCGGCTCTTTCACTATTAAAACAAGATTGTGATATTTATGTGTTAGAACTTTCGAGTTTTCAGTTAGAAACAACATCAAGCTTACAAGCTTCTGTGGCAACAATATTGAATATTTCCGAAGACCATATGGATCGTTATCCTCTTGGTTTAATGCAGTATGCTGAAGCTAAGCAACGCATTTATCACAATGCAAAATGTTGTGTAATTAATCATGATGATAAATTAACTAAACCAAAGAATAATCATCACCACTGTGTTTCATTTGGGATAAAGGCTGGAGATTATCATTTAGATGATAATTATGAATACTTGATTGCACAACAAAAGCCAGTCCTAGCGACTAACGCAATGAAATTAATTGGATGTCATAATTATTTGAATGCATTAGCAGCATTAGCTATTGCCGATAGTTTAAACATTGATCGTGATTCAAGTTTGAAAACTATTGCTAATTTTCAGGGGTTACCTCATCGCTTTGAGTTAGTATTTGAGAGTAATGGGGTAAAATGGATTAATGACTCTAAAGCAACAAATGTAGGTAGCACAGAAGCTGCTTTAAATAGTGTTATATGTAATGGAAAATTGTTTTTATTGCTAGGTGGAGATGGCAAATCAGCAGACTTTTCACCTTTGATTCCTTATTTAAAAGATAGAAATATTGAAATTTTCTGTTTTGGACGAGATCGAAATTTACTTGCTAATTTAGCGCCTAATATATCAACGATTACAGAAACGATGGCTGAAACTATTGAATGTATAGCTAAAAAAGTAGCACCAAAAGACGTGGTGTTGCTTTCGCCTGCTTGTGCAAGTTTAGATCAGTTTAAAAATTACATTGAGCGCGGAAATCTTTTTGCACAACTTGCTAAGCAGTATACTCAAAGGGGTGAAAAATGACATTCTTTTGGATAAGAAAACAAGTAAATCCAAATATTCCTTTCGACAACCAGTTGCTTTGGACAGTGATTGGTTTAATGATATTTGGTTTAATTATGGTGACATCCTCATCAATGGCATTTAGTGAAAGTGCTCCTTTCTTTTATACCCAACGCGAGTTAATCCAAATTGGAATGTCGCTATTTTTAATGTGTATAGCTTTATATATTCCTATGCAACGTTGGCAACAATTTGGATCAGTTTTATTAATTATTTCAATTATTATGCTGATAGTTGTTTTGGGGATTGGTTCTTCAATTAATGGTGCGTCGCGTTGGATTCCGTTAGGTGTTTTTAATTTTCAACCAGCTGAGCTTTCTAAATTATCATTATTTCTATTTTTAGCAGGTTATCTAGCTCGTAAATCAGATGAAGTTCAAAACGGATTTTGGGGCTTTTTTAAACCTATGGTGGTGATGGCTGTTTTATCAATTTTATTACTAAAACAGCCTGACTTAGGTACGGTGATTGTATTATTCATGGTCACAATCGGCATTTTATTTATTGCTGGTGCTCAATTATGGCAATTTATTGCCATTTTACTAACTGGGGTTGGTGCAGTTGCTTGCCTTATTTTATATGAATCTTACCGTTTGACACGTTTAATGACATTCCTTGATCCATGGCAAGATGCCACTGGAGCAGGTTATCAGCTTGTTGCTTCATTAATGGCTATTGGTAATGGTGGTATAACTGGACAAGGAATTGGTAATTCTATTTTTAAATTACGCTATCTACCTGAATGTCATACTGATTTTATTTTTTCAATTATTTCAGAAGAGTATGGATATATCGGTGTCGTAGCTTTGTTGTTATTACTTTTCTGTCTAACATTTAAAGCATTAGCTATAGGATATCGGGCGTTAAACGAAGGATCTCAATTTTCAGGCTATTTAGCTTGTGAAATTGGCATTTGGTTTGGTTTTCAAACTTTTGTTAATGTTGGTGTAACATCCGGTATGTTACCTACAAAAGGTTTAACTTTGCCATTTATTAGTTATGGAGGCTCAAGCCTTATTGTAATGAGTATTGCAGTTGCAATATTACTAAGAATAGATTTTGAGTTCAGACAACAACAAGCTCAAGCAAGAATAAGGTCAATTAAATAATGAAAAAGTTATTAGTCATGGCTGGTGGTACTGGTGGGCATGTATTTCCTGGTATTGCTGTTGCTCATCATTTAATGAAACAAGGTTGGCAAGTAAGATGGTTAGGTACAGCTGATCGTATGGAGGCACAGTTAGTGCCTGAAAATGGAATTGAAATAGACTTTATTCAAATATCTGGCCTACGTGGCAAAGGTAAACTAGCATTATTAAAAGCGCCTTATAAAATATTGAAAGCTGTTTTACAAGCTAGGAAAATTTTAAAAGCGTATCGTCCTGATGTTGTTTTAGGTATGGGCGGGTATGTTTCAGGGCCTGGTGGAATAGCTGCCAAAAGTTTAGGTATTCCAGTGGTACTACATGAACAAAATGGCATTGCGGGATTAACAAACAAATATTTGGCTAAAATTGCAACTAAAGTTTTACAAGCTTTTCCAACAGCATTTAGAAATGCTGAAGTGGTTGGTAATCCAGTTCGTAGTGACTTATTAACAATTGAAGAACCCAGTGAAAGACTCAAAAATAGACAAGGCCCTATTAGAGTCTTGGTTATGGGTGGTAGTCAAGGCGCCAAAGTAATCAATACTGTTGTTCCTCAAGCAATTTCAAAATTGTCTGATAAATTTATTGTTTGGCATCAAACGGGCAAAGGAATGTTAGATGATGTAATTAAATCTTATCAGAACTGTAACATTAACCAAGTAACAGAATTTATTAGTGATGTTAAAGAAGCCTATAGTTGGGCTGATATAGTTATTTGTCGAAGCGGTGCATTAACTGTGAGTGAAATAGAAGTTGTTGGTATTGGTGCTATTTTTGTTCCTTTTATGCATAAAGATCGCCAGCAATTTTGGAATGCAAAATCTTTAGCTGATATTGATGCTGCTAAGATTATTGAACAGCCTGATTTTAATGTTGATTCATTATTTCAATTACTTTCAAACCTAAGTCGACAAGAATTAGTTGAAATGGCTGTAAAAGCGAAAAGTTTATCCATTATAAATTCGACAGAAAGAGTGGCAGAAACACTGATTTCAGTGGTAAAATAACGAATTTTATTTATAATTTTAAGTAACAGTTTTGTTAAGTTCTGTTTGAGATCAAAAAATGACTTTACTTAATAAATAATTAACCAGGGGTTTAATAGTGAATACTAAGGAATTAGCTGAATTAAGAGCAATCATTCCAGAAATGAAACGTGTCAAACATATCCATTTTGTGGGTATTGGCGGTGCCGGAATGGGAGGGATTGCTGAAGTTCTTGCTAATGAAGGCTATCAAATTAGCGGTTCTGATATTGCTGAAAATGCAGTAACACAACATTTAGAAACATTAGGCGCAAAGATTGTTATCGGACATGCTGCTGAAAATGTTCTTAGTGCAAGTGTTGTTGTTATCTCATCAGCGATTTCTCAAGATAATATAGAAGTCGTTGCAGCTAGAGAAGCTCGTATTCCTGTAATTCAACGAGCTGAAATGTTAGCCGAATTAATGCGTTTTCGATATGGTATAGCTATTGCAGGAACCCATGGTAAAACGACTACCACAGCAATGGTAACGGCTATTTATGCAGAAGCTAAACTCGATCCAACTTTTGTAAATGGTGGTTTGGTTAAAGCAGCAGGAACCCATGCTAGATTAGGTAGTAGTCGATATTTTATTGCAGAAGCCGATGAAAGTGATGCTTCATTTTTACACTTACAGCCTATGGTATCTATAGTAACTAATATTGAACCTGATCATATGGATACTTATCAAGGAAGTGTTGAGAATCTTAAACAAACCTTTATTTCCTTTTTACGTAATCTTCCTTTTTATGGATTAGCTGTTATGTGTTATGACGATCCTATTAATCGTGAATTGTTACCGATTGTTGGTCGTAAAATTATTACTTATGGTTTTAGTGAAGAAGCCGATGTTGTTATTAAAAATTATCGTCAAGAAAGAGGCGTTAGTTACTACAGAGTATGTCGCCCAGATCATGACGATTTAGAAATTGAATTAAATGCACCTGGCAAACATAATGCCTTAAACTCAGCAGCAGCAATTATCGCTGCGACTGAAGATGGTATTGATGATAATTCAATTATACAAGCTTTAGCAAAATTTGCTGGAACTAGCCGTCGATTCGATCTATTAGGTATTTTTCCTGATGGAAATGGAAAAGATATTATGATGGTTGATGATTACGGACATCATCCAAGCGAAGTTAATGCCACAATTCAGGCAGCTCGAAATGGTTGGCCTGACCGTAGATTGGTGATGTTATTTCAACCACATAGATTTACGCGTACTCGTGATTTATTTGATGATTTTGCGCAGGTTCTTTCTCAAGTTGATGCGTTAGTTATGTTAGATGTATATTCTGCTGGTGAACAGCCTATTGCAGGCGCAGATAGTCGATCACTTTGCCGTTCAATTCGTAATCGTGGAAAAGTTGATCCAATTTACGTTTCTGATTTAGATCTTCTACCTGAAATAATGAAAGAATTATTACAAGGTGGGGATTTGTTATTAACTCAAGGTGCTGGAAGCGTTGGCCGAGTTGCCCGTCAGTTAGCCAGTAGCCAACTATTTTCAAAAGAGGTTTTATAATAATGGTTGATAAAGTTGCTGTGTTGTATGGTGGGACCTCTGCTGAACGAGAAGTATCACTAAAATCAGGTAAAGCAGTATTTTCAGGGTTACAAGAAAATGGTATTGATGCTCATCTTATCGATACTAAAGATCATTGTATAACAAATTTGAAGCAAGAAGGGTTTACTAAAGCTTTTATTATTTTACATGGTCGAGGTGGCGAAGATGGTATTACCCAAGCTATTTTAACTTATCAAAACATTCCTTATACCGGAAGTGATGTTTTATCATCAGCTTTAACCATGGATAAGTTAAAAACAAAACTAGTTTGGAAATCACTTGGTTTACCTGTTGCTGATTACGTTATGGTTGAAAAATCGCAATTAATTGACATTGAAAATATTGTTAAAAATCTTGGATTACCATTATTTGTTAAACCAAGCCATGAAGGCTCAAGTGTTGGTATGACAAGAGTTGATAAGGCAGAAGAATTAAAAGCTGCTATTGATGTTGCATTCAAATATGATAATACCGTAATGGTTGAATCGTTTTTATCAGGCCCTGAGTTTACCGTTGCGATAGTTGGTGATGAGGTTTTACCAGCAATTTACATTAAGCCTGCTACCAATTTTTATGATTATGATGCAAAGTATTTGTCAGATAAAACCCAATATTTCTGTCCAAGCGGATTATCTGATGAAAAAGAACAAGAGATTCGTAAATTAGCTTTAGATGCTTATAAAGCCGTTGGTTGCCGAGGTTGGGGTAGAGTGGACATTATGTTTGATAATAATGAAAAACCATATTTACTTGAAGTAAACACTGCTCCAGGCATGACAGACCATAGTTTAGTACCAATGGCAGCAAAAGAATACGGATGGTCATTTAGTGAATTGGTTAAACGTATTTTACAATTAGCAACCATATAATTGGCTTTATTTTTATGAAAAAAGTCCGACAAGCAGCGCACAAACGAGAACATCAAAATAGAAGAAGGTTGCTTGTTTTTCGTAATTCAGAACAAATGATAGGTTTTTTGTTCTTTATTATAATTATTTGTATTAGTGCCTGGGCTATCAATTGTGTTAAGAACTGGATGGAAGATCCAGATCAAATGGTTTTATCACAATTGACTTTAAGTGGAGAGTATACTTACACAACTGAAGATGATCTTCGACAAGCAATATTAGGTTTAGGATTGCCAAATACCTATATAGGACAGGATGTTGACGATATTCAACAAGAAATAATGCGATACCCTTGGGTTAAACAAGCTAGTATCCGTAAGCAATGGCCGGATAGGTTGATTGTTTATATTGAAGAATACAAACCTGCATTTTACTGGAATGATTTATATCTACTTGATAATACTGGCAATGTATTTAGTGTGCCATTAGATCGTTTGGGTGAATTGCAATTACCTAGGATATATGGCCCTGAAGGTAAAGCAAAAACAATATTAGAAACGTATTTTAAGCTAGAAGAAATTTCTAGAAAGTTAGCTAATAACAAGTTTGCATCAGAAATTAAAGCAGCTATAGCTGATGAACGTAATGCTTGGCAATTGCTGATCAAACAATGTACAGCTGATTTATGTTCTGAAAGTCAGGATATAAAATTGATAGTTGGTAGTGAAAAAATAGAACAACGCTATCAACAATTTATTAAATTATTTCCTGAAATTCAGTCTAGAATGCCAGCTGATGAAAAAATAACGGCTGCTGATTTGCGTTATGAAAACGGCATCGCAGTACAACGAGAAAAAATATCGCAATAAGGAATAAATAAAGGCTTAAGTATGAAAGCAACAGAGAAAAAATTGGTTGTTGGACTTGAAGTTGGCACATCCAAAGTACTTGCCCTTGTCGGTGAAGTGCTTCCTGATGGTGTGGTCAATATTATTGGTGTTGGACATTGTCCATCGAAAGGCGTTGATAAAGGTGGTGTAAATGACCTTGAATCAGTTGTTAAATCAATCCAACGAGCAGTTGACCAAGCTGAATTAATGGCTGATTGCCAAATATCTTCTGTTTATTTAAGCCTATCTGGTAAACACATTCGTTGTCAAAATGAAATAGGTATGGTGCCAATTGCTGATGAAGAGGTTACGGCAGAAGATGTCGAAAACGTAGTTCATACAGCTAAATCCGTTCGAATATTGGATGAACATCGTATTTTGCACGTTATTGCTCAAGAGTATTCAATTGATTTACAAGAAGGCATTAAAAATCCTATCGGATTATCTGGTGTAAGAATGAAAGCGAAAGTTCATTTGGTCACCTGTCATAATGATATGGCAAGAAATATCGTTAAGGCTGTTGAACGTTGTGGTTTAAAAGTTGATCAACTTATTTTCTCTGGGTTGGCTTCTAGCTATGCAGTCTTGACTGATGATGAAAAAGAATTAGGTGTATGTGTTATTGATATCGGTGGCGGAACAATGGATGTTACTGTTTATACAGGTGGTGCATTACGTCATTCGGTAGTTATTCCTTATGCTGGCAATGTTGTTACTAGTGATATCGCTTATGCATTTGGTGCACCGCCAATGGATGCAGAAAATATCAAAATTCGTTATGGTTGTGCTGTCGGTTCATTAGTTGGTAAAGATGAAGTTATTGATGTGCCGAGTGTTGGAGGACGACCATCACGCTCATTACAAAGACAAACATTAGCAGATGTAATAGAACCACGCTATTCAGAACTTTTATCTTTAGTCCAAAAAGAATTACTAGTGTTACAAGATGAACTTAAGAAACAAAATGTGAAATATCAGTTGGCAGCAGGGATTGTTTTAACTGGTGGAGCAGCTCAAATTAAAGGTATGGTTGAATGTGCTGAAAAAGTTTTTCAAAATCAAGTTCGTATTGGACAACCTTTGAATATTTCAGGATTAACTGATTATGTGCAAAAGCCTTATTGTTCTACAACCGTAGGCTTATTGCACTATGGAAAACAAAGTTTATTAAATGATGATACTAAAGATAGCAATAAATCATCATTGAAAGGGATAGCTAAAAGATTGACCGGTTGGTTTAAAAAAGAATTTTAGCTAATATATTTAATAACTTCGTAGACATTGTAGCTGGTTATCTGTACAATGTTGTTAGATCGTAAATTTGGAGATAAGTTATGTTTGAGCCTATGGTTGCGGATGATGAGCCAGCAGCAGTCATTAAAGTTATTGGTGTAGGTGGCGGCGGCGGTAATGCTGTTGAGCATATGATTGCTGAACATATTGAAGGCGTTGAGTTTTTTGCAGCAAATACTGATGCACAAGCATTGAAAAGAATTAAAGTTGGTCAAACTATCCAAATCGGTAATAATGTGACCAAAGGACTTGGTGCTGGAGCTAATCCAGAAGTGGGAAGGAATTCAGCAGAAGAAGATCGTGATGTTATTCGTAGTGCGATTGAGGGTGCCGACATGGTATTCATCGCAGCCGGAATGGGTGGCGGAACAGGAACAGGTGCAGCTCCAGTTGTTGCAGAAATTGCTAAAGAACTCGGTATTTTAACTGTAGCTGTTGTTACAAAGCCTTTTGGATTTGAAGGTAAAAAACGTATGGCTTTTGCTGAGCAAGGTATTGCTGAGTTAGCTAAACACGTTGACTCTCTTATCACAATTCCAAATGATAAATTATTAAAAGTATTAGGTCGAGGCGTTAAGCTATTAGACGCTTTTGCTGCTGCTAATGGTGTTTTAAAAGGTGCAGTACAAGGTATTGCTGAATTAATTACCAAACCAGGTCATATCAACGTTGACTTTGCCGACGTTAGAACGGTAATGTCCGAAATGGGTTACGCTATGATGGGTTCTGGTCGTGCGAGTGGTGATAACCGTGCCGAAGAAGCTGCTGAAATGGCTATTTCAAGCCCGTTACTTGAAGATATTGATTTATCGGGTGCGCGTGGCGTGTTAGTTAATGTTACAGCAGGTCTTGATCTTGGTTTAGAAGAATTTGAAACTGTTGGTAGTACTGTTAGAGCTTTTGCTTCTGACAATGCAACTGTGGTTGTTGGTACTACATTTGATCCAGACATGTCTGATGAAATTCGTGTTACAGTGGTTGCAACTGGTATTGGTATGGATAAACGTCCAGAAGTTAAAATTAATAAACCAGTTACATCACATGGTTCATTATTTGGCCAAACAAATCATTTGCCACAGCAACAAGAGGAACCAATGCCTAAAGTTGTTAATGAACCAGCGGTTTCTCCAATGGAAGAACATAAAATTTTAGATATTCCTGCTTTTATCCGTAAGCAGGCTAATTAGTATTGAACTTATTTGATTTCTTATTGTCTAATGGATAATGGAAGCGAATAAAAAGAGTAGGTGCGAAGTGAAACAAAGAACCTTAAAAAAGACAATTCAAGCAACTGGTGTCGGTTTACATACTGGCAAAAAAGTTACTTTGACTTTACGTCCTGCGCCAGAGAACACAGGTGTTATTTATCGCCGTACAGATTTAAATCCGTATGTTGATTTTCCTGTGGATGCAAAATCTGTGCGTGATACAATGCTTTGTACCTGTTTGGTTAATGAAGATAATGTTCGTATTTCAACTGTTGAACATATCAATTCTGCATTAGCTGGGCTCGGTATAGATAATATTATTATTGAAGTAAATGCGCCCGAAATTCCAATTATGGACGGAAGTGCAAGCCCATTCGTTTACTTATTATTAGATGCTGGAATTACTGAGCAAAATGCACTGAAAAAATTCATACGAGTTAAAGAAACTGTTCGTGTCGAAAATGGTGATAAATGGGCAGAAGTAAGACCATATAGTGGTTTTCGATTAGATTTCACTATTGATTTTCGTCATCCAGCTATTGATAACAGTTCACAACGTTACCAATTGGATTTTTCTTCAGAGTCTTTTATTCGTCAAATCAGTCGTGCAAGAACGTTTGGATTTATGCGAGATATTGAAGCATTACAATCTAAAGGATTATGTTTAGGCGGTAGCTTAGATTGTGCAATTGTTGTTGACGATTATAAAGTTCTTAATGAAGATGGTCTTCGTTTTGAAGATGAATTTGTACGTCATAAAATGCTAGATACCATTGGTGACTTATACATGAGTGGCCATAATATGATTGGTGAAGTAGTGTGTTATAAATCAGGTCACGCTTTAAATAACCAACTATTGCAAGCGTTATTAGCTAAACAAGATGCTTGGGAATATGTCACCTTTGATGAAGAACAAAATGTTCCTGTTGCTTTAGGTACAAGACAGCTTGTTTTAGCATAAGTCATTAAAATCGTATTATAAATTTACTAACGCTTCCGATTTGGAGGCGTTTTTTATTTTAGAATCAATGAGATAATCATAATGAATAACAGCCATTTTTTTGCTCATTTATCGCGTTTAAAACTAATTAATCGTTGGCCTTTAATGCGTAACGTGAGAACTGAAAATGTATCAGAACATAGCCTTCAAGTTGCTTTTGTTGCACATGCTTTAGCGATAATTAAAAACAAACGATTTAATGGTAATGTTAACCCTGAACGCATAGCATTACTTGCCATGTATCATGATGCATCAGAAGTATTAACGGGTGATTTACCGACACCAACTAAATATTACAACCCACAGATCACATCTGAATACAAAAAGATTGAAAAAATAGCTCAAAATAAACTCATTAATATGTTGCCAAAAGAGTTACAAGATGACTTTAAAACACTAATTGATGACGATTATTATGATGAAGATGAAAAAAGCATTGTAAAACAGGCAGATGCTTTGTGTGCATATCTTAAAACAATTGAAGAGCTTAGTGCGGGTAATAATGAGTTTAGGTTAGCAGAACAACGATTAAAAAAAACATTATCAGATCGTAATACTCCAGAAATGGATTATTTTTTAGATGTATTTGTCCCAAGTTTCAGCTTATCATTAGATGAAATTACAATGGATGAATAGTTTTAGTCAACTTAGTAATCATTTACAGCACAATTAATAACAAACTAAATAAACTATTTTTGATAAATATAACGTTTTACTGGACGGCCAATTGGTAAATAGGTCAAATGGCTTTCTATTTCTCCTAACTCTTCTAAATAATCAAGATATTTCTTAACCGATATCCTAGATAAAGGAATCAATTCGATAATATCGCTCATAGAGAAATCTTGTTGATAGTTAACAATAACATCTCGAACAGATTGTAAAGTTTGTGAGTCGATTCCCTTTGGTAATCTATTTGTAGTATTAAAGTTTTTAGTGAAAATTCGATCATCTAATTGATTCTGGTTTAGTATTTCGGAAGATGATAATAGGCGAATCCTTTCTTGATATGAAATCAAAGCCGTACGAAATCTCTCAAAAGTGAAGGGTTTAACAATATAATCAATGACTCCTAAACGTAATGCGGTTTGGATATCATTGGTATTACATGCGGCGGTTACCATAATAATATCTATTTTAGGGTAACTAATTCGAATATATTTTAACAGATCAAGACCATTTAGTTTTGGCATAAAAACGTCAAGCAACAATAGATCAATATGATTATCATGGATAAAATGTAGCGCTTGTTCTCCATTAGTAACAGTTGCCACTAAATTAAAACCAGGAAGCATTTGCAAATATTTTTTATTGAGCTCTGCTACCATCGGATCATCTTCAACAATTAAAACTTCTACCATATGATTATTTTTTCCTATAAATCTCTTCTAATGGTAATAATACCTTAAAGCAAGTCCCTTTTTTATTATCAGAATCACATAATTGTATTTGCCCATCTAACTCATCAATACTAGCTAACACTAAATAAAGCCCAAAACCACGATTATCGCCCTTTGTCGAATAGCCTTTTTGAAAAATATATTGAATATCATTTTCAGAAATACCTTCACCATTATCATTGATTTCAATCTGAAAATTAGAATTATCAATAACTAAACTCACCTTTATCTGCTTATCATCTAAAAATTGTACTGCATCAAGTCCATTATCAATTAAATTACCAAGTATTGTAACTAAACCATGTGTCACAGATGTATCTGTTATTGGTGCCAAAATACCATCAATATTAAACGTTAATGTCACATTTAGCTCACGTGCTCGGCTAAATTTACTATTTAAAAATCCTGCAATAATTGGATCTTTAATATATTGACTAACAAGTTTAGATTCCGCTTGTTGATTGCCAATAATTTCTTCAAGATAATCAATTAATTCAGATTTATTGTCATTAAAGGCTAACCCATAAATAACATGTAATTTATTATTAAACTCATGAGATTGTGAACGTAAAGCATCGGCATAACGATTAACTCCTGTTAAATTTTCTGCCAATCTACGTACTTCTGTCATATCTCTAAATGAAGCAATAGCCCCAACTAAAATATCATTAACAAATAATGGAGTTCGATTGGTTAGTATCACCACCCCATTAATATTTTGTTCACAATCATATTCAGCTTTTCCGCTCATCATCACTTCGTGTAGTCGAGTATTTGGGATAAAGTCACCAATAGGTAAGCTTATAATGTTTTCTTTATCTTTTTTTATGCGCAAAATTCTAATTGCTTCATCATTGATCTGTGTAATTAATCCATCTCGATTGATAACCACAATGCCTTCTTTTACCGTTCGGATAATAGCATTTCGCTCAGCAAATAGCTGCGCCATTTCAACTGGCTCAAGGCCGTATAAAATTTTCTTTATATTGCGAGATAACAAATAGGCCAAAAGAATAGCTATCGATAATGAAGCAAACAAGGATAGCCAAATCGGCTGACTTGTTCTTGAGGCTAAATGATTAATTTTTTGCAAGGTCTGACCAACTAAAACTACACCAATTTGTTGATCTTTATCATTCATAATTGGCTTAAATGCCCGAACAGAATCTCCCAGTGTGCCTTTAGCAATTGAAGTATAGGAATCACCATTTAATGCGCGCTGTTCATCTCCACCGACTATAGTTTGACCTATTTTATTTTCATCGGGATGCGAATATCGAACGCCTTGCATATTAAATATCACAATAAAATCAGTTTGTGTTAGTACTCTGGATTGTTCTGTTGTTTTTTGAATGGAAGCAATATTTTGTGGTGTTGGATTTTGTATTTCGTCAATGATACTTTGTGATGTAGAGATAATATTTGCGATATTCTCAACTCGTTGGCGAGAGTTGATAAGATATTCGTTATTCACTACATGAACAATATAAATATTTTGTGCAATAACTGAAAGTATAAACACTAAGCAAATCAGGCTTATTAACTTAACTTTGAGTGGTAATTTATTAAATAAATATCTCATTCTCATTTACTGTATAAAAAGCGATCACTTACTATCATAACTTATTAGGCAGGAAAACCTACTAATAAATTTCGTATTAGTAGGTTTTTAGCTAATTTAATCGACTATTAAAGATTATTTGCTGCATTTTTTACACTTTCAGCAACCACCTTGGCTACATTAGGTTCAAATGCATTTGGTAATATACAATCAATTGATAGTTTGTCAGGTGTAATGATATTGGCTAATCCTTTTGCTGCTGCAAGCTGCATGGCCAATGTAATATTTTTTGCTCTAGCATCTAAAGCGCCTCTAAATATGCCAGGGAATGCTAAAACATTATTAATTTGATTCGGATAATCACTACGCCCGGTACCGACAATATAAGCACCAGCTGCTTTAGCTTCGTCTGGGAATATTTCTGGTGTTGGATTTGCCATAGCAAAAATAATTGATTTTTCTGCCATCGTTTTAACCCAATCTGCTTTTAATACTCCTGGGGCTGAAACACCAATAAACACATCAGCACCTTTAACCGCATCTTGTAATGTACCTTTTTGTTTGTTCTTATTGGTTCTCTTCGCCATGGCCAAATGGTGAGGTGGTAAAGAAAGATCATCTTCGGATAAAATACCAATCTTATCGACAATTTTAAGATCGGTTACTCCAGCGGCTAATAACATATCGGCAATTGCTAAACCAGCTGCTCCGCCACCGTTAATCACCACCTTGGCCGATTCGATCGACTTACCTGCAACTTTAAGTGCATTATAAAGCGCTGCTAATACAACGATTGCTGTACCATGTTGATCATCATGGAATACAGGAATATCTAATAATTCTTGTAATCGTTTTTCAATTTCAAAACACCTTGGTGCACTAATATCTTCTAGATTGATACCGCCAAATGAGGGCGCTAATGCTGCTATATGTTTAACTAACTCATCTGGATCTTGAGTATTAATTGATAAAGGTATTGCATCAACATCTGCAAATTGTTTAAATAAAATTGCCTTGCCTTCCATTACTGGAATTGCTGCTTCTGGACCAATATTTCCTAACCCTAAAACAGCTGAACCATCAGTGATAACCGCAACTAAATTACGTTTACTAGTATATTCATAAACTGAATCGGGATTTTTAGCAATTTCGGTACAAACTGCCGCAACCCCTGGTGTATAAGCAACACTAAGATCTGCCATTGAATTAACAGGGACTTTCGAGTGGGTTTCAAATTTACCGTGCATTTGTTTGCTGATTGCTAACGCTTTTTCTTGTACTGTTGTCATAATGCTTACCTTTTTAAATACTTAAAACTATATTTAATATTTTTTGAGATCAAACCAATATTCATCTCAAACTGCTTTTAAAACTTCTTATTCATTCTTTAATGTTTATAAAACTACATATGTAAATAACGCATCAGTGCCGTGGTGCATATCACCATTAAAGCTCCCCCTAATCGTGTTGCAACTTGAGCAAAAGGCATCAAGTTCATTCTGTTGGCTGTTGAAAGTATTGCTACATCACCAGTTCCACCCATTCCACTTTGGCAAGATGAAATAATAGATGCCTCAACTGGATACATTTTTAAGAAGAAGCTACAAACAAATCCTGTCATTGAAACAGTGAAGACGATAGAGATAATGGTAATAAAGTATGGGATAGTTAATACTTTAACTACGCTATTTAAATCTATATAAAGTAGCCCAAGTCCTGCCATTAATGGAAAGGTAAAGTTGCCTGAGATAAATTTGTACCATTGTTGGCTTCCTCGTTCGACACTCGCTGGTAATAAACGAAAATATTTAACTACAGCGGTAGCAATAATCATTAAAACAGGACCAGGGAAATGAGTGACTTTTTCTAAAATCATACCGAAGATAAATAGCGTAGCTAAAATCATAACTGCGCCACTCATTGCACGAGCATCAAGTGGTGTCTTATCATCTTTTAACGCTTCAGCTAAGCCATCAAATTCAATTTTTACTAATTGACCGTGCCCACTTAAGTGAGGTTTAACTTCACCAATTCGGCTCATAATCGCCGTAAAAGTGATTGCAAAAAAGTTACCTACAACAGTTGCAGGAATTAATGCGCTAACAAAAACATTATAATCTTGATTAAGGATATTGCTGTAGGCATTGGACAGTTGCAAAACACCTTCACCAATTCCTCCTGCCATTACTGGTGAAACTGTATAAAAGAAGGCATGCTCCCAATCATCACCAAAAGCTACGGCGACACAGACGCCAACAAACGCAGCTAAACACATACCTAATAGCATCGGAATCATCATTCGAATAAAGCCTTGAACTAAAATAACTCGATGCATACCAAGAATACTACCGCACACTAAACTGGCGATATAAAAGAGTAAAAAGTTAGAGTCTTTCATTAACATCTTTGTTGCTGATAAAGTATTCTCATCAAAAACGTTGTAGTAAACCAATAATGAAGGAACGATAAGTGACAAAATGGCAGGCGCCCCAAATTTTTTGAAAAATGGAATATTCTGCCCGACAGTGCCTAAAAACCAACCTAAAGGTAATATCACAGCAAAACCACCAATAAGGCTTTTAGGTAGCATATCTAATTGTGCAGCAATAATAACGATAATCGAACAAACTAAAAATATGGGGAGGGGAAGTGAACCTATATACATTTTGTTTTCTTTTATATCTTGTAACATACTCATAACTAAACCTCTTTATTTTTTTATAGCACATATGCAGTATAGTTATGCAGAAAGAAATCAGAAGAATAAGAAAGTTAACTAACTAGTTTTGTAACTAATGTAAGTATCTTAATAATTTTATGATTGATTTATATAGGTTTTTATGACAAAGTCACCTTTAAAATGTAAGAATTAGTAATGACTAATTTATTAGAAAGACTTTTATAAGTTATCCAATTGAAAAATGGATTAATGTCAAATTTTGACTATTTTTAGACTTAAAAAACCCCGCTCCTCAACTTTTTTATACATCAATGAATCAACAATTTTTGTATTGTTTATCTAATAGATAACAAATAATTTAGGGAATAATAAATTAAGGAGTTAGTTTAATTAATATACTGAAAAGAAGGATATTACTTGCTTATTAGCTTCTTAGTTTATTATTTTATAGCCAGTCTTCACTCATCCTTTAATTTAACTAATTGATAGCCATTTTCAGTGGGTTTAATTTCAAAGGTTCCTAAATCTCTAACTGTTTTATCTTCTACGCCTTCACAGTCACCAGAACGCTGGAATAAATTAATTTGTAATCGAAGATGTGTTTCATCAATTTTTTCAAAAGTACCTTCTGAACGGGTAAAACAATCGTTACCACACCAGGCAGAGTATTTTGATATGAAAGTACCATTAATATTAAAGGTTAACGAGTTACCGTAAATATATTTCGTTCCATTTGAACTTATATGTATTTTTTCAGCGGGAGGTTTCGATAACTCAAATAAATCCAATTTATGATTTACTACTTTATTAATTTGCCAAAAATCATTTTTCCAAAAGTCATTTATGTCATTTTGTGCAAAGCTATAAAATGGAAGCAATAATAAAAAAAGAATTTTTTTCATGATGAGTTTTACTTTTTAAAAAGTTTTGATAAAAATTGTGTATAGATTTTAGACTAAAAAAAACCGTTCCTCAACTGTAACTTTTTTTGAGGATGCAGTATTAATGTAATAAACAAGCTTGAATTTTATCGACTTCTTTATTGAGTGCATCAATAACTAAATCTGGGTGGGCTCTTTCTAAGGTTTTTACATTTTCAAACCCTTCATTGCCAATAGAACCAGTATATTGTTGAGCTTGTTTGATATTGCTAAATAGGTAACGGATATTTTTGGCATTGCGAGTTGCGGTTAATGTATAACTAACGAAGTATTTGGATTGTGATTGATAATTGGTAACAGCGTTAGCAACAATATTATTACCTTCAACTAATTTGATAGTATCACCACCATTTATCGTAATTGCTTGTTGAGAAGGCATATTATAATATGGCCACCATGCCGAACTTAAATAGTTTTCACGGTTCAAAACTACTGGGCTATTATCAAGTTCTTGTGCAATACAGAGTGATAATGAAGAATGAAGGATAGGTCGTGAAGTAATGTATTTATTTATGATATCCTCACCAGAAGTGTTTTGAGTAATTTCTACACCTTCTGTTTGATAGATTGACAGCATCTTCTGAGAAGAACAACCAGTTAGCAACGCAACTAAAACAGTAAAACCAATTAACTTTCTCATAACTCATCCTTCTTTGCATGATTAGTTTTATTCTAAACGGTTATAAAAGTATTTACCAGTATTTAGAACAGAAGGATTTAAATATTTTTTAGAGCTGAAAAGCATTAAAATGTATAATTTAATATATTGAATTAATTATATTTATTTGCAGTAAAATGAGAGAAGCTTGTCTTTCTCTCATTTAATTTATTAATCTTCTTTACCGCGAATTTTACGCGATAAGCGTTTAAATCCGTGAGTAAATTTTTTAATTGCCATAGCCATGAAAGGAACATTAATTTTAATACCAAAGCGTTCACGTAATTCGATTGCATCATTGGCTTTAGTTAACCAAATAAAACCGGAGTTAGTTAAGTCTATTGCTTTGATTTTACCGTCTGGAGTTAAAATAAAGTTACCACCATGAACATCGTTTGAAACAAGACTATAGCTATGCAGTTTTTCAATGCATGCTTTAACTTGCTCTCCATATTCACGCATTTCATCCCATGTTAATGAGCGTCCTTCTATAAAATTAAAGATCATATAGTGGCGATTGGTGGTTTTATCAAAAGCAACTAAATAGAGTTCATAAGCGATATCGCATTTATCCAACGAAATTTTAGCTAGCTTACGAATTAGATTAAAATAAAAATCACCAGTTATTTTAGCAATAAGTCTACGTTCTAAACGATGCTCAACACCGCCATCAATTTTGAAAATAAATTTAGATTGATTGTGATTAATTAGATAAGTATATCTCTCAATTTTATCACTTGGATCGAGTAGCTCATGATGTCCTTCTTCGGCCAAAAATTGGTCAAAAAGTTCCAAATAATTTATCTCATCATTTTGTACGTAAGCGAACTTCATATTGCCGCGATCGATTTCAATAATGTTTGCAAAGTTATTCAAGTTTTAAAGTCCTAAGATACATCAAAAAATGAGTTTATCTTAAACACTATCAAGCTTAAAGTAAATGAAACAGTCAATATTAACAGGTGATGCGTGCGAAAAAATATTGGTTACTAGTTAGCTGAAGTTTATTTTACATAAAATTGGCAAAAGGCGGGCAAGTAACGTTTACTACAATAGCATTTTTGCTATGTCTCAGTGTATTTATTGCCAATAAAGTTAAATCAATCTTTACTCTATTATGCAATTTAGCTTAGCGATTAAATACAAATGAGTTTATTGTTATCAGTTGATAGAATTATACAAATTAGGCTAAATCCTTGTATTAGCATTGTCAAATATAAACAG
The DNA here is from genome assembly GCF_026536805.1 of Gilliamella sp. B3482. Taxonomy (NCBI): domain Bacteria; kingdom Pseudomonadati; phylum Pseudomonadota; class Gammaproteobacteria; order Orbales; family Orbaceae; genus Gilliamella; species Gilliamella sp. B3482. The sequence continues at coordinate 516,278 of NZ_JAFNNL010000001.1, read as the reverse complement.
GATGATATGACATTAATGTGGCTCTTTGACAAAGATGTCGATCTACCAAACCGATCATCTCTAATAATAGAACGGGACTTTACTGATTAAATTGGTTAAACAGCGTATTATATCCATCTAAATTACATCTACGTTTTAAATTTGGTTATGGGTAATCATTCTGCTATTTGGTTTTTGTATATTATCAGAACGGCTAAACACTCTTTATATACCGGTATCACAACTGATGTCGCCAGGCGTTTACGCCAGCATCAAAATGGTAAAGGTGCTAAACACCTTAAAGGGCATCATAATTTAACCGTTGTTTATCAAATCAGTGTAGGTGACAGATCAACCGCATTGAAACTTGAGTATCGTATAAAACAGCTTTCAAAACAGAAAAAAGAGCAACTGGTGGCAAACTCCCCCGACTTAGTGAATTTATTAACCTTGATCAAACGATGATATTTGCTCAATTGCAGAATATTGAATGATATTATTGTCCCGATTTGCAATAGAGGTTATTTGGCGTGATTGATTCTTGATACTGCTCAATTTAAAACATTGACATCAATTGTAGCGGTGGTGCTTTAATGGCTTGACTTTGCCAATTAAATTCAGCTAATTGCTGATACCAAAAATCAGCATCGAGTATCCAAGGAAATGCGATTGGAAAAGCTCGGTCTTGCCAACGCTGAACTATCCAAGCCAGGTAGTGCACCATTCTCATTGCTCTAAGTGGTTCAATTAAACTCAGTTGGTTCATATCAAAATGATAAAACTCTTGATAGCATTCAAGAATGCTATCAAGTTGCAATTGTTGCGCTTTTCGATCGCCATTGAGTAACATCCAAATATCTTGAATCGCTGGTCCATTACGTGCATCATCAAAATCGACAAACATGGCACTATCACGCCATAATATATTACCCGCATGGCAATCAGCATGAAGGCGAATTGGTTGCCAATCGGTATGCCAATGCTGCTCAACAATCTGTATTAAGTGGGTTAAACTGGTCTTGAGCTCGTCATGGATTTTCTTAGGGATCAAATTAGAGGTTAACAAAACTTCTTTAGGCTGATAAAGGTATTCTTCCAGTCCAATTGTAGGGCGATAAATAAAAGGTTGTTTTGCACCAATTTGATGAATACGTCCCAGCAAGGTGGCAACCGATTCCATTTGTTCGATATTATCACTTTCATATTGCCGTCCTCCTACACTTGGGAACAGAGCAAATAGGTAGCCTTCATATTCATGTAAAGTTTGACCATTAAAGGTTAATGGCGCAGCGACAGGAATATTAGCTTCTGATATTTGCTTAGTAAATTGATGCTCTTCAAGAATTTGTGCCTGATTCCAACGATAGGGGCGATAGTATTTGGCGACATATCGTATGCGATCCTCATCAGAAAATTGATAGACACGATTTTCATAACTATTTAAAGCAGTCAGCCCCGAATCAACCCGAATACCAACGGTTGCCAAACTAGCAAAAATAACGTCGGGTGATAATGATTGAAATGAAAAGGCTGAACTATCCATTTTAACGTTCCTTTATTGCTGGCTGAACCATTGGTCTAATTTCTGTTTCAAAGGCTCTAAGCCGATACGTTTTGGCGATGAAAACGGTGCAACAGTAATATCACCTTGAAAAGGTAAGATAGCTTCTTTAACCATGTTAACCTGTTTTTTTAATGCGCCTGAAGCGAGTTTATCGGCTTTAGTTAACAGTAGCATAACTGGAATATCAACTGATACAGCCCACTCAATCATTTGTTGGTCGAGATCTTTAAGCGGATGCCGAACATCCATTAATACAATTAAGCCTTTTAAGCTTTCTCGTTTTTGCAGATATTCGCCTAATGATTTTTGCCATTTGCGTTTAATCGCTTCCGGAACTTGAGCATAACCATAGCCCGGTAAATCGACTAAACGACAATTTTCTTCCACTTCAAATAGGTTAATAAGTTGCGTTCGCCCCGGTGTTTTACTGGTTCTTGCTAAAGATTTTTGATTGGTTAATGTGTTAAGTGCACTTGATTTACCGGCATTAGATCTGCCGGCAAAGGCAACTTCAACGCCACTATCAATTGGTAAATGTGAAATATCGGGGGCACTTAAAATAAAATGCGTTTTAGCATAGTTTAATGGTCGAATGTCGGTCATAAAAAATGTCCTTTAAGTGCATTAACGGCACTTAATCATTTAAAATGCCGTTACTGTATAGAAAAACTTAGGAATTGACAACTTTTTCGACTGCTTTGCTAAGTCGGTTCATTCCTTCGTTTATTTCGTCTTCAGATATAATTAGCGAAGGGGTAAAACGAAGCACATTTGGTCCTGCATTAAGGATCATTACTTTAAATTCGGAGGCAACATTCAAGAAGTCACGTGCTTTATTATGAAACACTGGTTGTAATTCAGCACCTAAAAGTAGTCCTTTACCACGGTATTCTCGAAATACTTTGAATTTATCATTTATATTTTCTAGTTGTTCAATAAAGATTGCTCGGCGTTTTTGAACGCCTTGAAGTACATCAGGTGTGTTGATAATATCAAATGCCTCACAACCAACAGCACAAGCAAGAGGGTTTCCACCATAAGTCGTGCCGTGAACACCTGGGTGCATTACTGATGCTATGTCATCGGTTGTTAACATTGCACTGATAGGGAATCCTCCGCCAAGTGCTTTTGCTGAAGTTAAAATATCTGGAACCACGTCATATTGCTGATAAGTGTATAAAGTACCCGTTCTCCCCATTCCACATTGAACTTCATCAAAGATCAATAAAGCTTTATATTGATCGCAAAGTGCTCTCAGACCTTTCAAAAATTCTGGTGTTGCTGCGTTTAATCCACCTTCTCCTTGTACTGGTTCTAACACCACTGCACACGTATGATCATCCATTACTGCCTTAACGGCATTTAAATCATTAAAAGGGACATGAATAATATCAGCAGGTTTAGGACCAAAACCATCGGAATATTTAGCTTGTCCCCCTACTGATACTGTAAAAAAGGTGCGACCGTGAAACGATTGATAAAACGAGATAATTTTAGTTTTATAAGGACTATATTTTTGAGCCGCATAGTATCTTGCTAATTTGAAGGCGGCTTCATTTGCTTCAGCGCCTGAGTTAGCAAAGAAAACGCGCTGAGCAAAGGTATTATTAATAATTTTTTGGGCAAGGCGTAAAGCCGGTTCATTGGTAAAAACATTACTTACATGCCATAATTGTTCACTTTGTTGGTGTAAGGCATTAATTAGCCTAGGATGGCAATGACCAAGCGCGTTAACCGCAATCCCTCCTGCAAAATCGATATACTCTTCACCATGTTGATCCCATACTCTACTACCTTTCCCTTTAATAGGTATAAATTTAGCTGGTGAGTAAACGGGTAGGATTACTTTGTCAAACAGTTCTCGTGTTATTTCTGGCTGCATTATACGATCCTTATCTTATCTAACAGTATTTTTCTATTTTATGTTATTTATAAAGATAGTAAAGTAAATATTTATTCATAAATACTGAATTTATATTCATTTAAAAAAGTTGGATATTTTGTATATTTTATTCTTTTCTGCAATTATTTTCGGGTATAATTAGCGATTAATTAATAATCGTTAATAAAATAGGAATAAATATGAGTCGTATTATTTATTGCCATTATTTAAAAAAAGAATCCGAAGGTCTAGATTTTCAGCTTTACCCAGGAGAGCTAGGCAAGCGTATTTATAATGAAATTTCTAAAATAGCATGGCAAGAATGGCTTAAGAAGCAAACAATGTTAATTAATGAAAATAAGCTTAATATGATGAAGTTAGAACATCGTAAAAAAATTGAAACCGAAATGATAAAGTTTTTGTTTGAAGGTGAAGATGTGGTTATTGATGGATATAAACCTGAAAATTGAGAGATTACAATGAAAAACAATTTTAAAATTCTTACATTACTCATTTCAGTAAGTTTATTAACAGCCTGTCCTGGCTCAAATAACAAAAAAACTGATGAAGACTATTATATAAAAGATACTAATGCATTTAATATTTTAATAAGTCAGTACGCTAATAATATAGAACAAATTTGGGGACCGAAAGAGGTTCTTATTGCTGGTCCTAAAGATTATGTTCAATATGAAGATAATCTACAAACTCGAGTTCATATCAATTTTGTTTCAGGGATAATTACCATTGAAACTTTATCTGATACACCAATCAACAATTTGAAGGATGCAATTGTATCAACATTACTTATGCCAGAACCTGTTGATATTATCAGGCGAGATAAAATAAGTCAGGATTTATCACAAGAACCTTTTTTATATAACCAGGTTCTTGATCAAGAAAGACAACCAATTCGTTGGAGTGGTAGGGCAAATAGCTTTGCCGATTATTTGCTTGCCAATAATTTAAAAGTACGTTCTTCTGGCGCTCATAAAATCACTTATGTTGAAATCAAACTTGTTCCAAACCACATTAATCAACGTGCAAGAAAATTCTTACCTTTAGTGACTGAAGCCTCAAATCGTTACTTTATTGATGAACGATTGATTTTAGCTATTATGGAAGTTGAATCAGCATTTAACCCATTTGCGGTAAGTCGTACAGATGCATTAGGATTAATGCAAGTACAACAACATACTGCTGGTCGAGACATCTTCAAGTTGCGTGGAAAACCAGGTGAACCGAGTCGTCAGTTTTTACTTGACCCTCGTAATAATGTTGATATGGGAACTGCCTATTTATCTTTACTAAAAACGAAGTATTTAGCAGGCATAAATAATCCAATATCACTACGATATGCAATGATCACCTCTTATAATGGTGGGGCTGGAAGTGTATTACGTACTTTTTCTGATGACCGAAATGAGGCGATCAATATAATTAACTCCATGACACCTCAACAAGTTTATCGCAAATTAGTGACTTCACATGTTTCTCAAGAGTCACGAAATTATCTTATCAAAGTTAGTAGAATTCTAGATAATAAATAAAAAGTATCTATTTTTTATAGGACTATCACATTATTTTAAATAAATAATATTGTGATGGTCCTTTTAACAAATATTAAATTTCTTATGCAAAATTTAATATTTTAACCTTCCCCTTTCATTTCTTAAAAATAGCTTACCACAAGAGTTGTAAATAACGCATAATAATTTGTTTTATAATAATATTTTGACTTACAACTCTTATCAAATATGAAGTTGCTGGCTATCAATGGCAAATCTAGAATATATCAACATTTTTATAATAAATTTCTAATATTTATATGTTTGTAAATGAACATATAGAAAATTTTCATTTCTTTAATTTTGAAATTTCTTCAGCTCTATTTTTATAACAACAAGATGTATTTAAGTGAAAGGAAATAATAGTTCATGGTCAAATTTAATCGTTTCCGTAACATTTCTTATCTAAGTATAAGTGCTGCATTTTTACTTGGTTCAAATAGTGTTTATGCGAGTACAGAGACCGTACCAAAATTAAATATTATCCGCGATGAATTTAATTCAGCGGAAAAACTAAATTTAAGTATCTATAATCCGAAACTTAAATTAACATCCCAAGGTTTATTCAATACCCCAATGGGGCTTTATGTTTATACCAACTATCCGAGTAAAATAGCAGAATATCAAATCACTATTTATCGCCAATCTGATGTTGATAACCAACATCCAATAAAAACATTGAAGTTTAATGAAATTAGCCCATATGAAGCACTATTGTGGCAAGGTGATACCGACAATGGAGAACCATTGTCAATTGATAGTGATTATAAAGCGATTTTAACCACGACTAGTCATGACGGTTTAAAAGATAACGTTCATGCCGTTAACTTTAGTACATTAGGGCGTGGTATAAAACAAGAGAGTGAATTTATTTCATATAGCAAATCTAATGTTTCTTTCTCACCAGCCACTAACTTGACCTTTGGTAAATTAAAATCAGATAGTACTATTCCAGGTTTTGGAGAGAGTCGAATCGATCATCAAGGCATTGTCAGTGGTGCGCAGGATCGTAAAGTTGTCATTCAAATGGCGGGACTAAAAGATAAAAAAGATGTGATGTTAAATGGTGAGCGATTGGTTGTGGATAATAGTGGTCGTGCCATGCGAGAGATGATTTTATCGCCAGGAGAATATCAGTTCGATTTAACTTGGAAAGATGAATTTGGTCAAACTCATTCACAAAACGAAAAATTAGTTGTTCAAAAAGAAAATGATATTTTTTATGTTGGTATTGTTGATGTCACATATGCACAAAATAATGTTAGCGGTGAAGGCCAATCAATAGTAGAAGATGCTGATAGCCATCATTATAGTGGTAAAGGTAGTTGGGATGGTCGAGTTGCATTTTATTTAAAAGCCAATAAAGAAGATTATCGCTTAACAGCTCATTTAGATACCACCGAAACCAAATTAAAAAATGCATTTGGTCATTTAGGTGAAAAAGACCCAACGCGTTTTGTTCGAGAAATCGATCCTCAAGCTTATTATCCAATTTATGGTGATGACTCAACCACTGAAAGTGATGTTGATACCGAAGGTAAATTCTATGTTAAGTTAGAGAAAGGAAAAAATTACGGGTTATGGGGTAATTATAATACCCAAATTACTGGCAATGAATTTGCAAATTTTAACCGAAGTCTATACGGTGCTAAGCTTTACCATGAAAGTGAGCAGACGACAAAATATGGCGATACTCGTACATTAGCTACCATATTTTTATCAAATGGTGAAACACGAGGTAGTCATAATGAATTAGCCTCAACTGGTGGTAGCTTATACTTTTTGAAACATCAACGTGTAACTCAAGGTAGTTTAAAACTTTCGGTCGAAGTACGCGATCGTAACACTGGACGAGTATTAAGTACCAGTTCCTTAACCGAAGGTGTGGATTATGAAGTTAACCAATTCCAAGGTCGTATAATGCTAACTAAACCATTACCAATGACCTCCAGTGGTGGCTCGGGTAGTTCCATTATCGAAGGTGGAAACTTAGTTGGTGGTGATCCAGTTTGGATTATAGCTGAATATGAATATTACTCGGATGGATTTGACCTTGAAGGTCAGAAAGTTTTTGGTGGAAGAGCTTATCACTGGTTAAACGATTATCTACGTATTGGGGGAACTTACCTAAGTGAAGATCAGGCTAGTGGTGATAATTATGAATTGAAAGGTGTGGATTTAATTGTAAGACCAACGCAAGGAACACACACTCAATTAGAATACGCCAAAACCAAAGCGAAAATGAATGATATATTTGTATCGAGCAATGGTGGTCTATCATTTACTGAAACTGTGCTATCAGGTGATACTCGTGGAGCAGCTTGGAAAATAGAACAAAAAATCGATTTTAATGATTTTACCGAAAAAGATGTTCCACTAAGTTTCAAAGGCTATTACTCGATGCAACAAGAAGGTTTTTCATCTTTTGCTAAAGCACGTAGTAGTGATTTAGAAGAATGGGGCGGTGAATTGCGTTATGACTTTGAACCAGATAAAAAAGGTGTATTGGTTGGTCATAGCCAAGAAAAAGATAAAGCAAATTACGTTGAACGAATTACTCGTGCACAATATTACACTGCCTTAGGTGAATTATATAAAACCGCTTTAGAGCTACAACAACGAAATGATCATAATTATGGTAGTGATTCAACTAAAGAAACATTAGTAGCGGCAAAATTAGAACGTTCATTCTTTGATGGCCGAGATAAAGGTTATATCATCCAACAATTAACCTTAAATAAATCAGGTGATGTTGCTGATGATAACCGCACAACGCTAGGTTATAACTCGCAAGTGACAGAAAACATCAATATCGGTGCTGAAGTTTTTGGTTCTAACCGAGGTGCAGGAGGTGGTGTACAAGGTAGCTGGGATGTTAATGAACGAACCAGTTTATACACTAAATTATTAAATGATGTCGATTCAACTTCAGGTCGAGGAATAACTACTGTTTTTGGTGGAAAAACCAACGCGACAAGTAAAATGGAGTTATATTCTGAGCGTCAATTTAAAACCAGCAAAATTGATCACACTACTTCAGATATCTATGGTGTCAATTATAAACCAACTGAAGCGCAATATGTCGAAGGGTCTTACTCTATAGGTCGAGTAAATAACCGTAATCGAAATAGTACCAGTTTGACAGGAAATGATGAAACTCGCCGAGATGTATATGCAGTAGGTTATGGCTTTAAAAATGAAAAATTTCAAATGCGTAACCGCCTTGAATATCGTATAGATGAAGCAAGTGAGCGTATCAAACAATGGGTCACGACAAACCGTGCTAAAACTATCGTAAGTGAAAACTTAAGTTGGCTTACTCAGTTTGATTTTGCTAAAACATTAGGTGAACGCGATGATAAGGTTGTGAGTAACTATACTGAATCAATGGTTGGTTTTGCTTATCGGCCACAAGCCATTAATAATCTAAATCTATTTGGAAAACTAACCTATGTATATGGATTAGATCCTGACGATCAGCTAATCGCAAACTCTACCTCATCAGGCAGTAAAAGTTACACATCAAGCTTATATGATCAGAAGAGCTGGGTGTGGTCGTTAGAAGGGGTTTATGAATGGAATGCAAATTGGGAAACGGCGTTTAAAGCGGCGCACCGTCAAGGGCATTTACGTTACAGAGGCGAAAGTAATTGGTACTCATCAGGCGCAGACTTATATGCCTTAAGAGTCAATTACAAACTTGGCGATTGGGAATATCAGGTAGAAGGAAGAACATTACGCACAAGCTTAGCCGATGACCATAAAGATGGTTTAGTTACCAGTGTTTATCGCAATGTTGGTGACAATATCAAGATGGGTGTAGGTTATAACTTTACTGATTATAACGATAACTTAACACACCTGAATTACCGTTCACATGGTTGGTTTGTAAATGTCGTGGGGAGTTTCTAATGAACAGTTGGCAAAAAGTTAAAAATGGTCAACCGCATTTACAAATGCAAGTGAAATCAGATCAAAAAGTCGAAAACGTTAAAAAGAATTTACGCATATCAGGAGAAAAGATAATGCGAACTGAGCATAACACAAAATCTAAAAGAAGATCATTAATAAAAGTTTTTAATTATAAAGCGATAATAAAACACTTTAATTTAGTGTTGTTCTCATTTTTTATTTCGTTTATGGCTCTATCGGTAGCAAATGCGATACCGATTTCAGGTAAAGTCTTTCTGGATTATGATGGTAACTCTAATAATGTCAACTTCCCATTAAAAAACTTACCTGTTGAACTAAAGGATTATACAGGTGCGAAAATTGCTGGTGTAAACACCGATGAAGATGGGGCTTATGAATTTGATGTATCCTCATTAGGTTCTTATAAAGTTGAAGTAAAAACAAGCAATAATGAAAGTGTATCCAAGTCAGTTTCAGTTAATGGTATGACTGGTGAATTGGGTCAAAATCTATTTTTAAAAGGTAATGGTGGAACTGTTCACCTTAAAGTTAAAGATGATAATAATCAGGGAATTAATGGTATTCCAGTTAAATTGCTTAATGCATCAACAAAAAATGTAATAGTATTAAATACTAATTCTAATGGTGATGTTGAGATAAAAAACACATTATTGAATGATGAATATGCGGTTTACTTTGATTCTGATGTTGATACTTTTTTAAAGGCTTTAAAGTATAAATTATGGGATGTTACTTTAAATGGTATTAATACCTATAATGATAAAATTAAGTTTACAATGAAAGGAGCTGAACAAAGTGGCTCTTTTAATCTCAAAAAGCGAAATCCGAATAAGCTAGATGGTGTCATTGCGTTTGATATGGATAATGATGGACTTTACACAGTCGGTACCGATCCAGGATTAGAAGGAATAAGAGTTGATATTTATTATGAGAATACTACTATCCCTGTTATGGGTACAAATCCAGTTACTACGGGAGATGATGGTTTTTATGGTTTCAGTGATTTAGCTGTAGCAACTTATGATATTGTAGTTTCAAATGTTCCTGCACCTCCATTTAAATACTTACCAAGCGATCTGAGAAAGAAAGCGAAAATACCTAATGAGTTAGGTAATCCAGTAGGTCCTAATTTCGTATTTCAGATTGACCCATATGATACAACTCTATCTAGTATATCAGGTAATGTTTTTGTTATCGGACCACAACAATATCTTAGCAGTGGTCCCGATTCAGGTAAATCGGATAATAATATTTATGATACTAGGGTTGGTAGCCGAGGAATGTCAACAAAAGTTGTACTTTATCAACATACTGGTTCAGAATGGAAAAAAATTTCCACTACAAAAACAGATGGTACAACAGGATCCTACCAATTTATAGGTCTTACTAAAGGTAAAGATTACAAAGTTTCGTTGACTGAATCAGGTATTGATCAGACTAAATTCTATTTCCTCAATGATACTGATGGAAAATCAACGAGTACTTCTCCAAATTCAAGAAGTAGTCATAAAGGTAAAGTCACATTAAGCAACAATACTAAAGATAATATTGCTGGAAAAGAAATTATTATACCTAATTTAAATAATAAGAAAGAATATCAAAACTTCTGGTATTCACCAGTACAAAAAGCTATAGGTAATTTAATGGTTGTTAACTATTTAGAAACAGCTGGAGGACATTGGAGTTGGAGTACAACTTACAATGGACTAGAGGCAAGTTCAGCCAGTACCTATACTAAGATAGTATTTTACGAAGAAGATGGTGTTACCCAAGCAACTGACTCTCAAAATAATAAACTTGAAGTAACTTATAAAAGACCAGGGTATTATGGTTTAAGAGACCTTCAGAATTATTATATTGACCGTTGTGGTTTGTTTAATTATTCGGTTGAAGATTATGATACTAATCTTCTGGAAAAACCTACATCATTACAGAATTTCACGGTGATGCTAACCCCTGGTAGAGTTTGGGACGATAGACTTATTTTTGCACCTAAACAGAAAAATACTATCTCAGGTTATGTTTATTTAAATAATAGTCATCCAGGTACTTTAGGTAGTTATGCTCCTAATAATGATACAGCTATTAAATATAATCGAGTTGTTTTGGATAGGAAAGTTGACGGTGAATGGGTCGAATTTACTAACTTTTCTACTGATGAAAATGGTAAATATGAATTTACTAATTTACCGAATGGTGATTATCGAATTACGGCTAAACAAACATATGGTTTGGCAAGTAATATAAAAGACGGGGATCTAGTTTTTGAAAATAATGACCAAAATAAAGGGTTTAGTATAGATCCAGGTAATAACAAAAAAACCATATCACAAATTGAATTATCAGTTAATGGCGGTAGAGTATTTGATACTAATACCAATTTTTGGTATAAGTTGAAAGTCAATGATTATGTTATTCGAGGTACAGTATACCTTGATACATGGTTAGCTGACAGTAAGCTCCAAACAGGAGAACTTTATAACTCTAATGATTTGCCATTGAAATATGCAACAGTTCTACTTTGCCGTGATGGAAATGAAAGCGATTGTACGGAAAATGGTATAAACTTTCTTGATAAGCAAATCACAGATGGTAAAGGTGACTACGTATTTAATGGACAACTTAATAATGTAACTGTTAATACAGATTATATGATTAAGGTAAAATATGATGGAATAAAAACAGTTACGAACGCGAGTGAGAATTTATATCCATTTTATAGAGTTAAATTTACAACACTTGATGCGCCTATTACTAGAAACTTCCTTATGCAAGGTAAAGGTACTATTTCTGGTGCACCAATTAATGATATAAATGGTGACACGCAATATGCAGGCTATCAAACAATTGAACTAGGTAAAGGAAATTTTGATCTCTATTATTGGGATAAAGATCATTATGAATATTGGGCAGATATTGGTGATTATTATCATGCATTCGATTTAAAATCTTTACCGAAAGGTAAATATAAAATTGTGCATAAGACTAGCACTGGTGATTATATTGATATAGCCGATCAAGATCCTGCAACTCAACCTGGTACATTGCAGTTTGAAGTTCAAGCTGATGGATCTTTAGCTAATGGGATGCAAGCTGATAAACAGTGGTTTATGCAAGCAAATAAAGCTCCAGAAGCGTTAACTGAAGCTGTTTCAGGTAATATCTATCTGGATGTTACTGGTTCAAATGTTAAGAATGAACAGTCAATTTTGTTAACTAAAGAAGAACTAGAAAAATATAATCCTTCCAAAATAACTGTTGAAGGGGTATTTACTCCTCGTCTTTATAATAATCATTACAGTGGAAATTTTGAATCATTATTCGATACACCAGATTTTATAGATAAGGGAGTAAAAGACAACGGTAGATTTGTCTATAACAAGACAAATTCAAGGTTCAGAAATAAATTATATATTTCCAACATGATGTTAAAACTAAAAGGGTTGGATAATGCATTCGAAATAGTAGGTAATAGCGGTCAAACGAAAGGCAACTATTTACCGAGTAAAGTACAAAACGGTTTGGAGTATATGCAGGTAGAAATATTGCAAAATGGTACTCCAGATCAATATTGGTTACTAAGATTAAGAGAAACCACTGAAATTGGTGGAAAACTTTATTACGATTATGATAACAATGGTATTTTTGAACCTAATAATGGTGACGTGCCAATGACAGGGGTTCGAGTAGAGTTATATCGTAATGGTTCTAATAATGTTTACTCATACACAACGACAGATAGTAATGGTAATTATAAGTTTACAAACCTGTTATATGATGACTATAAAGTTAAAGTCACAGCTCAAGGATTAGATACAAGTCGTTATGAATTGAAAAGTTTATCTGACACAATTTCTAATATTAAAATTACACAAAGCAATCCAACTGTACCAAATGGAGCATTAGATTTTCTTTATAAAAAAGAAGGTGATTCCTCTATTTATGGTTATGTGTTAATTGATATTAATAATAATGGTGAAGCAGATATTAGTTTCGATAAAACAGGTGATGTGCCAGTACAAAATGTTACTATCAATTTATATAAAGGACCTACGGCAACTGGTAGTCCATTTAAGACCGTAAAAACTAATCAAATTGGTGTTTATAGTTTTGATTTAGATAAAAATCAACTTAATGATACTTATGTTGTTCAAATTGAGCCTCCTAGTGGGTATGGTGTTATTTCTAATGCCGATAAAAATACCAATACAGTTTTATCGCCAATTAGCTTTAGCTCGGGAAGGCAAAACCAACAAAGTAAATACTTCTTGTTAGCTGGTGGAACAAACCCTAATCCTTCAGCAGGGATTACTAGCCCTACAGCAATAAATAGTGGTATTTCTGGTAAAACATTAATTGATGATCCAGATCCTACAAACTATAAACCATTGAAAGATGTTTTATTGAGTTTGATTGATGAAAACGGTAAAGAGATGGCTCGCCAATATAGCGATGCTAATGGTGAATATCATTTCTATAATTTACCGAGTGGAAATTATAAAGTTAACGTGAAACATCCACCAGCATATTATGTTGTTGTTAGAAATAGTGTGAGCACTACTCAACCAATTGATACTATTTCAGGTATTACTGTTACTAATTCAGGGGTAACGGATAAAACCTTCTTCTATAGCAAAGCAAGCCATGATGGTATCCAAGGTGATATTTATGTTGATTTTAATGATACTAATACTGATACAAGTCAATTGAATGAGTATGCACATTTAATCAATAGTTCACACCAAGTAACAGTTAAGCTTTATGATGGTTTAAATGGTACAGGTCAGTTGTTAATGACACAATTGACAACCAATGGGCACTATCATTTTGCAGATCTTTTATATGGAAATGATGTTGATTACTCAGTTAAAATTGAAATGAACACTCTTCCGGACTATGACTTTAAATTCAGTAAAGCAGGTAATAGGGCGCAAGATATTGTTATTCCTGTAAAAGCATTGAAAGAAGAGGGATCATTAGATAATCACTATGTAGTTTTAGGTAAACAACAACTAGGTGGTGATGTTTGGATAGATAATAATAATGATAAGATTAAAACTGATCAAAAACTGACTAATGATGTTGAGGTTGAATTATCTTATCAAGTACCAAATACAAATACTTTTAAAACGCTTAAGAAGACAAAAACGGCTAACATTGCATTGAATGGTAATGCATCGAAAAATGGGCAGTATTTGTTTGATAAATTACCAAAAGACTATAATTATCAAATTAAGGTTAGTACTCCTAATTCGACTGTATTAGTACCAGCGACTGATATACCGAATAATACTAATACATTCAATTTTGAACCTTTAACTGATAATGATTTTAATAGCAGTACAGCTTTCAAATATACTGGACGAGTATCAGGACAAGTTGTTATTGATGTTGATGATAGCAAAGATAGAACCGGTGCAGACACTAGTTTTGCAGGTGTTAAACTGGTTCTAACGAAAGTATCAAGTTCAACTTTCAGTGGTGGACAAACTTCATTTGAAGCAACAACTGATCCAAATGGTAACTTTGTATTTGATAATATTCCAGTAGGAACATGGGCTATTTCAACAGCATCTTCACAAACAATAACTGATTGGAATAGTTATGTTCTAAATTATACGGCTATTGGAAATAATGTTGTTCCAATACAACAAAGTAATAATTTATCGTTAGAAGTTGAAGTGACAGCTGATCAAAATGTTGTTGATAACATTGATATTGGTTATCGAGGTAATAGTAAGATTACCGGTTATGTCGTTATTGATAGTGATAGTGATGGAGTTTATAGTTCTAACGATATAAGCTTTGGTCAGCTAGCTACTCCTATAACGCCGAAAATAACACTAACTTCGGCAACTAATAAAGCTGGATTTAAAACAAAAGAATTTACTGTTGATGCATCAACTGGTCTTTTCGAAATAACAGGATTGAGCGCTTATAATTATGAAATAAGTAGTAATGTGAGTGATTCTAATTATAAATTAGTCTTTAGTCCTGGAAATCCATCACCTGTATCTGAGACAGCAACTTTTAATGTAAATGGACCAAATGATACAAGTTTTGAAGCAAATCCAAATACAAGAGTGTTTGGGTATCAGTTTGATCGTAAATTATCAGGGAATGTTTATTTAGATATCGGTGGAAATGAGTCTGAAAAAACATTTAATCCAAAACTAGATGGGGCGGTAGTTAAAGTTGAAGGCGAATTGAGTAACAATAAGCATGTAACTCATACTAAAACTGTAGGAAGTAACGGTGAATTTACCTTCAATAATATTACTGAAGGTAAATGGACAGTATCTGTCTCTCATCCGACACGAACTGATTTAACCTATAGTTATTTTGTTGAAAAAGTGGTAACCCCAACTGCTGTCAATAATAATAGTATCACTTATGAAGTAGATTCAAATACTGGCAATGAGATTAATCTTGATTTAGGTATGAAAGGCCAAGCTAAGATTACTGGTAAAGTCGTGTTTGATAATGATGCGGATGAGCAATTGTCATCACTCGATACTGGTGTCGATGGTTTAACCATAAAACTGGTAGACCTAAATAGTGATACAGTTATTTATAAGGAAGCTGTATCGAATAGTGATGGTGAATTTACTTTTGATAATTTAGCCAATGGCAGCTACCGAATTAGAGTGACTGACCCATCTAATAAATTAAATGGTTATGTCATCAGCTTTAGTCCTTCGGGTAAAGCATCTGCAAATACTGCTTCGGATATTGCGACAATTTCTATTTCAGGCGATGCTGCGCAATCGGATAGGAATGACTTTGGTTATAAATCTAATTTAGGTATAAGTGGACATATCTATCAAGACATTATGGGGAATGGTCAGCATAATACTAACTATCCTCCGTTAGCTGGTGTTGGAATTACCGCAGTTAATCAAAGTAATAATTTAGCTATTAATGCAGTTTCTCTTGCAGATGGTAGTTATTCACTAAACAATCTAACTGCTGGTACTTGGATAATTAAAATTTCAAATTCACCGTCAGGTTGGAATTATAGTTATTTTGATGCTGCCGTAGGTAATGCAACTATTAGCGAAGTTAACCCTGGCGAATTGAAAATAATAATCGCGTCAAATGATACGGTAGGAAAAAATATTAATTTCGGTTTGAAAGGTAGTGCAAAAATATCAGGTAAAGTTGTTGTTGACGTGGATGTAAATGATAATGTCGGTTTAAATTATCATGCAGCATCAATTGATAGACCATTAAGCGGTGTAGAGGTTACTCTTAAAGCAAATGGTTTAAACGGTACAACGGCTATTTCAACAACTACAGGAAGTGACGGTAGTTATAAGTTTGAAAACCTTACCGCATATAATGATTATGAATTGACTGTTAATGATAGTAACTTGACTAGAGCTGGCTATCAAATCAGTTTCAGTCCAGCTATGATAAATGGTGGAGCTGCAATTAATCATGATACATTAGCATTAACATCAGCTACTCAAGATCTTGCTCAGATTGACTATGGCTATAAGAGCCAAAAAACCTTGAAAGGAACTATTTATAAAGATATTTCTGGAAAAGGTGTGCATCAAACATACGATACAACTTTAGCGGGAGTTACCGTTGAGGCAAGAGATGTTAATGATCATAATACAGTATTAACTGCAATTAGTGATGCTAATGGTCAATATGAAATTAATAATATAGCTGAAGGTCAATGGGATGTAACTGTAAACTCAACAGCCGTTGCAGGTTATAGTTACAGTTATGTAATTCAGCCTCAAGGTTCAAATTCAACATCTATAACAAATGGAACAAGAATTAAAATTGAAGCAACATCTTCTAATTTGGTCACAAATGTTGATTTTGGATTGAAGGGACAAGCAAGTATTAGCGGTCAAGTTGTAATTGATGTTGATACTCAAGATGGTAATGCTATTTCATCTCGAGATATTGGTATTGATTCTCTAATTCCAAATTATCAAGTTGAGTTATTTGTAGACGATAATTTAATTGATAAGAAAGCCGCAACTACTACTGGAACAAATATTGATGAGCTTGGTAAATATCAATTTGACAATTTAGCTTCTGGTATTAGTTATAAAGTTAAAGTTACTATGGGAAGTAATAGTTACATTAGTAGCTTCATGCTTACTGATAGTAATATTGCCGCAACAATCAATAAAACAGATAACTTGATGGAAGAAACCTATCAGTTTGCTAGTGCAACAGATCAAGCTAAAAACGTTACATTTGCTTGGAGTGGTATTAGTGGCATTAAAGGTAAAGTGTTCTTGGATAATAATGATGATGGAGAATATAATCCTTCAATAGATACAGCTATTAATGCTCCAATAACAATTACCTTTAAAAATGTGAATAATCCGTCAATTAACTTCACACGTAATTTAGCTGCTGGTGATATAGATTATGATGTTGCTAATCTTATTCCGGGCAAATGGAGTATTGAAATTGCTGGCGTACCATCAACACTAAAAGCTAGCTTTGACCCTGATGATGCCCATCATAATGCAAGTGGTGAATTAAAATTACCGCAAACTGCAAATATTGCCGTCATAAATATTACAGGTAAGTTATCTGATCAAAACTTTGGTTATATCAATGGTGGTATTATCGAAGGTAAAGTTCTAGATGATAATCAAGGTGCTGGTTTAACTGGAGTATCAGGTTATAAAGGTTTATCTGGAGTTAAAGTTTACTTATTAGATGGTAATAAAAACCATGTAATGGATAGAAATGGTCGTCCAATTGTTTCGACCAGCAATGACAATGGTAAATTTAATTTCCGTAATCTAATCAGTGATACTACTCGTAGTACAAGCGCACGTTACTTTATCCGTGTTCTTTATGGCGATTATAATGATGGAACTGTTAGTGTAGGTCGAGGTAATCCTTTATATGATCTAATACCATCATTTGATAAGTATAGAGATGCTAGTGGTAATTTAGTTGAGCATGATTTAATTAATCTCTCTAACCCACCGGCTACAATAAACTTTAATGGTGTAGGTGGTGAACATACTGTACCAGTTATGGTAAATGATGGAACAAGTAATTTAGCATATGGAATTTTATTAGGTTATCGTAGTTCAGATGCTGATATAACTATTGCTAAAATTGCATTAAAAGATAAGGTAACGGTTGGTGATATTGTTCCTTACTCTATTAAAATAACGAATAATAGTTCACGCGTTTCAACTATTAAGATCAAAGACGTTTTACCAGCAGGCTTTAAATTTGTTAAAGGCTCCACTCGCCTTAATGGTAAAAAAGTTGAAGATCCTACTGGAGGAAGAACAGTAAATTCACAACTTATTCAATTAAAACCAAAAGGTGAATTAACCTTTACCTATATGCTTGTTGTTGGTGCTGGTGTCACTCAAGGTGAATACACTAATACAGCTGTAGCAGTTAATTCAATAAATGGAAAAGTTGTATCTAATACTTCTCAGGCAACAGTAACTGTTACTGCTGATCCATTATTTGATGATGCACTAATCTTCGGAAAAGTGTATGTTGATAAAAATGGTAATGGTGTTCAGGACGAAGGTGAAGAAGGCTTAGGTGGTGTAAAACTAGTTACTGTACGTGGTGAAATTATTACAACTGATGCTAGTGGTCGTTATCACATAGTCGGTGTATCTGGTGGACGTTGGGAACGAGGTGCGAATTTTGTTCTTAAATTAGATACAAGATCACTACCGAAAGGCTATGAAGTAATTGGGCGTAATCCTAAAGTAGTGAGAGTATCACCAGGCTTACCAAGTAAAGTTGACTTCACAGTTTCAGAGGAAAAGAGTCAATAACAAATGAATTTGGATCGTAAGATCCAAATTTTAAACCACCTTAATTTCCGTCCTTTTCTGATTTATTAGGAAAAGGGCGGAATTTTTTATTTCTAACTGATAATTACATTGATTTATAATTGTTTATCTCTAAATATTAACTATTTAAGTGCAGAAAAAAAACATTGAAAAGTAACTAAAAAAAACAATTGGTTAAAAAAAATGTTTTTTTTTAACTAAAAAATTGATGATCTGACTTAAATTAGTAGTATACTATGCGCCTCATAAAAGCATAGTTTTTTTGAGGATGTCAACTTGAGTAATGATAAGCTTGTGGACTCGTTTTCTCCCGCGCAAATGACCCAAATCGCCGAGGAACTTGGCAACTATAAAGTAAATAAAAACCCTACTAGTACTATAGTATCAGCTATCCTTGCAGGTGTTTTTATCTCTATCGCATTCGTATTCTACATTACAGCTACAACAGGGACTTCAACCGTTGCTTTTGGCTTAGCTAAATTAGTTGGCGGTATCTGCTTCTCGTTAGGTTTGATGCTTGTTGTATGTTGTGGAACAGATCTTTTTACTTCAACTATTTTAACCATTTTACCTAAAATGACACATAAAATTAGTTGGATAAAAATGTTCCGTAATTGGATTTTGGTCTATATTGGTAACTTTATCGGTGCTATACTATTTGTTGGAATTATTTGGTTTTCTGGGCAATATATGGTAGCCAATGGTTTGTGGGGATTGAATGTATTACAAACCGCAGATCATAAATTACATCATACTTTCATCGAAGCTGTATTTCTTGGTTTATTAGCTAATTTAATGGTTTGCTTAGCTGCTTGGATGAGTTATGCTGGTCGCAGTCTACTTGATAAAATGCTAATTATGGTATTACCTGTAGCAATGTTTGTTGCAAGTGGTTTTGAACATAGTATTGCAAATATGTTTATGATCCCTATGGGAATTGTAATTAATAATTTTGCATCACCTGAGTTTTGGACTGCTGTTGGGATATCTCCTGACTCATTTAAAGCTTTAACCGTAGAGCATTTTATTGTAAATAATTTAATTCCTGTTACTATCGGGAATATTTTAGGAGGCTTGTTAGTCGCTATCCCTAACTGGGCTTTACATCTTCGTAAGCCACATTGATTTTATAATATTTACCCTTATATAAGAGTAGATAGATATTTTTGTAAACCTGAGGTTAATAACTATGAGTAATTTAAACGAAGTACAAGCAGCAGCTTGGAAAGGATTTAAAGAGGGTGATTGGCAAAGTAATGTCAATGTTCGCGATTTCATTCAAAAAAATTACACACCATATGAGGGTGATGAATCTTTTTTAGCTGGCGCAACAGATGCTACAACTAAATTATGGGATAAAGTCATGGAAGGCATTAAAATTGAAAATGCTACTCATGCTCCTGTAGATTTTGATACAAGTGTAATCTCTACTATTACTGCTCATGATGCAGGTTATATCGAAAAAGATTTAGAGAAGATTGTTGGTTTACAAACTGAAAAACCATTAAAACGCGCGATTATCCCGTTTGGTGGTATCAAAATGATCGAGAACTCTTGTAAAGCTTACAACCGAACTCTTGATCCTTTAGTCAAAAAAATCTTTACTGAGTATCGTAAAACTCATAACCAAGGTGTTTTCGATATTTACACTCCTGATATTCTTCGTTGTCGTAAATCAGGTGTTATCACTGGTCTTCCTGATGCTTATGGCCGTGGTCGTATCATTGGTGATTACCGTCGTGTTGCACTTTACGGTATCGACTTCTTAATGCAAGATAAATTTGCTCAATTCAATTCATTACAAGCTGATTTTGAAAATGGTGTTGATTTAGCAATGACTATGCAACGTCGTGAAGAAATCGCTGAACAACATCGTGCTCTTGGTCAAATCAAAGAAATGGCAGCTAAATATGGCTACGACATCTCTGGACCAGCTAAAACAGCTCAAGAAGCAGTGCAATGGACATATTTCGGTTACTTAGCTGCAGTTAAATCTCAAAATGGTGCGGCAATGTCTCTTGGTCGTACTTCTACATTCTTTGATATTTACTTCCAACGTGACCTTGAAGCAGGTTTAATTACTGAAAAAGACGCTCAAGAAATTGTTGACCATTTCGTTATGAAATTACGTATGGTTCGTTTCTTACGTACGCCTGAATATGATGAATTATTCTCTGGTGACCCAATTTGGGCAACTGAATCAATCGCAGGTATGGGTGTTGACGGACGTACTTTAGTTACTAAAACTTCATTCCGTTTCTTAAACACACTATATACAATGGGTCCATCACCTGAGCCTAACATGACTATTCTTTGGTCAGAACAGTTACCAAGTGGATTCAAAGAGTTCGCATCTAAAGTATCTATTGATACCTCATCATTACAATATGAAAATGATGATTTAATGCGTCCTGACTTCAATAACGATGACTATGCAATCGCATGTTGTGTAAGCCCGATGATCGTTGGTAAACAAATGCAATTCTTCGGTGCGCGTGCCAACCTTGCTAAAACTCTTCTATACGCAATCAATGGCGGTGTGGATGAAAAACTTAAAATGCAAGTTGGACCAAAAGAAGATCCAATCACTGACGAATACCTTGATTTTGACAAAGTATTTGCTCGTTTAGATCACTTTATGGATTGGTTAGCAAAACAATACGTAACTGCACTAAATGCAATTCACTATATGCATGACAAATACAGCTACGAAGCATCATTAATGGCATTACATGATCGTGACATTATTCGTACAATGGCATGTGGTATTGCAGGTCTATCTGTTGCTGCTGACTCATTATCAGCTATCAAATATGCAAAAGTAAAAACTATTCGTGATGAAGATGGTTTAGCAGTGGACTTTGAAATCGAAGGTGAATATCCACAATTCGGTAACAACGATCCACGTGTAGATGATATTGCAGTTGATTTAGTTGAACGTTTCATGAAGAAAATTCAAAAACTTAAAACTTATCGTAATGCGATTCCTACACAATCTGTATTAACCATTACTTCAAACGTTGTATATGGTAAGAAAACAGGTAACACTCCAGACGGTCGTCGTGCTGGTGCGCCATTTGGACCAGGTGCTAACCCAATGCACGGACGTGACCAAAAAGGTGCGGTTGCTTCATTAACATCTGTTGCTAAACTACCATTTGCTTATGCGAAAGATGGTATTTCATATACTTTCTCAATCGTTCCTAATGCATTAGGTAAAGATGATGATGTTCGTAAACGTAACTTAGCTGGTTTAATGGATGGTTACTTCCATCACGAAGCTACTATTGAAGGTGGTCAACATTTAAATGTTAACGTATTAAATCGTGAAACATTATTAGATGCGATGGAACACCCTGAAAAATATCCACAATTAACTATTCGTGTTTCTGGATATGCAGTACGTTTCAACTCACTAACTAAAGAACAACAAAAAGACGTTATTACACGTACTTTCACACAATCAATGTAATTTAGTTAACTGATACTTACTTGAAATAGCGCCTATTTTAGGCGCTATTTTTTTATCAGAATAAGATTTAAATTCATTGATTCCATATCAATCTTATTAAAAAGGATGCTTTTCGACCATTATTTCCATCATTAATTTAATAAGCCATTATCCAATCAATACAATTGGTGTAAGAAAGTATCATATGAGTTAAAATATCTAAAAAATATAAAAAGTAATATGAGCAATTACTAGAGAATTTTTATGGAACAAAATATTATTATGACAACAAAGCAACCAATCAAAGGTCGCATCCATTCTTATGAATCGTTTGGTACCGTAGATGGTCCGGGTATACGTTTCATTGTCTTTTTTCAGGGTTGCTTGATGCGTTGCTTGTACTGCCACAACCGAGATACTTGGGATTTAAAAGCAGGCCGTGAAGTCACTGTTGATGAACTGATGAAAGAGATCGTTACTTATAAAAGTTTTATCATGCCTAATGGCGGAGGAGTCACCGCTTCTGGCGGCGAAGCGACACTACAATCTGAGTTTATTACTGAATGGTTCAAAGCTTGTCATCAAGAAGGTATTCACACATGCTTAGATACCAATGGTTATGCAAGACAGTTAGATCACACAGTTGAAGCACTTATGGAAGTGACAGACTTAGTCATGTTAGATCTCAAACAAATCAATGATGAAATACATCAAAAACTAGTTGGCGTACCTAATAAGCGTGTGCTCGAGTTTGCTAAATATCTACAAAAAATTAATAAGCGAACCTGGATACGATATGTGGTTGTACCGGGGTGGACTGATGATGATAATTCCGCACATCTTTTAGGGCAATTTATTCAAGGTATGGAGAATATTGAGCGAGTAGAGTTATTACCCTATCATAAAATGGGCGCTTACAAATGGGATACGTTCGGAGATAAATATCAGTTAGAAGGGGTAGAGGCGCCACCTCGAGAAACCTTAGACAGAATACAACAGATCATAGAAAGTTATGGTCAATCGGTTACATTTAGTAAATAACATGATAATAAAAAAGGTACCAGCTATGGTACCTTTTTAGTTGTTATCCTTTTTTATCTAATTCTTTTACGCTTTATTGCCCGCAAAACAAAAATCGTTCCCTCCAGCGCAAGTACACATACTGACAACCAAATAAAGCTGTAAGAGATAATATGTTGTGCCGAGATTGATTCATGCAAAAATAGAACTGATACAAGCGTTAATAAAACGGGTTCAACATATCCAAGCAAACCAAATAATCCCAAAGGTAATAGTCGTCTAGCTAAAAAGTACATAGCAAAAGCGATAGCCGTAATGATCCCAAGCATAGGGATAAAAATGTGAAAGTGCGTAATATCACGCACAATCTGGCTAAATGGGTTATTAAAGGCGAAATAAATCACGCAGCCAATAAATATAAAAAAGAAGTCGGAAAAGGTGCCACAAATCCCCTCTATTTGCAATTTACGGCGTGTAATAAAGTAAATGGGGTAACCGAGTGCAACCACTGCTGTTTCCCACGAAAATGCGCCTGTGGTATAGATTTCAACGGCTACGCCGACAGCAGCAAGGCAAACGGCAACCTTTTGCAAAAAGCTGAGTTTTTCCTTGTAAAAAATCTGACCTGAAATCACCATGGTTAATGGTAATAAGAAATAACCTAAAGAAGCCGATAAGCCATGCCCATTAAGCGGTGCCCAAATGAAAATTAACATCTGAATAGTTAACAATAGGGAGGAAAAGATCAATCCGACTAAAATCATCGGTTGCTCTCTAATACGCTTAAATAAATCCCTAATTGCGGACCACTGGTGTTCTATAAAGACTAA
The DNA here is from genome assembly GCF_026536805.1 of Gilliamella sp. B3482. Classification (NCBI taxonomy): domain Bacteria; kingdom Pseudomonadati; phylum Pseudomonadota; class Gammaproteobacteria; order Orbales; family Orbaceae; genus Gilliamella; species Gilliamella sp. B3482. The sequence goes on along the minus strand of NZ_JAFNNL010000001.1, from coordinate 492,236 downwards.
CACCACTATGGCTGGAAACGAGGTTAATAAACGCCAGCAAAAGATGTCAACCACAGGAAGAGGCTGTAGTAAAACCGGATAGTAGTAAAGTAAGCCAAAAAGGCATGATGCGAGTATTGAAAGGACAACACCTTTAATCATTTTTCCACCTTTAATAAAAAAATAGCGCTAATTAATAGCGCTAAAAATGAAGTAAGCAAACTTTTAGTACATGGTTAACCGATTACTTCAACACCATTCATATATGGTACTAAAACAGAAGGCACTTTAATGCTTCCGTCTGCCTGTTGGTAGTTTTCCATGATTGCCACTAATGTACGTCCAACAGCTAATCCTGAGCCATTTAAGGTATGGACTAAATAGGTTTTGTTATCCGCTTTATTACGATATCGAGCTTGCATTCGGCGAGCTTGGAAATCCCACATATTAGAACAAGACGAGATTTCTCGATAAGTGTTTTGAGCCGGTACCCAAACTTCAAGATCGTAAGTTTTGCATGAACCAAAGCCCATATCGCCGGTACACAATACGATTTTTCGGTATGGCAATTCAAGTAGCTGTAAAACCTTTTCCGCATGTGCTGTCAGCTCTTCTAAAGCTTTCATTGATTCTTCCGGTTTAACAATTTGCACAAGTTCGACTTTATCAAACTGATGCATACGAATTAAGCCACGAGTATCTTTGCCATAAGAGCCTGCTTCAGAACGGAAACAAGGTGTATGAGCAGTCATTTTCATCGGAAGCTGGCTTTCATCAAGTATCTCATCACGCACTAAGTTAGTTACCGGCACTTCTGCCGTTGGAATTAATGCATAGTTACTGCTTTCAGCTTCTTCATCGAGAGGTTTAGTATGGAAAAGATCACCTGCAAATTTAGGTAATTGACCTGTGCCAAATAAGGTAGCATGATTAACAAGATATGGAACATAGATTTCAGCATAGCCATGTTGTTCAGTATGCAGATCTAACATAAATTGAGTAATCGCTCGATGTAAACGGGCTAATTGTGATTTCATCACCACAAAACGTGCACCAGTAAGTTTTACCCCAGCAGCAAAATCAAGGCCACCAAAACGTTCACCTAAAGCGACATGGTCTTGGATTGGAAAATCAAAAGTCCTTGGAGTACCAAAACGAGATACTTCAACATTATCGCTTTCATCTTTACCATCGGGTACAGAGTCATCAGGAATATTTGGAATGTTGGATGCAATATCTTTAATTTGGTTTAAAAGGATATCAAGCTCTGCTTTAGCGCTGTTAAGCTTTTCGCCTAATTGGTTTACTTCTTCTCGTACAACTGAAATATCTTCACCACGTGCTTTAGCTTCCCCAATAGCTTTAGAGCGGGCATTACGCTGTGCTTGTAAATTTTCAGTTTCAACTTGTAATATTTTGCGCTTTTCTTCTAATTGTCGAATGGTTTCAACATCTAATTTAAAACCACGACGTGCTAATTTGCTAGCAACAAGATCTAATTCGTTTCGAAGTAAATTTGGGTCCAACATAAAAAAGTCCATTATCGTTTATTAATGTTATCTATTTAATTTTCTGTTTTAGTTAACAAAAAATATGATGAATAACACATATGAAATTTGTGAGCTTAGTATACTAGAATTATATCGGGTTTCAACCGAAGTGGTAAACCCGAAGAAATCTAACTGATAGCCATAAATCAATGTAGTTCAATAGGATAAAAAATAATCATTTTTTATATACGCTAATTTTATACATATATAAATTTTCTCTATTATTTTATTTGCTAATACTGTTGAATATTTTAACTTAACTATTATTCATAAAAGGAAAAACAAATACAAGTTATTAACAATCATTTTTTAGTAAATTTTATAATATCAATGTTGTATTTTGAGTTGAAGTCTATTTTTCTGTATTTCATAGTTGTAAATCAAGGTACAAACCATTCATTTAATATTATATGTATATATTTTGCTGATATAAATCTTATTAAGATATTTAATGGAATAAATAAATTATTATGATTTGCCATTGGTAAAGTGGAATCTATCTTAGATTGATCTGCTAAACCGATAATATTATACTTAATCACAATTTGTTTAACTTTTCGAAATCTTTACGGAGCAAAAGATAAGTGGATCAACAGCAATATAAAGTAATAAGTGGTTTAGCTATAGCAGGGATGGTTTGCGGAATTATATCACTAATCCCAATAGGCCTTATAAGCATTGTATTAGCTATTGTAGCTATAGTATTAAGTGCAGTTGCTAAAAGTGATATAAAAACTAATAACAAAAGTGGTTCTGGTTTTGCAACGGCAGGGATAATTTGTGGAGTCATTACCCTTGTATTATGGTTTTTATTATTTTTTGTAATTGGCGGGTTAATATTATCAGCTATCCCTTAATCTAATAAAGAATAATGTTATGGTGAATTAAAAGCTGCCAGCTTATTATGAATAAAAGATTGTGTTCTAATAAATACCCAATTGTTTTAGCAATAAACGTATTGCATTTCATATCAAACATTCAATATAGGCTTTTTAATATTTAATTCTTTAATTTCATCATTGAAAGTATAAACAAAGCTTTTAAGTAATTATTTTTCGGTTGTTCTTGATGTTCTTTTTATAACTTTATTTTTTCTAAGTCGATGTACTTTAATTTTATTATTGCCAATTTAAAATTTAAGCTTGTACGAAGCTTTTTAAGAGAGGGTAGGGTAATATTTAAGGGAAAACAGAAAAAGCTTTGTATAGTGATTTATAGCATTCAACGTTTTTAAAATAGTTTGTAGTCCTTATAAGCTAAAAAGTAAATAACATTGTTAATGAGTATAACTTTTTATGATATTCAATATAACGTTTAATTGGCATTATAAATCGAAGAAGGTTTTTAGGTTGCTTAAATGGCGCACCCGAAGGGATTCGAACCCCTGACCGCTCGGTTCGAAGCCGAGTGCTCTATCCAGCTGAGCTACGGATGCTTGTAAGTTCGTAAAAAAATGGTGCATCCGAAGGGATTCGAACCCCTGACCGCCCGGTTCGTAGCCGGGTACTCTATCCAGCTGAGCTACGGATGCGTATTAGATTTTTAAAATGGTGCATCCGAAGGGATTCGAACCCCTGACCGCCCGGTTCGTAGCCGGGTACTCTATCCAGCTGAGCTACGGATGCATATTTTAATTTTTAAAATGGCGGTGAGAGAGGGATTCGAACCCTCGATGCAGCTTTTGACCGCATACTCCCTTAGCAGGGGAGCGCCTTCAGCCTCTCGGCCATCTCACCAAAACATTATGACTCTGCTTGAACAACAAAATCATAATGTGTGGCGCACATATTACGTTCTACAAAAAATAAGTCAAACATTTTTTTGCGAACACGTGCTGGTTGTTTATTTAGTGCCCAATATTACTCTTTGGGTTGAACTAATTCATCAACTTTGTCTTGTGATTGATGAATACGGTTGTAGATTTCTTCTCTATGAATAGAAACTTCTTTAGGTGCGTTAATACCGACTCTGACCTGATTACCTTTCACGCCCAAGACGGTAATAACAACATCGTCACCAATGATAAGTGTTTCACCTACTCTCCTAGTTAAAATTAACATTAGATCTCCTAATATCAGTTAAGTATATATCCAAACAATTTTAAGATATAGCTTCGTCAGCCTACTATCGAAGAGATAGAAAGACGTAATTTTACAGAAATACACTAATGTCTAATTAACAACACTGGAGTACTTCCGGCTAACTTGCTTGTAATTTATTACTGATTTCCTTTTTTACAGAAGATAACGCTTCTGGTAACGCCGAAAGATCCATTCCACCTGCTTGGGCGAAATCAGGCCGCCCACCGCCTTTACCACCTACTTTTAATGCTAATTGAGAAACTAATTCGCCAGCTTTAACAATGTTTAATAAATCATTGGTTACACCAGCAGCTAAATTGATTTTGCCATCATTGACAGCTGCTAAAATAATTACGCCAGTTTTTAATTGATTTTTAAGATCATCAATCATGGTACGTAACATTTTTGCCTCGACGTTATCAACCTTAGCAATTAGTAAGTTTTTATTATTGATTTCCACACATTGATTAAGCAATTGCCCACTTTGTTGGCTAGCTTGTTGGGCTTTTAACTGCTCTATTGCTTTTTCAAGTGTTTTGGTTTGATCGAGCAGTTGCTCAATTCGTGATAAAACAGCAGATTTATCACTTTTAACCAATTGTCCAATTTGATTTAGCAAATTGGATTCATGGTGTATATATTCCATCGCATTTTGACCTGAAGTAGCTTCAATACGACGTACTCCTGATGCAATACTTGACTCAGAAATAATTTTAAATAGCCCTATATCTCCAGTTCTATCAACATGTGTTCCACCGCAAAGCTCAATGGAGAAATCTCCCATAGTTAATACTCTTACAATATCTTCGTATTTTTCACCAAATAGCGCCATAGCACCTTTATTTTTAGCCTGATCAATAGGCATGAGTTCTATGTCTACTGGTAAATTACGTCGAATTTGTTGATTAACTAAATTTTCAATTTCTTCAATTTGTTCTGATGTAATCGGTTGATTATGTGAAAAATCAAACCGAAGATAGCTATCGTTAACTAATGATCCTTTTTGATGTACATGACTTCCTAAAATACGTTGTAACGCGGCTTGTAACAAATGTGTTGCAGAATGATTACGACGAATGCGTTCACGTATCTCTACATCGATTGCAGCTGTTACTATATCACCAACTTTCAATGATCCTTGGGTGACCTTACCTATATGACCAATGCTTTTACCATATTTCTGGCTGTCTGAAACGTTAAATACTAAATCGGCAGCGGTTAATACACCTTTATCGCCAACTTGACCACCAGATTCACCATAAAATGGTGTTTTATCTAATATGACAACAGCTTGATCACCGGCATTTATTGTTTCAACTTTGTTTCCATTTTGGAAGATTGCAATCACTTTTCCTGAAGCTTCGCTAGATTGATAACCTAAAAACTCTGTCTTATCATCAAGCTTAATCATATTGCTATAATCAACGCTGAATGAACTAGATTCACGAGCTCGTTTACGTTGTTCTTCCATGCATTGATTAAAGCCATTTTCATCAATAGTGATATTCTTCTCGCGACAAACGTCAGCGGTTAAATCTAATGGAAAACCATAAGTATCATAGAGTTTAAAAGCAATATCGCCAGGTAATACATTGTTAGTAATCTTACCTAACTCTTGGTCTAGTAAGAATAAACCCCGTTCTAATGTTTTTAAGAACTGCTCTTCTTCAGTTTTAAGTGTATTTTCAACTATCTTTTGATTATTTGCTAATTCATTAGCAGCACTTCCCATTACGTCAATTAATGGTTTAACTAGCTTATAGAAGAAAATATCTTTAGCACCTAACATATGTCCATGGCGTACTGCTCGGCGAATAATTCGACGTAATACATAACCACGCCCTTCATTTGAAGGTAGGACTCCATCAGAAACTAAAAAGGCGCAAGAACGTATATGATCTGCAATTACTCTTAATGATTTACTTTCTAAATCTTTAACTTGAATGATTTCAGCAGCAGCTTTTATTAATGTTTTAAACAGATCAATATCATAATTTGAATTGACATGTTGTAACACAGCTGCTATTCGTTCAAGCCCCATACCAGTATCAACTGATGGTTTAGGCAAAGGTTCCATAGTACCGTCAGCAAGGCGGTTAAATTGCATAAAGACGAGATTCCAAATTTCAATAAATCTGTCACCATCTTCTTCAGCACTTCCAGGTGGTCCACCCCATATATGATCACCATGATCATAAAAAATTTCTGTACAAGGCCCACAAGGTCCTGTATCACCCATTTGCCAAAAGTTATCGGATGCATATGGTGCACCTTTATTATCGCCTATGCGGATGATACGCTCTTTAGGAATACCGATTTCATTTTCCCAAATAGCAAATGCTTCATCATCAGTTGCATAAACAGTAACCGTCAATCTGTCTTTTGGAAGATTAAACCATTTTTCACTGGTTAGTAGTTCCCAAGCAAAATGAATCGCATCACGTTTAAAATAATCGCCAAAACTGAAATTCCCAAGCATTTCAAAAAAAGTATGATGCCTAGCAGTATAACCTACGTTGTCAAGGTCATTATGTTTTCCGCCTGCTCGTACACAACGTTGAGATGTTGTTGCTCTGGTATAAGGTCGTTTATCAATACCAAGAAAAACATCTTTAAACTGATTCATTCCCGCATTTGTAAATAAAAGTGTTGGGTCATTGTGTGGAACAAGGGAACTACTTGCAACGATTTCGTGTCCTTTGCTATGGAAAAAGTCAAGAAAACTTTGACGAATTTCTGCAGTGCTTTTCATTTATGCTTCCATATTAAACGATAAATTTTTAGACATAGTAATATACCCGTTACAACTTAAGTTGAAAAGTAAATATTCTTAGTACAACGATTGATCTAGTTACTATTAATAAGTAATAAGGAATAAAATTAAAAGATCTTGAGAGCTTTTTACGTAATGGGTATTATCTAAGTAATATTGTAGGGACTATAATAATTTAAGTCAACAAACTATACGCAGTTTTTATATCAAGTTGTGTAAATCCTCGGGCCTTTAAAAATTGTATTACTTTTTGTTTTTGTTGATTATTTTTTGGTTCGATAAGTTTGAACTTTTTTAATAATTGATGACATGCAATTTTTGACCAATCAATATCAGCTAAAAGTAATAGCTCTCTACTAAGATCTGATGGCAAACCTCGCTGTTTTAATTCCAAGCTTATTTTATATTTTCCATAACCTTTATGAGCACGCATAAAGATATACTTTTCAATATACTGCTTATCATCCATCCAATGTTGATTAGTACAGTGTGCAATTACATGTTCTATTTCTGTTTTTAACTTATTTAGTTGTTCTGGATAATCATCTTTTGAGCAAGTAATTTTTTTGCTAAAAAATAATGTTAATTTTCGGCTAAGTTCGCATGATGAGTGATCACGCTGTGCAAGTAATTGCACAGCTTTATTTAAGATTAATTTATTGAGTTTTTTTTCCATTACTCAAAGCTTTCATCATCTGCCGAAACGTCTTCATCATCAGCAGAGAAAACAGCAGGACTGTTTAACAATAAATCGCGTAATTTAGTTTCAAGTTCTTTGGCAATTTCAGGATGTTCTTGTAAAAACTTAATTGAATTTGCTTTACCTTGACCTACTTTCTCACCGTTGTAGCTATACCAAGCTCCAGCCTTATCGACTAATTTATGTTTAACACCTAAATCAATCAATTCACCTTCTTTAGAGATACCACATCCATAAAGGATTTGGAATTCAGCTTGTCTAAACGGTGCAGCTACTTTATTTTTAACTACTTTTACACGCGTATCACTACCAATAACATCTTCGCCTTCTTTTACCGCACCAGTACGACGGATATCTAAACGAACAGATGCATAGAATTTTAAGGCATTACCACCGGTAGTGGTTTCTGGATTTCCAAACATTACACCAATTTTCATACGAATTTGGTTAATGAAAACGACGAGACAATTTGCATTTTTGATATTAGCGGTTAATTTACGTAATGCTTGAGACATTAAGCGTGCTTGTAACCCCATGTGAGAATCGCCCATTTCACCTTCAATTTCTGCTTTTGGTGTTAATGCTGCAACCGAGTCCACAATAATCACATCAACTGCACCAGAACGAACTAATGCATCACAAATTTCAAGAGCTTGCTCTCCTGTATCAGGTTGAGAAACTAATAAATCATCGACTTGAACACCTAACTTAGCTGCATAGATAGGATCTAAAGCATGTTCAGCATCGATAAATGCACAGGTTTTACCTTCTTTTTGTGCTTGAGCAATAACAGATAATGTTAATGTTGTTTTCCCTGATGACTCCGGCCCAAAAATTTCAACAATTCTTCCCATTGGCAAGCCGCCGATACCTAATGCAATATCTAACCCTAAAGAACCTGTTGAAACCGCATCTACGTCTAGTGTCTGAGTATCACCTAAACGCATTATTGAACCTTTACCAAATTGTTTCTCAATTTGGCTTAATGCTGCAGAAAGTGCACGTTGTTTGTTTTCATTCATATAATAAAATTCCAATAAGTAAGGATATTGGGGTACATTATACTGTATTGTTATACAGTATCAAGTTTTTTTTATAAACATTCATAAATTAGTTAACTCTGTGAAATTGGTCACAAAATTTATTAATTTTTTGCAGAATTTGTTTATGATCTAGTGCTGAAAAAGATATTGAATTATTTAAAAAGGCGACTAAAAAATAGAGCTTTTAAAAAATGAGAATAATCAAATTAAGGTAATTTAATTAGGTAATACTTTCATAAAAAAAGACCATTTGGTATGATGATAGAAATAAATTTTAGTCGTTATTGATGTATTAAATTAATTGCCTCAACATATTATAATCATTGAAGATTTTTATACCTAAATGTTATGCTAATCAAAAACATCTTTATAGCTTAAAATATAAATAAAGGAAAATAATGACCACTGATAGTCAAGACTATGTATTGTGTTCTCATTGTGATTTGGTCATCGAATTAGCTGATGTTGCAGTTGGCCACAAAGCTGTTTGTCCACGATGTAATACAATATTATTTAAAAACAATGTCAATATGAAGTTTAGAGCGGCAATGTATGCAATTTGCTCTCTAATTATGCTCATTGTTGCTTGTGGTTTTGTTTTTATTGATATCAATTTAGTTGGTAATGTCAATGGCGTAAGTGTGCTGGACATTCCAAGAATACTTTTTATTGATAAATATAGTTATATTTCAGCATTATTTATTTTTTTCGTATTAGTCTTTCCATTACTCAATTTATCAATTATTGCCTTACTTTGTTCAAATATTAATTTAACCAAATATCGGAAAAGAGATTTACTTATTGTTTATGAAAAATTCCAACATTGGTGTATGCCTGAAATATTTTTAACTGGCATATTAGTTAGTTTCGTTAAATTAATGAGTTATGGCAATATTGGTGTAACTAGCACATTTTGGGCATTTTGTTTATTCGTATTCTTTTATATTAAAGCTTTAGTTATCTTCACTCCGGGTAAAATCTGGAATGAAATTCATCGAAGTGATTTTTCAATAAAAGCATTAGAAGTTGGTGAAACGGGAATTTCTCAAAATATAAAATTGTGTCAATGTTGCCATGCAATCGTCCCTGTTGAGTATGCCAAATGCCCAAGATGTAAACAAAAAAGCCAAGTAAGAGGGCGAGATAAAATACAATGGACAATTGCATTATTGGTAACTTCATTAATAATTTATATTCCCGCTAATTTATTCGGAATTATGATCACAGTTGTATTTGGTTCAGCGTCGACCTCAACTATTATGGATGGTGTTATCTATATGTGGCAGTCAGGGGATGTACCAGTGGCATTAGTTATCTTTTCCGCAAGCGTGGTTATTCCAATTTTAAAGATTATTTCACTCAGCTGGTTATGTTATTTTGCTTTAGCCGTGAAAGATAAAAATAAACATAATTGCTTAAAAATGAAGAAATTATATAATGCGGTAGAATTTATTGGTAAATGGTCAATGATAGATATCTTTGTTGTTTCTGTAGTTTGTTCTTTAGTTAGAAACCAACAAATGATGGGAGTTTATCCTGATATTGGTGTTACTTTTTTCGCAACCGTCGTCATCATTACTATGATTGCATCCCAAAAATTTGATCCACGCTTACTTTGGGATCGAAATCGAAAATAGAATAATAGGAATAATATGGCAACCTCAAGAAAATTAGCAAAAATAATTAAAATCCGAGCAATTTCTGCAATATGGATTATTCCCATAGTAACCGCCGTTGTTGGATTATGGATTATCTATGCCCACTTTGCTGATAGAGGCACATCTTTTACCTTATTAGCCAATGATGCAAATGGCATTGTTGCAGGTAAGACAGTAATCAAAAATCGTAGTGTTGACGTTGGTATAGTTGATGAAGTGACATTATCTGATGACTACAAGAAAGTCGTCATAAAAGGTCGAATTTATAATGATATGGAGCCATTGTTAAAAAATGACTCAATTTTTTGGGTAGTTAAACCTGAAATTGGCCGTGATGGTGTGACAGGACTTGGCACTATTTTATCTGGTGTATATATTGAATTGGTCTCAGGCAACGATACGCATAGTTTCAAAAATAGCCCATTTATTCTATCTGATACACCGCCGTTATCTGATCCAAGTATAAAAGGAATTCGCTTAAATTTAGAAAGTGACCAAAGTGGTGTAGTACCTCGTGGTGCAAAAGTGATGTTCCGAGGTTATCAAGTCGGTAATGTTGAAACGTCGTTATTTGATGTTGATGCCCGTAAAATGAAGTATAAAGTGTTCATCAAAAAACCTTATGATGCCTTAGTGACGGAAAATGTACGCTTTTGGAAAGAGGGTGGTATCAATTTATCTTTATCATCACGTGGAGCAAGTCTTGAAGTTCCTTCGTTAGATGTTCTAATGTCTGGTGGAATTAGCTTTGATTTACCAGATGGCGCAAAACTAGGCGAACCGGCTAAGCAACATGATGTTTATAAATTATATGACGATAGAAAATCGATTCAAGATTCACAGTACACTGAATATAAAGAATTTCTAATTATGATTACTGATTCCATATCGGGATTAACCGAAGGTGCGCCAGTGGAATATCATGGTATAAGATTGGGTACAGTGAGTAAAGTACCGTTTTATACTACAGAAATGTTAAAAGAAAGATCTATTCTCAATCAAAAAGTACCAGTATTAATCAGAATAGAGCCTGACCGTCTATCAGAATTAGTTGATGATAAGATCGATATAGCAGCTTTGATAAAAGATGAACAAAAAAATGGACTAAGAGCATCATTAAAAACGTCCAATATGTTTACTGGTGCGCTTTATATTGATTTAGATTTTTATCCTGATTTGAAAAATAAATACGATATAAAATTAGCTAACCAATATGGTTACGATACTATCGAAACAACATCAACAGGATTTGCTCAAATTCAAGCAAAAATATTGCAATTACTCGACAACTTTAATAGTTTACCGTTGAATAACACGATGACTCAATTTAATAAATCATTAGAATCAAGTGAAAAACTAATGAATTCATTAAATCAAATTATGGCGAGTAAAGAGATGCAAGCTATGCCGAAGGATTTACAAAAGGCAATTCGTTCATTACACGAGACCATGAAAGGGTTGCAACCGGGATCTGAACTTAACACGCAAATGATCGAAAGTTTACAGAAAATTCAACTAATGATGGATGAGCTGACTCCTTTACTTAACACATTAAATAATAAAAGTAATGCATTGATTTTCTCAGCGCCAAATAAAAAAGACCAAGAACCCAAAGCCAGAGGTAAGAAATAATGGTTAAATTAATTCGAACGCTAAAAGTTACGATATTGGTGACATTATTAGGAACTATAATTGGTTGTTCATCAAATGCACCGAGTAAAAGTTATTTTCAATTAACTAGTAATTTGACTGGCTCAAGAATGACACAAACTACAGATCATTTTATTTGGATTGAGTCCATTGAGGTAGCTAGTTTCTTAAACAAACCCGGTATTGTCCTGCAAACACAGGACATAAAATATGTCACAGCAACTAATCATTTATGGGCATCAACGCTGTCTCAACAACTTGCCGATCGATTGTCACAAGACTTAACTCAAATTTTGCCTAATTATTTGGTGTCAACTAAATCAATTACCACGCCAACTTTTACAGTTAAACTTTTTATTGATGGTTTCCATGGCGGTTATAATGGCGATGCAATCATAAAAGGGCGCTGGGTAGTGACAGATAAGAAAGGTAAAATCGTTACTAAAGCTATTGAACGTCATGTTCCACTTGCAACAAATGGTTATGATGCTTTGGTAAAAGCCTTATCCGAAGGCTGGCAAAATGAAGAATTAGACTTTGCAAATTCAATTAAACATTATTAATACTTACTAAACATTATTAATACTTACTAAACATTCCGTCAATATGATGACGGAATGTTCTATGCTCTTAATTTCAGATCATGAAAACTGTGCTTTTAATTTATCTAATATCTGGTCTTTAATTTCAACCCATCCTCGCACACTATTAATAAATGCTATTTTCTCGGCTTTCAAAATATCTTGTTTGACAATCTTTTGCTCGGTTAATTGATGATTATCCAAATAATACTGTCGCATAGTACCAGCAAGTAAACCCGAAGTAATAGTTGGTGTTACCCACTTTTCATTAATCAACAACGCAATATTACCATTAACAAACTCAGTGATTTCATCATATTGATTATAATTGATATATTCTTGCCCAACTGCTAATTCGGGAAAGTGTTGTCGATTAGTCGTTTTATGATAGAGAAAAGTGTTTTCCTTATCGACACATTTGGGTGCAAAATCAAGCTTATCAATTACCATTGAATGAGTAAGTTTATCGAGACTTATTTTTGCTTGGCCATATTTAGGTTGCAGAAGCCTAATTTTATATCTTCCTGATGAATGAGTTTTTGCTAAATTAGTCAATGTCTGTTTAATTGTTTGAATATCACATTCAAAATCAAAATAACTCGTTGAATTTATCAACCTATCTAAGTGCATATCAAACAAAACCAACTCGCCATCTTTAAGCAATAATGTTTCAATAATATATTCAGGAATAGTCAGCGTTCGATTTAAGATAGCTGTTTTAGCTAAAATCTCATGATATTCATCATCAGCAGTTGAATCCCATGTAATGCCACCACCAACACCATAATTCAACTGTTGATTATGTATGGTTAAAGTTCGTATTGGAATATTAAATACTGCCTTTTTCATTAAAGGTTCTACATAACCAATTGTGCCACAGTAAACCCCACGGGCCGAGTTTTCAATATCACTAATGATTTGCATGGTACTTGATTTGGGCGCACCAGTAATTGAACCACACGGGAACAGCGCTTGAAATAGCTGATACAAACTTATATTTTCTTTTACGGTTGCTTGAATAGTTGAAGTGAGTTGCCAGACAGTCGGATACTTTTCTGCTGTAAATAAATGTGGAACGGTTACTGAACCTGGCACTGATATTTTGCTTAAATCATTACGAAGTAAATCAACAATCATCATATTTTCAGCAAGATTTTTTTCTGACTTCAACAAGGCCACTTGTTGTTTATCTTGGTCAGAATTTAAACCTCGTGCTGCTGTTCCTTTCATCGGTTTAGTTGTAATGGTTCTATTTTCTAATTTAAAAAATAGCTCAGGGGAGATAGATAAAATATGATAATTTTCAAATTCAATATAGGCACAATAATTTGCCTGATTATTTTTTTGTAGAAAATGATAATAATCTAAAGGATCACCATTGAATGGAGCGTTAAATTGAATGGTATAGTTAGTTTGATAAGTATTGCCTAATTCAATTTGTGATCGAATATAACTAATTTTCTGCTGATATTCGTCAATATTTGTGTCACAAGACAATTCAAAATACTCGGGTGAAGCACACTCAGTATGAACTATTGTTGTATAGCTCTCAAAAATACCAAAAAAAAGTAAAGGTAAATCCTGGTCTGACTTTGTGACTATTTTGGTCTTATTTGACTCATTAAAACCCATAGCGCTTTCATAAGCAAGATAACCGCAGGCAAAATAACCTTGTTGTATAAACTCTTCTATCTCATCAATATGTTTTTTTATTGAGTGATAATCAGATGACTTTATAATCTTTATTGGATCACAAAAATATTTACGTTGCCCCTCAAAATCGATATAAATTTTCATGCTTATTGCTCACTAACAAAATTGCTTATCATTTTTAAACCAAATTCAGTCTTGATCGCTTCAGGGTGGAATTGTACTGATTCGATAGGTAATGTTTTATGACGTAACCCCATAATCAACCCTTGTTTATTAGTAGCAGTGATTGTTAAAGGTGACTCATTTGACGAATTTTGTACAATTAACGAATGATATCTTACAACAGACAGAGGATTTTTAATTCCAGAAAATAATCCCTTTTCATCATGAATGATCTCATCAATTTTTCCATGCATGGGTACAGGTGCTTTAATAATCGAGAATCCAAAATATTGAGCAATCGCTTGATGGCCTAAACAGATACCAAGTATTGGACATTTATTTTCAAAAGCCTGAATTGCTGACAACGATATCCCAGCATTATCTGGCGTACCTGGCCCTGGGGAAATTACCATTTTAGAAAACGACAATTGTTTTAATTCATCAATAGATTTTTCATCATTTTTGATGACCATAACCTTCGCGCCAGCACGGCACAGGTAATCATATATATTAAATGTAAATGAATCGTAGTTATCAATCAGAAGAATCAAAATTATATCCAATACTAATTATTTTAAAAAATGAAGGTTTGAAATGTGACAGATGATTCTATTATAAAAAGGGATATCACATAAAGCAGTTTATATATAAGCTTTCAAAAACCCCGTTCCTCAACTTTTTTTGAAATTTTGAGGAACGTATTTTCTCAATACAATTTAAGTAAAAATTTAGGGGATCGAAACCATCTATAACATTGGATGGTATATAAAATAAATGATATTCCACCTTCAATAATGCTCAAAGCATAACATATCCCTACTTAAACGTTTCTTTTAAAAAGCATATTAAAAACACTTTTTTCTTTGTCATATTTTTTCTTAATGTGATCTTACTCACAAAAATATACTAATCTACTTGTATGGTAGTATTTAATAAATTAATTTGTTGCTACAGAAATTATTTATGAGGTATTCAATGAAAATTGTAAAAGCAGAAGTTTTTGTTTGTAGTCCAGGAAGGAATTTTGTCACACTAAAAATAACGACAGATGACGGCGTATATGGAGTAGGTGATGCAACGCTCAATGGACGTGAACTTTCCGTCGCATCATATCTTAAAGATCATCTTTGCCCACAATTAATAGGGCGAGATGCCAGTCAAATAGAAGATATTTTCCAATATTTCTATAAAGGTGCCTATTGGCGTCGTGGACCTGTGACAATGTCAGCGATATCAGCCATAGATATGGCGTTATGGGATATCAAAGGTAAAGTTGCCAATATGCCACTTTATCAATTATTAGGTGGAGCTTCTCGTACCGGTGTAATGGTGTATTGCCACACCACAGGTAAAGATATTGAAGAAGCCTTAGATGATTATGCTAAACATAAAGAAATGGGCTTTAAGGCCATTCGAGTACAGTGTGGCATACCAGGAATGAAAACCACTTACGGTCAAAGTAAAGGTAAAAACTTAGCTTACGAACCAGCAACACGAGGTAACTATCCAGAAGAACAGTTTTGGGCAACAGACAAATATCTTGATTTCACACCAAAATTATTTGAGGCAGTGAGAAATAAATTTGGTTTTAACGAACATTTATTGCATGACATGCACCATCGTTTAACACCAATTGAAGCAGCTCGATTTGGTAAAAGTGTTGAAGACTATCGCCTATTTTGGATGGAAGACCCAACACCAGCTGAAAATCAAGAATGTTTCCGATTAATTCGCCAACACACTGTAACACCAATTGCTGTAGGTGAAGTATTTAACAGTATTTGGGACTGTAAACAGTTAATTGAAGAACAGCTTATTGACTATATCCGAACCACAATAACCCATGCAGGTGGTATAACACATATGCGTCGAATAGCTGATTTTGCGTCGCTTTATCAAGTTAGAACAGGCTCTCATGGACCATCAGATTTATCACCAATCTGTCATGCAGCTGCACTTCATTTTGATATGTGGGTACCTAACTTTGGTGTTCAAGAATTTATGGGTTACTCAGAGCAAATGCTAGAAGTCTTCTCACCAAACTGGACTTTTACTGATGGTTATATGCACCCAAGTGACAAACCAGGTTTAGGTATCGATTTTGATGAAAAACTAGCAGCAAAATATCCATACAACCCCGCTTATTTGCCAATTGCTCGTTTAGAAGATGGCACGTTGTGGAATTGGTAAGTTGAGGTAGCTTATATGAAAAGTATCGTTGTAAAAAAACCTAATGAACTAGAAATCGAGGAACGTGAAGTTCCTCAACCAGCTAAAGGTGAAGTAAGAGTCAAAGTTAAACTAGCTGGCATCTGTGGTTCAGATAGTCATATTTATCGAGGACACAATCCATTTGCAAAATACCCAAGAGTCATAGGACATGAATTTTTTGGCGTTATTGATGAGGTAGGTGAAGGAGTAGATCGATCAAGAATTGGTGAACGTGTTTCTGTTGATCCCGTCATTAGCTGTGGTTGTTGTTACCCTTGTTCAGTTGGGCGTCCCAATGTTTGTACATCTTTGACTGTTTTAGGCGTTCATCGTGATGGTGGATTTAGTCAATATACAACAGTGCCAAGCAAAAATGCCTATGCGATTCCTGATGACATTAGTGATAAATTTGCCGTAATGATTGAACCGTTCACTATTGCAGCGAATGCGACTAGTCATTTGAAACCAGCTGAAAATGATGTTGCCTTAATTTATGGTGCAGGTCCAATGGGACTAACATCAGTTCAAGCGCTAAAAGGTGTTTATAAAGTTAAACAAGTTATTGTTGTCGATCGCATTGATGAACGTTTGGCTATGGCACAAACGAGTGGTGCAGATAAAGTTATCAATAATACTAATCTATCACTGAAAAATGAATTAGAAAAATTTAATATTAAACCGACAATTATAATTGACGCTGCATGTCATCCTTCGATTTTGCCAGAAGCAATTTCTATTGCCTCCCCTGCAGCAAGGATCCTAATCATGGGCTTTTCAAGTGATCCTTGTGTAATTACTCAACAAGGGATAACCAGTAAAGAGTTATCTATTTTTTCTTCTCGATTAAATGCGAATAAGTTTCCAGTTGTTATCGATTGGTTAAAGAAAAAATTAATCGACCCCAAAAAGTTAATCACACATCAATTTGATTATACCCAAGTAATTCAAGCGATTGAAACTTTTGAAAAAGATCAGAAACATTGCTGCAAAGTTTTATTGACCTTTAATTAGCACTAAAAAAGTCTTGTGAAAAACCTTTTTAGATAAAATATTAAAAGAGAGAACAGTATGAATAATATAGGAAATAAGTGTGAGAGGGATACTTCGGATTTAGTTAAAGCTGCAGTATCAGGTTGGTTAGGAACAGCTTTAGAATTTATGGATTTTCAATTATATTCTTTAGGTGCTGCTTTAGTTTTTCATGAAATTTTCTTTCCAGAACAATCTGCTATTATGGCGTTGATTTTAGCAATGGGCACTTATGGTGCTGGTTATGTTGCACGAATCATTGGTGCCTTCGTTTTTGGTCGCATGGGGGATGCTATCGGTCGTAAAAAAGTTCTATTCATTACTATTACCATGATGGGGGTATGTACTACGTTAATTGGTGTACTACCAACTTATGCTCAAGTAGGTATTTTAGCGCCATTGATGTTGGTTATTTTACGTATAATTCAAGGATTAGGTGCTGGTGCTGAAATTTCTGGTGCAGGAACAATGCTCGCTGAATATGCACCGAAAGGGAAAAGAGGAGTAATTTCTTCATTAGTTGCAATGGGAACTAACTGTGGGACATTAAGTGCAACAGCAATATGGGCATTTATGTTCTTTTTATTAGATAAAGATCAATTAGTTGCATGGGGTTGGCGCATTCCATTTATAGCAAGTGTTATTGTTATGATTTTTGCAATTTGGTTAAGAATGAATTTAAAAGAAAGCCCTGTATTTGATGAGGTTAATGATACTAATACGCTAAAAAATGATAATGATGTTACAAAACATATCTCATTACTTGAAATGTTTAAAAGTAAATCATTTTGGTTAGCTACAGGATTACGTTTTGGTCAAGCAGGAAATTCTGGGCTAATCCAAACTTTCTTAGCGGGATATTTAGTGCAAGCATTATTATTTAATAAAAGTATTCCAACTGATGCAATTATGTTTAGTTCAATTGTCGGCTTCTTGACTATTCCTTTCTTAGGTTGGTTATCAGATAAGATTGGTCGAAAAATTCCTTATATAATACTAACATTGTCTGCAATTATACTAGCATATCCAATGTTATCTATCATTGTAGATATAAATCATTCTGTAAATACTATTACATTATGTCTTATTCTCATTCATAATATTGCAGTTTTAGGTTTATTTGCCCTAGAAAACATCACCATGGCCGAAATGTTCGGTGCTCGCAATCGATTTACCCAAATGGCAATATCTAAAGAAGCAGGCGGTTTAATTGCTGTAGGATTCGGCCCAATTCTGGCTGGAATTTTCTGTAAAATGGTAAATGATTGGTGGCCAATTGTGGCTATGATTATTGTTTACTCATGTATTGGTCTTATCTCGGCTATTTTTATGCCTGAGGTAAAAGATCGTGATTTAGCTGACTTACATGATGCGGCAGATAGTAAAAATTAAACGGAAGAAATAATGAGATTATCGAATCAAACTTTATCACAACTACCTAAAGAGGTAGTTGTTCCAACTTATGATAGAAGCAAAATTAAAACCAAAATTGTTCATCTTGGTTTTGGGGCATTTCATCGTGCTCATCAAGCTATTTATGCAGATATATTGGCTGCGCAATATGATAGCGATTGGGGATACTGTGAAGTTAACTTGATTGGTGGTGAAGCACAAATTCAAGATTTAAAACAACAAGATTGCTTATTTAGTGTGTGTGAAATGTCTTATGATAATTGGAATACTCGTGTTGTAGGTATTGCAAAAGAAGCATTACATGCAGATGTTGATGGAATTCAGAAAGTCTTAGATGTGATGACTCGTCCAGAAATTGCAATTGTGTCAATCACTGTAACCGAAAAAGGTTATTGCTATCTACCATCAACATCATCAATTGATACTAATAATCCATTAATTATTCATGATGTAACTAATCCACATACACCTAAATCTGTTCCAGGTGTCATTGTGGAAGCTTTACGTTTACGTAAAGAGCAAGGATTAAAACCTTTTACAGTTATGTCTTGTGACAATATGCCTGAAAATGGACATGTTACTCGTAATGTTGTTTTAGCCTTAGCTAAGCAGCGCGATGAAAGTTTAGCGCAATGGATTGAGGATAATGTTACTTTCCCATCAACAATGGTTGATCGAATTGTACCTGCGGCAACACCAGAAACGATGGCTAAAATAAAAAAACAACTTGGTGGTATTGATGATCCGGCAGGTATCGCTGGTGAACCATTTAGACAATGGGTGATTGAAGATAATTTTGTGGCTGGTCGTCCAGAGTGGCAAAAAGCAGGGGCAGAATTAGTTAATGATGTATTGCCTTATGAAGAGATGAAATTACGCATGTTAAATGGTAGTCATTCATTTTTTGCTTATTTAGGTTATTTAGCTGGCTATATGCATATTGATGAATGTATGCAAGATCCTAATTATGTTAAAGCAGCTAGGCATTTAATGTTAAATGAGCAAGCAACTACATTACAGGTAAAAAATGTTGATTTGTCAGCTTATTCTGATTCATTACTAGATCGATATCGCAACACCGGTTTAAAACATCGTACATGGCAAATCGCAATGGATGGAACATTAAAGCTTCCTCAACGTATGCTTGATTCTGTTAGATATCATTTGGCTAATGGTACACCATTTGATTGTTTAGCTTTAGGTATTGCAGCTTGGATGCGTTATGTTAGTGGCGTGGATGATAGTGGTAACGTTATTGAAGTTTGCGATCCAGCAGCCGAAAAATTAAAAGAGTTGGTTTTAAATAGTTCTGATAATCAAGATCGAGTTAATGCACTGTTATCTTTAAAACATGTTTTTGGAGAGGATCTACCCCAAAATCCATTGTTTATTGAACAGGTAACTAAAGCTTATCTTTCTTTAAGAGACATAGGAGCAAAAGAGACCGTTAAACAAATAACTCAAAATTTTTAATTCCACTAATTAATAAGCAAAGTGCAATCATCTTTAGATGATTGCACTTTTATTATTAAATAAAAAACTTTTCTTATATTCAAAAATCCCCTATATTCTCTTTTCTTGTAATTTGTTTTTTGAAAGTAATATATGTTCAAATCTGAAGTGTTAACTATCTCAGAACCTGTTAATCAACAAATATATCGCCAATTAAGAAAGGCAATTATCACTTGCCAAGTACTACCTGGTGTTTTATTGTCTGAAAAAGATATTTCTGGTCAGTTTAATGTATCACGCCAACCAGTTCGTGAAGCTTTCATTAAACTAGCAGAAGCTGGATTGGTCCAAATTCTTCCACAACGTGGGACTTTTGTGACGAAAATATCAGTTAAAAAAGTAATTGATGGTCAATTTATTCGCGATGCTGTTGAGTGTGCGATTATAAAACGTGTTGCACAAGAAATTAGTGACTTAGATCTTTTATTACTCAAAAAAAATCTGAAAGAACAAATTGAAGCTAACAAGCGTAAAGATATTGGTTATTTTCTAGAAAAAGATGATGAGTTTCATCAAATTTTAATGAATGTTATTGATTGTCCAATGGCTTGGGAAACCGTCGAAAATATCAAAGCGATGATGGATAGAGTTAGATACCTTACTTTAGAAGATATTTCTCCACCAGAAGACCTAGTTAAACAGCATGAAAAAATTGTTATTGCACTAGAAAAGCATAATCCAGAAATGGCTGCACTTGCACTACATGAGCATTTAGCAACTATATTAAAAACGATAAAAATAGTATCACAACAGCATAATGAATGGTTTGTTGATTAATTTTTTATATTTCAAAGGTAATAATTTCATTATCATTTTTTCTTAAATAAAGATAAATGAAATTTAGTTTTTTTCATGGTGCGCTGATTTAAGAAATATTCATCAATGTTTTTATATATCTAAATATCGCCGATTACCTCAAAAAAAGATGAGTTATTAACCTTTTTTATTTAACTTCTCTTATTGATGAATTGATGTTTTTAAACTTTATTTTTTTATGTATCATTAATTTTTGATTGATTCTTTTTATAGACTAAATCATGTAATCGTTTTAACATATGACAGCACAAAAGCATAAATATTATAATTTTGGTAAAGAAAATGATGAATGTCAGGAAGTTATCAGTTATTGTAGTAGGCTTTATTCTTTCTGGTTATGTTGGGGCGGATTCTCAAGTAACCATTCAAAATCAAAAGGTTAGTGACAAACAGCTAATTTATCAACAGGAACGGCAAAAAGCAGCGGAAGAAGCGCTATCCCCCAAAACGCCTGATGTTAATTTATTATCCCCATTAAAGAAAATTAATAATATTGATTTTCCAGAAGAAAAATTATGTTTCCCTATTTCCCATGTTAAGTTATTAGAAAAGGAAACTTTACCATTTTATGTTCCATTAAGTCCTTTAACAAAGCAAGCCGAAGGGCGATGTTTAGGTAGTCAGGGTCTAAATTTATTGATGACCGAATTGCAAAACCAACTTATTAATTATGGTTTTATTACTACTCGTGTAGTTGCTCCACAACAAGATTTATCACAGGGTACTTTCACTCTATTAATCTTAAAGGGTTCCGTAAAAAGTATACACTATTCAGAAGGTAGTGATACCTATGCAAATTTGTATACCAGTATTCCTTTAAGAAGTGGTGAATTACTTAATTTACGGGCACTTGAACAAGGTTTAGAGAATTTACAGAGAATTCCTACTGTAGATGCTAAAATCGAGTTAATCCCTGGTGCTAAAGAAGGGGAAACCGAAATTGTTATAAAGCGCAATCAATCAAAGTTTTGGCGGGTAGGGATGTCTGTAGATAACTCGGGCACTAAAGATACGGGTCGATATCTAGGCGGATTAACGCTCTATTTAGATAATCCTCTTGGATTTAGCGACTCATTTTATGTTTCTGGCGACCATGATCTTGAAAATAAAGACAAATATGGCAACCGAGATTATTATTTTTCTTATTCCGTTCCTTATGGATATTGGATGTTTGATGCTTTAATTTATGGCAATACTTATCACCAAAATATTCCAGGTATTGTAGATTATCAATACAAAGGTCGAAGTAAAAATTATAATTTTAAAATCAGCAGGGTATTGCACCGTAGTTCAACACAAAAAACAACATTAAGTTATGGTATTAATTTAAGACAATCTCACAACTTTATGAATGACCTTGAACTTGAAAATCAGCGCCGCAAAACAACTAATTGGAAATTAGGTTTACAACATCGTCATTATATTAACGATATGACTTTAGATGTTGATGTATGGTATCAAAAAGGAGTACGTTGGTTCGGTGCAGAAAAAGCTCGAGAAGAAGAAATAAACATAGCTAGTGCGTTGACTAATATTTTCAAGTTTGATGTTTCATTTTATGCTCCATTCACTCTAGGTAATCAGAATTTTGCTTATAGTTTTGATTATAATGGTCAAATGACAAGAGGTAATAAATTAACTCCTCCAGATCGATTTTCGATCGGAAGTCGTTGGACTGTTAGAGGATTTGATGGTGAGCAAATGTTGACGGCTGATAATGGCTGGTATCTGCGTAATGATTTGATTTGGCAAATGCCTATAAGGCAACAATTATACTTTGGCTTAGATGCTGGGCAAGTTAGTGGGCGAAATTCAGAACGGTTGAGCGGTAAACGACTTGTTGGTTCGGCACTAGGTATAAGAGGTCAACAATTTAATGTCTATTATGATGTATTTGCTGGAGTACCTTTGCACAAAACGGATAATTTTAAAACAAATCATTTAACAGTTGCCTTTTATTTAAATTGGACTTACTAGTATTTTTTGTCTTTTTTGGTCATAAACTAAGAATTAGTTAGAAAACAAATAAAAACTATGTATATAAATAATGAAAAAATCTTTTATCTTATGTTATATTGAGTATTATTATAATGTATGCAATAGCTTTTTAGGCTTTTGTCAAAAGAAACAATACTATTTATCAAGAATTAATTGAATTTTTAATTATCAAATTGTAGTAAAAAGTTTTAGTAATTTTTAATATTTATTAATGTCAGTAACGTAATACAACTAAGTAATATGGTTTTATGGTATGAGTAATATTAAAAAGGAGACTTTTTATTGATCACATTTAATTTGTCTTCAATAAATGGCGACTAAGTTTTAATTTGCCTATTTGGATGCTAAATATCCTTTCCCCTTTTTAAATAAAGTAAATAACAATTGATGCTTTAGTTTTTCTTTGAATATTTTATAGATAATTTAAATAACTCTTTCATAACAATAAATTGGATTTAATGGTAATTAGGAAAAAGGATTATATTTTATAGTTAAAGTTAAGTTTGTAGTAAAAGTAGTTCTCTAAAAATATAGTTTTATTTATTGGTTATAAAAGATAAATAAATCATATTGTTATAAGTTGTAAGTAACTAATTAATTATTTGCAATTTATTTTGTGGTAAATATTAATCGTTGTAAATAAATCGTTTTTATTGGAAATAATAACTTTTTGTTTAGACATTTGAATAACAAAATAAGATGAAAGGCGAAATACTATGAATAAAAATTTTTATCGAATTGTTTTTAATCAAGCTCGTGGATTATTTATTGTGGTGTCTGAAATTGTTAAATCACATCAAGCTATTTCGGGTAAGAGTCAAAGAAAAAAAGATACGAATGCTCAAGCGGATATTATAGGTAAGAAAAAAGCAGTTTTAAAACCTATAGTTTTTTTATCTTATGTTGTTTTAGGTATGGTAAGTGTTGTTAGTAATAGTTATGCAGGTGGTGTCGTTGTAGATCCTAATGCAGGAAAAAATCAAAGGCCAAATGTTCAAGAATTAAATAATGGTACGACACAAGTTGATATCGTATCTCCAACTAAAGGTGGTATATCACATAACAAATTTACACAATTTGATGTATCAAAAGATGGTTTGATTCTTAATAACTCACTCACAGATACAAATACCGAGTTAGCAGGAAATATTAATGGGAATAAACGATTAAAAAATAATGCAAGAGTCATTTTAAATGAAGTAAATTCTAATAATCCAAGTCAACTACTTGGTTCTATTGAAGTAGCAGGGCAAAAAGCTCAAGTGGTTATTGCTAATGCTGCGGGTATTACTTGTAATGGTTGCGGTTTTATTAATGCTGATCGTACAACATTAACTACAGGTAAGCCGATCATGGAAGATGGAGAATTAAAAGGTTACGATGTTCGACAAGGTAAAATTGAAATCCAAGGTGATGGTTTACGTAGTGGCGGTCAAAATTATACTGATTTAATTTCGCGTTCAGTTTCAATTAATGCAAAGTTATGGGCAGATAATGAAGTCAATATTGTAACAGGCAAAAATAAAGTCAGTGCTGATTTAAGTAAGGTTGAAAGACAAGGTGCGGATTCTAATTCAGATAAACCTGAATTTGCGCTTGATGTTTCCGCATTAGGTGGAATGTATGCCGGTAAAATTACTATGGTAGGTACAGAAAATGGTGTAGGTGTACGTAATCAAGGTAAAATATATACCAACGCTGGTTCTATCAATATTACTACTGATGGTAAAGTTGTTAATGAAAATATAATAGATGCTGTTGGTGATGTAAGTTTGAGAAGTAAAGGCAATGCTATCGAAAATAATGGAAAAATAAAAAGTTTAAATAAGAATATATCATTAGCTAGTTATCACGAAATCAAAAATAATGGCACATTACAGGCAAGAGAAAATGTTAATTTTTCATCAGGGAGTTGGACTGGTAATAATGGCGTAATTACTGCAGGTAAAACGGTAACAGCTCAAGGTAATGAATTTAATAATGGTTTTGGGGCAACAATTGACGCTCAAGATGTCGATGTTACAAGTTATGTAACTAAAAATACTGGTGATATGAAAGTAAAAAATAGAATTGATATTAAGTCTGAACTTACCCAAAATCAAGGTAATATGTCAGCTGATAATGAAGTTCATATTGCTAGTAAAGAAATTATAAACGATTACGGTGGTTCTATTTCAGCCAAACACATACTTTTACAAGGTGATAAATTATTTAACAGAAGTAAAGCTCATGCTTCAGAAGACCTTACTGTTCACGTGTTAGATGTTACCAATTCAGGAGAACTTTCGAGCAACAAGCAAGTATCAGTAGTAAGTAATATTTTTGAAACCAATAATTCAGCTGGTCTTGTTAAGGGTGAGAATGTTCAATTTAAAGCTGATAAACTGGTTAATAAAGGCGTGATATACTCAAATAATAATTTGAATATTTTGACTCATGAATTTGGAAACCAAAAAGATATAATTGCCGGCAATCAATTAAACATAAAATCTGAATCATTAATAAATGATTGGTACGGAAATATAGTTGCAAACAATGCTGATATTAATGCAATTAAATTAATTAATTATGGAAAAATTGAGCCAATTGAAAATCTGGAATTAGAAGTCGATTACCTTGAAAATATTGGAAAATTACAGGCAAAACAAGACTTAAAAGGCTATGTATTAACACTACACAATAGAGATGGAGCTACTATAGAAGGTAGAAATATTAATTTAGAAGGTGATACTTTAGATAATAAAGGTCAAATGCGTGCAGAAAATGTATTGGATCTTGCGTTTAAAAAAATTGATAACTACGCTAAAATTTTTGCAAAAAATCAAGTTAACTTGAATACGGAATATTTAAATAATGATCATGGTTCATCAATTGAATCCGACCATATTGTTAAAATTCAAGCACATGATTTCCAAAATCGTTCACAAATAAAATCAGCTGATCTTATTGAAATTAAAGCCAAGAAAGAGTTTAACAATAGACGTTACACTACTGAAGATGGCACTAAAGTGATTGGTACACTCAATAGTGGTGATATCAAAATTAATACTGAAAGTGGTGTCAATACTGGTGAAATAATAGCGTCTAAAAAAGCTATCATTTTTGGAGATAGTTTCAAAAATGATTGGTATGGAGTAATTAAAGGTGGTGATATTACGATAAGTGGTAATAAATTCGATAATTATGGTAGTGCACGAGCAGAACATAATTTCTATATTAATTCAACTGATGTTATGAATGCTTCAAATTTGTTATCTAGAGAATACCTTACAATTAACTCTACCAATTTTACAAACAACTCAACAGGTATTTTAAGATCCGATAAGCAAATTGATTTGAGAGGTGATAATATCCTAAATAATGGTTTGATAGATACTATCAAGGCTGTTATTAATGCAAAAAACTTCAAAAATGATTGGCTTGGCGTAATTAAGGGTGCTGATATTTCCATAGCAGGTGATAAATTTGAAAATTATGGTAATGCAAATGCTCTTCATAATTTCGATATTAGTTCAACCGATGTTGAGAATCATAACAAATTATATTCAGCTAACTATCTAAGATTTGATTCAAACAATGTCAAAAATTACAGATCAGGTGAATTAAGCTCAAATTGGCAAATTGATATAAAGGGAAATCAAATACACAATGAAGGATCAATTTTAGCTAATCACGCTATTAATATTAATGGTAAAAACATCAAAAATGATGGCAAATTGAAATCAAACATACATATTAGATTATCAGGTGATAAATTTGAAAATTCAAGTCAGGGTAGTATGATTACAGAAACAATACATGGCAATATGGTTGAATTTATCAATAAAGGCTATATGCAAGGCGATTTTGTTGATAACAATCAAAATACAATAATTGAAAATTAATCATTTTAATTGAATTTCAAAAACATTACTTAAATAAAATAAGATCCTAGTTTGTTTATCCTGTTTTAAGGCAAAATAATCTAGGATCTTTTTTATGTGTTTTATGCAACCTTACTTTTACTTAATTAGTATTGATGGTTGAAAATTAAATAAACTAGAAGCCATATTATCAATTTCATTCAAAAGAAAATCAGCCTGATAGATTACTAATGTTTTAAATAATTTAATAAATTTTAACCAAAATATTAATATTAGTGTTTAATTAAAACGATAACTGATTTAGGCTAATAGGTAAACTTGAATTATTTAGGTTATATGATGATAAAACAAATTAAAATACAGGTTAGTGGAAGAGTTCAAGGTGTTGGATTTCGATTTTTTACTTATCAGCAAGCAAAAAAACTTAATTTATTAGGTTACGTCAAAAATTTAGATAATGGTAATGTTGAAATTATCGCACTTGGCGAGAGTAAACAGATAGATTCACTAGTTAATTGGCTTAATTATGGAGGACCAACTTCAGCAAAAATTTCAAATATCAAAATTATTCAAATGGTACCCCAAAATGATTTAACTTCTTTTAATGTTAGATATTAATTTACTAAAAAATAAAGTAAAATAAGGCAATTTTTGGGTGATTTGTAATAAAGGTCTACTTTTATTAGTGATTAACTTTATTTACATAATTAACGTAAACTATGAATAAAAAAAATTTAATCTGTATCCTACTCCTTATTCTGATAATTGGTATTTATTCTGTTTACCAAACAGAAGATAGTGTTTCGGTCGCACCATCAAACGCAAATTCGCCTGATACACCCATTTATCAAAGTGATGAGATGATAACCAATGTCTATGATTTATCAGGCACTATGGTATATAAAATTGCATCAAGCAAAGTAAAACATTTTGATAGCAATGAAAATACAGATTTTGATTTACCTAATGTCACGCTTTACGATCAGGAACATGCCGCGACTTGGCATATTCAAGCAAAACGTGCAACATTGACTAATGATAAATTAATCTACCTTTATCAAGATGTACAATTAACAAATTTATCACCTGATTCACAATTACAGCAAGTATTGACAGATAACGCAGTGGTCGATTTAAAAACACAACTTGTCACATCAAATGATCCTGTAAAAATAAAAGGGATTGGCTTTTTATCGACGGGGACAGGGTTAGTCGGCGATTTAAGAGAAAAGACGGCAAATATACTTGAGAATATAAAAACCTATTATAATACTGAGGCACAATAAAAAATGAGATTGAGAAAACAAGCAATTTATCCATTATTTTTTATGTTATATGTATCATTTGCTTGTTTTGCAAATGAGCATAATTTTGAAGCGTCTTCCCCTCAAAAAGATCAAAAGATGGTTGTTAATGATAAACCTATTACAATTGATGCAGATAACCAACAAATTGATATTGAAAAAAATATTATTACCTTTAGTGGTAATGTACAGATTGTTCAGGAAGGTCTTACCATTTGGGCTGATAAGGTTGTTATAACCGATATGCAAGACTCTACCAAACAAAAAATTACTGGATATGGTAACCCTGTAAGATATAAGCAAATTATGCCTAAAAATAATAAAGTTGTAACAGGTCATTCATCACAAGTTATTTATGATGTGAAAGAAAGTAATATTGTACTGCAAGGTGATGCGGAGCTTATTCAGCAAGATAACCGTATAAAAAGTCCGATCATTACTTATGATGTCAAAAAACAACGAATACTTGCGCAGCCGGGTAATTCAGGACGGGTGAAATCTACTATCATCCCAAGTCAAGTTAAAGAGATGAATAAATAAAATGTCAATTTTAAAAGCTGAAAACCTCGCAAAAGTTTATAAAAAACGACGTGTTGTTGAAGATGTAAGCCTCACCGTCAATTCTGGTGAAATTGTTGGTTTACTTGGTCCTAACGGTGCGGGTAAAACTACTACTTTTTATATGGTAGTTGGCATTGTGACTTTAAATGCAGGAAGAATCTATCTAGATGATCATGATATCAGTATTTTACCATTACATGAGCGTGCTCAAAAAGGTATTGGTTATTTACCTCAAGAAGCCTCAATATTTAGAAAATTATCTGTTATAGACAATATTATGGCTATTTTAGAAACACGCCAAGATATTGACAAAAATGAAAAATTAAATCGAGCAGAAGAGTTACTTGAAGAATTTCATATCACACATATTCGAGACAATATAGGCCAATCTTTATCAGGCGGTGAAAGACGAAGAGTTGAAATTGCTCGAGCTTTAGCTGCTAATCCAAAATTTATTTTACTTGATGAACCATTCGCTGGGGTTGATCCGATTTCTGTTATTGATATCAAAAATATCATTAAACATCTACGAGATCGTGGGTTAGGAGTATTAATTACGGATCATAATGTCCGCGAAACGCTTGATGTTTGTGAACGTGCCTATATAGTAAATAAGGGACATTTAATTGCTGAAGGTACGCCAGATAGCATATTAAATAATGAATATGTAAAACGTGTTTACTTAGGACATGAATTCAGATTATAGATTATGATGAAACAAGGGTTACAACTGAAGGTATCGCAACAGTTGTCAATGACGCCACAATTGCAACTGGCGATTCGAATGTTGCAATTGTCTACATTAGAATTACGACAAGAAATTCAAACCGCACTTGAAAACAATCCACTATTAGAGGTTGCTGATCAATACGATGAGATCAATGTTGAAGAGCATGAGCCTAGCGAAAATATTGATACTCGTGAAGCACTCGATAGTCAAGAAATCCCAGAGGATATTCCTTTAGATGCAACTTTAGATGATATCTATACTGCAGGCACACCATCAGGAACCTATTCTGATTATCGTAATGATGAGTTACCCATCTATCAAGGTGAAACACACGAAACCTTGCATGATTATTTAAATTGGCAATTAGATTTAACACCTTTTAGTGAGGTAGATCGTGCAATTGCGCTATCCATTATTGAAGCAATAGACGAAAGAGGTTACCTGACTGTTTCAACTGAAGAAATTTTAGAGGAACAAGGTAATAATGAAATTGAGCTCGACGAGGTTGAAGCTGTATTAAAGCGAATTTGGCATTTTGATCCCATCGGGGTTGGAGCAAGAACATTACAAGAATGTTTATCTATTCAAATCCAACATGTAACACCACCAGCGTTAGTAAAAGAGATCATCAATGACTATTTAGATTTATTAGCAAGTCATGATTACCGGACACTGAAAAAACGATTAAATGCTTCTGATGAGCAACTAAAAGAAGCTATTAACTTTATTCAACATTTACAGCCTTATCCGGGGGATTCTGTTAATACCATGCCACCTGATTATGTTATTCCGGACGTTGTAGTGAAAAAAATTGATGGTAAATGGATAGCAGAATTAAATAATGATACTGTTCCAACGCTACGTATTAATCAACACTATGCTGCGATGGAAAAAGTCAGCAATGAACATGACAGCCAATATATTCGCTCACATTTACAAGACGCTAATTGGTTTATAAAAAGTGTCGAGAATCGTAACGAGACGTTATTAAAAGTTAGTCAATTTATTGTTGAGCATCAACAAGGCTTTTTTGAAAATGGCGCTGAATATATGAAGCCAATGATTTTATCTGATGTTGCTGAAGCTATAGATATGCATGAATCGACTATTTCACGAGTGACAACGCAAAAATATTTACAATGCCCAACCGGTATTTTTGAGTTAAAATTCTTTTTCTCAAGTCATGTTAACACTCAATCCGGTGGGGAAGCTTCTTCCACAGCAATTCGGGCATTAATTAAAAAATATATTTCAGATGAAGATTCTAAAAAACCTCTGAGTGATAGTAAATTAGTCTCACTCCTTGAAAATCAAGGTATCATAATTGCTCGCCGTACAGTGGCCAAATATCGTGAAGCGTTATCAATACCTCCATCAAGCCATCGAAAACAACTTTAACTTAATTCTTAATATTTAGTCATCACACCTTAAGTGATAACTTAACTGATAAGCAATAAACCATTTATCTAATTGAATTTATTAATATAAAACTCAGTGATTACAAGTATAGCTTTGGTTAGTTATTTATATGAAGTGTAGTTGAAAGTTTATTTAAGAAGTAGTGTGAGATATCATCGCTTAAACAACAATAAGCGATGATATTTTCATAAAGATTTTAAGCTAAAAATGTTGGAATCTTATGTTCAAAGGCACTGATTGCATCTTCATGTTGAAGTGTTAAACCGATATTATCTAGTCCATTTAACAAACAATGGCGTTTAAAAGCATCAATTTTAAAAGGATATTGTTTATCTCCAGCAATGACAACTTCGTTAACCAAATCAATAGTAAACTCAATTCCTTCGTTGGCTTCTACAATCTTGAAAAGCTCATCAACATCTTCCTCAGGTAGATTCACTAACAATAGTTGATTATTGAACGAGTTATTATAAAAAATATCGGCAAAACTCGATCCTATAATAGTTTTAAAACCATAATCTGTTAATGCCCATGGAGCGTGTTCACGAGAAGATCCACAGCCAAAGTTTTCACGAGCTAATAAAATACTCGCACCCTTATAACGAGGTTTATTTAACACAAATTCAGGGTTTGGTTGTTTTCCGGCATCATCTAAAAATCGCCATTCATGAAATGCATGTTGTCCAAATCCTGTACGAGTAACTTTCTGTAAGAATTGTTTAGGAATAATGGCATCAGTATCCACATTTGCAGCATCTAAAGGAACGACTAATCCAGTATGTTTTGTAAATTTCGCCATGACAAGTCTCCTTAAAATGGTTTGCGAATATCAGTAAAATGACCAGTAATGGCAGCAGCAGCAGCCATTGCAGGGCTAACTAAATGTGTTCTGGCATCACGTCCTTGTCGTCCTTCGAAATTACGATTACTGGTTGATGCACAGCGATCGCCAGGAGCTAACTTATCATCATTCATCGCTAAACACATTGAACATCCTGGTAAACGCCATTCAAAACCTGCATCGATGAAAATTTTGTCTAATCCTTCAGCTTCAGCTTGTTCACGTACAGGCCCAGAACCTGGAACAACCAAAGCTTGAACGCCATCAGCTACTTTACGTCCTTTGGCGACTTCTGCAGCAGCACGAAGATCTTCGATACGAGAATTCGTGCAAGAGCCGATAAATACTTTATTGATCTTAATATCAGACATCTTAGTACCAGCAGTTAAACCCATATAAGCTAACGCACGTTCAGCAGACTGTTTTTCAATCGGATCAGAAAAATCTTGTGGATTTGGAACTTGCTTATCAATAGCAGTGACTTGACCAGGGTTAGTTCCCCAAGTTACTTGTGGAGCAATATCTTTAGCTTCCAAAGTTACAATCGTATCGAAATGTGCACCTTCATCTGTTTTTAAGGTTTTCCAATAAGCGACTGCTTGCTCAAAATCTGTCCCTTTAGGCGAAAATTGTCGACCTTTCAAATATTCAAATGTGGTTTCATCCGGTGCAACTAGTCCAGCTTTGGCACCCATTTCAATCGCCATGTTACATAATGTCATTCGACCTTCCATTGACAAAGATGTAATTGCTTCCCCGCAGAATTCAACTACATGGCCAGTACCACCAGCGCTCGTTGTTTTGCCAATGATGGCTAAAATAATATCTTTAGCAGTTATGCCACTGGCTACTTTGCCTTTTACTTCAATTTTCATGGTTTTAGCTCGACCTTGTTTTAAGGTTTGGGTAGCTAAAACATGTTCAACTTCTGATGTCCCAATACCAAAAGCTAATGCACCAAAAGCACCATGCGTTGCAGTATGTGAGTCACCACACACAATGGTCATACCAGGCAATGTCATGCCTTGTTCAGGTCCAACAACATGAACGATACCTCGTAATGGACTTTGTAAACCATATAAAGATACGCCAAATTCTTCAGCATTCTTAGCTAATTCAGTTAATTGGATTCTAGCCATCTCGCTACAAGCACTTAACTCATTGCTTTTCGTTGAAGTATTGTGATCCATCGTAGCAAATGTTTTATGTGGTTGGCGGACTTTACGATTCATCGCTCGTAAGCCATCAAAGGCTTGAGGAGAGGTTACTTCATGAACCAAATGGCGATCGATATACAAAATAGGGGTCTCATTCGGTGCTTCATAGACAACATGTGCATCATATAATTTTTGATACAATGTTTTTGGTTTTGTAGACATTGCTTATATTCCTTTAATATTCTTTAAAAGGGTTAATATGATAGCTTAACCCTTAGTCTAAAAATTAAATTAAACGACAAATGGTATCACCCATTTCATCGGTTGAAACATAACTACCACCACGAGCAAGATCGATAGTGCGGATGCCTTGTTCTAAAGCTTTATTAACTGCATTTTCAATAGCTTTGGCGATATCATCACGTTTTAAACTATAACGCACTAATAATGCTAAAGATAAAATTTGTGCCGCTGGATTAGCAATATTTTTACCAGCAATATCTGGTGCACTACCGCCAGCTGGTTCATATAATCCAAATCCATCTTCATTCAAGCTAGCAGACGGTAGCATTCCCATTGAACCGGTAATCATAGCGCACTCATCAGATAGAATATCACCAAATAAATTAGAACATAATAATACATCAAATTGAGAAGGATCTTTAACAAGTTGCATGGTTGCATTATCGATATACATATGTTCAAGTGCGACATCTGGATATTGTTTAGCAACTTCGTTTACAACTTCACGCCATAATATTGATGTTTGTAATACATTAGCTTTATCAACAGAAGTGACTTTTTTACGGCGAATTTTTGCAGCTTCAAATGCCATTTTAGCTATACGCTCAATTTCAAAACGGTGATAAACTTCAGTATCAAAAGCACGTTCTTGAGGGCCAGAACCTTCACGCCCTTTGGGTAAACCAAAATAGATACCACCAGTTAGCTCACGCATACATAAAATATCAAAACCACGCTTAGCAATATCTTCACGTAAAGGACATAATTCTTCTAAACCTTGATATAAACTAGCAGGGCGCATATTCGCAAATAATTTAAAATGTTTTCGTAATGGTAATAAAGCTCCGCGTTCAGGTTGTTGATCTGGCGGTAAGTTTGTCCATTTTGGACCACCAACTGAGCCAAACAAAATAGCATCGGCTTTTTCACAACCTTCTAGTGTTTCTTTAGGTAATGGACAACCATGAATATCAATTGCTGCACCACCGACATCATATTCACTAGTCGTAATTGCAAGGTTATATTTTTGACGAATGACTTCAAGCACTTTATAAGCCTGTTTCATCACTTCTGGACCAATACCGTCGCCAGGTAATACTGCAATATGGTAATTTTGAGACATATCTATTCCTTATAATTAATTTAAGCATTTCGTCAATAAATAACGAAATCGCATCTATTATTTAATCGTGGTGCAATTTTTGTTTTTGCTCAGCAACTTGATTAGCTCTATAAACATTATTTAAAACATTAATTAATGCTAATGCGGATGAATGAACAATATCAGTCGCAAGCCCAACACCGTGGAATTTGCGTCCTTTATATTCGGCAACGATATCAACTTGACCTAAGGCATTCTCACCTTGACCTTTAGAAGCTAATTGATATTTTACAATGGTAATTGGTTCACCGGTAATACGATTTATTGCTTGATAAACTGCATCAACTGGACCATTACCCGTTGCCGCATCTGAATATTTTTGATCGCTAATAATCAAACTTACTGACGCAGTTGAAACGACAGTAGAGCCTGATTGAACATTAAAATAATCTAAAACATAATGCTCTTGATCATCTTTAAGTTGATTAATAAATATCAAAGCTTCTAAATCATAATCAAAAACTTGGCCTTTTTTATCAGCAAGCTCTAAAAAAGCTTCATAAACTTGATCTAAATTATAATCGTTATCGTGGTAACCCAATTCTTCTAGGCGATGTTTAACAGCTGCTCGACCAGAGCGTGAAGTTAAATTTAATTGGATTTGATTTAAACCGATCGACTCTGGTGTCATGATTTCATAAGTTTCACGGTTTTTTAATACACCATCTTGATGTATTCCTGAAGAGTGGGCAAAAGCATTGCTACCAATAACCGCCTTGTTAGACGGTATTGGTGTATTAGTAATTTGGCTTACAATTTGGCTGGTACGGTAGATTTCTTGATGATTGATATTAGTGTGAACGTTTAAGATATTTTGACGAACTTTGATCGCCATAATCACTTCTTCTAAAGCAGTATTACCGGCTCGTTCACCTAAACCATTCATCGCGCCTTCAATCTGCCGAGCACCTTCCTGAATCGCGCTAATCGAGTTAGCCACCGACATGCCCAAGTCATCATGACAATGAACAGAGATAATCGCTTTATCAATGTTCGGGACACGTTCAAATAAGGTACGAATAATGCCACCAAATTGATAAGGGACAGTATAACCGACAGTATCCGGAATATTGATCGTTGTTGCCCCTGCTTGAATTGCTGCTTCAACAATCCGACATAAGTTATCAATTGGGGTACGGCCTGCATCTTCACAAGAAAACTCCACATCATCTGTATAATTACGTGCACGTTTAACACAGTGCACCGCTCGTTCAACGACATCTTCAAATGTCATTTTTAATTTATCTTTAACATGTAAGGTTGATGTTGCCATAAAGGTATGAATACGAAATTGATCGGCTACTTTTAGCGCTTCAGCGGCAACATCAATATCTTTGTCAATACAACGAGACAACGCACATACACGACTATTCTTAATGGTTTTAGCGATAGTTTGTACTGATTCAAAATCACCAGGCGATGAGATAGGAAAACCAACTTCCATCACATCAACCCGCATTCTTTCTAATGCTAAAGCTATTTGTAATTTTTCTTTAACACTTAAACTTGCTTGTAACGCTTGCTCACCATCACGTAATGTTGTGTCAAAAATAATAATCTGATCGCTCATTGTTATTTCCTTTATATTTTGGTGCTATCTCGGTATTTCAAGTTAAGAAAACAAAAAACCCGCACTTTAGCGCGGGTTCTTGTTAATCTATCGAGTTAAGTATTAAATCACTTTTACTCCACACACAAGCTATCCGCGCAAACTGATGCGAGGAGGAGGCTGAGTAGGAGGCTAGTAAATTTAATCATTAACTTCTCAATTGTTATATTATTTATAAAATATTGGTGATATTTTTATCAAATGATCATTGTTGTGTCAATGATTATTTGAATATTAATTACTCATTACAATAAATATCAGCAACAAATATCACCATAATAAAATTAAATTATCGTTAGATTCCTTCAGGAATTTCTATTGTTTCTAATTTTTTAATAATGAAAATGTGTGCAAGAGTCCCAATTAAAGAAACAGCAGAGATATAACACATTGCATAAGCAAAACTATTAGTGTATTCGAGAATTAACCCCATGATAATTGGAGTAATTATACCCGCACAGTTACCAGCAATATTGAAAAATCCTCCAACTGTACCCATTACTTTTGCTGGTACAATATCACTTAGTAAAACCCAACCGATATTTGCAAAAGCATTTGCAAAAAAAGCAAATGATAATAAACCAATGGCAATAGCTGGATAATCTTCAAAAAAGTTAGCTAAACACATAACCCCAGCAAAGCCTAACCCTAAGATTGATGGTAATTTTCGTGAAAAAGTTCTACTTTTGCCTTTTTTTATTAATGCATCACTTACAAATCCACTGCATAATAATCCAACCATCGCCATAATATAAGGGAACATTGCCCCAATACCAGCTTTAGATATAGATAAATGTAACCCTTTTTCTAAGTAAACAATAAACCAAGTAAGAAAGAAATAAAGGGTTGAATTTAAGGCAAATTGAGCGATACATAAGCCTAAAAAATTACGTTGCTTTAACACATAACTAATTTCTTTCCATTCAACTTTTTCTTGGCGTTTTTGGGCTTGTCCTAGACCACCTCCTTGTTTTATATAATCAATTTCAAGTTGATTAGTATTTTTACTATCTAGAGGATCACGATAACGGATTAACCAATAAATACCGAAGATGATACCTACAATACCACAAACGTAAAATGACATTTCCCAACCATAATTAGCCACAACGAAAGCTAAAATTGGTGTCAATCCCGCAAGGCCAATGTATTGCGCACAAGCATAAAGTGCAGTAGCACTAGCTCTTTCTTGGGTAGGAAACCAAGTTGATATTATTTTAGTATTAGCTGGAAAAGATGGCGCTTCAGCTACACCTATTAACGCTCTGCATAACAGTAAAAAAATGAATGATGCTGTTGCTGTGGTAAATAAATGATTTGAAGCAATTCCCATAAGTAGAGTGAATATACTCCATAAAACAATTGCACATCCGTATAATTTTCGTACTCCAATGCGATCAAGTATATAGCCAACTGGTATTTGACTTAAAACATATGCCCAAGTAAACATTGAAAAAAGAAGACCAAGTTGTGTTGGAGTTAATGAAAAATCAGCTTGAATACTTGTGCCGGCTACAGATAAATTTGCTCTATCCATATAATTGATTGCTGTTACAATAAAAAGTAACACCAATACAAAATATCGAGATTTTGTTGCTTTCATGTTATTTCCTTGTTAGTTATACATAACGTCCATTAGTTAAACAGTTACAATCACTCATGATTTTATGAGTTGTTTGATATGCTTGGGAGATTATCCATTCAGGCGTCTTTTCCCAATATTCAGGCCGAAATGTTTCAATCGAAACCATTCCTGTGTATCCCATATCTTTTAATGTGATTAGAAAATTATTTAAATCGAGTACTCCTTTATCGCAAAAACGACGTAATGCTTGAGATAACTGTTCTTCAGGTGCGTCGTCACCATTATTTATATGCACAGCAAAAATTTTATTAACAGGAATTTGTTTTATTATTGAAAAGTCGTTCAAACGGTTGTATAGATAAAGATTAAAAGAATCAATAACTAACCCAACATTATCTTTATCTACTGCTTTTACTATTTGCCAGGCTTGTTCAACAGTTCTAACAGAGCTGCGATTAAAACCAACCAATTCAAAGCAAAGTTTAATGCCATAGGGCTTAGCTAAATTTGATAAGTGGGATAGGATTCGTACTGAATTTTTATAATTATCTTCCCATGAACCAATAAATGGCCCGCCATCGGGATTTCTTTGTAATGGGGGAACAATAATAAAATATTCAGATCCAATTATTTGCGCTATTTCGCATCCCCAGATAAATTCTGCTACTAAATCTTGCTCCTGTTGGCTTTGAGAACCATCAAATAATGTTGAAAATGTATAAAGTGCATTTAATGCATGAGGTTTTAAGTTATTTTTTTCAAAAAATTGCTTTAATTCATTTATATCATGATCTTTTAGATATTCATGAAGCATATCTAACCTTAGTTCGATAAAATCAAAGCCATTTTTTTCACACAAGACTAAATCTTTATCTACACTAGAGCACTTCATTGCATTTGATTGATTGTATCCAATTTTCACGATAGCACTCCTAATCTAAAGGAAACTTCACAACTTTATTGCTTTGTGTACTTCGATAAATTGCTTCAATCAACTCAACAGTTTTTAAACCAGCAAGCCCATCAATTAAAGGAGGTGTATCGTTTATTATTGAATTGAGAAAATCTTCAATTTGAAGTTGATGATAATAGTACATGGAATCAACACTATTAAAAAAATCACAATCTTCTTTTTTCCATGTTTGTAACAGATCTTCCTCACCTTGAATTGTCCATAAATCATTATATGGGGGCTCAGTAATTGAAGATACACCAGCAATAAACATTGCACCTCCATCAGTTTGTACGCCAATAGAAGCCCCATTTTCACCATGGATATGTACTTTTCCATATAGCGCAGGATTTTGAGAATTACTTACTAACACATTACCTATACCACCATTCTTGAATTTTATAATTGCAACGGCGGTATCTTCGACTTCGATATAAGGATGATTTAAGTTACTCCATAATCCATAAACCTCTTCTACTTCACCCATGTACCATAAAAGTAAATCCAGTTGATGAGGAGCTTGATTGACTAAAACACCTCCACCTTCACCTTTCCATGTTCCTCTCCAAGGATCACTTTCGTAGTAAGCTTTATCACGCCAACCTAACATTGTTACTGTTCCGATGATTGGTTTTCCGATTTTTCCTTCATCAATTGCTTTTTTTATTCTTAAACATGGTCTATAAAAACGACGTTGACATACGGTTCCGACTTTAGCTTTTCCGTTTTTGGCAGCAGATAATATTGCATGAGAATCGGCCAAATTTGATGCTAAAGGTTTTTCGACAAGAATATGGCATCCTAAACTTGTTGCAGTTATGGCGACCGATGCATGGATAGGGTGAGGAGTACAAATACTCAACATCTCAATCCCTTCATTTAAAATCATTTGCTCAACATTATCATAGGCTTTAACACCATACTGTTTAGCAAATTCTTGAGCTCGTGATAAGTTCTGATCACAAACAGCAATAAAATTAGATTGTTTTAAATTCATTAATGCTTTTGCGTGAAAATGTCCTACTTTTCCACAACCAACAATAGCTGTTTTTAAATTTTCCATTCAATAAAATCCTCCAATGTTACTGGTAACTTATTGATTCAAAAAAAATGAATCAATTTTTTTCAATTATAAGATTAATCGAATAATAAATTATTTGATACCGGTCACATTTTTGGAAAAATTATTTTCTATTTATCAAATTAAGGATTAACTCGGCATAACCAACGGATTATATTTTTTTGAAAGTAAATCAATTTCTATATCCATCACTGATTATTAATGGTTCATCAAACATGAACGCCAAGAAATAAATTGAAAAATAGTTTAATAGTATGCAAAATGGTAGGAGTTTAAGGGCATAAGCGATAAGGTGCCTGATAAGTACTTTTCAATAGATTCAAAATAATCATTTCAAAAATAAGAATGTTCATTATTTATGTATCATTTTTTGCTCTAAAAAATAGTTTTACACAAGTAACGCTATTTCAGAATTAATTATCAATTATTGGAGCCATTATGAATATTGTCGAAATTTCACAAAAACGTTATACCACCAAACATTATGACAAAACGAAAAAGATTCCCCAAGATAAGATTGAGCAGTTATTAACTGTTTTAAGAAACAGTCCGTCATCGGTCAACTCTCAACCGTGGCATTTTTATGTTATTGATAATGAAGCGGCCAAAAATAAAATTTTGCCGGCAATAGCTGATTTTAATCAACCACGTGTCACCGGCTCATCACATACTATTGTTTTTTGTATTAAAACTCCGTTGGATGAAGCCCATTTAGTTAATCTCCTTAATCAAGAAGAGAAAGACGGCCGTTTGCCTTCGGCGGAATTAAAGGCGTCTCAAGATCAGGGACGACGTTATTTTGTAAATTTAAATAGCAAAACACCTGAATCACAACAGTGCTGGGAAGGTAAACAAGCCTATATTGCATTAGGGCAATTGCTTTTTGCTGCTGCAGCAATTGGTGTTGATTCTACCGCAATAGAGGGTTACGATTCTGCTAAAATGGATGAAATTTTAGATCTTAAAAGCAAAGGATTGAAAAGCATTGTGGTTGCAACGTTAGGTTATCGTGCTCAAGATGATGGTAATGCGCATCGTCCAAAATCACGTCTGCCGAAAGATCAAATCTTCACCTTTTTATAATCTGATTAACATCCCACCTCGTATTAGGTGGGATGAGTAAAAAAGGTATGTTTTTATTTCACTGAATAATTTTTATAGTGTTTCAGTTTCTCTTCCAGCGCTTGTTGTTGTTCTAAACTAAACTCGTTATAAAAAAAGTAATACCCCGAACTCTCTTGTATGAAAAACACATAACCTTTTGATGTTTTATCTATTTTATGAAATTCAGCATAGTTAATATTAAAAGATCCAACTGTTTTTTTGTAATTGAATGTTAGATGATCATCATAAAAAATACAGGTCATACTGCCAAAGCGTTCATTCAATGTTAAAACCTGCTTTTTTGATTGTTTTTTAAAATTAGCCAAAAATAAGGTAAGTAATAAAATAGGCAGTATGAAAATTAGTACTGATAAAGTAGGATTTTTTGGAAATAGCAACAAACTCAAAAATAAAAGGATAGTAGATAAAATAAACATCCTTTTTCTTGAATTTCGAAATTGATAACAAATAAAAGCATATACTTTTTGATAGTCAAATTGATAATTTACCGTTGCTATTTCGGGTTGTTGGTTTTTGTTTAAATAAGGAGCCAGATAATCTTTTAGCAGCAGTAACTCATCCGGTTGAAAAAGATCATAACGAACAAATTCAAAAATAATCTTATTACTAAAAAAAAATAATCCAGTTGTGGTTTCTTTTATTTGATACAAATCAGAGTAATAGAAAGTACTGACTTCGTTTTTATCTCTATTTAGCTGTACTATTTTTTCATTATCGAAGGTGAAGGTAAAATTACGCATATTATCAGCAATCGAATCATCTAATTGTTCTGCAAAATCATTATCTAAACAATCTAGCAGTGCGTAATAAGTATCGACTAAATATTGTCGATCAATGTGGCAATTAACGGTGATATTACTCATCCTTGCTCCTAAAATGGTCTTTATCACTAATACTGTCAATTTAATTGATTATATATAAAACTGAGTAAATTGTATGTAAAAAACAAAACCGACAGTGAATAAATCTAATCAATTCGACAAATAACCCTAGACCCCATTGACAGAATCGTTACAATATACGGCATGACTTTTATAGCAAGTAAAATTAACTTGGCTATGATTAATTTAACAAACGGATGATGTTTTATGGCGCAATATGTTTATACCATGAATCGTGTTGGGAAGATTGTTCCTCCTAAACGTTATATTTTAAAAGATATCTCATTAAGTTTTTTCCCCGGTGCCAAAATTGGTGTTCTTGGCTTAAATGGGGCAGGTAAATCGACATTACTACGAATTATGGCAGGAGTGGATACCGAAATTGAAGGTGAAGCTCGTCCACAGCCGGACATAAAAATAGGTTATTTACCGCAAGAACCTAAACTTGATCCTAAACAAACTGTACGTGAAGCAATTGAACAAGCCGTTGGTGATGCCAAAAAAGCATTGGCTCGTTTAGATGAAGTTTATGCGGCTTATGCTGATCCAGATGCTGATTTTGACAAATTAGCCAAAGAACAAGCCGAACTTGAAGCCATTATACAATCGCAAGATGCGCATAATCTGGATAATCAATTAGAACGAGCTGCTGATGCACTACGCTTGCCTGATTGGGATGCAAAAATCGAAAATTTATCCGGTGGTGAGCGTCGTCGTGTGGCGATTTGTCAGTTATTGTTGGAAAAACCAGACATGTTATTAATTGACGAACCGACTAACCATTTAGATGCTGAATCTGTCGCATGGTTAGAACGCTTTTTACATGACTATGAAGGCACGGTGGTCGCTGTAACCCATGACCGTTATTTCTTAGACAATGTTGCTGGTTGGATTTTAGAGCTAGACCGTGGTGAAGGTATTCCATGGGAAGGTAATTATTCATCTTGGCTTGAACAGAAAGATCAGCGATTAGCGCAAGAAGCGGCAACCGAATCAGCTCGCCGTAAATCGATTGAAAAAGAGCTTGAATGGGTGCGTCAAAATCCAAAAGGTCGCCAAGCAAAAAGCAAGGCTCGTTTAGCGCGTTTTGAAGAATTAAATAACAATGATTACCAAAAACGTAATGAAACTAACGAACTCTTTATTCCGCCTGGGCAACGTTTAGGTGATAAAGTCATTGAAGTCGCTAATTTAACTAAATCATATGGCGATCGAGTATTAATCGATAATCTCTCATTTAGTATTCCTAAAGGGGCGATTGTTGGAATCATTGGTCCAAATGGAGCGGGTAAATCGACGCTATTTAGAATGCTATCGGGTAAAGAACAACCAGATTCAGGAACTATCACATTAGGTGATACCGTACAACTTGCCTCTGTCGATCAATTCCGTGACAGTATGGATGATAATAAGACTGTTTGGGATGAAATTTCAAATGGACAAGACATCATGCGTATTGGTAACTTCGAAATCCCAAGCCGTGCTTATGTTGGTCGCTTTAATTTTAAAGGTGTGGATCAACAAAAACGAGTTGGTGAATTGTCTGGTGGTGAACGTGGTCGGGTGCATTTAGCTAAATTACTTCAAGTTGGTGGTAATGTACTATTACTCGATGAGCCAACCAATGACCTTGATGTTGAAACACTGCGAGCGCTTGAAAATGCGTTATTAGAGTTTCCGGGCTGTGCATTAGTCATTTCGCATGACCGTTGGTTCTTAGACCGCATTGCAACTCATATTCTCGATTACCAAGACGAAGGGCATGTTGAGTTCTTTGAAGGTAACTTTACCGAATATGAAGAGTGGAAAAAACGGACTTTAGGCGCGGAGGCACTTGAACCTAAACGAGCCAAATATAAACGAATTACAAAATAACTTCATAAATTATTCCGCCGAAAGTTATCGGCGGATTTATCAATCTCTAATCAATAAAAATTTAAAGCAAGGATTTAGATGTCTTAACCAACTTAGCAAAAGTATCGGTTAATAATCTTGGAATTGCTGTAATACCTCGAGCTTTAGCATCATCACACACTGCAATAGCCAAATCTGGTTTTGAACTTTTATGGATCGCCTTTTGAATAATTTTGGGTACCGACATATCAATATGAGCAACGGTATTATAAGCAGCTAATTTATAGACATGACTAAAGCCATGTTTGAATAAAAAGTTTTCAATATCACGCGCGGGTAATACAGTAATATAATCGTTTAGATTTTCACCTGGAGCACATTGTGATTGCACGGTTTCGGCATATTTTTTACCTGCCATATCACCATCAGTAATCACGTACCAACGAATGCCCATTTTATTTGCATAATGGATTAATGGTTTTAAACCACATTGCGCAAATTCTAACAATTGAATTCCTTCCGAACTTAAGTGATAACCACTTTGTTCTGCGAGCTCTCTTAATAACCACACTTCAGTTTCACCCTCAACCAGTAACCAACAACGGGCAAATAGGGCTGTAGGGCGTCGATAAAGGACATGGAACAAAATGCGTCGACTATCGGCAACACTCAATGAATGAGGTGAAATGTACTTAGTGACAATTTGATCTGGAAGTCGGATTAATCGATAAATACTCTCCAAAGGAAATAACGACACCAAATCACTTGAATTAGAGGTAATAATTTTTTGAGCCGGTAAATTTTTCAATAATCGAAAGCCAACCGATAAAATAATTGGATGTAGCTGACTTTCTGGCTCTTCCAAAATTAAAATAGGCACTGAGCTGTGTGATAGTGGATTATCACCCTTAGCATTAACAATAGAACCAAATATACCTAAAAGGGCAGTACGTAAATAATCATTATCCAAATCATCCAAAATATTATTGATGCGCTCGAGAGAATTCCAATCTTCTATTTTTGGACTATTTTTTTGCGCCATTTTTTTATAATTAGAAC
This sequence comes from Gilliamella sp. B3482, assembly GCF_026536805.1. Classification (NCBI taxonomy): domain Bacteria; kingdom Pseudomonadati; phylum Pseudomonadota; class Gammaproteobacteria; order Orbales; family Orbaceae; genus Gilliamella; species Gilliamella sp. B3482. Next base: position 448,001 of record NZ_JAFNNL010000001.1, on the reverse strand, counting down.
GTTGTTGATAATCAACAAAATAGTATTCTAATAATGAACGAGCAGCTTGTAATCCTCGATTAAGTTCAGCTTGGCTCAATTGCTCTGAGTGGGCTTTTAACTGTTCGGAAAGCTGGTCAATAAAGTGTTGTGATAAAGGTTGATTAGTAACAGGTAAATCTTTAGCATTAATCGAATTTTTAAGCGGCATCACTGGATTCAAATTAATTAAAATAGCAATTAATAACTTAGAATCATCTAATTTTAACAACTGTCCGTGCTCATTTAACAAATGATGCTCAGTGATAATACTATCACCACTTTTTTGAGCACTCATTTGGTAAGTAATTCGATATAAATTATCTAACTGCGAGCTATAGCTAACGGCTTGCAAAGGTTGATAAGCTTGTTCATTTAATTGATTTGGATAGGATTCACAATAGACAACATTTATTGAGATATGATTACCATCATTATCATAATAGAAATCTGAATCGACAAACTGATAAAACTTATTATCTAGAGTTAGCAACTTTAACGCACTAAGTAAACTTGATTTCCCCCATTGATTTTCACCAATTAGAACGCTGGATTTAGCGTTAAGTTTTAACGAAAGTTGCTTAATTCCTCTAAACCCTTTGATATCAATTTGTTCAATAAACATGACATATCCTTATGGTTAAAGTTGGTACTTTTCAGTTCGTTTCGCAATGCGCTCAGCTTTACGCTTAGCACTATCAATTAACTTATGCTCATCACGTACAATGGCTTTAATGGGTTTATTAAAATAGGTTCTTAAAAAACGCCAAATATCTCGCTGAGTTAGCCCAATATTAATTGATGAAAAGTAAAGTCCAATTAAATCTTTATCACGCCAACGCGTCGGGACTTTATCACGTGTTTGTGCTCGATGAAGATCAATTACAGAAAGTTTTATTTCTTCACTATTTTCATATAACGGTAAATCCAACAAAAAATGACACAAATAACAATCACGGTGATTCACACCCGCGCCGTGCATTTTAGCGGTCATATTAGCTAAATAAATAGTTAACGAACGTTTTAAATGATAGCTAGGTGGATTGTCTAACCATGGTCGAGTAAAATCCTCTAAACTAATGGTTGGATTAAGATCTTTAGTAATAATAAACGAATGCCGAGTAAGCGGATTTAATCCCTTGCGCCCAAAAGCGCGCCCATCCATCGTATTAACACCAACTTGCTCTAAACGATGAATTGCATCCCACTCTTGTTTAGCATCTAGAACTGGCAAACGTAAAGAAATAAGGTTTTTTACAATCTCTTTAACCGTGCTGCCACGATGAATTTTAATAAAATAAGATTCACCATCCAACTCAAAATTAAGGGTTTTTCTTTGTTTAACCGCACGATAAACTTTACCTGAAATTAATTCAACTTCAGTGAATGGATCTTTACTTAACCATAACTCTTTAAAGGGTGATTTTAGTTTGATTTCATTCATAACGACATCCTAAAATAATGTCTGCTGCGCGTTGTGCTAGATGATATAAATCTTCACTATCACCATAAGCAATCGCATGATTATGCCAATTACCCCATTGCTCCTTATCACTAATAGACCGTTCTAACGCTTGATTCAATGTGCTTTGATCATAAGGTTCTGGCAGCACAATGCCGGCATTAGCTTGGCTGATATGATAAGCATACCCAGAAATACCCGACACAATCACCGGTACCCCAGCCGCTAAAGCTTCAATCAATACCATGCCTGCGGCTTCTTGCCTTGCCGGATGTAACAAGAGATCAGCTGAAAATAAAAAATCAGGAATATCATTACGACCGGAGAAAAAACGCACTTGTTTACTAATGCCTAAGTCATCGGCTAACTTCTGATAAGGTTCAGGATTATCCTGTCCTACGACCAGATAGCTAACTTTCTGCCTAAGCGCATCGGGTAAAGCTGCAATAGCTCTCAAAGAACGGTCAACCCCCTTACGTTTAAAATCTGACCCAATTTGCACAATTACAAAATCATCTAAGCTAATTTGATTAGCTTGTCGAAATTGTTCACGTTTTTTGGGGCTATCAGCACAATATTTTCGATCTAAAGCAATCCCTGGCGGTAATAAAAAAAATCGCTCATCTTGGGTATGATAGTGATTCTTAAAATCTTGAATTTGTTGCTTAGTTAGCACCATGATTTTAGTTTGTGAACTTCGCGAAAATACTGAATTTTCAAATGCTAAATAGTGCTTGCAACGTTTCGATAATCTATAAAAAAAGCCTTTATGAGCGACTTTTTCAGCAAAACAAGTATCTCCAGCAAAATAGACATCCAAATCAGGCATTTTATTAAAACCCACCACACAGTTTACTGGATTAGCTTGTATGTGAGCCTTCACCCAATGATAATAGGCTTGATTTCGGCTATGGTTAGAGAATCCTTTTTGGGGCACGATAATAATATCAATCCCAGCTGGTTTATCACCTTGCCAGTCCAATACATAAACACGGATCTGATGTCCACGAGCTTGGCAAGCGGTAGCAATTTGCAAGAAATCACGTTGTAACCCGCCAAAAGGGAAATATTTATAAATACAAAAAGCTAGTTGCATCTAGATTGCCTCAAGTCAGAAAGGAATATTATATACTCACTCTTGATTGATGCGCAAAGCTTGATTTTGCCTACAAGGATGGTTAAGACTATTTATAAATTCCAGTATTTAAGAGTGAAATAGTAAAAACTAAATAGAATCTAAAAGCGATTTTAACGGTTAGAATCGCAAATAATTATCTTTTCATTTCTTATTAACAATATTAAAAGAACTAAAAAATAAATGATTGTTTTAGACATGTTCAAAGCACTTTATATCAAAGTAAATTCATAGCTAAAACTATTTTTCTGAAGAGAATCTAACAATATTTTTTATAAGCTTACAAAAACCTATATTTTATATTATATTAGCAAACTTAGTTTTTATTAATGGATAAGAGAAGATTAGTATGAATAAGGACATTTTTTTTAATAACAAATATGTTATTTTATTTCTCTTTCTCGTTGTGTGCTTCACATGGGGAACGACATGGATTGGAATAAAAATTGCTGTTGAAACTGTTAACCCTTTGTTAGCCGCTGGTCTGCGCTTTGTTATCGCATTTCCTTTTTTAGTATTAATTACAATTATTGCTAAATCACCAATACTGTTTCCTCGAAAATCATTCCATTTTTTTCTACTATTAACGTTATTTTATTTTACCATTCCTTATTATTTAATTAGTTTTGGTGAACAATATGTATCGTCAGGTTTAACCTCATTGTTATTTAGCACCATGCCGATTTTTTCAATTATTTTCGCTAAGATAATCTTAAAAGATAAAATATATATAAATCAGGTAATAGGTATTACAGTGGGATTTTTATGTTTGATGTACATTTTAATCTCTGAAGGTTTTATTCTTTCCTATAGCGATTTTTGGGGCGTAATATCCATACTATTAGCGGCATTGATGCATGGTTTTTTATATGTTTACTCCAAAAAAGCTGGCGAAGGTATAAATGTATTTACCTTCAATACCCTACCGATAGGCGTTGCGGGTATCGCACTTTGTTTGTTGAGTTTTACTTTTGAAGAAAATAATTTTCAAACTATCTCGTTAAATAGCTGGTTAGCATTAATATATCTCGGTATTTTTGCATCCGTATTTGGCTTTATTGCTTATTTCTTTTTATTAAAACGAATGAGCCCGGTAGTATTGTCATTTATTTTCATTATTTTCCCGGTCGTTGCTATTTTTATTTCATCGATTTATGAGCATAAAATCATTTCAACTAACTTCATCATTTGTACAATCATTATGTTGTGTGGGTTTGCTATAACTAAATTACCGGTCAATGTTTTTAAAAAGTGGATAAAGAGCGGCAAAAATAGAGACAATCAATAAATCGTTACTTCAACAAAAGGTTAACTTGATTTTTTGATTCAGACATCGATTGACTTTGAATGGTTTTAACACTTATCAAAGTCAATCCTTATCTACTATGATTGAATCCTGTTTTATCAACACTTTTTAGGTAACTAATCTATAGCAAGTTGCAACTAAATGATTGATAGCAAAGTTAAGCTATAGCAATATTATAACTCAAAGCGATAAGTGTCATTAATTGCACTACCTTGCGCACCAAATTGACGTAAATTACTATCAACCGCATTCATCGATTGCCAATGGTTTTCGCACCAATCAGGGGCAAGTAGGGAGGGTTTGCGGGCATTGGCGGAGATACGGTGGTATAAAATATTGGCAGGGGTTTGCCGAATAATATCACCAGCAATATCGACATACTGCTCTAAGGACAATACATCAAGCCGACCTGCACGCCATGCTTTAGCCATAATACTACCTTCTACAATATGTAGTGGATGTAGTTTTAAACCATCAACACCGCTATTTAAAACACAATCTAGCGTAATTAAATTATCTTGCTTAGTTTCTTTAGGTAGACCAATAATTAAATGAGTACAAACTTTTATACCAAGTCTACGCGCCTTTTGAACGGTTTGATGATAAACATCGAACGTATGTCCACGATTAATACTGTGTAAGGTTTTATCATGAGCGGTTTGTAAGCCAAGCTCCAGCCAAACTTCAAAGCCTTTAGCATGATAACTGGCAAGTAAATCGAGCGCTTCATCCGGCACACAATCAGGGCGAGTACCAACACAAAGTCCAACAATATCGGCATTATTAAGTGCTTCTTCATACATATTTTTGAGTATTTCGACTTCGGCATAAGTACTGGTATAAGCCTGAAAATAAGCAAGATAGCGCTTAGATTTTTTCATCTGATGCGCCTGTTGGGCAAGTTGCTGTGAAATGGTTTTGACTTGAATCGACTCATCGATAATCGATGCGACATTACAAAAGGTGCAACCGCCTACACCGATAGTTCCGTCCCGATTAGGACAGCTAAAACCGCCATGTAAGGTGAGTTTATAGATTTTTTCGCCATAACGGCGTTGCAGGTCAGCACCAAACGTATTGACCACTAAATGAAGTTGCATAATCAGCCAAAAATAAAATTTTGCCTATTTTACGAAGCGAATGAGTTAAATTCAACCGATGATAAATTTTTATATACAATTGACGTAACTTTAGTCGGCTTTTCTTTAAGATGTTTTGAAACGAACACTATGGTGTAACATATTATGCCGTAATAAGTTTTATTGATGATTTTTAGAATCGCAATATTTTCAAAGCTTAATACTGAGAAAATTATACGAGTAATCTAATCTTTTTATTTTTCTGTACCTAGAAAATAAGATGTTTCAGTTTCTACCTTACTATCATCTTTCCAATCTTGGATATCTCTTTCATATTGTATTAATTCGACCTGATCACCTTTTTTATAATTGCGTAATTGAAAGGCTTTTTCTAATCCTACTTCTAACTCGTAAGGTTTATCATTGGGTAAAAAACAACCATGATCTGCGCGCCCCCTCTTTTCCGATTTGGTAATTAACACCTTGATATCAAATACACTTTTTTCATGTTCCTGTTCGCCTTCGCCAATAGAAAAAATACCGTGTTGTGGATCTTCTAATAATGTCCCGGTTAGCAAACAGAGATTTTGGAAAGAGGCAGTAGCTATCTGACTGAATAAAATACAAATAATAAAACTTATTATGCGGCAAATCGTTTTCATAGCGTTAATAGACTCAGTAAGACAAATTTCCAATATTATTCAAAAAATTTAATTAAAAAAAAAGCGTTTTTTTGTCTAGTCCTGATACTTTTACAAGTCGTTTGATTTTTTATTAACTGGCTAAAAAACAATAATTGCGATCTTCTGCTTTACTATAAATATTTTTTATAATTCAAAAAAAGGATTGAAATCGTTGGCTGATTAAGTAAGGATATTCGTTATGCTGTTTTCCATACTTGAAAACAATAATTAAGTCAAAAAGTCAATGTAATCCAAAAACAAGGAGTCAATATGTTTAGTAAAGAAATGACTATTGCCGATTATGATAAGGAATTATGGGACGCCATTAAGGGTGAAGAGCAACGTCAAGAAGATCATCTCGAATTAATTGCCTCCGAAAACTATACCAGTCCAAGAGTGATGCAGGCACAGGGTACTCAATTAACTAACAAATATGCTGAAGGCTATCCAGGCAAGCGTTATTATGGCGGTTGTGAATATGTTGATATTGTTGAGCAATTAGCGATTGAACGAGCCAAAGCGTTATTTGGTGCAGATTATGCCAATGTACAACCACATTCAGGATCACAAGCGAATTTTGCCGTTTATATGGCATTGTTAAAACCAGGCGATACTGTGTTAGGTATGAATTTGTCGCAAGGTGGTCATTTAACTCATGGTTCACCAGTTAGTTTTTCCGGTAAACTCTATAATGTGGTTGCTTATGGCGTTGACGAAACTGGACATATTGATTATGACCAATTAGCGAAAACGGCCTTAGAGTCAAAACCGAAAATGATCATCGGTGGTTTTTCAGCTTACTCAGGCGTGGTTGATTGGAAGCGTATGCGTGAGATTGCTGATAGTGTAGGCGCTTTCTTATTTGTAGATATGGCACACGTGGCCGGCTTAGTCGCAGCAGGGGTTTATCCAAATCCTGTGCCATTTGCACATGTAGTGACAACCACAACGCACAAAACGCTTGGCGGACCTCGTGGTGGACTTATTTTGGCCAAAGGTGGCAGTGAAGAACTTTATAAAAAATTAAATTCAGCTGTATTCCCTGGCGCACAGGGTGGTCCATTAATGCATGTCATTGCTGCCAAAGCAGTTGCATTAAAAGAGGCGATGGAACCAGCATATCAAGAATATCAAAAACAAGTTGTTAAAAATGCTCAGGCGATGGTTGATGTAATTATCAAACGTGGCTACAAAGTCGTGTCTGGCGAAACAAAAAATCATTTATTCTTAATTGATTTGGTTGATAAAAAGATAACCGGTAAAGAGGCTGATGCCGCTTTAGGTAGTGCTAATATCACCGTCAATAAAAATAGCGTACCTAATGATCCACAAAGTCCATTTGTGACATCTGGCGTTCGAATTGGTACACCAGCCATAACTCGTCGAGGTTTTAAAGAAGAAGAATCTCGTGAATTAGCCAACTGGATTTGTGATGTATTAGATAACATTGATGATGAACAAGCGATTCAAGCAGTTAAACAAAAAGTTTTGGCAATTTGTCATCGATTACCTGTTTATCAACATTAATATTCTCGCCGACGTTATGTCGGCGAAATTATTATAAAATATTAGTTTTGAGTTGTTTTTTGAGTCATTTGTTGCTGCTGCTTAACATAATTGGCAATATCATCTTTAAACCATACTGCACTGCCAACAAGTAATACACCAACTAAGATAGCTGACCAAAATATTATCCGTGCTTTTTTATTACGTTTTCTTAAAGGATCACTTAAGTTTCGTTTAGCATTGGCTGGTAATTCGGCCTTACTGGTCAGTAGCCCACCAAGAAGTAAATTGATTTTTACTTGCCCATTGATTGCCCAACCTGAAGCTTCGAGCAATGGACCTAATGTTCTTCTTCTTAATTTTAACCAAGCTAAAATGACTGATGGCCCAGATATAATTAAGAATAAACCTAAAATCACCAATGGAAATTGCCACCAGGAAAGAGAAAAAATAGCCTGAAAAATGGTAGCTAGTGCAGTACCAATCGCGCCTATTGCTAAGCCAATCGCAGCAAATATGCCAACACTCTTACCAATATCAAATTTATTTTCTGGACTTTGCACAGCTTGGGTACTGGTCTTTTCAATATCTGCGTCTTTATTGCTTGCCCATTTATTGATCTGTTCCGTGATTAATCGACCAATACGTTGATAAGGTGCCCAAATTGCTTGTTGAATACTAATTGGCTTACTAATCATTTTGACCACATTAGCATCCCAATCATTACCAGCATTATCAATAAACACCCCATTACGGCCTTCCATTAATAAATCACCTTGTCCGGCGGTTATGGCAGCGACAATCGTCTGTTTCTGACCTAGCCTTGTACATTCACAATACAGTAAACATAGCTCTGAATAATTTGCCATTGTTGAATGTTTAGCGATGTTTTCAACGGCAACACAAAGCGTAGCACAGCGACCATCAATATAAAGCTTGCCTAATTGAAAAGCGGCATAATGGTCAAGTGAGAAGAACTCGGCAAATGAAGCAAAGTTAATCAATAAACGATAAAGATGTTTTTGAAAAAGTACTAACTTTTCTAACACAAAAACATCCGAAGCTGAAATAGGCGTTTTATTATCTTGTTCGACCATTTTCTCAAATTCATCTAATAAATTATCATTGATAAAATGAGTGATCTGATCGGCAGGAATATCCTCAATACTCGCCGTTGGTTTAGTTGCAACACTTAACTGCTCTATATCGGGTTTAGAACTAATTAATGTCGCGTAGGCATCAAGACTAGTTTGAATATTTTGCCACTCTTGTTGTGTTAAATGATTTGGATCAGATAAGTGAGAAGCCACTAAAGCCCTAAATCGGGTGATTTTACTTTTCCAAAGTGGGTTAAGCCCATTAACGAGATCCAATGAATTATTAGTATCAATCTTTGATAAAGGCAGTTCAGAAAGCGCTTCATCTGAAAGTAATCCATTTTGAGAAGGGACAATATATTTCTCATCAACATTTAATGCCGTTTGTGCTTGAGGCGCATATTGAGCTAATTCAACACGAAGAAAATAATCATCAATTTTGGGTTTGAGCTCTTGAACTAATTTCCATATTTCTGAGCGATTTTCCGCAAAAGGTGTTTGGGTATTGCTGATATTAGTTTGCCACGCTTGCCAACTTTTTAGATTTTTAACAAAAGTTTGGGCTATTTCCAGAGTTATCCCATCTTGCCCACTCATATCTTTTTGCCCGCCAGTAGTCTTAATGGCTGTTTGGATAAAGCTTTGCATTTCAGGCGATAACTCAGCAGAAGGTGGAAAAATCAAATCACCATTGTAGAGCTTGCTGGAATTAATTTTTAGTGATTGTTGGACATCATCTTGAGTCAAATAATCGGCTTGGCTTTTATTTAAATTGGCCAAAATACTATGCGCTGTAACTAATAATTTTTTACCTTGCTCGGTTGAATCATCAATTTGTGATAACGACAAAGTTTCGGATGATTGAATAATAGTATCGAAAGAGACGATTTTATCTTTTACCCAACTAATCGCATCTAAAATATCAGGAATACGGATGCGTCCATCTTTATCAGAATCTAATAACTCTAATGTTCTTTGATCAAAATCTAAACCGGTAGTCGGGCAACTTAGTGCAACCCATAATTTTGGATCTAAATTGGGCAAATTGATAATGTCATTGGCATTTTTTAAAACGACTTGATCTAAACCACCAACACGCTGAAATGTCCAAGTATGACTCATAATCACCTCCATACTGAAATATTATTAATTTATTCAATTATTAATAAGTATAGCAGTATTTATTTTTAGAAGAGAAAAGGAATGCTCATATTTAAGAGCTGTAATATATCTTTGATAATTGATTGCCAATTGCAACTTTATGATAGAATAACGCCTTATTATTTAATATCCAAATAAAAAATATGTCATTAATAAATCTTACCAATGCTTATCTGTCATTTAGTGATGCACCACTACTTGACCATATTGATATGTCGATTGAAATCAATGAACGAGTCTGTCTTGTTGGTCGTAATGGTGCAGGTAAATCAACACTGCTAAAAGTACTTAACAGAGAAATCCCATTGGATGAGGGGCAGATCGTTTATGAAAGTAACGTTGTTGTCTCTCGATTACAACAAGATCCGCCTCGAGATATTCAAGGTAATGTTTTTGACTTTGTAGCTGAAGGATTAAAAGAGCAAGCTCAATTATTGAAAGATTATTATGCATTATCACATTTGGTTGAAACGGATCCAAGTGAAAGTAATCTATCTAAGTTAGCTAAAATGCAAGAACAGCTTGATCACCAAAACGGTTGGCAACTGGATAATCGTATTCGTAATGTTATTTCTTCACTATCGTTAGATGGCGACGCCTTATTATCATCATTATCAGGTGGTTGGCTACGTAAAGCGGCGTTGGCAAAAGCACTCGTTTGCCAACCTTCAGTTCTATTACTAGACGAGCCAACCAACCATTTAGATATCGAAACCATTAAATGGCTCGAAGAGTTTTTAAAAAGCTTTAATGGTAGCATTGTGTTTATATCGCATGACCGATCGTTTATTCGGCAGATGGCGACTCGCATTATCGATTTGGATCGCGGTAAAGTTGCTTCTTGGGGAGGGGATTATGACAGTTATCTCCTTGGTAAAGAAGAAGCACTCCGAGTGGAAGAGTTACAAAATGCGGAATTTGATAAAAAATTAGCCCAAGAAGAAGTCTGGATCCGCCAAGGAATCAAAGCCCGTCGAACACGCAATGAAGGACGCGTTCGAGCACTAAAAGCCATGAGGCAAGAATACTCACAGCGTCGCCAAGTTATGGGTAGCGCTAAAATGCAAATTGAAGAAGCGCTACGTTCAGGAAAAATTGTATTCGAGCTAGAAAATGTCACTTATCAAATTGAAGATAAATTACTGGTTAATGATTTTTCCGTGCAAGTATTAAGAGGCGATAAGATCGCTTTAATTGGACCGAATGGTATTGGAAAAACGACATTATTAAAACTAATGTTAGGCAGCCTAGCACCAACATCAGGAAGTGTGCACTGTGGAACCAAACTCGAAGTTGCTTACTTTGACCAGTATCGACTAGAACTCGATCCCGAAAAAACTGTGATGGATAACCTTGCAGAAGGTAAGCAAGAGGTGATGGTAAATGGTCGTTTAAGACATGTGCTTGGCTATTTACAAGATTTCCTCTTTCCACCAAAACGCGCTAGAACCCCAGTACGAGCACTATCTGGTGGAGAGCGCAATCGTCTATTACTCGCAAAACTCTTTTTGAAACCAAGTAACTTATTAGTACTTGACGAACCAACCAATGATCTTGATATTGAAACGTTAGAGTTATTAGAAGAATTGGTTAATGATTATCAAGGAACGGTTTTACTTGTTAGCCACGACAGACAATTTGTTGATAACGTGGTGACTCAATGTTGGTTTTTTGAAGAACAAGGGCGAATTGGAATATATGCTGGTGGTTACACTGACGCATTACAACAGCAAGCTCAATCAATGAGTGCACAAGTTACTAATAGCAAAAGTCATGAATCGGTTAAAAATGACCCAGCAAAAACGGAAAAAAAGAAGGTAAAATTAAGCTATAACGAACAACGAGAATTGGCACAGTTACCCAATAAAATTGAAGAACTTGAAACAGCGATTGCTGATTTACAAGCACAAATTGGTCATAGTGACTTCTTCAATCAACCGCATGAAGTCACCAGCCCAATATTACAATCTTTAGCCGATAAAGAAGCGGAACTTGAAGCCGTGTTCGAACGTTGGGAACAATTAGAAGCATTAACACAATAAGCGCTCACTCGGAGCGCTAATTTACCAAGTCTTTCTTGAAATAAAGTAAAAAAGCAAAAGTGTCAAAATCACAAAAATAGCACCGACAAAGCCAATGTAAAGGGTGGATAAATAAACTAATACTTGGCTACCGACAAAAGCGCCTCCACCAATACCGATATTATAAATACCGGAATAAACCGAAGTTGCAATATCGGCAGCATCAGGTGCTGCATCAATCACTTTACTTTGCATCACCATACTAATAACGGTAATCGAAAGCCCCCAGACCATCCCTTGTAATATTGCGGTAATAAGGCTGAACGAACAAACATAAAGCGATAATAGACAGATTATTAATAGTAGGGCAGGAACTACAAATATCGCAACAGGGTGAGAATCAGCATACTTAGCAAAAATAACGCTACCAATCATGCCAGAAAAACCAACGGCTAATAACAAGTTAACTATCACGTGCTCATCAAAACCGCCAACATTAATCATAAACGGCGTAATATAAGTATAAGCCGTAAAATGACCAGTAATCATAATTGCCGTTAACAGATAAATATTGAGTAATACAGGGCGCTTAAGTACTTTAGGAATATCTTTGACTGAAATCTTGTTCAAACTTGGTACAGAGGGTAACAAGTAGAGTAACGATAACATGACACAAAAAGCAATAAAACCAATACATAAAAAAGTGACTCGCCAGCCAACCAGTTGCCCAATCATGGTTCCAATTGGAATACCTAAAACCGTTGCCATTGAAGTCCCCACCACAATAAAGCCCATGGCTTTAGCTTTTTTACCATTTGGCGCTAACCGAACCGCTAAAGGCGTCGTAATAGCCCAAAACACAGCATGAGCGCAGGCAATACCAATCCTCGCAACCATTAAACTGTAAAAACTCCAAGCAAAGCCAGCAAGGATATGGCTACTAATAAACAAACAAAACAGAAAAATCAAAAGTTTTCGGCGATCCATTCTTGACGTTAAAACCGTTAACGGCAAAGACAACAACGATACAGCCCAAGCATAAATCGTTAATAACAACCCAGCATGAGCAACATCCATCGAAAAACTTTCGGCAATATTGGGTAGCAACCCAACCGGTACAAATTCTGTTGTATTAAATATAAATGCAGCAAAAGCAAGGCAAAAGATCGATGACCAGATTCGAGACCGGTGGTTAACTTTTCTCATGATTAGTTTTAAGAAGGGATTGATATTTAATAGCGTGATTATAGCTGAATATGTTTTACGATTAAACAGAGAAAACAAATAAATAATAAGATCAAATTAAATCATTTAACCACAGTACTGCTTTAATGGATTATAATATTACCACCTAAATCATTCTTCGATTAACTATCATGAATCAAATTCTTATCACAGTTTGTCTATTAACCTGTAGTAATATTTTTATGACTTTTGCTTGGTATGGGCATTTACGCTTTTTGCATAATCAAGCTTGGATTGTGGCTGTATTGGTTAGTTGGGGGATAGCATTATTTGAGTATTTGCTACAAGTACCTGCAAACCGTATCGGCTTTCAAGTCGCCAGTGCGGGGCAATTGAAAATTATTCAAGAAGTGATTAGCCTATCTGTATTTATTCCGTTTTCAATTTACATATTAAAAGAACCATTCAAAACTGATTACATCTGGGCGGGGCTATGTCTACTTGGTGCAGTTTTTTTTATGTTTAAAGATAAAATTTTAGCATAAAACCAATCTACAGCACGCATGATGATATTGGTTGTTAACGCCTAACAACCAATATCATTTCGACTATAACGCCTTAAATGAAATATCCGGTAAAATGGTTTCACCTTGCCAATAAAGTTGACTAGCAACTTGTGCGGCAATATGACAATATAGCTGCGTAAACTCACTATCAGGATGACTAATAACCGTCGGCTTGCCGGAATCTAAATCTTGACGTAATAAACGGTGAAGAGGAATCTGACCCAGTAATTTCGTATGATATTTTTCAGCTAAATGCTTAGCCCCCTCCTCACCAAAAATCGCTTCGTGATGCCCACAATTTTCACAGATGTGATAACTCATATTTTCAATAATACCAAGGGTAGGGATGTTAACCTTATTAAACATCACAATCCCTTTTTGGGCATCAATTAAAGCAATATCTTGTGGCGTCGTCACAATCACAGCAGCAGTAACCGGGATATTTTGGGCTAGAGTTAATTGAATATCTCCTGTCCCAGGTGGCATATCCATAATTAAATAATCAAGTTCAGGCCAAAGCGTATCTTCCAAAATCTGACACAATGCTTTACTTGCCATCGGTCCACGCCACACCATAGCATTATCAGGCTCAACCAAATAACCAATAGAATTACTCGCAAGACCATAGGCCATAATTGGTGACATATGTTTATTATCCGGTGTTACTGGTTGCTCTTTTTCGGTGCCGAGCATGGTAGGAATAGAAGGACCATAAATATCCGCATCTAAAATCCCCACTTTAGCCCCTTGCTTTTGTAATGCTAAAGCTAAATTAACCGCGGTTGATGATTTACCAACTCCACCTTTGCCCGAACTTACCGCAATAATATTTTTAACATTATTGATAGGATGATTATTATTCGCCCGCTTTAACGTCGCAATATTATAGTTAATCTTCCAATTAACCTTTTCAACCCCATCCAACTTAAGTAACTGAGGTGTCACGGTTGTTTTCAGGTCTTCAAAGCCAGTTTGCCAAGCAAAAGGCATCACTAAGCTAATTAGCAGTTCTTGGTTAGCCTGTTCACATTGAGTAATTGCACCAAGCTCAATCAAATTTTTGGATAAAGTGGGATGAGTAAAATTCTCTAGAATTTTTTTTGCTTCCATGGTTATTAGCCTTAACTGTTATCAACAAGTTTTATACTCATATTGCTTCAAATAGATATGATTATCGATATTGTTTTAACTTGATAAGAGTGATCACTCTTTCTGATAGAATGATAACCATTCCCTGCACAATATCGCTCAAAGTATATAAAGAATTTTTATCAAATTATGGCATAAATCTGGCGATAATCCCACGATTGATGTACTATTTCCGCCATTATGTAATAAAAGGTATTAATTCGATATGACAACTCAACGCAAAATATTAGTAACTTGTGCGCTTCCTTATGCAAATGGTGCAATTCACTTAGGTCATATGCTCGAACATATTCAAGCAGATGTATGGGTACGCTATCAACGTATGCGTGGCAATGAGATCTATTTTATTTGCGCTGATGATGCTCATGGTACGCCAATTATGCTTAAAGCACAGCAATTAGGCATCACCCCGGAACAGATGATAGATGAAGTTAAAATTGAGCATCAACGTGATTTTGCCGGTTTCAATATTAGTTACGATAATTACCACTCAACCCATAGCCCTGAAAATCGGGAAATATCTGAAAAGATCTATAAACGATTAAAGGCTAATGGCTATATTAAAACCAAAGTAATATCACAACTATTCGATCCCGAAAAAAAGATGTTTTTACCGGATCGTTTTGTTAAAGGGACTTGCCCTCGCTGTAAATCACCAGACCAATATGGCGATAACTGTGAAGTTTGTGGTGCAACTTATAATCCGATTGATTTAATTAATCCGCAATCAGTGGTATCGGGTGCAACGCCGATCATGAAAGATTCAGAGCACTTCTTTTTTGACTTGCCTGCGTTTTCCGATATGTTACAAGCGTGGATCCGATCAGGAACATTGCAAGATCAAGTGGCTAACAAAATGCAAGAGTGGTTTGAAGCAGGCCTACAACCATGGGATATCAGTCGCGATGCGCCATATTTTGGTTTTGAAATTCCCGATGCACCGGGCAAATATTTTTATGTTTGGTTAGATGCGCCAATCGGTTATATGGGATCATTCCTCAATTACTGTAATAAACACAACAAACCGATTTTTGATCAGTTTTGGAATAAAGATTCAACCACTGAACTTTACCATTTTATCGGTAAAGATATTGTCTACTTCCATAGCTTGTTTTGGCCGGCAATGTTAGACGGTAGCGAGCATCGAAAACCTTCCAATATTTTTGTGCATGGCTATGTCACCGTTGACGGCGCGAAGATGTCAAAATCACGAGGCACCTTTATCCAAGCAAGCACCTATTTGAAACATTTAGATCCCGACTGTTTGCGTTACTATTATGCAGCAAAACTCTCGCCACATATCGATGATATCGATTTAAATTTAGAAGATTTTGTGCAACGGGTGAATAGTGATTTAGTTAACAAAGTGGTGAATATTGCATCCCGTTCGGCTGGTTTTATCAGTAAACGTTTTGGTGGTAAATTATCCGCCAATCTTGCAGAGCCGGAACTTTATGCTTTATTCGTTGAAAAATCAAAAGTCATCGCTGATTATTTTGAACAACGTGAATCCGGTAAAGCAATTCGTGAAATTATGGCATTGGCTGATGAAGCAAATCGTTATATCGATGAAAAAGCGCCATGGGTGGTGGCTAAACAAGAGGGACAAGATCAAGCATTACAAGATATTTGTTCTATGGGTATTCATCTATTCCGCATTTTAATGACCTATTTAAAACCAGTCGTGCCGTCATTAGCGGAGCGCAGTGAGGCGTTTTTAAACAGCCAATTAATCTGGGACACGATTGATAAACCATTAACTGGGCACACGATCAACCAATTCAAAGCCCTGTTTAACCGTATAGATATGGATAAAATTACTGCTATGATTGAAGAAACCAAAAGCGTTTTAGCAACACCTGCCAAAGAAAAAGTGGCAGAACCTATTGCTGATACTATCAATTTTGATGACTTTGCCAAAGTTGATATGCGTGTTGCGTTAATTAAAAATGCCATGGTGGTTGAAGGGTCGGATAAATTATTGCAGTTAACACTGGATATTGGCGATGAAACTCGCAACGTATTTTCCGGCATCAAACAGTTCTATCCTGATCCTGCGGTTTTAGTCGGTAAACTAACCATAATGATCGCTAACTTAGCGCCGCGTAAAATGCGTTTTGGTATCTCAGAAGGCATGGTACTTTGTGCAAGCGGTAAAGATGATAGTGAAGGTGTTTACCTATTATCACCAGATAGCGGGGCAAAACCGGGTATGCGAATTTCGTAGTCCTCTAAATTATCGACATCTTAACAAGTTAAATGCTTGTTAAGATGTATTTAGGATGATAATTGAATATAAAATTGGTTTTCGTGTTTGGAAAGTTTTGTGAATTTAATTATAAATGTTTACTTAACCAGCTATCATGCAACCATTTTTGTGTTTGACGACCAGCTCGAATAAAGTCCCATTCAACATCTCTTTCAAACACCATTATAGTCTCATCAGGTGCAATAATTGTCCAGAAGTAGAGACCTGTGTTTAGATCACGGCATTTTACTTTCATACCGGTTAAAGTCATTTTTTTTCCGTCAACTATAATCTCTTCATCATGAGTATCTATCCAATTATTATTATAGTTTTTTAATAAGTCCGGTGCATAATTTTCAAGAAATATGAGCGTTATTGCTAATGCTTTATCTTTGGTTACTTGCGCTTCAGTTGATTGATATTGAGGTAATAATCTGACAAATCCTTGTAATTTTCCAGAATTATCATCAAGCAAAAATGAAATATGTTGATGTTTAAGATGCATTGTTTGTTTTGGTTCAAAACGGTATAACGTTACCGGTTGCTTGTTGTGTAATCCTTTATGTGTTAACACTAAATTAAAATTAAGCTCATTATTTAGCAATAACTGTTGCAAGTTTGGCGTAAGTTGGTTACTGATGTTTGCTGATTGTGTTGAGTCCATAGTTGTTTCCTTTATTGGGTTAAATTGCTTGGCATAACATATTGAATAAAATCCACTTAAGAACAATATGAGTATGGTTAAATGTTTTATCATAAATTGATATCCTTAATGATTAGTCTTTAAGTTGATAACAAGTTGTATTGCACAGATTAAAAGTAAAATAGACAACACTATTATCAAAATAAGCGGGTTGATTAGTGTCGGCAAGAAAGCACCAAGGCTTGCACCGATAAATAAAATGCAGGTATAAAGTGAAGTTGCAATACCGCGATCTTTTATCTCTGATTGGGTTGCTATACAAACAATCATGGAAGGAACCGCATAGGCAAGACCAATAATTAACACGCAATGTGAAAGATAAAGAATAAAGAGCATGTTTAATTGATCATTAATAAAAAAAGTATGTATAAATAATGACAATGCCATTAAGCAAAGTGCTAGCGCAAGAACATATGAAGGTTTGATCACTTTAAATAAATAACTGGCGGTTAAACTAAATAACATAGCAACCATGCCGATGTTTCTTAACGTTGGCACATATGCACTGAGTGAGCTATGGTGCAAAACAGAATAAAGCGAGACAAAGCTAAGTAGTACAAATGATGCGCATAGATATATTGGCAATAATTTTTTATTAGTGAGTATATTCGGTAATTTACAAAATATTGAAAAAAGTGTTGCTTTTGGCAAAGCGTGATTGTTCTGTTGGTTTTTTAGACGGTAAAAGTGAAAGATAATTGCGCCAGATGCATAAATACTGCCTAAAAACCACATTGCGTTATAAAGTGAATTTGAAATCAATAGCGATCCTAGCCATTGACCAATCGTTGCTGCAAGTAAAAATGCGCAACTAATCATAGAAATTGCTTTAGATTTATAACTATCCGGCAGATTAATTGAAACCCAAGCCAAAGCAACAGGCGGAAACGCTGCGGCACAAAAGCCTTGAATAGCACGGGCAAATAGTAATAAATAGTAGTTTTGTAGCAATGGTACGATAAAACTTACACAGGCAAGTAGTAACAAGCCAATAATCAAGGTTAAATCCTTGCCGATTCGATCTGATAAACTTCCCCAAATAATCAACCCGATAGCGTAAAAGATGCCAAATAAAGAGGTTAACAATCCTATATTATTAGCTGTGGCGTGCTCAACAAATTGCAATAAGTTGCTTGAAACAGGCATGAGCAAATAGAGCTGGGTAACAACAGCCAGAGCGAGTAAAGGAACGCATAGGTTACCTATAATTAATTTATATTTCATGAATTGCCTCTAATATTCAATAATTGTAGTTAAAATACAATAATTGAATTATAAGATCAATCACCTTTTAAATACAACATTATTTGTTGTTTAATGATATTGTGCTCTATAATGAAGTCTTCATTTTGGGTCTAAATAGGTTTTTGATATGGAAAAAAACTCATTAAAAAATTCTTATGATAACTTTTTATCAAAAGTGATTGTGGGTATTGGTGAAGTTTCAGAAATGACTAAAATTCCAGTAAGAAAATTGCGTTATTGGGAAGAAAAAGGCATCATCAAAACAGTCGATCCCCAATCTAAATCTCGTCAATTTGATTTAGCGAATATTAAAAAAATCATTCTTATTCAAGAATTGATTGATGATGGATATTCGTTAGACGGCGCATCTAAAAAAGTTGAAGAAAGAATTAGTAAGATTGGATCGTTGATGACTTTGATTGAAATATAATTATATCCAGATCCGCAATTTTTTCTTATAACATAATTCCTTTTAATCCTATATAGTTGAGAAGTAGTGAGGGGAGGTTTAAAATTCAGGCTTGTATGTTACCCCAAATAATTAACCTAGCCCCAAACTGGGTCGCTTTTTAGAAACCCTATTTTTCTGTCAAAAAAGTTGAGGAACGGGGTTTTTGAACCCCAAAATCCCTTTATTGTTCCTTCCATATTCAACTTTTATTTTTGATTTTCTGCTGGGTTTCCTGAATAAGGAAAATGGCTGTCTTTTAGTTTGAATGAGAAATCTTTAGTATCAACTTCTCCAACCGTTTTATCACTGTCATAGAGTGCTAGTAAGAATTCAGCCATTTGGTCGGCAGAATGATATTTGGCAAAACTTTTGTCATAATTATATTCACTAACATTGTTGGCTTTTTTGCCAAATTCAGTTTGCGTTGCCGCTGGGGCGAGTACTTTGGCTCTTAGTTTTGCGTTAGTTTGTATTAATTCTTGAGCAAGCCCTTCTGTAAAGGCACTGACGTAAAATTTGGTGGCGCAGTAGGTAACCGCGTTAGGTACAATGGTATAGCCACCTCGTGACGAGATGTTAATCAGCTGTGTGTTGGTGTGATTATGGTATTTACGTACATAAAGGGTTGATAGGATGGTTAATGCTTCTATGTTTAGATGGAGCATTGACTCAATTTTAGTTAAATCTTGTGTGCTTACACTACCATAATGTCCAAAACCAGCATTGTTGATCCACGTTTCGATAAAGTAATTTCTTAGTTCATTAAATAATGTGTAGAGAGATTGTGTATTGGTGAGATCACAAACTTTAATAATGACTTCAATGTCGGGGTTGATTGTTTCTATTTTGTTTTTTAATGATTCTAAATTTTCAATTCTTCTTGCTATTATAATAAGGTCTTTGTTTCTTTTTGCAAAAGCTATTGCTGTCGCGTAACCTATCCCTGAGCTGGCTCCGGTGATGACTGTATATCTTTTTTCAGTGTTAATAATTTCCATTTCTGTTTCGATATCCATTTCCATTTTGTATCCTTTTTATATCCGTATCTATGTTCTAATTAATCAATTTTAGTCGCTCGCATTAAAATTGTTTAGCGAACATTAAAGTTCGCACATATGATAACAATTTTTTGTTTAGAGTATTTTCTTTTTTTAATTAAGGATGTGTATTATATTTATATATAAAATGACTATAAATAGTGTCAAAATTTATTTATTAACAACTGGTGGTTGATAATATGGATTTAGTTAAGTGTATGGAAGCTTTTGTGATAACGGTTAAGACCGGATCGTTTGCTGCAACTTCAATCTCTTTAAATACCTCTCCACAAATGGTCGCAAAGTATATTTTGTTTTTAGAAAATTATTTGGGCTTAAAGTTGTTAAATAGAACGACGCGATCGCAAAATTTGACCGAGTTTGGCAAGCAGTATTATGAGCGATGTCTATTTATTTTAAGTGAGATTAAGAATACTAAGACATTAGCACAAACATATAGTAAGGAGCCGAAAGGTCGTTTAAGAATTAGTGCACCGGTGAGTTATGGTCAATTTAATTTGGTTCCGGTTATCAGCCATTTTATGAAATGTTATCCGAAGGTGAATATTGATATTCAGTTAAACGATCGTTATGTTGATTTAGTTAAAGATGATTTTGATGTAGTGTTTCGAATCGGTTCTTTAAGTGATTCGGGATTAATTGCGAGAAAGCTTAGTGATTTGCAACTTATTTTTGCTGCATCGCCAAGTTATTTGGCTCGTTATGGTGTGCCAGCAGTACCCGATGATTTGAAAAAGCATCAATGTTTGATCTATCAATATGTTAATTCAAACAAAAAAGATAATTTGTGGCCGTTTAAGATAAATGGTGAATTGATTAATGTTCCAATTACAGGATCATTTCAAAGTAATAATACGGCAGCACTAGCTGTAGCAGCCCTTGAAGGGTTAGGTATTACGATGTTACCTGAGTCGACGTTGAGAGAGTCAATTAAACAAAATAAATTAATCCCAGTTTTACAAAATTTTTTACCGCCGGCGAGGGAAGTCCATTTGTTGTATACCGCCGATAAGCAACGGTTGCCTAAGCTCAATATTTTTATCGATTTTATTATTAATGCGATGACTTAATAAGTATTTGGATAAATAAAAAAAGCGATCTGATGATCGCTTTTTTATTAATTTTTATTGAATTATTTTATTGTTGCAAGTGTGCTTACTTCTTTACCTAACATATTGTTTAGGTAATCTAGATCACTTGCCGTTAAGGTTCCAACTGCATATTTTAACTGTAATAAACTTGTTAAATAGTTGTATTTAGCGTCAGAAAGATTTCGTTTTGAGCTATACAGTTGTGTTGTTGCGTTAAGTACGTCAACGATAGTACGAGTTCCTACTTGGTATCCAGAAGAGGTTGCTTCTAATGAGCTTTGTGCTGAAACAACCGCTTGTTGATAAGCTTTAATCGCACTGATCGATGATGAGATGTTGTTGTAAGATGAGCGGATTTGGTTAATCACACTACGATTAGTACTTTCAAGTTTTTCACTTGAGCTTACGAAGCTGTGTTGTGCTTGTTGTACTTGTGATACTGTTGCGCCACCAGAGAATAGTGGTAAGCTTACGCTAACCCCAATTTTGTTATCACCAGTATATTTTTTACCGGCAGTATGACGCTCGTAATTGGTATTACCATAACTATCGCTTTTATTTAAGTTTGTTGATGCTTCTAAGCTAGCAGTAGGCATAAAACCGGATTGAGCCATTTTGATTTGGTCGCGAGCAATCTCTTGGTTTAACTTCATTGTTAATAAATTGAGATTAGTGGTTTCAGATTGTTTTAACAATGTGTTGATTTGAGTTGGTTGCTCAGTTCTAAAGGTTTTGGTGTCAACGCTGGCAAGTTGAGAATAGAAGCGTCCACTTACTTGGCGTAATGCTTCAAGCGCATTATTTAAATCATTTAATGCATTAACTTGTTGTGCAACAGTTAAGTCGTAATTTGCTTGAGCATTTTGTACGTCGGTAATAGCAACTAGCCCAACTTGATGTTGTTGGCGAGTTTGTTCTAATTGACGACCAATTGCTTTTTTCTGTGCATCGATGAAGCTTAATGCATCTAGAGCTTTTAATACGTTAAAGTAGGCTACTGAGGTGTTTAAAATTAATGTTTGGCCTTGATATTGATAAGAGATATCCGCAATAGTGGCTTGTTTTTTGGTGATATCTAACGCTTTCCAATTAGAAAAATTAAAGATACTTTGTGATACACCAACTTGGTATAAGCTACCGCTTTTAGTTTTAACACCGCTATTGTCTCGACGTCCATGTGATACACCATAAGAAGCACTAAGGCCAACTTGCGGAAGTAAGCTTGCACGAGAACCTGAAATTGCTGAGTAAGCTTTATCTTTTTCAGCTAATGAACTGCGTAGATCTGGGTTGGTTTGTTTCGCTTGTTCATAAACCTGTACTAAGTTTTCAGCAAACACAGATTGACTTAATGCTAAGCCAATTAAAAAGGTTAAAGTTTTTTTCATTAATCTTCTCTTTAAAAGCAATAAAATAGAATAATATTTTCAATTGCATAATTTTAACAGATAATTAGCATATAGAAAGTATACTTATTCGTGATTCGCACTTTTTATTAAAATTTAGCTTAAAATTGAGAATTTGATATGAAATTTAAACCTACACCTGTGCTTTTTAACAAGAAAGATGTTTTTAATTTAACTAAACGCATTTTATATAAGGGCTTTTTTTCGTTATTGGAATACCGCTTTCAATACCGTAAATTTGATGGTTCAGTCAGTGAGGTGGTGAGTCGCGAAATTCTGGAGCGTGGCCATGCTGTGGTGCTTTTAGCATATGATGATAAGCGTGATGAAGTTGTGCTTATTGAGCAAATTCGGATAGCTGCAATTGAGACAGAAGATTCGCCTTGGATGTTAGAGTTGATTGCCGGGATGATGGATCATGAGAATGAGTCGATCGAAGAAGTAGCAAAACGAGAGGCCTTGGAAGAGGCGGGTATTGTTGTTGGGCAATGTAAGCCAATTATTAGTTATCTTGCATCACCAGGTGGTTTAACTGAGAAGTTACATGTTTTGGTTGGTCAGGTTGATGCTTCAACCGCTAAAGGCGTGCACGGTTTAGCTGAAGAAAACGAGGATATCAAGGTTCATGTAGTCAGCCGTGAGCAAGCTTATAAGTGGGTTGAAGAAGGCGTAATTAATAATGCGGCATCAATTATTGCATTACAATGGTTACAACTTAATCATTTGACACTAAGAAATGAGTGGAAATAAGCTATTTTTGTTAAATTCAGGAAATTATTGCTTCCCTAAAAATAAATTTTATTTTACAATTTAGTATAACATCATGATTTAAAAATAAAAAATTGTGATGTTGATCACAATATCAATTCTATTGCTGGCATGATTTCATATATATAATTATTGAGGTAGATTTTGGCGTCACTTTTAACGCTTCAAATACAGAATAAGCATTGTGCAAATATTTTGCATATTACTGATACACATCTGTTTGCTGATGAGGATGGTGCTTTATTAGGCATTAAGTCAAATGCGAGTTTTTTATCGGTTATTAATGAAATTAAGCGCGGTAATAGAAAGTATGATTTGATCGTTGCAACAGGTGACTTTGTGCAAGATGGTTCGAAGAAATCCTATGCCCGCTTTGCCGAGCAGATTAAGCAGTTTAATACGCCATGTGTTTGGTTGGCTGGTAATCATGATAATTTTAGTTATATGCAGGAAGTTTTTTCGAATTACCAACTGGCTGAAAATAAAGTGGTATCGCTTGGTGATAATTGGTTGATTGTGCTTTTAAATAGCCAAGTTGTTGGTCAGGCATGTGGTTTGTTACCTCAATCTGAGTTGCAATTTCTTGAAAAGACGTTATTAGCTCATACTGATAAAAATGTGATGGTCTTTTTGCATCACCATCCTATTAGTTCGGGTTGTCATTGGTTAGATGAGCATATTTTAAAAAATAGTAATGAACTTGAGGAAATCGTTAAAAAATTTCCTTCAATAAAAGGTCTTGGTTGGGGGCATATTCATCAACAACAAGATCATGTTTGGCATAATTGCCACGCGTTTTCTACACCATCTACTTGTTTTCAATTCAAGCCAAATTGTTATGAGTTTCAATTATCTAATGATGAAGCTCCAGGCTGGCGTGAAATTAAGCTTAATGAAGATGGAACAATTGAATCTAACGTTTTCCGTATTGCAGATAATCTGTTTTTGCCTGATGTTTCGCAAAAAGGTTACTAATATCTATCTTTTCAAAGGTTACTCAAACGTTAATTTTTACAACGATTGTTTAGAGCAATGGAGCAAAAAAATAAAATAGTCTTTCAACAATCCGTTGCCAGATTGGTCGTTTTTTCCATTTTTCAATATCCACTTTGTCTGATTGTGATAAATATTGTTCTAACAGTGTAGATAGTGATTTTGCAAACTGTGCATCATCAATTACCGTTGTGATTTCAAAATTGAGCCATAAACTTCGCATATCTAAGTTAACGGTTCCAACTAAACTAAGTTGGTTGTCGATTAATACACTTTTGGTATGGAGTAAATTATCGTTAAATTGATAAAGCTTAACCCCACCGTTTAATAATTCAGAAAAGAATGCTCGACTTGCCCATTTGACCATTAGCGAATCATTCTTTTTAGGGACGATGATGATTACTTCAACACCTCGTTGAGCGGCTGTACATACTGCATGTAAAATATCATCACTTGGTACTAAATATGGCGTTGTGAATATAATTTGTTCTTGAGCTGAGTAGATTGCGGTTAAGAGTACCTGGTGGATCATGTTTTCAGTATAACCAGGACCTGAAGCAATCAGTTGCATAATATGTTTTTTATCTTCTGGCGGCTCTGCGAAATCAGTAATTTGAGGTAGGGCTAAATATTTTCCTGTTTCTAGCTCCCAGTCACTGGCGTATATTGCACCCATTAGTGTGGTTACTGGACCACACATTCTGATCATGATATCAACCCACTCCCCAACATGTTTATTTTGTTTGAAGAATCGTGGATCTACGATGTTCATGCTACCAGTATATGAGATGTAGTTGTCAATAATGGCGACTTTTCGATGTTGTCGTAAATCAAGTCGTCTAAACATAAATCTTAATAGATTAACCTGCAATGCTTCGATGATGGTTATGCCTGCGTCTCGCATTCTTTGGCTGGCTTTGGAGCGGATAAAATGTCGACTACCGGCTGAGTCAATCATTAGGCGGCAGGTGACGCCTCGTTGTGTGGCTTGTATAAGCGCTTGTTCAACATCGTCAGCTCTACCACCTTCGTTCCAGATGTAAAAGACCATTTCGATATTTGACTTGGCTTGATTTATGTCTTGAATTAGTTGGTCAAAAATGGCATCGGTATTGCTCAGTAATTCAATGTGGTTGCCTCTGATCCCATCAAGACCTGTTTGATGTTTACAGAGTTGAAAAATAGGTTTGCTAACCTGGCTGACTTTGGTGGTAAAGATGTCAGGAAAAGCACTTAATCGATTAATAAATTTTGTAATAGTCGGGCGCATTTTTTGCGCACGTTTGGCTCTTTGTTGCCCAAGATGAGCTTCACCTAGTGCAAAATAGAGAATGACACCAATTATAGGTAATATATATATTACTAACATCCATGCGATTACGTAAGTGGTTGGTCGTCTTTTAAAGACAATACGTAAGGTGGTTGACACAATAAGCAACCAGTAAACAAGAAATATTAATGTACTTACTAAGGCATGAAATGATGTAAATTGCATAATTATCAGCTATAACTTAAGTTTAGTTTACTAATTGGGTCTTTAGTACAATCGAAATTTTGAAATATTTCAGGCAACGGTTTTGGATTATTATGTTTATCTACAGAAACATAAGTAAATGTCGCGTCAGTAATGCAGAAGCGTTGTGTTGCATTGTCAGCATCTGTTATTTTTTTTATCCAAACTTCAATACCAATTGTAATGGATGTTGTACCGGTTTTTATACAATGTGCATAACAACAAACAACATCGCCAACCATTGCTGGTTTGTAGAAGGTGATACTACTTGCATTTACTGTTACTACTCTTCTTTTAGCAATTTCTTTAGCTAAAATACCACCGGCTAAATCCATTTGTGACATTATCCACCCGCCAAATATATGGCCATGAGGGTTGGTGTCTGCTGGCATGGCTAAAGTGCGTAAAACGAGTTGTCCATTTGGGTTGTCTTGCGTCATGTTGAAAGTACTCCTACTTATATTACTTTATCCGTTATCAGCCATTTTATTCATATGCCGATAGATGTATATGCCCGATATCAATGACATGACTAATGATGCAATCGGTAAAATAAATACTTTGAAGATCCAGAAGAAATCACTTGATGCATAATAGGTTGCAACTAGGCTAAATGAACCGCAAGCCGTAAAAAAAGCGATCCATATCAAGTTGAGTTTATTCCAAATAGCGATATCGAGATGTATCTCTTTACCTAACATTTTTTGTAGTAGATTTTTTTTGAAACCAAACTGGCTAATAGATAATGCAGCCGCAAATAAGAAGTTTATGATGGTCACTTTCCACTTAATTATGTCTTGATTTTGTGTATAAAGTGTTATACCACCAAAAACCATTATCATCAGATAGGAGATGAGCTCGACTTTATCAATTTTTTTATACATAACAAGAATAATTAAAAATGAGATGGTTGCTGAAACCATCAAGGCTTGTACGCCAACAAAAATATCGTAAATTGTTAAAAATATAAAAAAGACGATAAGTGGTATAAAATTTAATAGCTGCTTCATTTAATTATTAACCTGAAAGATAAAAGTAAGTGTTCTCAATAAGTGAAAAGCCTATTAAATAGGCTTATTTTTTTGTATGAAGTTCTGGATGAGTTTTACAGTTACCTGATTTGCAATGACCATAAAGATATAAGCTATGAAAGGTGAGTTCCACGCCATATTGCTCTGCAATTTCTTTTTGACGTTTGTTGATAATTTCGTCTCGAAATTCAAAAACTTCTCCACAATCTAAACAAATTAAGTGGTCATGATGTTTTTGTGAGGCAAGCTCAAAAACGGCTCTTCCTCCTTCAAAATTGTGGCGTGTTACAATACCCGCATCATCAAATTGATTTAATACACGATATACAGTAGCAAGACCAATCTCTTCGCCCATATCAAGTAGTTTTTTATAAAGATCTTCCACAGTAATGTGTTGGCATGAAGGATCGCGTAGTAATTCTAAAATTTTTAATCGCGGTAACGTAACCTTTAAACCCGCACTTTTGAGTGCTGCATTGTTATCTTTATCATGATTTGTCATATTACATTCCAATTTAGTTAATTAATTAGGCATATTATAAAATATGAACGGAAAATAAAATAAATCACTTTGATAGATCAAATATTCATTTCGGTTTTTACTTGGTTTACCCAATTATTAATTCTTTCTTCTGTTAATTCTGGTTGGCGATCTTCATCAATGGCTAAACCTACAAAGTGGTTGTCATCAACTAAGCTTTTAGATGCTTCAAAACTGTAACCTTCAGTAGACCAATGACCAACAATTTTTGCGCCTTTAGGTTCGATAATATCGCGAATTGTTCCCATTGCATCACAAAAATATTCAGCATAATCTTCTTGGTCACCACAGCCAAATATTGCGACTGTTTTGCCATTAAAGTCAACGTTTTCTAAGTTAGGAAAAAAATCATCCCAATCCGCTTGAGATTCGCCGTAATACCAAGTTGGGATACCAAAAAATAAGAAGTCATATTTTTCGATATGTTCTTTTGTTGTTTTTGCAATATCAAAAAGATCTGCTTTGTCTGTACCTAAAATTTGTTGGATTTGTTTAGCTACATTTTCTGTGTTGCCTGTGTCACTACCAAAAAAAATTCCAACTTGTGCCATATTTTTACCTTTACTGTTTTTACAATATACATATTTTGAGTATAACACTGTCGGTAGTTATCAGCAATAATTCTCAATAACTCCAAACATAAGTAATTATTTACTACACAATTTTTTCAACTTGAATTAAAATTAGCCACTATTTTATGGCAATCGACGTTTCGGAATTATTTATGAATCTGCATGAGTATCAATCAAAACACCTATTTAAACAATATAATTTGCCAGTGCCAGAAGGTTATGTGTGTAATTCAATCGATGAAATACAAGATACATTGGCTGAGCTCTATTCTCAATCTAATGCTTGGGTAGCAAAGTGCCAAGTTCATGCAGGTGGACGTGGTAAGTCAGGTGGGGTAATTTGTACTAAAGATTTTAATGAAATTAGATTGTTTGCTGAAAAATGGTTAGGTCAATATTTAGTGACTTATCAAACAACGTCTAAAGGGCAACCAGTTAATAAAATTTTAATTGAAAAAGCGTCTAATATAGAGAAAGAGCTTTATTTAGGGGCGGTTGTTGATCGTAGTACAAAACGCATTGTGATTATGGCATCTACCGAAGGTGGTGTTGAGATCGAAAAAGTCGCTGAGCAATCGCCACATTTAATTCATAAAATATCACTCGACCCTTTAACAGGACCATGCGGATATCAAGGACGAGAGTTAGCTTTTAAACTTGGCTTAACCGGTAAATTAGTCAATCAATTCGCTAAATTATTTGTTAATTTTGCTAATCTTTTCATTGAAAAAGATGTTTCTTTAGCAGAAGTCAATCCTTTAGTTATTACCGATACACAAGAGTTAATCTGTCTAGATGCTA
Organism: Gilliamella sp. B3482; assembly: GCF_026536805.1. Lineage (NCBI taxonomy): Bacteria > Pseudomonadati > Pseudomonadota > Gammaproteobacteria > Orbales > Orbaceae > Gilliamella > Gilliamella sp. B3482. Next base: position 419,212 of record NZ_JAFNNL010000001.1, on the reverse strand, counting down.
AAGTTGTGCTAGATGATAATGCTATGTTTAGACATCCTGATTTAGTCGTATTAAGAGATACTACACAGGAAGACGAACGGGAGTCGATAGCCGCTAAACAAGGCATTAGCTATGTATCTTTAGATGGCAATATTGGTTGCATGGTTAATGGCGCAGGTCTTGCTATGGCAACTATGGATATGATTAAACTTTATGGTGGTGAGCCAGCAAACTTTTTAGATGTTGGTGGTGGCACGACAAAAGAACGGGTTGCCGAAGCCTTTAAATTGATACTTTCTGATAAAAATGTGAAAGCAATATTAGTCAATATTTTTGGTGGTATTGTTCGCTGCGATCTTATTGCTAATGGCATTATTGATGCAATTAAGGAAATAGGTTTGACTGTTCCTGTTGTCGTTCGTCTTGAAGGTAATAATGCGGAACTAGCAAGAGATATTTTAGCTAAAAGTAAATTAAATGTTATTACCGCAAAAAGTTTAGTCGATGCAGCCCAACAGATCGTCAGTGTTGCACAATAAGAGAATGGGTGGAGAATAATTACTATGTCAATTTTGATTAATAAAGATACAAAAGTTATTTGTCAGGGATTTACTGGCAGCCAAGGTACATTCCATTCTGAACAAGCACTGGCTTATGGTACTAAATTAGTTGGTGGCGTAACACCAGGCAAAGGTGGTACGACACATTTAGGTTTACCTGTTTTTAATACTGTTAAAGAAGCGGTTGAAACAACAGGTGCAACTGCAACCGTTATTTATGTTCCCGCTGCATTTGGTAAAGATTCAATTTTAGAAGCCATTGATGCAGGTATAAAATTAATCGTCTGTATTACAGAAGGCATTCCAACCTTGGATATGCTCATTGTTAAAGAAAAATTAACCCAAAATGATGTTGTTATGATTGGTCCAAATTGCCCAGGAATTATTGTTCCTGATGAGTGTAAAATTGGTATCATGCCTGGACATATTCATTTAGCTGGTAAAGTTGGGATTGTTTCGCGTTCAGGTACGCTAACTTATGAAGCAGTTAAACAAACAACCGATATTGGATTAGGCCAATCCGTTTGCGTCGGAATCGGTGGTGATCCCATTCCCGGCAGTGATTTTATTTCAATATTAAAATTACTCCAACAAGATCCTAAAACAGAAGCAATAGTTATGATTGGTGAAATTGGTGGTAGCGCAGAAGAAGAAGCCGCCAACTATATTAAACATAATGTTACTAAACCTGTGGTTGCTTATATAGCTGGTGTTTCAGCCCCAGCCGGCAAACGCATGGGACATGCAGGTGCAATCATTTCTGGCAATAAAGGTACCGCAGCAGAAAAAACTAAAGCACTGCAATCAGCAGGTGTTACTGTTGTAAGTAGCTTAGCTCAAATTGGTGAAGCAATAAAAAAACATTTTTAAGTTTTATTTTTTTGACATTAATCAATTTTTATTCATTAAATTTTGTTGTACAATAATAACGTTACAAAATTTGTGGGCATTTAAGGATAAGGGAGCGCTTTATGTTAGATATAGTAGAACTGTCACGCCTTCAGTTTGCACTCACTGCGATGTATCATTTTATTTTTGTACCATTAACGCTTGGTATGGCGTTTATGCTTGCAATTATGGAAACGGTATACGTTGTTAGTGGTAAGCAAGTCTGGAAAGATATGACTAAATTCTGGGGTAAACTATTTGGTATCAACTTCGCTGTTGGTGTTGCTACTGGTTTAACTATGGAATTTCAGTTTGGTACAAATTGGTCTTATTATTCGCATTATGTAGGTGATATTTTCGGTGCACCGCTTGCAATAGAAGGATTAATGGCATTTTTCTTAGAATCAACCATGGTTGGTTTATTCTTTTTTGGATGGGATAGATTAAGCCGTGGCAAGCATTTAATGGTCACTTGGTGTGTGGCTTTTGGTTCTAATCTTTCTGCGCTCTGGATTTTAGTTGCCAATGGTTGGATGCAGTTCCCTGTCGGCTCAGACTTTAATCCGATTAACTCAAGAATGGAAATGCAAAGTTTTTTTGAGTTAATTACCAATTCTGTTGCTCAATATAAATTCGTTCACACCGTAGCAGCGGGTTATTTAACTGGTGCTATTTTTGTCTTAAGTATTAGTTCATATTATTTACTCAAAAAACGTGATTTACCATTTGCTAAGCGCTCTTTTGCTGTAGCTGCAGTATTTGGTTTTATTATGTCAATTGTGGTCGCTATTATGGGTGATGAAGCTGGTCATGAAATGACTACTGTACAGCCGGTTAAATTAGCTGCAATTGAAGCTGAATGGGAAACTCAACCAGCACCTGCGTCGTTCAACGTTATTGCGTTCCCTTCACAAGAGAAAAAAGAGAACTTGTTTGCGGTTGAAATTCCTTATGTGATGGGAATTATGACAACTCGCTCATTAGATACCAAAGTAACTGGTTTAAAAGATATTTTAGCGGATAATGAGACTCGAATTCGTAATGGTATTGTCGCTTATTCTAGTTTAGAAAAAATTCAAAAAGGCGATAAAGACCCTGCGGTTTTAAAAGCCTTTGAAGATAATAAAGTTGATTTAGGCTATGGTTACCTAGTTAAACGTTTTACCGATAAAGATAACCTAACAATTCCAGAAGCTACTGAAGAACATATTAAAGCAGCGACTGAAGATTCAATCCCAGCTGTATGGCCTTTATTCTGGGCATTTAGAGGAATGGTTGGCTTTGGTTTATTAATGATTTTAGGTACTGGCCTTGCTTTATGGTCAACTTACAAAAATAAAATTGGTGAAAAACGTTGGTTATGCCGTTTACTTCTTTTATCACTCCCATTCCCTTGGTTAGCATGTGAATGTGGTTGGTTTGTTGCAGAATATGGTCGTCAACCTTGGGCAATTCAAGACATATTGCCAACTGGAGTAGCTAATTCATCATTAACTCCAGGTGAAGTACTATTCACTATGGTTCTTATTTGTGGACTTTATACAATGTTCTTAGTTGCTGAGATGTTCTTAATGTTTAAGTTTGCTCGATTAGGACCAAGCTCTTTAGGTACTGGCAGCTATCATTATGAAAAAACACAATCGATATCAGAGTAAGGCATAGGGAGTATATACAATGATTGATTATGAAATTGTAAGAGTCACCTGGTGGGTGCTGATTAGCGTTGTGTTAATCGCCTTTGTTGTCACCGATGGATTTGATATGGGTGTTGGTATCTTACTACCATTTATTGGCAAAACTGATACTGAACGCCGTATTATGATAAATGCAATAGCACCGCACTGGGATGGTAACCAAGTTTGGTTAATTACTGGTGGTGCAGGTATTTTTGCTGCTTGGCCGATGGCTTATGCGGTATCTTTTTCCGGATTTTATATTGCGATGATTTTGGTGTTATGTGCACTGTTTTTTAGACCAATTGGGTTTGATTATCGTAGTAAATTAGAAAATTCTAAATGGCGTAATATGTGGGATATTGCAATCTTTTTAGGTAGCTTTGTTCCTGCTCTTGTTTTCGGTGTTGCATTCGGAAACTTGTTAGAAGGCGTTCCATTTAGATTTGATAATAGTTATCGCTCTTTTTATGATGGTTCATTTTTTGGTTTACTTAACCCATTTGCAATATTAGCAGGTGTTGTGAGTTTAATGTTAATCGTTGCTCATGGTGGTGCTTGGTTGCAAATGAAAACTTCTGGTGAACTTTATTTAAGAGCAAGAAAAGTAACTCAAATAGCTAGTTTAATTATGTTAATTGCATTTGTATTAGCTGGAGTTTGGGTTGCCTTCGGTATTCATGGTTATGAGGTAACTAGCGCTATAGATCCTAATGGTGTTTCAAACCCATTGAGCAAAACTGTTTCGACAGATGTTTCATGGTTAAAAAATTACATGAACTATCCAATATTATGGGTTGTACCAGCTTTAGGTGTTTTATTACCTTTATTTACTATTTTATTTTCTAGTTTAAATAAAAATGGATTAGTGTTTTTATCTTCTGCACTAACCATTGCTTGTGTATTACTGACATATGGTATTGCGACATTCCCATTCATCATTCCTTCAAGCATTATGCCAAATGCGAGTTTGACAATTTGGGACGCATCTTCTAGCCAATTAACACTTAATATCATGTTTGGTGTAGCACTAATCTTTGTACCACTCATTCTGTTCTATACCACATGGTGTTACATTAAGATGTTTGGCCGTTTAGATAAAAATCATATTGAAAATAATAAACATTCACTTTATTAAGGATTTATTATGTATTACTTTCTATGGTTAGCAGGATTAATTGCAGCTTGTATGCTTGCAGTTGTTACAGGACTTTGGCTTGAAAATAACGATAAAGAAACTAAAGAGTCATAAAATAGATAAAAAGGTGGCAAATTGCCACCTTTTTAGTTATAGGGCTGTATATTAGACAAATAATTAACAAATGATAATTGTTTTCATTTAACTATTTTTATATCATAGTGCAGCGAATTTTATAATCATATATAATGACGCAAATTTTTTGTTCAAATTATAAAATATGAAACAATTCAATTGGAATGCAAGAGTCTATTATGAAGACACAGATGCTGGCGGAGTAGTTTATCATGCTAGGTATCTAGCCTTCTTTGAACGAGCTAGAACGGAAATGCTAAGACATCTTGATATTAGTCAGCAAAAGTTATTACAGGAAAGTATTGCATTTGTTGTCAAAAAGATGGATATTAGCTACGATTTTCCAGCCCGTTTAGATGACATGCTAACTATCAGCACTAAGGTTGAGCAAATTCGTAAGGCGTCTATTATTTTTAAACAGACAATTTTAAACCAGAATAAGCAAATTATCAGCAGCGCTGATGTCGTTATTGCTTGTGTCAATATGACTAAAATGAAGCCGTGTGCGCTTCCCAAGTTATTAGTTTTGGAGTTAATTTAAGTGGATAATCTCAATATTATTGATCTATTTTTACAAGCTGGACTTTTAGTACAAGGTGTTATGTTATTGTTATTAGCATTTTCGGTAATGTCTTGGGCTATCATTTTCCAACGTAGCAAAATTTTAAGCAAAGCAAAAAAACAAGTCGAACAGTTTGACGATAGTTTTTGGTCTGCCGAAGACTTAAATGTGCTCTTTGATAAAGCAAAATTCAATAAAGAAGAGATCTGTGGCACAGAACATATTTTCTATTCGGGATTTAAAGAATTTTCTCGTTTATATCAAATTAATCCAAATATGCCTGAAGCTGCATTAGATGGCGCATCTCGTTCAATGCGTTTAGCAATGAATCGTGAATTAGATAACTTAGAATTGCATATCCCATTCTTAGGAACAGTCGGTTCAATCAGTCCATATATTGGTCTTTTTGGTACTGTTTGGGGTATTATGCATGCCTTTATTTCACTTGGCGCAGTTAAGCAAGCTACATTACAAATGGTTGCACCAGGTATTGCGGAAGCGTTAATTGCAACAGCTATTGGTTTGTTTGCGGCGATTCCAGCGGTATTAGCATATAATCGATTATCATTAAGTGTAAGTCGAATGGAACAAAACTATTTGAACTTCATTGATGAGTTTTCTACAATTTTACAACGTCAAGCAGTAGCTGTTAGGAAATAATTATGAGTAGACGTTCACGCTATTCAACCAAATCAGAAATCAATATTGTACCGTTACTTGACGTATTGCTTGTATTAGTATTGATTTTTATGGCGACAGCCCCAATTATTAGTCAAAGTGTTGAAGTTGATCTGCCTGAAGCGACAGAGTCAAAAACTGTTTCACCTTCCGATAATAAACCAATTATTATTGAGGTTTCCGGAGTTGGTGTTTATGCAATAATTATTGATCAAAATCGACAATCGAATATACCTCAAGAGCAAATTGTTGCAGAAGTTAAACAGCAAATGTCATTAAATGATAAAGCAGTATTTTTAGTCGGTGGAGCTAAACAAGTTCCTTATGAAGAAATTATAAAAGCTTTGAATTTGCTTCAATCTGCGGGTGTTAAATCTGTCGGTTTGATGACTCAACCAATTTAAATTAATAATTATAAAAAATGTCAGCAATGTCTAACAAGTTAAGATCAAAACTAAGTCTACCAGTTATCATATCCATTATTTTACATGGTATATTGATTATTGTTTTAGGATATCAATTTATTCCTGATGATAATGGAGAAAATTACGGTAGCATTAATGGTAATTCTATTGACGCAATCATGATTGATCCGTCAGTTATGACCGAACAATATCAAAGACAATTGCAGGCGCAAGTTAATCAGGAAAAAGCAAATCAACAGCGTCAAGAGCAATTAGACAAACAAGTTAAAGAATTAGCCGAAAAAGCCGAAGCCGAAAAAGCTGCTGCTGAAAAGGCTGCTGCTGAGAAAGCCGCTGCCGAAAAAGCTGCCGCTGAAAAAGCCGCTGCCGAAAAAGCTGCTGCAGAAAAAGCCGCTGCAGAGAAAGCTGCTGCAGAAAAGGCTGCTGCAGAGAAAGCTGCTGCAGAAAAGGCTGCCGCAGAAAAAGCCGCTGCAGAAAAAGCCGCTGCAGAAAAGGCTGCTGCTGAGAAAGCCGCTGCAGAAAAGGCTGCCGCAGAAAAAGCCGCTGCAGAAAAGGCTGCTGCTGAGAAAGCCGCTGCAGAAAAGGCTGCTGCAGAGAAAGCCGCTGCAGAAAAAGCTGCTGCCGAGAAAGCTGCCGCCGAAAAGGCCGCAGCTGCAAAAAGGGCTGAGCAAGCAAAAAAGGATAAAGCGCTTAATGATCTCTTAGGCGGTCTTACATCAGGCTCTCCTGATGTTTCCGGTGGTGCAGCTAGTCGTAGAGGTGTCTCAGATGGCGAATTAAATAAATATCGATCGTTAGTACAAAATGCAATTAGCAATAAGTTTATTAATCCGCAAAATCTTTATCGAGGAAAAACTTGTACATTACAAATCCAGATAGCGCCTGATGGTTTATTGCTGAATGTAACCTCAAAAGGCGGTGATGCTGATTTATGTCGAGAGGCTTTAGCAGCTACTAAATTAGCGGTTATACCAAAACCTTCTAGTAAGTTATACAATGAAGTTAAAACAATGACTATTGATTTCCAACCCAAATAAGTAAGATCTGAACTGCTTAAATCTCAATACCATATTTAACTATTCCATCTATTAATAAATAAATATTTCGCATTTTAATAATCAGATGTTGAAAATTTACTAATCATCCCAATATATTCTCTATTCATTCCGAAATAAGTGTTTTAGTAAGAGAAGGAGCAGAATATGACAACAATTGTCAGTGTCCGTCGTGAAGGTCAAGTCGTTATTGGAGGCGATGGGCAAGTTACATTAGGTGAACGAATTATTATGAAGGGTAATGCTCGAAAAGTTCGCCGTTTATACAATAATAAAGTGATAGCAGGATTTGCTGGAGGTACAGCAGATGCTTTTACATTATTTGAATTATTTGAACGTAAATTAGAAATGCACCAAGGTCATTTAACTAAAGCAGCAGTTGAACTAGCCAAAGATTGGCGAACCGATAGGATGTTGCGTAAGCTAGAAGCATTACTTGCTGTAGCTGATGAAACCGCATCATTAATTATTACTGGTACAGGGGATGTTATTCAACCAGAAGATGATCTGATTGCGATAGGTTCTGGTGGGCCTTATGCACAAGCTGCTGCAAGAGCTTTATTAGATAATACTTCATTATCTGCGCATGATATTGTACAAAAATCGCTATCAATAGCTGGTGACATTTGTGTTTACACCAATAACTTCCAAACTATTGAAGACCTTAATTACTAATTAAAACTGATTTAAGAGAAATATTATTATGTCTGAAATGACTCCTCGCGAAATTGTAAGCGAATTAAACCAACATATTATTGGACAAGATAAAGCAAAACGTTCTGTTGCTATTGCTTTACGTAATCGCTGGCGTCGTATGCAACTTGATGAAGCATTACGTCATGAAGTTACACCAAAAAATATTCTTATGATAGGCCCAACAGGGGTAGGTAAAACAGAAATCGCAAGACGATTAGCTAAACTTGCACATGCTCCATTTATCAAAGTAGAGGCCACAAAATTTACGGAAGTTGGCTATGTAGGTAAAGAAGTTGACTCAATCATTCGTGATCTTACCGATTCTGCTGTTAAGATGATTCGTCAAGAAGCAATTGAACGAAATCGTAATAGAGCAGAAGAATTAGCTGAAGAACGTATTTTAGATGTGCTAGTACCGCCAGCAAAAGATGGTTGGGGGCAAGTTGAAAACAATAATGATTCAACTGCTAGACAAGCATTTAGAAAAAAATTACGTGAAGGCGCTCTTGATGATAAGGAAATTGAGATTGAAATAGCTGGCGTTAATATTGGTGTTGAAATTATGGCACCGCCAGGTATGGAAGAGATGACCAATCAACTGCAGTCAATGTTTCAAAATTTAGGTGGTCAAAAAACCAAAGCTCGTAAAATGAAGATCAAAGATGCCTTGAAACAGCTAATTGAAGAAGAAGCTGCTAAATTGGTTAATCCCGATGATCTTAAACACGAAGCCATTGAAGCTGTCGAGCAAAATGGTATTGTGTTTATCGATGAGATCGATAAGGTGTGTAAGCGTGGTAATTCATCTGGTCCTGATGTTTCACGTGAAGGTGTTCAACGTGATTTACTACCACTTGTTGAAGGTTGTACTGTTTCAACTAAACATGGTTCAGTAAAAACTGATCATATTTTGTTTATCGCATCAGGTGCGTTCCAAACTGCGAGTCCTTCAGATTTGATTCCTGAGCTGCAAGGACGTTTACCAATTCGCGTTGAATTACAAGCATTAACTAGTGAAGATTTTGAGCGTATTTTAACGGAACCTAATGCGTCGTTAACAGTGCAATATAAAGCATTAATGGCAACAGAAGGTGTTAATATTGATTTTACACCAGATGGGATTCGTAAAATTGCTGAATCTGCTTGGCAAGTTAATGAGCAAAATGAGAATATCGGTGCTCGCCGTTTGCATACTGTGCTTGAACGTTTGATGGAAGAGGTTTCTTTCGAAGCCAGTGAATTGGGTGGTCAAACCATTACAATTGATGCTAAATATGTCAGCGATCATCTTGATAAACTTGTTGCTGATGAAGATTTAAGCAAATTCATTTTATAATCAAGTAGATTAATTGAATAAAAAAGGTGAGTTATTTAGCTCACCTTTTTTATATCTATTATAATTATTTCATCAAATATTTATTTCTTAATAAATTCACCTAAAATATCAACTGCTTTTTGTCTAGATTTATCTTTATCTCTAGAGCCATTGTTTTCTAATTTATCACGTAGCTTATCTAAACGTTGTTGTAATTTATCACTAAGCACATCAGATACTATTTTGGCAATATCTAGTTGATAGTGTAAATTAGAAAATTGACCATATATACGTAGTGGTATAGTCACTTTTTGTAGTTTTGCACTAGTTTCACTTTTACTATTCCAACCACCTAATATTTTTATATTTAGATTAACATCTAAATCACGATTAACCATTCCCACTCTTCCTGAACTATCTATCACATTTAATGTTTCAGAGTTTGCATTGAGTGAATTAAGATCAATATTACCTTGATTTATATAAGCATTGGTTGTGATTTTATGAAACTCAGTATATTTTTTATGGTTTTCAGAACTTATATTACCATTGCTATATTTCGCGGCGGCATTTTCGATGATGCTTTGGATGTTTATATTATTTAGTTTAGCATTAGTAATGACGATATTAGCATTACCTTTAATGTTTTCTAATAATTTAGTTGTTGATAATGTATTGGCTTCTAATACTCCAGAAGCATTGAATATTCCATCAAGATCATAAGCCATATTCATTTGCGTAAAAAATGAGCTTAAATTGATATTGCTAACTTTAGTATTCAATTTAACTTGTGGGTTTTTTTGTTTACCATTAGCGGTGCCGTTGGCAGCAATTTGCCCATTTGCAAAATTGAAAGTTAGATTTTTTAAGTTTGCTATACCATCTTGATTGTCAACTTCAACATTCAAATTACCTAATGCAATTTTATCCGCTTTGACTTCTTTGATATTTATTTTTGCTTTTCCATCAAATGAATTAAGCATACTTAATTCATTATCATTTTTGGAAACATTCGATACAACTGGTGAAGTTTGTTGAACGTTAGTACTTTTCGTTGAATTTTCATTTTTTTGGATGAAAGGTGTTAAATCAAATTTATTTGAATTTAATTGGAAATCGATCACCGGTTTGTTATCAAAACGGACATTGATCTTACTTGTAAAATCATTATCGTTAATTGAAAAAACCAAATTTTGGCTATCCAATTGCATTGGTGCTTTTTGATAATTAAATAAACCAGTTACATTACCTTTTATCTCTTTTTCTGAATTGACTATACCGTTAAACGTGTAATCCAATTTTTTTAAATCAATAACTGCTTTTTCAGGGAATTGGGCTAAATCAATATTGGCGTTTAATGAATAATATAAGTCTTGCTGGTTTTTATCGATATTCCCATTGAGTTCAAGAGAAAGGTTTTTATCGTTATTTTTTTCTAATAACAGATTAATATTTCTGAAATTTATCAAATCACGATTATGCTGAAATGCAATTGTACTATCCGCTATTTCAAACTTATTTAAACTGAACTTCCAATCAGATGGATTTTTTTTATCTTCAGATGGTTGTTTTTCTGAAGAATTAGTTATAGCTTGAGTGCTATTTTTAGCATTTTCACCTTTGCTTTCATCCGTAATATTGATTGTTGCTGATTTAATAAATACATTTTTAATTGCTAAATTTTTTGAAAACAAAGGAAGAAGCTCAACATCAAGCCTCATGTTGTCAGCGGTTAAAAGAGGTTTTGTTGCACCGCTATCGGATAATTTAACCGAATCAGTTAAAATACTAACTTGAGGCCAGATATGCCAACGTAGATTGCCCTCTATAGTCAGTTCATACCCTGTTTTGTCTTTCACTGTTTGTGAGATGTAACCACGAAAATTATTAGGATCAACAAATATAATAAGGGAAGCGATACTGATAACAATGATCAAAATTAAGATAAATAGCGTAACCAATATTTTTTTTATCATATTAATGTCCTTTATTAAGGTTATGAACTGTATTAGTCTTTATCAATACGACTGGCGACAGCGCCATGTTGGTCTTTATACTTTGCATCTTGTCTGCGATTATATGGTCTAGAAGCTGGTCCACTAAGTGTTTCAAAACTTAATGCACCAATAGTCATACCAGGTCTAAGTGCTACTGGTATCTTTCCTGAGTTGTAAAATTCTAAAACAATTTGTCCATGCCAGCCTGGATCGATACGATGAGCAGTAACATGTACCATAAGTCCTAAGCGAGCTAATGATGAACGGCCATCTAACCAGCCAACCAAATCATCAGGAATAGTAACTGATTCGAGTGTCACTGCTAAAGCAAGTTCGCCAGGATGTAAATAAAATGCTTCACCTTCAGCTAATATCATCTCTTCGCTCATAACGCGATCCAGAACGGCTGCAACTTCTTCTTTAGGTCCACTTAAATCAATATAAGGTGTTGTATGCTCTCTGAAAGTACGAAATTGATTACCTAATCGAACATCTACTGTTGCTCCATTAATACAACTTGATGCAGGTTGTGGCGTGATTTTTAATTTACCACTATCTAAATATGCTTCAATATCACGGTCACATAATCTCATAAGTTATCCTTAAAGTCTGCTTTTTATCTTATTCTAGCAGGTTCTTTTGATGGCGTCGATGTTGGTTGGTTAAGGTTGTATCACCCAAGCTCGACCAAAATGATTGTAATAACCTGCTTGTTTACCTGCTTTGTTTCCAATACCTAGATAAAGATCAAAGTGATGGCCTTTAATTGCCCCGCCAACATCAAGCGCAACCATTAAACGAACTTCCCGCCTTCCACGATATTGACCATCATTATCAAGCAGTGGTACATCAACTAATACAACTGAACCGGTTGGGACTAATGTTTTATCTGATGCCACTGCTGCATTGGCAACTAAAGGTACTGCTGCTGCACCTTTTACTTCGGCGTTATATTGTGGTTTAAAAAACACAAATGATCGGTTTTGGATTAATAGCTCTTTGACTTTCTTTTCACTCTTACTTTTTGCCCAATCTCTTATGGATTGAATAGACATATCTTCTTTAGCGATCTCTCCTGATTCAACCAATAAGCGTCCTATACTTGAATAGCCATGGCCATTTTTTCCACCATAACAGAAGAAAACAAGCGGATTACCATCTTCAAAATCGATATAGGCACTTCCTTGGACTTCCATTATGAAATTGTCCATTAACGAATTACTATAAGCGATCTCCAGTCCTTTTCCAGCTAATGCGCCATTGTAGATCTGTTCTCGACTTGGTAACTGCCCTTTAGATTGGGTTGGCATTCTATAAATTGGATATTTAAATTCACCAGTTGGTTGGTATCTAGCCTTAATAACAGGAGTGTAATAACCGGTTAGATGTACATTACCATATCCATCTTTACCAGCCATTTCATAACTTTTTAGACCCACTTTATGGAATTCTGCTGAGCCCAATGAGCGATTAATCCAAGCATCAACGGCTTTATAAATATGTTCATTTTTACGATACAAAGAAGGCGATGTTGTTTTTATTTTTTCAATTTGAATCGTATAGTCAGAAATATTTACAGGCACAGCTAAATGCGGACGACTGGCATTTAAATCATGTGGTAGTTTACCGTCTTTAAATTGTTTACTTGATGAATTAGGATCACTCTGGCAGCCAGCAAGTAGTGACATGATAAATGCTAAACATAATAGATAAATGTGAAATTTGTTTTCTTTCATCTTGATAATTTATTGTAATAAGTTAAATGATATGGTTGGTTATGCTACACAATTCTATTATAAGAAACTACCAATAATTATGATATTGCTATAAAAATTTTTCATGTGATTGAGCTTGCGATTTAGCGCTGTAGACTTTATAGTCCTTTACTTCTTATAAAAAAACGAAAATTGTAAAAACGACAGGTAATCGATACGATGAACAGTACGTCTTCAAATAATGATCTTAAACGAAATCTCTCCAGTAGACATATTCAACTAATAGCAATAAGTGGTGCAATTGGTACGGGATTATTTATGGGTTCTGGGAAGACAATCAGCCTTGCCGGACCATCTATTGTTTTTGTGTACATGATTATTGGGTTTGTTTTATTTTTTGTTATGCGGGCAATGGGAGAAATTTTATTATCCAACCTAAATTATAAATCATTCAGTGATTTTGCTAACGATTTATTGGGTCCTTGGGCTGGTTTTTTTACTGGTTGGACTTATTGGTTTTGTTGGGTAATTACCGGAATTGCAGATGTTGTTGCTATCGCAGGATACGCTCAACACTGGTTTCCAGAACTACAAGCATGGATCCCAATGCTACTTACAGTTATTGTGCTTTTAACTTTGAATTTGTTAACTGTTAGGATGTTTGGTGAAACTGAGTTTTGGTTTTCTATGATCAAAATAGTGGCCATTTTAGCCTTGATAGCTATTGGACTTGTTTTAGTCTTCACGGCTTATCATTCAGAACAAACCAATACTACGGCTGCGTTTTCTAATCTTTGGGAGTATGGTGGTTTCTTTCCCCATGGTACGATGGGATTTTTTGCTGGTTTCCAAATTGCAATTTTTGCCTTTGTTGGTATTGAGCTTGTTGGAACTACAGCGGCTGAAACACTAGATCCAAATAAAAATTTACCACGGGCAATTAATTCAGTGCCAGCACGAATTATCTTTTTCTATGTTTTTGCCTTGATTATTATCATGAGTGTAACACCTTGGCAGTTTATTTCACCCAATAAAAGCCCATTTGTTGAACTATTTACCTTGATTGGCTTACCTGCTGCGGCAAGTATTATCAATTTTGTGGTATTAACTTCGGCGGCTTCTTCAGCCAATAGTGGTATTTACTCAACCAGTCGAATGTTGTTTGGTCTTGCTAAAAAACAAGATGCACCAGAACCATTTGGTAAATTATCAAGACGTTCAGTCCCCGCTAATGGTTTGTTATTTTCATGTACCTGCTTGTTCGGTGGGGTAGTATTGATTTATTTAGTACCAAATGTGATGGAAGCATTCACTATTGTAACGACTATTTCTGCCATTTTATTTATGTTTATTTGGTCGTTGATATTGATTTCCTATATTGCTTATCGCCGTAAAAAAGCTAATTTGCATCAAGAATCACAATTTAAAATGCCTGGTGGAATTTTTATGTGTTATGTTTGTTTAGCGTTTTTTGCTTTTGTGATTGTGTTATTGACATTTGAAGCTGATACTCGCCAAGCACTGATCGCAACCCCACTATGGTTTATTATTTTAGGTGTGAGTTACTTTATTCGTTCATCAACACGCCAATAGCTCTCATCTTTAATCGGCAGGTTTACTGCCGATTATCCATTCCCTTATTATTTTTTAGGATTTATTTGGCCAAATAAAACTTGCAATAATACCTAAAGATAAAATGCCTAATACTATATAAAGGCTGAGAGTAGGGCTTATGTTAATACCATAATTAAATAGATGGTCGCTAGCATTTAAAGCCAGTTTTGCTGCGATAAAAAATAGTAGGCAGACTACAGCTTTGCCTAAATGAACAAGATATTGTTGCATTGCTTCTAAAACAAAATACATAGTCCGTAACCCTAAAATAGCGAAAATCATTGCACTATAAACAACCAGTGGTTCTTGGCTGACTGCGATTACTGCGGGAACAGAATCAAATGCAAACATAACATCACTCAACTCAATCACTACAACACATAAAAATAGTGGTGTTGCATATAAGGCACTTTTTGGCATTTTATGAATTAGGTCGCTATTTTCTGGCTTCGTTAACTCCGCGTTTAGTTGTTTTCGGGTTAATAAAAAGTGATGACCAACTATCTTAGGGTAAGAGGGGAAAATACGTTTAGCAATACGATAAGCAAAATGTTCTGAATAATCTTTAATTTTTTCATCTTGACCTTGGTTTTTCAGCATCATAAATCCAGTTAATGCAACCACTACTGAAAAGAACAATTCCATCCAAGGACCTAACGATAATAAACCCGTACCTATTACAACAAAAATAGCTCGGAAAATAATCGCACCAATTACGCCCCAATAAAGTAATCGATGTCGATAATTGTTAGGGATAGCAAACCATGAAAACAGCGCCATAATAACGAATAAGTTATCTACCGAAAGCGCTTTTTCAAGCACATAACCTGTGATAAATAAACTTGCTATCTCACTTCCATGGTGAAGATAAAGATAAAGTGCAAAACCTAATGCAACAGCAACCCAGAATAAAGACCATAATATTGCGCTAGTTAGGCTAATGGGTTTATCGTTATGGTGAGCATATAAATCAATTATAATCGCAGTTAAAGCCAAAATGACGAACATCAGTACAGTTTCGATTGGAAAACCTAATGAATGATGAATCATAGCCTTGTTACCTATATTAAATTATCTCTTGGATTAAATTCAAAAATATAAAATATAATGGTATTTAGAACATTATTTTTAAAGAGACTGAGTATATATTGATAGGCTTATCAAAAAAAGATATATTTGTTTCCACACTAATATATTTAATAAATTTTTTGAGCATACATTCATGACAAATATAAGGGTATCTTTTCTATTTATCGTTGCTTTTTATTCAAGCTTATTGCAAGCACAATCGGTTGAACCATATATATCATCATTACCCAAAGGGAGTGATTTATCAATTTTAGTGCAAACTGTTGATGGCAATCCTAAAACATTAGCCAAATACAAAAGTGATCAATTTAAACAGCCAGCTAGTACACAAAAAGTAATAACTGCACTAGCTGCACAGCTTGAACTAGGTAGTGACTTTCGGTTTGTTACTGGAATGTACGCGAATGGTTCAGTTAGTAATAAACAACTCAATGGTGATCTGATTATCAAATTGAGTGGTGATCCCACTTTTAGTCGAGAAAGATTAAAAAATATGATTAGCGCCCTTCGTCAAAAGGGTGTAGAAAAAATTTCAGGTAATGTTATTTTAGACACTTCAATTTTTGCTAGTCATGATAAAGCAGAAGGGTGGTCATGGAATAATTTAACTGCTTGTTACAATGCCCCTGCATCAGCTGCAACAATTGATGATAACTGCTTTTATGCAACAATAACCCCGGGTAAAGTAGGTGGTAAAGCATCAGTTTCTGTTTCATCTAATATTCCAGTTATGGTTTCAGGTGATGTCAGAACGATTTCCGCTAGTAGTAAAGATGCACATGATAAATATTGTGAGCTTGATGTTAATGCCGATAAAAATCGCTACTATTTATCTGGATGCATCGCTTCTAATGCGGATAAAACACCATTAAAATTTGCAGTAATGGATCCAACTGAATATTTTTCGACTGTTTTAAAAAATGAATTAAAACAACAAAAAATAACTTATGGTGGACGTGTTTTTGAAAGAAAACAAAAATCCACTGGTTCCTTAACGTTATTAACATCAAGTCAATCAGCACCGCTTTCTGAGTTAATAACGGTTATGCTCAAAAAATCAAATAATTTGTATGCTGACACCATTTTTAGAACACTTGGCGCACGCTATTATAATACTGCAGGAACATGGCGTAATGGTGGTGATGCGGTTAAACAAATCCTTCGCAAAAAAGCAGGTATTGACTTAGAAAACTTAGTGATTGCCGATGGCTCGGGTTTATCTCGTCTTAATCTAGTTAGCGCCAACAAACTAATGGAAGTGTTGCAGTATATTTCAGCACATAACAATCAACTCGCTTTTATTGAAAAATTACCAATTGCGGGTGTTGATGGAACGTTGCAAAACCGTAAAAGCTTCAGTCAAGCACCATTTAAAGATGTAGTTATGGCTAAAACAGGCTATATTCAAGGTAGTTATAATTTAGCCGGATTTATTCAAAAATCAGACGGACGTTATGTCGCTTTTGTTCAATTATTATCAGGGTATCGGGCTGATAGTAAAGGGGAACCTAAAAACGGGGCAGTTATGAAGTTCGAATCTGAGTTTTATAAAAATTTCATTAATTAGATTTGACTAATTTGAGAATTAAGATTTTGGGGCGATGTTATTTACTCATCGCCCTAAATTTTAAGTTAAAAATTTTCAGCTAAAAAACCTCCACTTTGATGCTTCCAAAGTTGAGCATAAAGTCCATCTTTACTAAGCAACTCTTGATGTGTTCCTTGTTCGATGATTTTTCCTTGATCTAAAACGATTAATCGATCCATCGCCGCAATTGTAGATAATCGATGGGCAATAGCAATAACCGTTTTACCTTCCATTAACGTATATAAGCTTTCTTGAATAGCTTGTTCAATTTCAGAATCAAGCGCACTAGTTGCCTCATCTAACAATAGAATTGGTGCATTTTTTAAAATAACTCGAGCAATAGCGATACGTTGGCGTTGTCCTCCGGACAATTTAACCCCACGTTCACCAACAAAAGCATCATATCCAGTTCTTCCATTAGCATCTACTAAGGTTTCAATGAAACTATCGGCATGGGCTTTTTTAGCTGCGATTATCATCTCTTGTTCGGTGGCATGGTTATTACCGTATAATAAGTTATCTCTTACTGATCGGTGTAATAGTGAAGTATCTTGGGTAACCATACCAATTTGAGCGCGTAAGCTTTCTTGATTGACTTTGGTGATGTCTTGATTATCAATAAAAATATGACCATTTTGTAAATCATAAAATCGTAACAATAAATTGATTAAAGTGGATTTACCCGCCCCTGATCTGCCAACTAAACCGATCTTTTCACCTGGTTTAATGGTTAAATTTAAGTTGTCGATAATGGCATTGTTTAATTTTGCATCGTAACTAAAATTAATATTTTTAAATTCGATTTTACCATCAGTCACCTTAAGAGTTGGTGCATCAGGTTCATCAACAACGGTTTTCGCAACAGAAAACGTATTCATACCATCTTTAACCACGCCGATATTTTCAAATAATGCTGCCATTTCCCACATAATCCAATGTGAAAAGCCGTTCAATCTAAGTGCGACAGCAGTTGTAGTGGCGATAGCTCCAACACCAATTAAATCATTAGTCCATAGCCATAATGATAAGCCAGTAGTACCAAGAACGAGAAAAATAGACAATAAATGATTAACAATTTCAAAACTACTAACTAAACGCATTTGTTTATTAACGGTAACTAAAAATTCGTCCATCGACTCTTGTGCATATTTTGCTTCATTGCCTGCATGAGAAAACAGTTTAACTGTCATAATATTCGTGTAAGCATCAGTCACTCGGCCTGTCATGGTAGAACGTGCATCTGCTTGCATACTTGCCACTTTACTTAGTCGTGGAATAAAGTAATACATTGCAATGCCATAAACAAAACACCAAACCATAAACGGTACTAATAACCAAAGATCTAACTGACCTATGATTGTTGCCATAGTAATAAACGAAATCAAAACATAGATAAAGATATCAGCAACCAAAAAGCAGGTATCCCTAACCGCAAGTGCGGTTTGCATCACTTTTGCTGATATACGGCCGGCAAATTCATCTTGGAAAAAGCGCATACTTTGATTTAGCACTAATCGATGTAGATTCCAACGCAGTCGCATTGGAAAGTTTCCCGCCAAACATTGATGTTTAATGATGGTTTGTAAGGCAATAATGATCGTGCTAGCTAATATAATAATCGTAAATACAATTAAGGTTGATTTTTCCTGCTGCCAAAATTGACTTGGTGAAACAGCTGCCAGCCAGTCAACAACTTTACCGAGTGCAGCATATAAAAAGGCTTCAAAAGCGCCAGCTAATGAACTCAGTATGATTAATAATAGAAGGAAAGAACGTGTGCCTTTCGTCGATTGCCAAATAAAACTAAAAAAACTTTTAGCCATCGGCTGTGGTTCATCTTGTGGATAAGGTGATACCAATTTTTCAAAAAATCGATACATATTAGACCTATTAGTTAAAAGGTTATTCATTGATAGGTTTACCAATGATCTAAAAAAGTGAGGGTTTTATTACCAAATGCTAAGTGCTATAAGCGAAATATGATATTTTTAAATTAAAAGAGACATCACTCCAATACCTATTAAACTAACATTAATAAAAATTAAAAAAAGTTGAGGAAAGGGGTTTTTGAGCTTTCCTCATGGCAAATTATATAGTTAAAAGTACTAGATTACTAATAATTGTCTTAAAAAACATCTTTAATAATTTGTACAACGCGTCCGACAATATTATATTTTTCGAAATGAGCTTTAGGAACCTCAATCGTTGGGTATTGATGATTATTACAAATCAAAATCCAATTTCCGAGTGATAGGCGAATTTTTCTTAGTAGAGTGAAATTCTCGTATTCAATTAAATAAATTGCGCCATCGATTATTTCGTTTATTTCTGTATTAATAATTAATCCATTATTATTTTCGATTTCAGGTGCCATTAAATCACCTTTCGCCCAATAGATTATAAGTTTTTTGATATCTAAACCACGATGAGAAGCCCAACCTTCAACAATAGGATAATTCATTACTGGTGGCGTTTCACGTACGTAACGTTGATTTTGCGCCTCTTCTTTAGTTGGTAATTGTTTTTTATAAACCGGGATACGATAGATATTTTCATTATAAACTTCGTTATTATCATCGTCTTTAGGATCCAACACTTCCAATTTATAACCGGTAGCTAACCAGTTGAATGAAACATTACATTTTTCAGCAATTACTTCTAAACGAGTTAGTGAAGGGTAGGTTTTTCCAGACAAATAATCTCGTATTACCGTTTCTGACATATCACATTTTTTTGCAAAGGATGAAACAGATAATCCTTGCATTGACGAATGTAGCCTATCTTTAAAAGTTTTTACATTTTTATTTTTAATCATACTTATTTCGTTTTTATTTTTTCATCCGTTTGATAATTATATTGTATTTTTTATGAGTTTTATATATGAATTTGAATCAAGCTTCTTAATTTTATTAAGTTTTAATGCGATTTTTTGTTTAAACGCGTTTTATATTATGGAAAAATATTCTTTTCTCGCATAAAAATAAAAAAACAGCGAGTGTTATAATAAGAAGTATGGCTTTTTTTTCCGTTTTATTGTCTTTGTTTTTCCGTTGAGATTTCAAGTGGTTTTATAGATATTAAGTTTTTTTTAATGCGTAATTGATATTTATCAAATGTATATTATTCTTATTTATATGTTGGGTGTTATTTTAATTTATTGATTTATAATGGTTAAAGTCATTTTTTAGCTAAAATTGCTACATTTGCTGAAAGGCAAATAAAAACGTTGACTAAAAAGAAAAAAAGTGGATAATAAGCAGCGTAAGGATTTTTCATTGTTTTCTTTCCTTATATTCCTTATATTTCATGTTGGCCCGTATATTTTATGCGGGTCTTTTTTTTATCTAAATTAACTTGTCATGAAATCCCATCATAAAAAGAGTATAATCAATTCCAATATTAAATAATCTATTTGTTCGTTTAACTTGTTCAAATAGCGATACATTTTTAAATGAGGTTTTAATTATGTCATTTAGCATTCCACATCTATTAGTTTTTCTTGCCGTGGTGGTTCTCATTTTCGGAACAAAGAAGTTACGTAATTTAGGTTCTGATCTTGGTTCAGCATTGAAAGGTTTTAAAAAAGCGATGAATGATGATGTTGAAGATGATAATAAGCTTGATAAGAAATAACCCTATTTATTGATATGAAAACGCAATTTGATGTGGCCATCGTTGGTGGTGGATTGGTTGGTTTAGCAACTGCATGTGCTCTTAGCCAATCTAATTTAACTGTAGCTATTGTTGATGTTAACGTTAATGATAATCAAAATTTTGCTTTTGACGAAATAGGAATTAGAGCTTCTGCAATTAATGGCGCAAGTCAGCAATATTTTTCTCAAATTGGTATTTGGAACGATTTATGTGCGAGCGAACGCGTTAATGCTTTTAGCGAGATCGGAGTTTGGGAAAAAAACGGTTTAGCGCATCTTACTGCACATGCTAAAGATTATGGTTATCCAAATCTTGGGTATATCATCGAAAATAATTTAATTTCTTACTACCTGTATCAACATGCTCAAGCAAATTCAAATATCACTATTTTCAATTTGGCCGCTATAGACAATAGCTATAATGAAGATTATGCTTTTTTAACACTTTCGGATAATACTCGGTTACAAGCAAAACTGATTATAGGTGCTGATGGCGCACACTCTTGGCTGCGCAGACAGGAAAAAATTTCTGTGTTTGAGCGTGATTACCTTCATCATGCAGTGATTACAACTGTTGAAACACAATATCCTCACCAAGCATGTGCTAGGCAGATTTTTTATCCCAATGGTATTGTGGCATTTTTACCACTTTGGCAACCCAATTACAGTTGTTTAGTATGGTCAACTAAACCAGAGCAAGCAGCTATTTTAACTTCGTTAACTGAATCTGAGTTTTGCCAAGAGCTGTTTAAATTAAGCGGTGATAAAGTAGGACAATGTCAGTTGGTCAATCTGAGAATGGTGTTTCCATTAAAAGCTCGGTTTGCAAAACAATTTATTAAACATCGATTAGTGTTAATTGGTGATGCTGCCCATACTATTCATCCATTGGCTGGTCAAGGAGTTAATTTAGGATTTGAAGATTCTGCATTATTGGTGGCAACCATTAATAAACTTATTGATGAACATAAAGATATTGGTTTAGTAGAAAACTTAAAATCATTTCAATTCACTCGCCGTAAAGATGCTTTAGTCATGTTAACCGCAATGCGAACTATTCAAGATATGTTTAATGGCGATAATGCTTTTAAAAAAATGGTGAGAACAGTTGGGATGAACGCAATTGATAACTTTTCGCCAATAAAGAAACGTCTCATCAAATATGCCATGAAAATTTAGTTTGTAAATTAATCCTGTAGCTAACACTACAGGATTATCATTAGTTTATTTAAAAGCTACTTGATAAGATGTTGGGATAAATGGAGATGCTGGAATTCTTAGCGGCCAGTAAGGATCTTTCAATAAACCTCGACCAATTGCAACTAAATCAGCATCGCCAGTACTTAATACATAATCAGCAAGATAAGGGTCTTCAAGCATACCAACAGTAATAATTGGCAAATTAGTGACCTTTCTAATAGCACGCGCTAAATAAACCTGGTATCCAGCATGAAATAGAGGCGTATGCTTTGGATCTAACTGACCATCACCACCGCCACTCACATCTAAAACATCTGCGCCTGCTTGTGCAAAACGTTTAGCAATTTGGCAACCATAATTAATATCGTAACCATTAGTACCGTATTCTTGAGCCGAAAGCCGAACAATTAGTGGCATATCTTTTGGCATCACTGATTTTGCTGCTTTAATTACTTGTTCACCAAATAATAATTTATCCTTACCATATTCGTCCGTTCTAATATTCGTTTTTGATGAGCTGAATTGATGGATTAAATAACCATGTGCACCGTGTATTTCAATTGCGTCAAAACCTGCTTCAACCGCACGTTTGGTTGATTGTTTAAATTTTTCGATAATATCAGCGATTTCACTTTTGGTTAATTCTCTTGGCGTTTGATATTGCCATTTTGGATTCGCTTCGACGTTCCCATCATAGCGGATAGGAGAACAGGATACGACGTCAGACTCACCCAAAGCTTTACGTCCTGCATGGGCAATTTGAATAGCGATTTTTCCTTCTTGAGCATGAACCGCATCAACGATACGTTTAAGCTGATCGCGTTGCTCGTCATTCCATAGACCTAAGCAATTTGGCGATATTCGACCATTTGGAGCAATATTGGTCATTTCTAAAATTATTAAACCCACGCCACCAACCGCTCGTGAAACATAATGAACAAAGTGCCAATCATTGGCCAATCCGTCTTTTGCTTGATATTGACACATGGGTGGCATAACAATACGATTTTTGAGTGATAAATTTTTTACTTTAAATGGCGTATTAATATAGGCTATTTTAGCCATGGATGGCTCCTGTTTTTATTAATGGTGCAAATGTTTAAGTTAACTGACGAATAGTATATAGTGTTTAAAAACGGAATATTAGAGCAAATAAACGTTAAAAAACCCCGTTCCTCAACTTTTTTTTGCAATTAAATCGTTTATGGTTTGCGAACTGATTTAAGATAGTAGAGCCAACATAATAAACCCAATAATCCTAAAACTGTTCCAGCAATAATTATCGCGATCCAACCATAGTTGCTATACAGATAAGTGGAAGCGATAGAACCCAACATGCCTCCGATAAAATAACTTACCATATAACCAGTGTTCATACGGCTACGTGCTTCTGGTCGAATTTGATAAATGGCGTTCATGTTTGATACATGAGTAACTTGAACAGCAAAATCCAGTAATATTACCCCAATAATTAAGGCTAAAAGTGAATATTCAGCAAGAGAAAGTGGTACCCATGAAGCGAGTAGTAATATTAGACCAATGGTCGTGGCTAAAAAGCCTTTTCCTTTGTCTGATAATTTGCCAACGATAGGCGAACCTAGTGCACCAGCGGCACCGGCTAGGCCGAATAAACCGATTATAAAATCAGAATAATAGTAAGGTTTATTACTTAATAAAAAGGCAAGCGGCGTCCATAACAGTGAAAATAACGCAAAGGAAATAACTGCCAACAATGAGCGAATTCGTAAAACAGGTTCTTGTTTATATAGTGAGCCAATTGATAGTAACAGTTGAAAATAGTTAATACTGATGGTGTTATTATAAGTTGGTAATGATAACCAAAGTAGCAAAGTAACAATGATCATTACTGACGCGGCAATCCAATAAACATAATGCCAATCAGTCATCGAAGAAACAAAACCAGCGAATGCACGACCTAATAATATACCTAGCAACATACCACTCATCAATGTACCGACAATTTTACCTCGATGCTCTGGTCGTGATAGTGTTGCGGCAAATGGAATTAATACTTGGGCTACGGTTGAAAATAGACCTGTCATAGCCGTACCAAGCATAAGTAACCATAAGTTTTGTGAAATTGCACTAATAATTAGCCCACAGGTTGATAATATCATCAAGGTCAATATTAATCGTTTACGTTCTATTTTGTCACCCAGTGGGGTAATGAACAGCAAGCCAACAGCATAACTAAATTGTGCAGCCATAATGATAAAACCTGCATGTTTAATTGCAATATGTAAATCATTAGTTATCGAGTGTAATAGTGGTTGCGCATAATAATTACTCGCTACCGCGACGCCAATGGCAAATGCCATTAGGAATACTAACCATGCAGATAGCCCTTGAGCTTGTTTGCTATTCATAATAAACAATTTAGAAAATAAATAATGTGTAATTATATATCAAAAGGTTGTTAGATACTGATAGATTGTGTTGATTATTGATTTAATAAATTATAAATAGGTGTTGCTAAGCCAATTTTTGCATTTTCCGATTTTAGTTTGTACCAATAACCATTCGATTCATCTAGACATTTAGTATTGCCTTTTATCTCACAGTAAATAGGCACAATATCTAAATGAAAATGGCTAAAAGTATGTCGAAATGCAATTAACTGTTTGGGTTTGCTAGTTTTAATACCATGGCTGTCTATCCAGTCAGTTAATGCTTGCTCGCTTGCAAATTGTGGTAAACAATATAATCCGCCCCAAATACCAGCAGGCGGTCTTTTTTCAAGCCAAATCATGTTGTCATGTTCAAGCATTAAAAAGTAGGCGGTTTTTTCAGGAATAGTCTTTTTAGGTTTTTTAGTTGGATATTGTTGCCAACTGTCGGTCTTATAAGCAATACATAATTGATGTAAAGGGCATAAAGTGCATTTGGGTTTAGAACGAGTACAAACCATTGCACCAATATCCATCATGGCTTGATTAAATTTAGCAACTTCATTTTTAGGCGTGACTTGCTCACTTAATTGCCAAAGTTGATTTTCGACATTTTTATTACCAGGCCATCCTTCTATAGCAAAAGTTCGAGTTAAAACCCGTTTTACGTTACCATCTAATATTGGATAATGTTGATTTTGTGATAGAGATAGGATAGCCCCAGCGGTTGAGCGCCCAACGCCTGGTAAGGCGATAACATCCTCAAATTTGGTTGGAAATTTTCCCCCAAACTTGTCAGCTATAACTTGTGCTGCTTTATGTAAATTACGAGCACGTGCATAATAACCAAGTCCAGTCCAAAGATGTAAGATATCGTCAATAGGAGCCTTCGCTAAATCGGTAATTTTAGGAAACTGTTTAATAAAGCGCTTAAAGTATGGAATAACAGTTGCAACTTGTGTTTGCTGCAGCATAACCTCTGACAACCAAACATGATAAGGGCTTTTTTCAATTTGCCATGGTAATGATTTTCTGCCGTACTGTTCATACCAGATGAGTACGGCATTTGAAAAACTTAAGTTAGTCATTACATGACAGCGGTAATAGAATCACTAGGATAACAACCAAGCACTTTAGTATATAAAGTGATGGAAGCTAATTCTTTAAGTGCGATCTGCATTTCGTAATCATTGATATTACCTTGTAAATCAATATAAAACATCTCTTCCCAAGATGTGCCATGGATAGGGCGTGATTCAAGTTTTGTCATCACAATATTATGATTACGTAATACGGATAAAGCATCTACCAAAGCCCCAGCTTGTTGGCCCGTTTTCATCAAGATTGTAGTTTTGGCCGGAATTTGATCGGAAACTTCAATTGATTCACGCGATAACACAATAAAGCGGGTGATATTCTCTTTTTGATTAGCAAAATTGTGCTCCAGAACTTGTAAGCCATATAATTCACCACCGTCTTTATTTCCCATAGCTGCAATGTTTGATTGATTTAATTTAGCTACGGTTTCCATTGCTGACGAAGTGCTATCACAATAAACAATTTTCCAATGAGGATACTTTTCTAAGAAATTACTACATTGTTGGAATGGTTGCGGGTGGCTATAAATAGTATCTATTTGCTCAAGTTTAGTGTTAGGAAGAGCTAAAATGCAGTGATCAATCATTAAGGATAGTTCACCAATAATATGTAAATTGGTTTTTTGTAACAAATCATACACTTCATTAATAGATCCCGAACTCGAGTTTTCTATCGGTACAATTCCATAATCAACAACTTTTGATTCAATCTTTTCAAAAACATCTTTAAATGTATTACAACTTGATTCAGTCAATTGATCAAAATGGGCACTAGCATAACGGCGAGTAGCTGAATGTGAATATGAACCTTTTGGTCCTAAAAAAGCAATTTTAGCTGATGAGATAACGCCTTGGTTGAGTTTTTCTTGTAAAAACTTCTGTTGTAATAGAACCGAATCTTCAATAATAATTTGGTATAAACGCTTAATTAATAGGTCATCAAGATGATATTGTTTACCTTGTTCGATTAATGCCTTAATCAATGAACGTTCACGATCTAAATCACGCACAGGGATATTTGCTTTTATTTTAGCCTGGATAACTTCGGCTGAAATTTGGCGTCTTTCAGCAATGATTTCAATTAATTTTTGATCAAGTTGGTTGATTTTGTTTCGTAAAGGCAATAAAGGACTGGTTGTCATATTCATTAATAGATTAAAAATTAGATGGGTAATATTATAACAAGCAAAAAAATAAAGGCACTATTAAAGTGCCTTTTTGTTAAATTATAAATTATTCTTCTTCAATTACTGTATTTTTAATACTGTCAAATGCACGGCGCGATTCACCTTTATGTTGGAGTTTATTGAGTTGTCTTTCAAGTTTACCAACTAAATCATTAATTGCAGCATACATGTCAGCATGTTTAGCGGAAGCAACTAGTGGCGAGCCTTTGGTTGCAATGGTTGCATCAATAATAAATCCATCGGGCTCTTTAGATAAGATAAAGTGAGGGTTGATTAGTAGAGCTCTCCATTTATCTAATTTCGAAAACTTATCTTCAAGATAACTACGAATTGCAGGAGTAATGTCCATTTGTTTACTTGTGATACTTAAAGTCATAATTGACCTCCACTATGTTTACTTACTAATTGAGCTATTATTATATTGATTACATTGACAAATTTTTCATATTTCGTCAATAGGTTATTGGGATATATTAAGATTTTTGTGACTTTTGTCTAAAATAATTTATGGGTATTTGATATTAGGCAGTATAGAACTGCTTTTAATCTGTTTTTTATTATATACTGTGGTTTATTTAGATTGATTTATAGTATTAAGTTTAGTTATTTAATGAGGGATATGTGAGCTATTTAGATAATGTTAAGATTGTTTTAGTCGAAACTTCGCATACTGGTAATATGGGGTCTGCTGCTCGTGCAATGAAAACGATGGGATTAACACGTTTATGTTTAGTGAATCCTGTAATAAAACCCGATTCCCAATCGATTTCACTGGCAGCCGGGGCGAGTGATATTATCAAACAGGCACAAATTTTTTCATCCCTTGAGGAGGCGGTAGCAGATTGTTCATTGGTTATAGGTACTAGTGCGCGCCCTAGAAGTTTGCAATGGCCAAACTTAACCCCGAAAGAATGTGGCGACAAAATTATTGCTGAAACCGCGCATCATGCTCAAGTGGCTTTAGTTTTTGGTCGAGAAAGAGTTGGATTAACTAATGATGAATTACAAAAGTGCCATTTTCATGTTGGTATTCCAGCTAATCCAGATTATAGCTCTTTAAATTTAGCTATGTCAGTTCAGGTTCTAACTTACGAAATTCGAATGTCAATGTTGTCAACTTTAGAGGCATCTTTAAAACATGATGATGATAATCTGAATGAGGTTCAGTATCCTAAAAGCGAAGATATTGAACGGTTTTATCAGCATTTAGAGCAGACGTTATTAAAAACCGGATTTATTAATCCTAATCATCCTGGGCAGATTATGGGTCGTTTACGTAGATTATTTACGCGAGCTGGTATTGAACAGCAAGAACTCAATATTTTACGGGGAATTTTAACGTCAATAGATAAAAAATAGTGAGATTAGTCCCCTAGTTTTGTGTAAATCTAGGGGATTTTTCATTTATATTATTAAGTTTTTTTACGCCAAGTTGTGCCGTTAGCACCATCTTCTAAAATAATATTCATCTGATTGAGTTTGTCTCGAGCTTCATCAGCTAAAGCCCAATTCTTACTTGCTCGAGCATCGTTGCGTTGTTTAATTAACGCTTCAATTAGCTGTGTATCTTCATCATCTTGACTATTACCTTGTAAGAATTTAACCGGATCTTGTTCAAGTAAACCAAGTACAGAAGATAAATAACGTAACTCAGCAGCTAGTTCATTAGCTAATGGCATATTATTTTCTGACTTAGCTTTGTTGATCTCTCGAGCCAAATCAAATAGAGTTGAATAAGCTTCTGGAGTATTGAAATCATCATCCATTGCCTGACAAAATTGTCGATGATAATCGCTATCTGGCGTGTTGTGCGGATAGTTAGCATCGGTGTCTCTCAAAGCCGTATAAAGTCTTTCTAAAGCGGTACGAGCTTGTTTTAGATTTTCTTCACTATAGTTAAGTTGACTACGATAATGGCCTGATAATAAGAAATATCGAACAGTTTCAGCATCATAATGTTTTAAAACATCACGGATAGTGAAAAAGTTATTCAGTGATTTGGACATTTTCTCTTGGTCTATCATTACCATGCCTGAGTGCATCCAATAATTTACATATTGGCCATTATGGGCACAGGTTGATTGGGCAATTTCGTTTTCATGATGTGGGAACATTAAGTCAGAACCACCGCCATGAATATCAAAATGGTTGCCTAATTGATGGCTATTCATTGCAGAGCATTCAATGTGCCAACCAGGTCGACCTTTCCCCCATGGTGAATCCCAGCTTGGTTCGTTGGGTTTTGACATCTTCCAGAGAACGAAGTCCATTGGATTATGTTTTACGTCCACTACATCAACTCGAGCACCTGCTTGTAACTGTTCTAAATTTTGGCGTGATAAAATACCGTAGTTAGGATCACTATCTACCGAAAACATTACATCTCCATTGTCAGCAATATAAGCGTGATTTTTTCTTATTAACTCTTCAACAAGTTCAATGATTTGTGACATATGACGAGTTGCTCGAGGTTCGACATCGGGTCGTTTGATATTAAGTGCATCGAAATCGGCATACATTTCATTTAACATACGTTCAGTTAATTCGTCACAAGTTTCACCATTTTCTAATGCACGCTTGATGATCTTGTCATCGACATCGGTAATATTACGAACATAAGTGAGATCGTAACCTAAAAAACGTAAATAACGAGTAACGACATCAAATGCGACAAAAGTACGGCCATGGCCAATGTGGCATAGATCATAGATAGTAACACCACAAACATATAGCCCAACTTTATTTGGTGTAATTGGTTTAAATATTTCTTTCTCACGTGATAATGTATTAAATATTTTGAGCATTTTATCCTGCAGAATAAATTTGATAAATTTTAGTGTTTAATATAACAAAAAACTGGAAGTGGCGAAATTACTTCTTATAATCTCGTTAAATAAATTAAATGGAATTAATTGATGATATCACAAATTTTGGGAATAACTTTTTTGTATAGTTTCATTGTAATATTAATGGCCATTGAAGTTATTAGTTTTGTAATGGAAATTGAATTTAATAATCGCTTTAAAAAATTACTATTTTGGCTTGCGTGGATTTTTTTAGCAATATTATTATTTGTGGAGGCTGTTAACAGGAGGTTAGGTGGCTTTGGCGATATAGGATTTTATAAGTTTATTGCACTTTTTGTTATTTTTTTAGTATGCCTTTTAGGGGCTTTGGTTGCTTTACTAAGCATTATCATAATTGTATATATATTAATTTGGATACTTAAAAAGCTATTTAAGTTAATAGGTTTTAAACATCGATATAAATGAGAGAACTTTGGTTGGATAGATCAGTGAAAATTGGCGAGTAAACTCGCCAATTTAAATTACTATTGAATTTATTTAAAAAGGCGGTAAAGATAAATAAGTAAAATAGAACCAAGCACAGAGATAAACAAGCTTGGGAAGTTAAAACCAGTCACACTCCCCCAACCAAAGAAGGTACTGATATAACCGCCGACTAATGCACCAGCTACACCAAGTAGGATAGTTTTTATCACACCAACACGGCCTAATGGCATAAAAAACTTAGCGATCCATCCAGCAATTAATCCTAGAATAATCCAGCTTAAAATACCCATGATAATTTCCTTCGTCTAATTAAGTTGAAAGTTACTAGTATAGCTAAAAAATAACGATGATAGTTGTTGAACAGATATTAATAAAACGTAAAATTTACAGCTTTAAAAATTGTTATCTAAATATGAAGAAAAATGATCATTATGTAGAACAGTATGAAGCTATAGATGTATGAATCACAAATTCATACAAATATCAGGCTTAGTTTACAATTATTTTTTCAAATATTCTAGGTATTTTGTTTAATTGTCGATTTATATGATTAATGATTAGGAGCGAAAATGTAATCGCCCCTGATATTAAACTATTCGAAAATCGTTTTGTGTAGAACCTTTATTACATCTTCGGCATCATTGCTTCTTGCTAGAAGGCAAAGATTATGGGTGCTAGCACCGTAACAACAAAGTCGAATAATAAAGTCATCTAAAGCGCCAAAGACTTCTTTAGCGATACCTTTTGTTGTGGTTAGATTGTTACCAATGATGGCAATTAGTGCTAAATCTTCTTCAACTTCAACATGGCAAACTGTTGATAATTCATCGAATAATGCTTTTGTTAATAGGCTATTTCCATTGGTATTAGTGCCTGTAGTATCAATGGTTAATGCGACACTAACTTCAGAGGTGGTGACTAAATCAACCGAAATATTATGTTTAGCCAATATGGTAAAGACATTAGCTAAAAAGCCTTGTGCGTGTAGCATATTTAAGCTAGTTAAAGTCAATAATGTTTGTTTGCGACGAAGCGCTAACGCTCTAAATGAAGGTAGTGCAGATTTTATGCTATGTGTGTTATAAACGATAGTTCCACCTGCTTCTGGTGCTTTACTTGAACCAACAAATACTGGAATATTGCTACGTACAGCAGGAACAAGTGTTGCAGGGTGTAGAACTTTAGCACCAAAGGTTGCCATTTCAGCTGCTTCAGCAAATGATATTTCGTCAATTCGTTTCGCACCTGATGTGATACGAGGATCGGTAGTATAAATACCAGCAACATCGGTCCAAATGTCTATTTGCGTGGCGTTTAAAGCCTCACCAAGAAGAGCTGCGGTATAATCACTACCACCACGACCTAAAGTTGTGGTTTTGCCCGTACTTTCACTACCAATGAATCCTTGAGTAACTACGATAGCTTCTGGATTCAAAGATTTCAAATGTGCACAGCAAAGTTGTTTAATTTCGTCAATTTTTGGTACGGCTTTACCAAACTTGTCATCGGTACGCATGACTTTACGTACATCAAACCATAGGGCATTTTTTTGTTTTTGTTTTAATATTTCGACAAATAGTTTTGATGACATTATTTCGCCATGACTGACTAATTCATCCGTCAAAGCCGGGGAAGTTGCCAAGCTTGCTGCTTCTGATAATGAGGCAATATTTGCAATGATTTGGTCAATTTCAGCGCGTAGGGTTGGATTTTCAGGAAGATTTTCTAATATGTTGTATTGAATCGATTGAATTTTAGCGATATGTTTTGCTCTTACATTGGCATCACGACCTTCAGCTAATGCTACCAGTAAATTTGTTATACCTGCAGAGGCAGACAACACAACAACTTTGACACTAGGATTAGCTATAACAATATTGGCACTATTAACCATTGCGGGATAATCTGCAACACTAGTACCGCCAAACTTAGCAATTATAAATGATCTTTCCATGTATTCCTCATATTAAAAATTTTTATTTTTAACAGAGATAGAGCGGGCATGTCCTAATACAGTTAAAAAAATACATACCATGAAGCGCTCCACCTGTTAGGGTGACAACCCAAGGGATTCAGCCCTTGCAGTCGATTTAATTGCTTTCTGGAATAACAATTAAACCTCGGCATTACATCCCCTCAATCATTTATTTGCGGCTCCAGTCCCTAAAATGATCTGCCTGAGTAATGCGCCTCTTCTTAATTCTGATTTCAGTGTCGTATAGGATTAACGATTTTACCAAATGTGTCAATAGGTTAAATATTAAAAAAAATTATAGAGCTTTGTTAAAATAAACTGTTAATTATAAACTCCGTTCAAATAATTCAATAATCGTTTGATATAGTTTTTTCACAGAACAATCTTTAGTTGGTGTGCTAAAAATCGTATCATCACCGGCAATTGAGCCTAAAATCCCTTCTGATTTACCGATTGAATCTAACAATCTCGCAATAAGCTGAGCTGCGCCTGGGCTTGTTCGAATAACAACCATTGAACTATTGTAATCAATATCTAACACTAAATTTTTTAATGGACTGCTTGTTGTTGGAACACTCATTTCAGCAGGTAAACAATAAACCATCTCAGATTTTGCGTTGCGAGTTCTTACAGCGCCAAATTTAGTTAACATTCGCGATACTTTAGATTGATTTATATTATCAAATCCTTGTTCTTGTAAGGCTTGTACGATACCTATCTGAGAACTAAACTTTTCTTGTAAAAGCATTTCTTTGAAAGTTTTAGTGAGATCTTTTTGTTTCATACTGTTCCTTTAAATTTAATTTATGACTAACTGATTAAAACAATAAGTCATATTAACGGGTTAACTAAAATGCTTGATTACGGTCAGTTATTTTTAATGATTGCTAATTAAGCTAGTGTGCTTATAAAGCTTCATTCAAATATTGAATATAATCTACATAATTATGCATGATATTTGCATAAAATTAAAGATTAGATTTTATAGCATTTTTGGGACGAAATGATTTAATGATGTGATCATGTGTTTCGATGTAAGGACCTTCTAGCAGATCAATACAATATGGAACACTTGCAAATATGCCAGTAACAATAGTGTTACCTTCATCATCCTTTACACCTTCAAGTGTTTCCTTGATTGATTTTGGTCGACCTGGTAAATTCAAAATTAAACATTGCTTACGAATAACAGCAACTTGTCTGGATAAGATCGCAGTTGGAACAAAATGTAAACTAATCTGCCGCATCTGTTCACCAAATCCGGGCATTATTCTATCTGCGATAGCTAAAGTTGCGTCAGGTGTTACATCTCTTATTGCTGGTCCTGTCCCGCCTGTGGTTAAAATCAGATTACATTGCAAATCATCAACCAATTCGCATAATGTTTTTTCAATGATGATTTGTTCATCGGGAATAATGCGTTGTTCGGTAATAAAAGCTGTTTTCAATGCAGATTTTAACCATGATAACAAAGCTGGAATACCTTCATCTTGATAAACGCCTTGTGATGCTCTATCTGATATTGAAACTAATCCAATTTTAACCATAACATTTATTCCTTAATCCATATATTTATCTAAATATTAAACAATATTGTCAATTGATTAAACATGATATCATATTATTCAAATAGCAATTTACTCAATTAGGATACATTTATGTCGTCAACACCTGCACTAGAACTTATAGCGCTTAAGAAAAAATATAAAAATGGTGTAGAAGCATTAAAAGGAATTAATTTAACTGTAGCGGCAGGAGATTTTTATGCTTTACTTGGACCAAATGGTGCAGGTAAGTCAACCACCATTGGTATTATTAGCTCTTTAGTTACTAAAACCTCAGGCCAAGTTAAAATCTTTGGATATGACTTAGATACGGATCTTGTTAATGCAAAAAGACAATTAGGACTTGTTCCTCAGGAATTTAACTTTAACCAATTTGAAGAAGTAATCCAAATTGTTACCAATCAAGGTGGTTACTATGGGTTGCCACGAAAATTGGCTTTACAACGAGCTGAAAAGTATCTGCGTATTTTAGATTTATGGGATAAACGACATAGTAGAGCTAATATGTTATCAGGTGGGATGAAAAGACGACTAATGATAGCTCGCGCACTTGTCCACGAACCTAAATTATTAATTCTGGATGAACCTACTGCTGGGGTTGATATAGAGTTACGTCGTTCCATGTGGGATTTTCTACGTGAGATTAATAAACAAGGTATCACCATTATATTAACCACGCATTATTTGGAAGAAGCAGAAATGCTTTGCCGTCACATTGGTATAATTCAGCACGGAGAATTAATTGCTAACTCTTCAATGCGTGATTTACTAGCAAAAAGTCAATCTGAAACAATTATTATTGATTATGTACCAACATCAACACCAATCTCCCTTAAAGGGTATAATTATACTGATATTGAATCTGGCATGTTAGAAGTAAACGTAGATAAACAACAAGGATTAAATCAGTTATTTGAACAACTCAATCAACAAAACATAAAAGTGATTAGTGTTCGTAATAAAGCTAATCGATTAGAAGAATTATTTGTAGATTTGTTGCGAAATGATACCAAAGGAGCTATTGATGAATAATTTATATTGGATTGCCTTAAAAAGTATTTGGCGTAAAGAAGTTACCCGATTTTTAAGAATTTGGATACAAACACTGATTCCTCCTGTTATTACAATGTCACTATATTTTATTATTTTCGGTAATTTAATCGGTTCGCGAGTTGGTGATATGGGTGGCTTTAGTTATATGGCATTCATTGTGCCTGGTTTAATTATGATGTCGGTCATAACCAATTCATATACAAACGTCTGTTCTTCATTTTTTAGTGCTAAATTTCAACGTAATATTGAAGAAATACTTGTTGCTCCTGTTCCGACTCATATTATTATTTGGGGATATGTTGGTGGTGGTGTAATGCGTGGTTTATTAACTGGTGTGTTGGTCACTGTTGTATCGTTATTTTTTGTTAGATATGAAGTTCATTCGTGGACTTTTGTAGTTTTCACCTTATTATTAACCTCAATTTTGTTTTCATTAGCTGGATTGTTAAATGCAGTATTTGCAAAATCATTTGATGATATAAGTATTATTCCAACCTTTGTATTAACACCGTTAACTTACTTGGGCGGAGTTTTTTATTCAATCACTATGTTACCGACTTTTTGGCAATGGGTTTCTAAACTTAATCCTATTGTTTATATGATCAATGGTTTTCGCTATGGTTTTTTAGGTATTAGTGATGTTTCATTAGTTATTACTTTTTCGATGCTTATATTATTTGTTAGCATTTTATATTTTATAGCATGGCAAATAATTGAAAGTGGAAGAGGGCTTAGAAGTTAGACAAATCAGACTAAACCGCCGACTTATATCGGCGGTAAGATAAAACTTATTTTGCTCCTGCAACGGCTTCTTTTGCCATTTCAGTAATTTTAGCAAAATCACCTTTAGCAATTGCATCAGTTGGAATAAACCAAGTTCCACCAACGCAAAGAACATTATCAAGCGCTAAATAATCGCGATAGTTTTTAGGATTCACACCACCTGTCGGGCAGAATTTCATATAACCACATGGACCAGCAAATGCTTTTAACGCAGCAACACCGCCATTAATTTCAGCTGGGAAGAATTTTAATGCAGTTAAACCATATTCTTGAGCTGTTAATAATTCTGAAATGGTTGCAATCCCAGGAATAACTGGCACAGGGCCTTCAACTGCTGCTTTTAAAATAGAGTCAGTAATACCCGGAGTGATGATAAATTCTACACCCGCCTCAGTTACTTGTTTAAGTTGCTCTACTGTGGTTACAGTACCGGCACCGACTACAGCTTCTGGAACTTCGTTAATAATTTTCTTAATTGCGTCAAGTGCACAAGCTGTTCTTAATGTGACTTCTAAAACCTTCACTCCACCAGCAATCAATGCTTTTGCTAAAGGAACGGCATCTTCTAAACGCTCAATAACAATAACAGGAACTACTGGACCTAATGTTAAAATTTCTTCAGCGCTTTTTTTCCAATTTTTCATATGTATTACCTATACTTTATTTACTTCTATACAGCAATAAGCCCTCAAATTATTGAGGGCTTATTTTACTCATAAATACCTAATTTCTTTTCTAAATAGTGAATGTTCGTGCCACCTTTTATGAAGCCTTCATCATTTAAAATCTCTAGATGAAGTTCGATATTGGTTTTTATACCATCAATAACCAGTTCTGCTAATGCATTCTTCATGCGGGCAATAGCGACTTCACGAGTTTCACCATAGGCGATTAATTTACCGATCATTGAATCATAATATGGTGGTACAGTATAGCCAGCATATATATGTGATTCCCAACGGATACCAAATCCCCCCGGAGCATGGAAACGTGTTATTTTGCCCGGAGATGGCATAAATGTTTTAGGATCTTCGGCATTGATTCGGCATTCAATTGCATGGCCTTTAATTTCAATGTCACTTTGCTTAATTGACAAAGGTTGTCCAGCTGCAATCAGAATTTGTTCACGAATAAGATCAACTCCAGTAACCATTTCAGTAACTGGGTGTTCTACTTGAATACGAGTATTCATTTCGATGAAGTAGAATTCACCATTTTCAAATAAGAACTCAAAAGTACCTGCACCACGATATCCAATCTCGATACATGCATTAACACAACGTTCACCGATGAATTTACGCATTTTCGGTGTAATACCAACCGCTGGTGCTTCTTCAAGTACTTTTTGGTGACGCCTTTGCATTGAACAATCGCGTTCACCTAAATAAACTGCATGACCTTGTCCATCAGATAAAACCTGTATTTCGATATGGCGTGGGTTTTCTAGGAATTTTTCCATGTAAACCATATCATTATTAAATGCGGTTTTTGCTTCAAGTTTAGTCATTTTGATTGATTGTTCGAGATCTTTTTCTTCACGAACAATACGCATTCCACGACCACCGCCGCCACCAGACGCTTTAATAATAACTGGATAACCAATTTTTTTAGCAATTTGCTTATTAAGGTCCATATTACTGCCAAGAGGACCATCAGAACCAGGAACACAAGGTACGCCTGCTTTTTTCATTGCTTCAATGGCTGAAACTTTATCACCCATTAAACGAATAGTATCAGGTTTTGGACCAATAAATATAAAGCCTGAACGTTCAACTTGTTCAGCAAAATCCGCATTTTCTGATAAAAATCCATATCCAGGATGAATAGCTGCTGCGCCGGTTACTTCGGCAGCAGAGATTAATGCAGGGATATTAAGATAACTTTTGGCTGAAGCTGCTGGACCTATACAAACGGTTTCGTCTGCAAGTAGCACATGTTTTAAGTCTTTATCTGCCGAAGAGTGAACAGCGACAGTTTTAATTCCAAGTTCTTTACATGCTCTTAAAATACGAAGAGCGATTTCTCCGCGGTTAGCAATAAGAATTTTATCAAGCATATTCAATCTCTTAATCGTCTAAGTTAACAAATAATTCTGATTATTCAATAATGAATAGTGGTTGATCGAATTCAACTGGTTGACCATTTTCAACTAAGATAGCTTTAATAGTCCCTGCTTTTTCTGATTCAATTTGGTTCATCATTTTCATTGCTTCAACAATGCAAAGCACATCACCAACATTTACAGACTGACCGACTTCAACAAATGCTTTAGATTCTGGGCTTGGAGTTCGATAGAACGTACCAACCATTGGTGATTTTATGGTTGTGCCACTATTAGTTTCTGTGATGACTTCTGCTTCAACTGTAGCCGCAGTGACTGTTGGAGCAGGAACAGCAACCGGTTGGGGAATTTGAATGTTTTGCACTGGAGCTGTATAGGTAGGTGTCGACCGACTAATTCGAACCGATTCTTCACCCTCAGAAATTTCAAGCTCAGAAATACCTGATTCTTCTACTAATTCAATTAACTTTTTAATTTTACGTATATCCATGAATTACACCGTGTTTATTTGATATAAATAACAATTATTTTAATGTACCTTTAATATCTTAAAAGTAATCTTTTAATTCGATACTAAAAATAGTAACTCAACATTAACGCGGAAGGATACACTGTAAATCATAATTTGTCATTATATATCTCCTTTACAAACACTTGTTATACTATTTTCTAGGTATTATTTTTAAATTGCGATACAATATAACCCTTAATTATTATTGAGGCTGGCTGTGGTTTTTATCTGCTAAATGAACTATTATTTATCGGATAAAATTAAAATATATATTTTGTAGACGCCTAAGTTTGCTTCTAATACTCAAATATATTTAAACAAGATTAATTCTAGGAAGAGTTTTTATTATGTTCAAAAAAGTTCGCGGCTTGTTTTCAAATGATTTATCGATTGATTTAGGTACAGCCAACACGCTTATTTATGTAAAAGGGCAAGGCATTGTGCTTAACGAACCTTCAGTTGTTGCCATTCGTCAAGATCGCTCAGGAACACCTAAAAGTGTTGCTGCCGTTGGCCATGCTGCGAAACAGATGCTAGGGCGGACACCTGGTAATATTGCAGCTATCAGACCAATGAAAGACGGTGTGATTGCAGACTTTTCCGTCACTGAAAAAATGTTACAGTATTTTATTCGACAAGTTCACAGCCATAGCTTCTTAAGACCAAGCCCTCGTGTATTGGTTTGTGTGCCAGTTGGCGCAACCCAAGTGGAACGTCGTGCTATTCGTGAATCAGCATTAGGTGCTGGTGCTCGTGAAGTTTATTTAATTGAAGAACCAATGGCTGCGGCAATTGGTGCTGATTTACCAGTTTCTGCACCAACTGGCTCAATGGTTGTTGATATCGGTGGCGGTACAACAGAAGTTGCTGTTATTTCATTAAATGGTGTAGTTTATTCCGCTTCTGCGCGCATTGGTGGAGACCGTTTTGATGAAGCAATAATCAATTATGTTCGTCGTAATTATGGTGCATTAATTGGTGAAGCGACCGCAGAAAAAATTAAACACTTCATTGGAAGTGCTTATCCAGGTGATGAAGTCCTTGAAATCGAAGTACGTGGTCGTAACTTAGCTGAAGGTGTGCCACGTAGTTTTACACTAAACTCGAATGAAATCTTAGAAGCATTACAAGAGCCATTAAGTGGTATTGTTAGTGCTGTTAAAGTTGCTCTAGAACAGTGTCCTCCAGAACTAGCTTCTGATATTTCAGAACATGGTATGGTATTGACTGGTGGTGGTGCATTATTACGTAATATTGATAAATTATTATCTGCTGAAACAGGGATTCACGTTGTTGTAGCTGAAGACCCACTTACTTGCGTAGCTCGTGGTGGTGGTAAAGCTCTTGATATGGTAGATATGCATGGTGGTGATCTCTTCAGTGAAGAGTAATAATATTACTAGCAAGTAACGAATATTTCATTTTTTCCGCCGACATTGTCGGCGGAGTCATATCTTAAAATAGTTAAATTCTAGATATATAACAGGTAAATACTGGACAATGAAATTACTTTTTTCTAAACGTTCGCCTCTGAGTGTTCAATTATTTATATCACTGGCACTCGCTTTGACGTTAATAGTGTTAGATATCAATTATCGTCCTTTTAAAGAGGTTCGTTATTATTTAGATACCTTAATTTCGCCACTTTATCATGTTTCAAATGCACCAAAATCATCATTTGATTCGCTGTATGAAATGTCGAAAACACAAGAGACACTAATTAAAGAAAATGCAGAACTGCAAGAAACCTTAATGCAACAAAAAAGTAATCTATTATTGCTTGAACATTTAAAGCATGAAAATGACCGCCTAAGAGGGCTATTAGGTTCACCTTTAAGACATGATGAACATAAAATGGCTGCTCAAGTATTATTAGCTGATACTGATCCTTACGTTTATCAAGTGGTAATTAATAAAGGTAAAAATGACGGTGTATATATAGGTCAGCCGGTAGTAGATGAAAAAGGTATCGTTGGACAAATTTATCAAACCGCTCAATCAACAAGCCGAGCAATCTTAGTTTGTGATTATCAACATGCAATTCCAGTACAAGTATTAAGAAATGATATTTCAATGGTAGCTGTTGGTAATGGATGCAGTAACGATTTAACGCTTGATTTTTTACCTAACAATGTTGATGTCAAAGTTGGTGATGTTTTAGTCACTTCTGGACTTGATGGTCGCTTCCCAGAAGGGTACCCAGTGGCTGTGGTTAGTTCAGTAAAGCTTGATATAAGTGATTCCACCCCCATTATTTCTGCTACGCCAACCGCAGATTTAAAACGTTTACGTTATCTACTGTTATTGTGGGGCGATCAAGGAGTAAAACATGAGGGGTAATAATCGAATTAGTATACTGGTTATTTGGTTAACGTTGCTAATTGGCTTATGTGTACAAATTATACCGTGGTCACCTGAATATAATATGTTTAAGCCACATTTATTAATGTTAATTATGGCCTATTGGTTAATAGCATTACCGCACCGAATTGGTATGGGCATGGCGTTTTTATTAGGTATCATTTTAGATCTATTCTCAGGATCGCTTTTAGGTATTCACGCATTTATTTTTTCATGCGTGGCTTATTTGTTAATGTTTAAATTCCAGTTAATCCGTAATTTAGCTTTATGGCAACAATCAATTATTATTTTTGCCGTTTCGCTTTGTTATAATATATTAGTATTTCTGTTTCAAGTTAGTATTTATCATACCATAACGATTTCACCTTTAATTTTAGTATCTAGTTTTGTTGATGGGGTATTATGGATAGTGATTTATCTATTCTTACGACTAATAAGACGGAACTTTGCTATTAATTAATAAGGGATCATTATGTCTGTCGAATTATTAATGAACGTAACGCCATCAGAAACTCGGGTGGCATATATTGAAGATGGGATATTACAAGAAATCCACGTAGATCGTGAATCACGTCGTGGTATTGTCGGTAATATCTATAAAGGCAAAATCATTCGTATTTTACCGGGTATGCAAGCTGCGTTTGTTGATATCGGTCTTGAAAAAGCTGCTTTTTTGCACGCTTCGGATATCATGCCGCATACCGAATGCGTATCGGACAGTGAACAAGAACAGTTTCAAGTTAA
The DNA here is from genome assembly GCF_026536805.1 of Gilliamella sp. B3482. Classification (NCBI taxonomy): domain Bacteria; kingdom Pseudomonadati; phylum Pseudomonadota; class Gammaproteobacteria; order Orbales; family Orbaceae; genus Gilliamella; species Gilliamella sp. B3482. The sequence continues at coordinate 378,213 of NZ_JAFNNL010000001.1, read as the reverse complement.
AGATATTTCTGAATTGGTACGTCAAGGCCAAGATTTAATGGTACAAGTTGTTAAAGATCCTTTGGGGACTAAAGGTGCCAGACTTACTACAGATATAACTTTACCTTCGCGTTATTTAGTTTTAATGCCTGGTCCAAACTCTGCTCATGTAGCGACATCGCAACGAATTGAATCGGAAGAAGAGCGTGAAAGGCTAAAAAAAATTGTTGAACAATATGTTACCGATGAAAGTGGTTTTATTGTTAGAACTGCTGCCGAAGGAGCAAATGCTCACGAACTTGAACAAGATGCCAATTTTTTAAAACGTTTATGGGCAAAAATTCAAGAACGAATGGCGCGTCCAATCAGCAAATATTTAGTCTATGGTGAGCTTGCTTTATCTCAGCGAGTATTACGGGATTTTGTTGGCGACCCAATTGAACGAATTTTGGTTGACTCAAAACTTACTTATGATTTGTTGGTTGAGTTTACACAGGAATTTATGCCAGAAGTTACCAACAAATTAACCCATTATCGCGGTAATATCCCTATTTTCGATCTGTATGATATTGAAAACGAAATTCAACGAGCGTTAGACCGTAAAGTCAAATTAAAATCGGGTGGTTATTTAATTATTGATCAAACCGAAGCTATGACGACCATTGATATTAATACTGGTGCATTTGTAGGTCATCGTAATTTAGAAGAAACTATTTTCAACACCAATATCGAAGCAACTATTGCGATTGCGCGTCAATTACGATTACGCAATTTAGGCGGTATTATCATTATCGATTTTATTGATATGCAAGAAGATATTCACCGTGAACGAGTGTTATTATCTTTACAAGACTTTTTAGCTAAAGATCGAGCACGAACATCTGTGAACACTTTCTCTGGTTTGGGGTTAGTTGAAATGACACGTAAGCGGACTCGAGAAAGTATTGGTCATATACTTTGTGAAGAGTGTCCTGCATGTAAAGGTCGAGGGATTGTTAAATCAGTAGAAACGGTTTGTAATGAAATACTCCGTGAAATTGTTCGTATATACAAAGCTCACCGCTCTGAATACTTTTTGGTTTATGCCTCAGCTGCAGTGGCTAATGCATTAACGACGGATGAATCACATGCGCTAGCAGAAGTTGAAGTGTTTGTTGGTAAACGTGTTGAAGTAAAAGTTGAACCACTTTATATTCAAGAACAATATGATGTAGTACTTATGTAATAATAAATTTTACAGTTTTTATATTGATAATCATTAGATTAAGGAATTTATGAACGTAGCCCAAGTGAGTGAACGGTTACTCAATCCAAATAACTTAAATCAGCAAGATATAGTAAATTTGCTTGATATGCTTAGTTCAAGGCAAATTGATTTTGGTGATTTATATTTTTTATCTGGTTATTACGAAAGTTGGTCTCTTGAAGATAGCATTATTAAAAATGCCTCGTTTCATCGCGATCAAGGTGTTGGTGTTAGAGCGATTATTGGTGAAAAAACAGGATTTGCCTATACTGATCAGCTTTCTTTAGCTCGATTAGAGCAAAGTGTATTAGCCGCAAACTCTATAACTAAAAATCAAACACCCATTATGGTTACTCCATTTAAAACGGCTAACAATATCATCAAGTATCCATCACTTAACCCGATAAATAGCTTTTCTCAAGAGCAAAAAATTGCCTTATTACGTCAGGTTGATAAGTTAGCTCGTTCAATTGATCCTAGAGTCATTGAAGTTTCAGCAAGCTTAATTGGTAGTTATGAAGACATTTTAATCGCTGGCACTGATGGTACCTTATGTGCAGATATTAGGCCTTTAGTTCGCTTATCAGTATCCGTCCTTGTCGAACAAGATGGTAAACGTGAACGTGGGAGTAGTGGCGGTGGTGGTCGATTTAGTTATGACTATTTTTTAACGACTAACACGAAAACAGGTGAAAGTTATGTAGATAGTTATACCCGAGAAGCTGTGCGTCAAGCTTTAGTTTTGCTCTCAGCCAAACCGGCTCCAGCAGGGACCATGCCAGTTGTTTTAGGTGCAGGTTGGCCAGGTGTGTTACTTCACGAAGCAGTAGGACACGGGCTAGAGGGAGACTTTAATCGTAAAAATAGTTCTGTGTTTTCAGGAAAAATTGGCGAACAAGTTACCTCAGAGCTTTGTACTATCGTTGATGATGGAACCATTGAAAATCGTCGAGGTTCACTCTCTATTGATGATGAAGGTACGCCAAGTCAAAAAACGGTATTAATCGAAAACGGTGTTTTAAAAGGCTACATGTTTGATAAGCTTAACGCAAAATTAATGAATTGCCATTCGACTGGCAATGGTCGCCGTGAAGGGTACGCCTGTTTACCAATGCCTAGAATGACCAATACCTACATGCTAGCGGGAACATCGAGTTTTGATGAAATCATCCAAAGTGTAGATTATGGACTATATGCACCTAATTTTGCAGGTGGGCAAGTCGATATAACTTCAGGAAAATTTGTCTTCTCAACTTCAGAAGCCTATTTAATTGAAAAAGGTAAAATTACTACGGCGGTCACAGGTGCAACGCTGATTGGATCAGGTATTGAAACGATGCAACAGATTTCAATGGTAGGCAATGATCTCGAACTTGATCCAGGTGTTGGTGTTTGTGGTAAAGCAGGGCAAAGCGTTCCTGTTGGAGTTGGTCAACCAACTTTAAAAGTGAATAATTTAACCGTAGGTGGTACTATTAACCACTAATAATAATACATTAATGAGAAAATAAGCTAAATGGATACAATCATTACACTATACCAAGCATTTGTTCATATGGATATAAAAACACTCTCAAACCCAGATGTGTTATGGATATTATATGGAATGCTATTTGTCATCATTCTATTAGAAAATGGTGTGTTACCCGCAGCTTTTTTACCGGGTGATAGTTTACTGTTTCTAACTGGCGTATTGATAAGTCTTGATGTTTTTCATTTTGGTCTTATAAACTTAATTCTAATTGCTGGTGCTGCCTTCGGCACATGGCTCGGTTATGCACAAGGCCGGTGGCTGGGTAATACCAAAACTGTACAGAATTGGATGGCACATTTGCCAGAAAAATATCACCATAAATCAGAGGTACTATTCCACAAATATGGCTTACAAGCACTATTTATTGGACGATTTATTGCATTTGTTCGCACATTATTACCAATGATGGCGGGGTTATCAGGTTTGCATAGCCGTAAATTTCACATCTACAATTGGGTAAGTGCAACATTATGGATATTTTTGATTGTTACATTAGGCTATTTATTTGGTTTATCACCAATTTTTAAAACATACGAAAAACAGATTATGTCTTTATTAATGTTAATACCCGTATTTTTATTGGTATTAGGATTAGTATTTTCGATTTGGTTAGCAGTAAAGCGTTGGTTAAGTAATAAAAAACAAGCAAAGCAAAACCGTAAAGAATAAAAAGGTGAAATTAACCGATAAGCCGGGTTCTGTCGTGGACAATCATTCCTCTAGGCTAATACTCACGCATTAGCTCAAGCAGTCTACCCGGATTCAACGCGGGCCGCGCCAATGAATCCCTATTTGACCTTGCTCCGAGTGGAGTTTACCGTGCCACAACTGTTACCAGCTGCGCGGTGCGCTCTTACCGCACCCTTTCACCCTTACCTGATCTTATTGCTAAGCCATCGGCGGTATACTCTCTGTTGCACTAGTCGTGAATGTTCGCTCTCGCCAACATCCCCCAGGCGTTACCTGGCACTCTGCCCTATGGAGCCCGGACTTTCCTCCCCTCTGTTTGTCTCCCTTTTACAAAGGACAACAACAAAGCAGCGATTGTCTGGTTAATTTCCCAAACGAGTATAACGTAATAAAGACTTTTGTCCAGAGCGGAATAAAGTATATGAATGGAATCTAAACAAAATATGAAATGAGAATCTGAGAATAAGGTGATTTAACGGTAAAAACAGTCATTAAGCAAATAGATAAAAAAGCACATCTAATTGATGTGCTTAATAATCAAATGATAATTACCACTTCTTCTGTTTATTGTTTTGCGAATAGTTAAACCAAGTTACAACACCTTGGTTTACCACTACTTCTAACGTACCTTCAAGAATGTCGTATTGAGTTTCCCCAAAAATTGCATTTTTGGTTGAACTTTTTTTAAGATATGTATAAGTCCATTTTGATTCGTTAGCATTAATACTAACCTTACTTGCTGGTTGACCAAAAATATGCAGCAGTTGTACCTCAGTGGTTGAGCCTTCAACAATTTTATCCACTTTCTCATGACTTAGTGGGGTACCTTGTTCTAAATAATTTTTTTGTGAACATGCGGATAATGCTAATACTGAAAATAAAAGCACCAAAATTTTACTAAGATTTTTCATAATAATTGCCTACTAAACTATGATTTATATCAAAAGATGGCTAATCATAGCATAGGATTAATATTGATGAAAATAATCCAGTTAGTTTAAATAAGGAAAATAGATGAATTGAATTGACAAAAGAATAAAGCAAAAGGAACATATGAAAACAAATGTTTCTATATGTTTCCATATGTTTGTAAAAAAGTGTTAATTAGATTGTTATCAGTTAATAATTTGTAGATGTATTATCTGAACTTTTTCTCAAAACTCGCTTAATTGGCTGTCTTGTCATAGAATTTATATAACGACTTGGCCAAATTTGCGAGGGTTTTAAATTGAGTGCTTTAGCGATAATTGACTCTCCTTTTGTCCAAGGTCTAACAAGCGCATTGCTAAGTGTTGAGGAACTTAGTCCGGATTGACGAGATAGTTCCGCGAGAGTTGTCCCTTTCTTTTTTAATGCGGCAATAATGTCTGCTTTATGCCAATCATTAGATTTAATCTCCATTTTTTCTTCCTTCTTAGTTTATAACCTTTAATATCTATGTTATGCTTTCTAGTTATCAAAACCAGTAAGTTTATAATTTGACTTTAAATAACAATGGTAGGTAGTTTCTTAGTATTGTAACAAAGTTTCTTTAATTTCTATAACTTTTTCTTGTTTCTTAAAAATAGGATTATTAGAATGAAAGAGTGGTTCTCACCAAAAGAACTATTAAGTATTGCAGGGATGCCATCAACAACACAAGGTATAAATCGTAAAGCTAGATCTGAAAACTGGACTTCTCGTAAACGTTCAGGTGTTCGTGGTAAAGCTATTGAATATCACATTAACAGCTTGTCAATAGATGTTAAAAAAGCTTTGTATCTTGAGGAAGAGAGTGCAACATACGTTGTTTCGCCAATTAATCCACTACAACTGTGGATGACAGCATTTGAACAATTATCTACAGAAGAACAAACGATTGTCAGTTCATGGATAATGCGAAATGGTATCAAAGATTTTATTTCTTTTATTAACAAACACAAAAAAGATAATTAGTGTTATTGTACAAGCTGAGATATACTTTATCGTCAGAAAATTTTTAGTAGCAATGGAATAATCAATGGAAAATCAGTTTCAATTAACAAATACTAAAGAGATTATTAATTATTTAAGCCACCAGTTTCCTAATTGTTTTACTATTGAAGGGGAAGCAAAGCCTTTAAAAATTGGCATCTTTCAAGATATTATCTCTCGCCTAGAAAATAGTGAATTATTGAGCAAAACCAAACTTCGCATTGCACTTAGAGCCTACACCATGGGGTGGCGCTATCTATATTGCATAAAAGAAGGTGCAAATCGTGTTGACTTAGATGGTAACCCAACTGAAGTTATTTCCAAAGAACAAATGGAACATGCTCAGCAACAATTAAAAGAAAGTAAGGAGCAAGCTAAGGAAAGGGCAAAACAAAAACGTAAAGCATCCCCTAAACCTTCTCGAAAACCTAGAGCTTTGAAAATTGGTGATTTTGTTAGAGTCAATGTTGGTCAAAAACCAGTGAAAGGACAGATCATCACTATTGAAAAAGAGCATATCAAAGTCAAAGTAGGAACAGGAATGGAACTAACAGTCAAACCTGAGCATATTATTAATCGATAGAGAATTTATATGAATAAGTTACTGAAAGGTTTTGTTAAATTCGGTCTCATTTTATGTATCATTAGCACAACGGCTCAGGCCAAAGCTCCTGCAATGGAACAAATTCCAGTTTTAAAACAAGATGAAGTACATCAAATCGTCGCCAAACGAGTAACTAATTTCTTTACTCAATCACATTATCGTGATTTTTCCTTAGATGGTGCATTTTCAGCTAAAATTTTCGATCGCTATTTCAAATTATTAGATGGCAGTAAAACTATCTTTCTTCAAGATGATATAAACAAATTCCGTATTTACCAAGAACAATTAGGTCAAGAATTAAGAGATGGCGACCTAAAAACAGCTTACGATATCTACAACCTTTTTTTACAAAAACGCTATAACCGATATCAATATGCGCTTGAAGTATTGCAACGTCCAATGGACTTTAGCGCTAAAGACGAAATTAATTTTAAGCGTGAAGACCTAGCATGGGCAACTAATGAAAAAGAACTTGATGACTATTGGGAAAAACGCGTTAAATATGACGAGCTAAATTTAGCATTAACGGGTAAAAACGAGACTCAGATTCGTGAAGTATTAACTAAACGATATAAACGCGTATTAAAAACTATTGAACAATCTAATAATGAAGATTGTTTCCAAGTCTTTATGAATGCGTTTGCTCGCGAAATTGACCCTCATACTAGCTATTTAGCGCCGCGTAAAAAACGGGATTTTGATTCTGAAATGAGTTTATCTTTTGAAGGAATCGGTGCCACACTTAGTCAACAAGATGATTATACTGTAATCATGTCATTTGTAACTGGCGGCCCAGCCGAAAAAAGTAAATTATTAACAGTTGGCGATAAAATTATCGGGGTAGGGCAAAGCAATTCTCCTATAGAAGATGTAATCGGTTGGCGATTAGAGGATATTGTTGACAAAATACGCGGTCCTAAAAACACCATAGTAAAATTAGAAATTTTACCAGCGGGCAATAACAGCAAACCTAAAATCATTGAACTCAAACGTGACAAAATTCATTTTGAAGATCGAGAAGCAAAATTAAAAGTTATCAATAATAGCCGAGGCAAAGTCGGTATTATTGAAATACCAAGCTTCTATATTGGGTTAAGCAAAAAGGTTCAATCATTATTAATGGAAGCTAACAGCGAAAAATTACAAGGCCTAGTTATTGATTTGCGCAATAATGGTGGTGGTTCCTTAGCTGAAGTTATTGAGTTAACAGGTTTATTTATTGACAATGGTCCAGTCGTACAAGTGCGTGATAACCTTCAAAAAATCACGACTTATGATGACAAAAATAAAGGTATTGATTACAGCGGTCCAATTGTTGTGATTATTAACCGTTATAGTGCTTCAGCATCAGAAATTTTCTCAGCAGCAATGCAAGATTATGGTCGGGCAGTAATTGTTGGTGAAACCACCTATGGCAAGGGAACAGTCCAAACTTCACGAGGTATTTCATACCCAGTTGATGCCCGTTTACACCCAAGCTGGCCTGAACTTGGTGGTGCTCAATATACTGTCCAAAAATTCTATCGTATTAATGGTGGCAGTACCCAATTAAAGGGTGTTGATCCTGATATTGAAATGACCAAAAGCCAATATGTTGATGAAACTGGTGAACGATTCTTAGATAATGCTATGCCATGGGATAAAATTCCTTCTGCAGACTATTTAACTGTAGCAAACATCAAACCACTATTAGCAAACTTAAAATCGCAACATGAAGCTCGAATTGCTAAAAAACCAGAATTCAACTATATCGAAGAAGACATTAAAGAATTTAATAGCAAAAAAAATGACAATCTCACTGTCTCATTAAATAAAAATGAACGTGAAACAGAGCAAAAAACTAAAGAAGAGCGAGACCTTAAGCGTATGAATGAACGTTTAAACCGTGCAGGTCTAGCACCTATTAAAAATTTAAAGGAACTACCTAAAGATTATAAACAGCCAGATCCATTCTTAGATGAATCGGTAGAGATCTTGTTTGACTTAATACCTAATTACCCAAGTATTGAAGAAAGTAAAAACTTAGGTGGATTTTTATCTTTAGATACACCAATTGAATAGTGTTAAAACAAAAGTAAGGAGAAAAGACTATGTGTACCGACTTAAAATATGCTTTAGTTGCAACCGTATTAATTTTATCCATTATTGCAGCTTTTGGCGTTGTTGTTTGCATGAATTAAGACTTGATTAATTTGGTCCAGATAATTATAGTATGCACCCTGCTTTTTTAAAGCGGGTGCTAAATTAAGGTGAGGTGTCCGAGTGGTTGAAGGAGCACGCCTGGAAAGTGTGTATACGGCAACGTATCAAGGGTTCGAATCCCTTCCTCACCGCCATTAAAATTTATTTAGTCATTGCAGCAAAGAACCCAGAGGTTCTATCTCATTACTGGTGACATATTCGCACAAGGTTAATGACCTGACGAGTAACCTCATCTTCTCCTTGATCTTCCGGAGTTAATATGGAAAATTTACGCACCGTTCAGGATTATATACGCTGGACCACGTCACAACTTAGTCAATCAGATATCTTTCTAGGGCATGGAACAGATAATCCTATAGATGAAGCTAAACAACTTATCTTAGCAACGTTAGGCTTATCATTATTTATTCCCCCTGAGTTTTATGCATCAAATCTAACTAGCGATGAAAAACAACAATTGAATGCGATCATCAATAAGCGAATTACTGATCGCTTACCAACACCTTACTTAACCAATCAAGCATGGTTTTGTGGTCACTGCTTTTATGTTGATGAAAGAGTATTAATACCTCGCTCTCCGATAGGCGAATTGATTAACAATCAATTTAAAGACTTAATTATTAGTCAACCAAAGAAAATCTTAGATCTTTGTACCGGTAGTGGCTGTATTGGGATTGCCTGTGCTTATGCCTTCCCTGAGGCGCAAGTTGATATTACCGATATCTCACTTGAAGCTCTTGATGTTGCTCAAACCAATGTTGAAATGCACGATATGCAATATCAAGTCACCCCAATTCTATCTGATCTGTTTAATGGATTACCTGATAACAAATATGACTTAATCGTCAGTAATCCGCCTTATGTCGATGATGAAGACATGAATGATCTTCCAGATGAATTTTTATATGAACCAAAATTGGCGCTTGAAGCTGGGCTTGATGGGTTAGATTTAGTGAAAAGAATTTTACATGATGCAAGTAACTATTTAACACCAGAAGGCTTATTAATTTGCGAAGTCGGCAACAGCTGGGTATCTTTACAAGAACAGTATCCAGACGTACCATTTAACTGGATAACTTTTGAACATGGTGGACTTGGTGTATTTTCACTGACCTATAATGCCCTAAAAGCTTATCAAAACTATTTTAAATAAATTAAATATAAAAAATAAAATCGGAATAGAGAACTATGGCAGGAAATTCAATTGGTAAATTATTTAAAGTCACTACCTTTGGTGAATCACATGGCATTGCATTAGGATGCATTGTCGATGGTGTACCACCAGGACTGAGTTTAAACGAATCCGATATGCAACATGACCTTGATCGTCGTCGCCCAGGATCATCTCGCTACACAACTCAGCGTCGCGAAGCGGATCAAGTAAAAATTCTTTCAGGTGTATTTGAAGGGGTAACTACAGGAACCAGCATTGGATTACTTATTGAAAATACTGACCAACGTTCGCAAGATTATAGCAAAATAAAAGATATCTTCAGACCTAGTCATGCTGACTACACCTACCAAAAAAAATACGGAATTCGTGATTATCGTGGTGGCGGTCGATCATCAGCTCGTGAAACCGCCATGCGAGTTGCTGCAGGTGCTATTGCTAAAAAATATTTACATGAAAAACTGGGTATCACTATTCGCGGCTATTTAGCTCAAATGGGTGATATCGAGTGCCAACTAAAAGATTGGCAACAAGTAGACCAAAATCCTTTCTTTTGCCCTGATGAAAGCAAATTGCAAGCTCTTGATGAATTACTAAGAAAACTAAAAAAAGAGGGTGATTCTATCGGTGCTAAAGTTTGTATAGTGGCTGAGCATATGCCAGTAGGGTTAGGAGAACCAGTCTTTGACAAACTCGACGCCGATCTTGCCCATGCCCTAATGAGCATCAATGCCGTCAAAGGCGTTGAAATAGGCGACGGATTTGCTACTGTCAACAAACGCGGAAGTGAAAATCGTGATGAAATTACCCCTGAAGGTTTTTTATCTAATCATGCTGGCGGTATTTTAGGCGGTATTAGCTCCGGGCAAACCATTTTGGCAAGTATTGCTTTAAAACCTACGCCAAGTATTGAAATTGCCGGGCAGTCGATTAATGTTTATGGTGATAGCGTTGAAGTATCGACGCATGGTCGACATGATCCTTGTGTGGGGATCCGAGCAGTACCAATTGCTGAAGCAATGGTTGCAATTGTTTTAATGGATCATTATCTTCGACATCGAGCACAATGTAGTGATGTAAAATAATCATGAGTTACGAATTACTGGCTTTACTTTTTTTTATAGCTATGTTGGCTGGTTTTATTGATTCTATCGCTGGTGGCGGTGGGCTATTAACAGTACCGGCACTTTTGGCGGTAGGCTTACCGCCAGCCAGCGCTTTAGCCACCAATAAATTACAAAGTACTGGGGGATCTTTTTCTGCCAGCCTTTACTTTATTCGTGAACGCATGGTTGATTTAAAACAGCAAAAATTCGCAATTACCTGTGCCTTTATTGGCTCGGCGCTTGGCACATTATCCGTCATGCATATACAAGCTGACTTCTTAAAATTACTCTTACCGATCTTAACTATTAGTGTTGGGCTCTATTTCTTACTCTCCCCGACCATTGGGGAAAATGACCGTAAAAGTCGCCTAACCATAATCCAATTCGCCTTATTACCAGCATTAGCTATCGGATTTTATGACGGTTTTTTTGGGCCCGGAGCTGGCTCATTTTACGCAGTAGCCTATATCACCCTTGCCGGTTTTAATTTAACCAAAGCCACTGCACATACCAAAGTACTCAATTTTACCTCTAACTTAGCGGGCTTAATCTTTTTTATTGTTGGTGGAGAAGTGGTATGGTCAATTGGTCTGGTTATGCTTGTTGGTCAATTTATTGGCGCAAGATTAGGGGCAAAAATGGTTATCGCCAAAGGGCGAAAATTGATAAGGCCAATGCTAATTACCGTTTCTACTATTATGAGTATCAAACTCATCTATGAAAACTTCTTCTCTTAGAGAATAAAAAGATAATTACGATTAATTACAAAACCCCGCTCCTGAAAATTTTTTGAGGAGCGGGGTTTTTGCGTTTTAAAATGCCCTGATTTTAATGACTGGAATTGTCATTGTATTTTATTTAAACAATGATCATCTTAAATTGGTTAATAATTTATCATCTTATAATTAATCAAACGATTTGTTGAAGTATCTTTTATAAAAATTGTTATTTAAAAAAGCTCGTTTTTTACATAAAACAGTGTTAATTTGTCATTATGTAAAAATTGAATTTATTTTCTTATAATCATGGATTTGATTCACTCTTCTGATCTTAAAACCATTTTACATTCCAAGCGTGCTAATCTTTATTATTTAGAACACTGCCGGGTTTTAGTCAATGGTGGTCGAGTTGAGTATGTCACCGATCAAGGGCAGCAATCATTGTATTGGAACATTCCGATAGCTAACACCACCTGCATTTTGCTTGGTACCGGTACATCATTAACGCAAGCTGCTGTCCGTGAACTTTCAAGAGCCGGGGTAATGATTGGATTTTGTGGTGGTGGCGGAACACCACTGTTTGCTTCGACCGAATCAGAGTTTGCTTGTCAATTTTTTTCACCTCAAAGTGAGTATCGTGCAACTGAATACTTACAAAGTTGGTGCCAATTTTGGTTTGATGATCAGCGCCGATTACAAGCCGCTAAAATGTTACAACAGCATCGACTTAACATCATTCAATCGAGTTGGTTAGAATTTGATTGGACAGTAGATCAAAATCAATTAACTAACATTATCAACGATGCCAGAGAACAGTTTGATACGGCTAAAAATAGTCAATCTCTGTTAACAGCAGAAGGACGATTTAGCAAAAGATTGTATGCAATGGCAAATCAATTAACGTTGCAAGATGACAAATTTACAAGAGAGCATGCAACTCGAGGTAAAAGCCATGATCCTGCTAATCAATTTTTAGATCATGGTAATTATTTAGCTTATGGTTTAGGTGCTACGGCTTGTTGGGTATTGGGTTTGCCACATGGTTTAGCTATTTTACATGGCAAAACTCGACGTGGCGGCTTAGTTTTTGATGCTGCTGATATTATTAAAGATGGCATGGTTTTACCTCAAGCTTTTATATCTGCTATGCAAGGTGATGATGAGAAAACATTTCGTCAATCTTGTATTTCACAATTCGCGCAATTAGGCGCGCTCGATATGATTATTGATACGTTAAAACAAATAGCGGATAAAACATGAATATTTTACTTGTTAGCCAATGCAAAAAAAGAGCATTAACAGAAACCCGCCGAATCATCGATCAATTTGCTGAGCGTTGTGGTGAACGAACTTGGCAAACGCCGATAACTTCAGCCGGTTTACAAACGCTTTATAAATTATTACGAAAAACCGCTCGAAAAAATACTGCTGTTGCTTGCTACTGGACACATGGAAAAAATCTGACTGATCTCCTTTGGATTGTCGGGGATAAAAGCCAATTTAACCAGCAAGGACGAGTGCCGACTAATCGTACAAAACGAGATATTTTACGAAGTGATAACGAAAACTCTTGGCAACATGCTATATCCATACAACTTATTGCAACTATTGCTGCATTATTGCATGATTTAGGTAAAGCAACAGTTGGTTTTCAAGATAAATTACGCAAAGCTTCAATAACTGGAGATCCATATCGACATGAGTGGATTTCATTACAGTTATTTTTACTGATGATTCACGATTGTACTATCAATCAAGAGGTACTAACACGTTTAGCTAATTTTGCCGATTATCAACAGCAAAAACCAGATTGGTATTTGAAATTATCGAAGATAGAAAAATGTGATCTTTCTCAATTGCCATTATTTGCACAATGGATTGGTTGGTTAATTGTATCGCATCATCGAATGCCTTTCTTAAGGCCTATTAAATACAAAGATTGTCAAGAAAAACAAAAAGATGACTTTGATATTTCTCAGCTAACAACAAAAAGCTTTTTTAAAACATTTAAAGCTGTTGAAAATTGGGTTAAAAATAGCAATAGTCAACACCCATTCCCTGAGCACTTTTGGCAATTGAAAAGTGATATCACCTTAAGTCAAACTTGGCTAAAAAAATTAAGTCGCTATGCAAGTAAAGCATTTAATTACGCCCCTTTAATGCAACTCACAGAAGTTGATACATTATTATTGCACCTATCCCGATTAAGCCTTATGGTTGCAGATCATAACTATTCTAGTTTATCATCTTATGATGAAGAAGCAGATGAAGATACTACAATACTTATTGCTAATACCAATAAAGGTCAAAAAGCGAAACAACGATTAGATGATCATCTAATTGGTGTTGCTAATCTTACAGCAAGGTTTGCTCGTCTATTACCCAAATTCAGTACAGAATTACCAGCAATCAATCAGCATAAACCATTTACCAAACGAACAACAAATAAACGTTTTCAATGGCAAAACCATGCTTTTGATTTGTCCAGAAGTTATCAACAATTAAGTGATAATAACGGTTTTTTTGGCGTTAATATGGCATCTACCGGTTGTGGGAAAACCTTAGCTAATGGGCGTATTATGTATGCGTTGTCAAACCCCCAACGTGGAGTACGTTTTACCATTGCCTTAGGTTTAAGGGTGTTGACGCTACAAACCGGCAATGCATTACGTGAAAGATTGCATTTGACCGATGAACATTTGGCTATTTTAGTTGGTGGCAAAGCAATCCAAACCTTATTTGATTTAGAAAATCAAAATAAAACTTCGGACAAAAAACAAAAAGCTAATCTAGATAGCCTTGGTTGTGAGTCGATAGAATCATTAGTTGATGAATTTATTGATGTGGCAGAAAGCGGTATTGCTGATAATGAATTAGGTACGATTATCGAAAATAGTAAAGCTCGTAAATTGATTTATACGCCAATTGTCACATGTACTGTTGATCATCTGATGCAAGCGAGCGAATGTATTCGAGGTGGCAAATATATTGCACCTACTTTAAGACTGCTTACTTCTGATTTAATTTTAGATGAACCTGATGATTTTGATCAGCAAGATTTACCTGCTTTAGCAAGATTAGTTCATTTAGCTGGCCTTTATGGTAGTAAAGTACTTCTTTCATCGGCTACTTTAACGCCTGATTTAATTGTTGGCTTGTTTGATGCCTATCAAGCCGGAAGGAAAATATTTAATCAAAATAATGGAAAACATGATAGTAGCATTGTCTGCGGGTGGTTTGATGAATATCAACAATCAATTGAACAAATATTAGATACTAATAATTTTAGAGATCATCATAATCAATTTGTTGAACAAAGAGTAAAAAAACTTGAAAAAGGAGTTTGTCGTCGTCAAGGGCAGATTTTGGAATTATTAAATTATTCATTAGATAAAAAAGAAAATTTAGATCAGGGATATGCTTTATTGGCAAAACAGTTACTAGAACAAGCCTACCACTTTCATTTAGATCATCATCAACAAGATGAAAAATCAAGCAAGAAAATCAGTATAGGTTTAATGCGCTTTGCGCATATAGATGATGTAATGTTGCTGACTAAACAATTCTATAATCAAACCGAGTTACCGGCAGATGTAAAATTTCATTTGGTAGTCTATCATGCTAGACAATTATTATTGTTACGTAGCCAATTAGAGGAAAAGCTGGATAGAATATTAAACCGGAGTGATCCTAACCAATTATTTGAACAACCTGAAATCCGTACCGCTATAGCAAACAGTGATAAAAAGAATCAAATTTTTATTGTAATAGGTACTCCAGTTACTGAAGTTGGGCGTGATCATGATTATGATTGGGCAATTATAGAGCCATCTTCAATGCGTTCAATTATTCAATTAGTCGGCCGAGTATGGCGCCACAGACCAGAAAAAATAGCCCAAAAAGCTAATGTGGCTATATTAGGTAGCAATTTAAAATCGATAAAGTATGGAAATAATTTAGGTATTCATAATCCTTGTTTCACAAAGCCAGGTTTTGAACAAAAATCACTTTTTTTATTAAAAACGCATAAAACTGACCAATTGATAACATCCGATGAATTAATGAATATTAATGCTGTTCCCCGTATTATCTCAGATAATCAAAATGAGTTAACTCTTGCTGGATTAGAACATTATGTTATGGCTAACTTGTTTCCAGTTAATGCTCAAAAATGTAATTATGTCACTAGCTATTGGCAACCCAATTTAGCTCATCATCATTGTGCTCACCTTCAATTAATTTCGCCATTTAGAATGCAAGAACAATCACAAGATGAATATATTTGCCAATTAGATGAAGAAGGCGAACATCAATTTAGTTATGCTGAAATAGCTTGGCAAACACCAAATGAACTCAGTTGTGATCTGCAAAATAATAATTTTATCTATCAAAATTGGCAATTTGATAATCCGTTGATACAGCCTTGGTTAACCAATACTGTTGAACAAGCGCTTGCGCAAATAGCTGAATATATTCCGTATAAAAATCATTATCGATTGGCCAATGAATTTTGTACTGTCAACTTAAATAGCGAAACACGATGGCGCTTCCACCCTTATTTTGGTTTTTACAAAGACAGCTATTGAGAACAAAGGTAATTATTTAAGTTATCTCCATGCTAGTAATGACTAAGTATTTACTTTATACTTGCTTGCTCTGCCGTGTAGGTAGTTTATAAAGTATTCCGATTAAATGTAATCGCTTTAATTAACCGCCGTATAGGCGGTTCAAAAATTAATATTTATTTTTTTAAATCTTTATATTTTTTAATATGTTATTGGTAAGGCATTAAATAACATCCGTATTCCGATTAAATAAATTTGATTTTTTGTTTTTTTCATATATAGTTACTATTGTTAATATATTTTATATTAAATTGTATCGTTCAAATTAGATATTATTCCTTATATCTAAAAAATTTTAAATATAAAACCGATAATCGAAATAGAGTAAAAATGTGTACAAGGAGGGCCAATGAATAATATTTCTTGGCAAGATATTAGAAAGGGGATGACACATAGTCTTGCAACTATGTATAGTTCGGAATATGCAAATGAACTACTAAACCTAGAGAAAGCAATTTCTTTAGATGATAGCGCTGCAATTAACCTGATTAATATTAAAATTCAGGAGTTAACTAAACACTTTGAATTTGACACGTGGATTGAAAATTTTATTAGCCAAAAATTAGAAGGTGTTGCAGTTGTTACTCACTCCGCAAAGGGGATTCATTCGGGAATTAGAGATTGTAACATTAACTATAACTTACAAGCTAAACCTGAAAATTGTCAATTTGTCTCATCTGCCGCGCCTAATATTTTACCATTTGATTGTACTAATAACGCTGCTAGAGTTGGAAGTGTTTATGTTTTTCTTAATCAGATAGTTAAAGATGATATTACTGTATCACAACTCATTATTGATAATCACCCTGAAATTTTGCGCGCTTTATCAGATGATAACGAAATAGCGAATCATTATTTGCAATGTTTGGAAAAAGCAATTTTTGATGATTTCCAGAAACCTAACGCTTCGCAACTCAATAAACAAATTTTTTGGCCAAATAGTGATGGTTCATATCTATCACATTCAGAACATAATTATCGCTTACTTATTCCACTGTATCCTAATTCACTTTGTTATCTAGTTTATGAAAAGATCCAAAGACGATATTCGCAAGAGAATAAAAAAGCCCGTGAATTGCGAAAAACCAAAGATGTTGAACATCAATCTTATTTTTCTTTTAAAGATTTAGCTATATTAAAACTTGGAGGAACTAAACCTCTTAATGTAAGTAAATTAGTTCAATCGCAAAATGGTAAAAATTATCTATTACCTTCAATGCCGCCTAAATTTATAAAATCCAGATATCCATCAATAAGTATTAGTCAAGAAACGATTTTTAATAATGCCCTCCAATATTTTTGTCGATTTGGTTTTCGTTTACTATTCGATATGGTTGTCGAACCTAAAAATGTTGTTGAAGAACGAAATAATCGCAAAGAGGCTGTCTCGATAATTTTAACATTGTTGCTTAAATTTGCTAGGCATATTCAAACCACCTTGCCTACTGGTTGGAGTCGTGATTATTCATTACCAATGTCACAAAAACTCTGGCTTGATCCGAATCGGGCTAAACTTGAAGGTGAAGATTCCTTCAAGCTTCAATACGAGCTAGGTAATTGGCTAGTCGAGTTAGAGCTTGATTTCGCTTCGTGGATTCAAAATGCACTGAAAGAAAAGTTCAAAAACGGTAATAAACATTTTTCCGATGCTGAATATCGTGAGTGGCGTCGAGAATTTTGTGCAGTAGTTAAAGCAAGTAAGCGCAATAAAGAGGGGATTTTCTAATGGCATCGTTACGTTATTATTTATTTTTTGATCATGTCATAATCCATAATGCTAATACCATATCGAGCCCATTAACTTATGGATTTCCAGCAATATCAGGATTTTTAGGTGCAATTCATGCTTTAAATCGAAAAATTGAATCAGATACACCTATTTATCTAGATGGCGTATTGATCGCTTGCCATGAATGTGACCCACAGATCTATCGTCCTAACGCTTTTAGCGATTATACTTTTCGATTAACTCGTAACCCACTCGGTAAAAATGGCGATACACGTTCAATTATTGAAGAAGGGCGTGTACATCTAGATGTTTCTTTGGTTGTTGAAGTAAAAATAGAAGATCGCGAAACACTTGATGATGCTGATGATAAAAAAAGATTTATTGAACAAATAACGAAAAAGTTTTATCAACAGCGTATTGCCGGTGGTCAAGTTATTGATATTGAATCTGTAGGCTTATTTTCAGCCTCAGAATCTCACGATGATTTAATTAAAGCATTATTACCTGCTTTTGTCTTGGTTGAAGCGCAGCAAGATTTACATGAAATTACCGCCGAGCTACAGAAACATGATCCTGATGCAACTATGCTTGATGCTTTAGTTGAAATGGCCATGTTGCATCATCAACCTCAAGAAAAAGATCATTGGCAAACTAGGTCGGTCAAACAAGGTAGAGGATGGTTAGTTCCGATACCCATTGGTTATCAAGCTATTTCCCCTCTGTTTGAGCAAGGAAAGGTAGAACATGCACGTAATAATGAACATCCAGCACAATTTGTTGAGTGTATTTATGGATTAGGCAAGTGGGTTTTTCCACTAAAGTTACAAGATAACTTCTCACAAGCGTTTTGGCATTATAATTGCAGTGAACTGCAATCCAATGGCGCAGATATTTATATTATTAATCAAGATTAATTAAACAAGGTTAGCATTAAAAAGGAATTAATTATGAGTAAAGATAAAATCACTACCGCATCAGTATTAGCATTTGAACGTAGTTTAGATATTTCCGACGCTATTTTTGCCCAGCAAAATAGCCAGGATGACAAAAAATTAACCCCTGTGCGACTATCACAAAAATCAGTACGAGGTACTATTTCAAATCGGCTTAAAAATGCGACAGCAAATGATCCAGCTAAATTAGACACTGAAATTCAAAAACCTAATTTACAAACTGTAGATGTAGCAGCACTGGATGCGGATAAAGATACCCTAGTGGTTAAATGGAGTTGCAAAGTATTACCTTTTTTAGGGGCGCCATCAGTTTGTAATGATATTAATTACCAAGATGAGTTAACAAAAATTACGCAAAGCTATATTAAATCAGTAGGGATGAAAACATTAGCTAAACGCTATGCTATCAACATACTAAACGGCCGTTGGTTATGGCGTAACCGTATGGCTGCGGAGCAAATCAGTATTGCAATCTATCGTAAAGATAATGATAAGCCAATTATTGAAATTAATGATATTAAACAATATCAACTTAATTCATTTGATTATGATGATAAATCGGTAAATGAGCTTACTTCTCTTATTGAAGCAGGGCTTTTAGGCAAAGAGTTTGTTATTTTCAATATTCAAGCCAAATTAAAAATGGGACTTGGGCAAGAAGTTTATCCATCACAAGAATTAATATTGGATACCGGTAAAGAAAAGAGCAAAGTTCTCTATGAAAAAAATGAACAAGCCGCTATGCACTCGCAAAAAATCAGCAATGCTATTCGAACCATTGACACTTGGTATGATGAAAAAGCTGAGTTTCCGATTGCCATCGAAACTTATGGTGCCGTAACTACTATGGGACATGCTTTTAGACAACCAAAGCAAAAACAAGATTTTTACACCTTATTTGATAACTGGGTACTAAAAGGGGAAAAGCCATCACTTGAACAACAACATTATGTCATAGCAGTACTGATTCGCGGTGGTGTATTTGGTGCAAGTGGTAAGGAGTAATTATTATGCTCACTCACTATTTTGAACTAAGAGCAATCCCACAACTTGAGATAACCGAAACAGAAGTGATTAATCAAGTTATGCAATCACTTCATCAAGTTTTGGTTAATCATCAAGGTAATATTGCGGTCAGTTTTCCTTGTTATAATGTTAATCGCACATTAGGCGGAATTATTCGATTATTTGGTGATGAAGCACAGTTACAACAATTTAAAACTGTCTTGCAGACTGTGGTTAGTGATTATACTATCGCCTTACCAATAACCCCAGTTCCAACTAATATTAAAGGTTACCTACGTTTAATTCGCGTCAATCCTAAAGGGCAAAGCGCTTTAAGACGAGCTGAAAAACGTTTAACTGCACAAGGTAAATGGTCAGATGAAGTAAAAAATAAAATGATTGAAAAATGGAGTAGCGTTCAATTAAATTATCCACATCTTCATTTCACCAGCAAAAGCACTGGTCAAGACTTTATCATGTGGTTAAGACAAGAAAAATGTACAACACCTGTGCAGGGTGAATTTAATAGTTATGGACTAAGCAAAATAGCAACCATCCCTGATTTTTAATTAAGTATTAAGGGCATTATCATATTGCCCTTAAATCTTTTTATAATGCTCAGTAAGATAAGCTTCTAATTTTTTTGAAGAAAGCTTTTTCAAATCCAAAAAATACCTTGGTATGTTGCTGTAAATTTACTTTAAGCTAAAAAGTTTTTTGGGCTGTTTCACAGCAAAAAAGTTGAGGAATGGGATTTTGTGGAGTTCAAAATACAAACTTTAATAACCCTTTTTTTTAACTAAAAATAAAATCATTAAAAATCAACGCATTGTAAAAACGTTAAAAAAAGGGTTTTGAAAACTAAAATTACCCTTTGTCTTTTTATAAACGATTTTTATAGTATGTAAGGTTCTACTTTACAGCTGCATAAGTTGTTTAGAAACGCTGGGATATCGCCAATATTTTTCACGGTTGACTTTACAGCTGCATAAGTTGTTTAGAAAGTACCTGAAAAGCGCGAAAAACGAGCGCAACACTTTACAGCTGCATAAGTTGTTTAGAAAATGTAACCAAGTATTAGGTTTTAAACGATCAGCTTTACAGCTGCATAAGTTGTTTAGAAAATTTGAGTTTACACGCTTATTAGTTACTGTTTCTTTACAGCTGCATAAGTTGTTTAGAAACTTGGCTTCTAACGTAATGCAAACATCTTTGACTTTACAGCTGCATAAGTTGTTTAGAAAGCAATCAATTGGGTGCACGAGAGGCCATGGTTCTTTACAGCTGCATAAGTTGTTTAGAAAACGTGATAACGATATCGCCGTCTTTCGGTTTTCTTTACAGCTGCATAAGTTGTTTAGAAAATGTGCGCTCACGACCGACATATACATTAAAACTTTACAGCTGCATAAGCCGTTTATAAACCCTATCAATGGCGAATTAGAACACAATAAAATCTTATGAAAGCGAAGCCTAAAAAGTTGAGGAACGGGGTTTTTGAAACTTAAAAATACGTCGATTAATCCTGCAAACAAGCTATTTTCCTTTTTCTGTACAATTATACTTACAATGTTTATAGTAGCGTATATTCTGAATTAATATTGGTTTTTAGGTCACACACAATATTATGAAACTTCAACAATTACGTTACATTTTAGAAATAGCTCGCTCAGGCTCGATTAATGAGGCTGCTAAGAATCTTTATATTACTCAGCCTAGTCTTTCCACTGCGGTTAAGGATTTGGAAGCCGAATTCGGTATCGAGATTTTTGTAAGAACATCAAAAGGGGTTTCACTTTCGGCTGATGGGGTGGAATTTTTGGGGTATGCTAAGCAGGTTTTAGATCAAGCTCAGTTGTTGGAGCAACATTTTTCAAAAAAAGAACCCTCTAAGCAGTTATGCAGTATTTCAACGCAACACTATGCGTTTGCAGTTAATGCGTTTGTTAATTTAATCAAGAAGAATCATACAGATGAATATGAGTTTACCTTACGTGAAACACGGACTTACGACATTATTACTGATGTTGCCAATTTGCGTAGTGAAGTGGGTATTTTGTATCTGACTGATTTTAATCAAAAGGTGATTTTGCGACTGCTTAAAGAGCATCGCCTTACTTTTAATCCTTTGTTCGAAGCCGATCCTCATGTGTTTATTAGCACCCATCATCCTTTAGCTGCTATGAAGTCGTTGACGCTTGAAGATTTGGAGGATTTTCCATATCTCTCTTTTGAACAGGGTGAATATAACTCTTTTTATTTTTCGGAAGAGATTTTAAGTACCGTCTATCATAAGAAAAGTATTCATGTAAGTGATAGAGCGACGTTGTTTAATTTATTGCATGGGTTAAATGGTTATACAATTAGTACTGGCGTGCTCAGTACTGATTTGAATGGTTCGGATATTTTGTCTATTCCTTTAGCTGTTGATGAGAAGATTTTAATCGGTTGGATAACTTCGCAAAAAGCGCAATTAAGTTTGTCGGCGCAAAATTATATTGAAGCGTTGAAAAAGCTTATCCAAGAAGAATATGGTTTTAAACTTAAATAAGCGTTTTAAATTACTAAATCAAATTGCTATTTCAATAAATTCCAGTATAATTGCGCACAATTCATGTATTGATTATATGAATACCGAGGAATGTCTGAATTAGAGATCGGTCATTCCATTTTTTTATTTATTTTAAGAGGTTTATTATGTCTCTAACTGTAGAAGCAAAAGCGAAAATCGTTGCTGAATATGGTCGTGGTACTAACGACACTGGTTCAACTGAAGTTCAAGTCGCTCTTTTAACTGCGCGTATTAATGATTTACAAGGTCATTTTTCTGAGCATAAGAAAGATCACCATAGCCGTCGTGGTTTATTACGTATGGTTTCTAGCCGTCGTAAATTATTAGATTATTTACGTCGTACAGACTTTGACCGTTATAACCAGTTGATTCAAAAACTAGGTTTACGTCGCTAATATTTATCTACTTGAAAAGAGGCTTAGGCCTCTTTTTCGTTGTATAAATTTAGGGCTTTGCTATAATGCTGAGCTCGAAAAGCATGTTTAATTGCTTTGTAGAGAAAAATTAATAAAAATAGAAGATTATGTCTCATGTTTCGCGCGACTAATGAGAGCTCTATAATTTATAGATTTGTCATTAGTCGTGACAGTGAAATAATCTTTTGTTGAGTATCCCCCACATGGTTGAAGTGTGTATCAATATGTTCCAGCATTGCGCTGCTTCCTGTCGAAATATCAAACTTCAACATGATTTATAACAAGAGGAATTTATTTTGTTTAATCCGACATATCAAAAATTTCAATATGGTCGTCATACAGTTACATTAGAAACGGGTATTATGGCGCGTCAAGCAACAGCTGCGGTTATGGTCAATATGGACGATACTGCGGTTTTTGTGACTGTAGTAGCTAATAAGAAAGTGAAAGAAGGGCAAGACTTCTTTCCTTTAACCGTTAACTATCAAGAACGTACTTATGCAGCAGGCCGTATTCCAGGTGGTTTCTTTAAACGAGAAGGTCGTCCGAGCGAAGGCGAAACGTTAATTGCTCGTTTAATTGACCGTCCACTTCGTCCTTTATTCCCAGAAGGTTTTGTTAATGAGATTCAAATCATTGCAACTGTGGTGTCTGTAAATCCAGATGTTAGCCCTGATTTGGTGGCGATGATTGGTGCATCGGCTGCGCTTTGTTTATCTGGCGTACCGTTCCATGGTCCAATTGGCGCAGCACGTGTTGGTTTTATCAATGATGAGTTTGTGCTAAATCCATCAGTTAAAGAGCTAGCATCAAGCCGTTTAGATTTGGTTGTTGCAGGTACCAAAAGTGCCGTGTTAATGGTTGAATCAGAAGCTGATTTGTTAACAGAAGATCAGATGTTAGCTGCGGTGGTTTTTGGTCATGATCAACAACAAGTTGTTATTGATAATATTAATGAGTTTGTAGCTAAAGCGAACTGTGAAAAATGGGATTGGGTTGCACCAGCTAAAAATGAAGAGCTGTTTAATGCTGTTTCTGACTTAGCTAAAGCTCGTTTAGGTGAGGCTTATCGTATCACTGAAAAACAAGCTCGTTATGCACAAATCGATTTGATTAAAGAAGAAGTGTTAGCGGTACTTAAAGAGAAAGACGAAGAGCTTGATGAAAACGAAGTTATCAATATTATTGTTGATTTAGAAAGTCAAATCGTTCGTCAACGTGTTATCGCTGGTGAGCCACGTATTGATGGTCGCGAAAAAGATATGATTCGTGCGCTTGATATTCGTACCAATGTATTGCCAAGAACGCATGGCAGTGCTTTATTTACACGTGGTGAAACTCAAGCACTAGTGACAGCAACTTTGGGGACTGAACGTGACGCTCAGATTATTGATGAGTTAACTGGTGAGTATACTGAGCGATTCTTATTACACTACAACTTCCCTCCATACTCAGTAGGTGAAACTGGCATGGTTGGTTCGCCAAAACGTCGTGAAATTGGTCATGGTCGTTTAGCTAAGCGTGGTGTTGCTGCTGTAATGCCAAGTAAAGAAGAGTTCCCATATACTGTTCGTGTGGTTTCAGAGATTACTGAATCTAATGGTTCTTCTTCAATGGCTTCAGTTTGTGGTGCTTCATTAGCGCTCATGGATGCAGGTGTGCCAATTAAGTCTTCTGTTGCAGGTATCGCAATGGGGCTTGTGAAAGAAGGCGATAACTTTGTGGTGTTATCTGATATTTTAGGTGATGAAGATCATCTAGGTGATATGGACTTCAAAGTAGCTGGTACCCGTGAAGGTGTGAGTGCACTTCAAATGGATATCAAAATTGAAGGTATCACTAAAGAAATTATGCAAGTTGCATTAAATCAAGCTAAAGGTGCTCGTTTGCATATTTTAGGGGTGATGGAACAAGCAATTAATAAACCTCGTCAGGAAATTTCTGAATTTGCTCCTCGTATCTATACGATGAATGTTAATCCAGATAAAATACGCGATATTATCGGTAAAGGTGGTGCTACGATTCGTGCACTAACTGAAGAGACTGGTACTACCATTGAAATTACTGATGATGGTACAGTTAAAATTGCGGCAACTGATGGCAATAAGGCTAAAGATGCAATCGAACGTATTAATAATTTAGTTGCTGATGTTGAAATTGGTAAAATCTATACTGGTAAGGTAACCCGTATTGTTGATTTCGGTGCTTTTGTATCAATTATTGGTGGTAAAGAGGGACTTGTTCATGTTTCTCAAATTGCTGATCACCGTGTTGAGAAAGTTGCAGACTACTTGAAAGTAGGTCAAGAAGTGAATGTTAAAGTACTTGAAATTGATCGCCAAGGTCGAATTCGTTTAAGTATGAAAGATGCTGTTGAGCCGAATTCTGATGTTGAGCCAGCAGCTGAATAAGATATTATTCACCAGGAGTTAAAAAATGAGATTATTCAACCTGAGGATGTTGTGCTGTATTCTTGCAGTCATTATTTTGTCAGGTTGTTCAAATTCTCAGCCGTTACTTGTTGCTCCTGAGCAAGTTACCTATGACGATGAATTGAAAATAGCGCAAATTAGTCAGCAGTTATCAAGTCGCGATCTTGATACCTCATCTAGGATGCAGCTTATTTTTGAACGAGGAATTATTTACGATTCATTAGGTTTTAAAGCATTTGCACAAAGCGATTTTAACCATCTTTTAAGCTTTAACCCAGAAATTCCAGATGTATATAATTTTCTGGGTACTTATGCGTTAAGAGACGGTGATTTCGATAATGCGATGATGGCTTTTAATACAACATTAGAGCTGGATTCATCTTATGCTTATGCCTATTTCAATCGTGCAGTAACTCTGTATCGTACAGGGCATTATCAAGCTGCAAAGCTTGATGCAGAAAAATTTTATAAATATGATGTCAATGAGCCTATTCGGATTTTATGGCTTTATTTGATTGAAAAAGAAATAGATAAACAAGCTGCCTTAACTCAGCTACAAAAACGTTACGATCTTATTAACGATAAATCGAGTTATGGCAGTAATATCATTGCATTTTATTTAGGTAAGATAAGCGAATCTAAATTAATGCAAAACCTTCAACAAGGTGTTGAAAATGATCGGCAATTAGCCGAGCGCCTTTGTGAAGCTTACTTTTATTTAGGTAAATATTACCAAAGTAAAGGTAACAGTGAGCGTGCCAAAATGTTATTTAAATATGCTTTAGCAAATAATATTTATAACTTTGTTGAACATCAACAGGCGCTCTATGAAATTAAGTTACTTGACGAAAAGTAACAAGGGTCATGCCAGTTTAAAAGTGAAAATATTGTTATAGCGTAGTTCTGATTTGCCCAAAATATATTCTCGATTCTTTACATGTTTCTTATCAATTGTATTTTTTCAAATATCAATTGCATTAGAATAAATGGCTATTTGATTGAGTAAGTATTGGTTGTCAGTTATTGGGGTGAGTTGTAAATTTTCAATTTAGTGAGCTGGCATAAATTTATATAGGCTTCTTTATTTTGGTATAGTCATAATTTGTGATGTATGCAGTAATCCTCATGAATTATCTTGATTAATAACGATCAAATGTAATCCTAACCAAATATTAAGCGTATATAGGCAAATTTATAAGCGAGTTTACATGACAAAAGAAATATCTTTTATTGACCTTGGTTTATCTGAGGAAATCCTTAATGCATTAAATGATCTTGGTTTTACCAAACCATCACCAATCCAAGCTGAATGTATTCCCTTACTCTTAGAGGGTAATGATGTATTAGGTATGGCTCAAACAGGTAGTGGTAAGACTGCAGCCTTTTCAATCCCTTTTTTAATGAATATTGATGCTAATTTGAAAGCGCCACAATTATTGGTTTTAGCACCAACACGTGAGCTAGCTATTCAAGTTGCTGATGCTTGTGCTGAGTATTCTAAATATGTAAAAGGGGTTAATGTATTAGCTCTTTATGGTGGTCAACGTTATGATGTGCAATTGCGTGCATTAAAACAAGGTCCTCAAATTGTTGTGGGGACGCCTGGTCGTTTATTAGATCATTTAAACCGTAAGACTTTAGATCTTTCTAATCTTAAAGGTTTAGTATTAGATGAAGCTGATGAAATGCTAAGAATGGGCTTTATTGATGATGTTGAAAGCATTATGGCTTCAATTCCAGAGGATCATCAAACGGCGCTGTTTTCAGCAACTATGCCAGCCCCAATTCGTCGTATTACTAAACGTTTTATGCATAATCCAAAAGAAGTGCAAATCAAAGGGACTAATCAAACGGCTCCCGATATTGATCAAAGCTATTGGTTAGTACGCGGTATGCGTAAGAATGAAGCAATTGTGCGCTTCTTAGAAGCTGAAGATTTTGATGCTGCGATTGTTTTTGTGCGTACTAAAACTGCAACTTTAGAAGTAGCAGAAGTATTAGAAAAACATGGTTATAGTTGTGCAGCCTTAAATGGTGATATGACGCAACAACTACGAGAACAAACACTCGATCGTTTACGTAATGGTCGGTTAGATATTTTAATTGCAACCGATGTTGCAGCGCGAGGGTTAGATGTTGAGCGTATTAGCTTAGTAATTAACTATGATATTACACTTGATTCTGAATCGTATGTTCATCGTATCGGACGAACTGGACGCGCTGGACGAGCAGGGCGAGCGATTTTGTTTGTGGATAGTCGTGAGCGTCGTTTGCTTAAAAATATTGAGCAAACTATCAAGAAACCCATTCCGGAAGTGGCACTACCATCTAAAGAATTACTTGAAAAACGTCGTTTGGCTAAATTTACTCAGCAAGTTCAACAACAACTTGAGAGTGCGGATTTAGATCAGTATCAATCGTTATTAACTCAAATCCAAGCTGATAGTGGTGCAGATCTTGAAACGATTGCAACTGCACTGTTACGTTTAGCACAAAGTGATCGTCCGTTAATTCTTCCTCCTGATCCGGTCTTTAAACCAACAAAAGAATATCGTGATGGTCGAAGTGGTGAGCGTCGTTTACGAGGCGATAATCGTGAGTCTCCAAAACGTCGTGAGCGTCGAGATGTTGGCGAGATGGATATGTATCGTATTGAAATTGGTAAAGAAAACGGTGTTGAAGTGCGCCATATTGTTGGTGCAATTGCCAATGAAGCTGATATTAGTAGTCGCTATATTGGTAATATCAAACTTTACGAGACTTATTCAACAGTAGAATTACCAAAAGGTATGCCTAAAGATATCCTTAAGCACTTTGAGCGCGTTAGAGTGCTAAATCAACCGATGAAAATGAGTTTAGTTACAGGTAAACCATCTGAAGCTAAGCGTGGAAGTAGAAGTAGTAAACCTGAGTCTAAGGATAAAGGTTTTGCGAAAAAACGGGGTCGCCCATCAGCACCTAAGTTTTAGAACTTTAATTCATCTTAAACCTCTGCATCTTATGGCAGAGGTTTTTTTTCATTTAAATTGTTGCCAGCATTTTTGGGTAACGTGATAAAATCAATCATCGCCAATAAAGTCATTCCTGCCACCATAAATAATGCTAACCGAAAATCTTCAATCATTATCTGATTATGTTCATTATAGCTTGAGGCAATAAATAGAAATAAGGCACTTAAAACAATGCCTAGCACGTTGTTTAGTTGTTGAAAAAGGGTTGATAAAATATTAGCGCTTTGCATTTCGTTTTTTTCAATTTCTGAAAAACTTAAGGTTGTTATTGTAGTAAATTGGATCGAACGTGCACCACCAGAAAAGAATAGAACCAATATAATCCAAATGATTGGTGTTTTTGGTGTGAAGAGCGCACACAATACAAAACTAAATGATAATAATAGACCATTAACGATTAGAATTTTACGAAACCCAAACTTGTGAATTAAAGGTGTATTAATGGTTTTGAAAATGATATTTCCTGCGAATAGTGAAAGTAATAAGGAACCAGCTGTTAATGGTGACCATCCAAAACCGACTTGAAACATTAGTGGTAAAATAAATGGAGCACTGTTTAAACCCATCCGTATTAGTGATCCTCCAAAGAAGGTCATTCTAAATGTGCGTTTTGAAAATGCGTATAGGCTAATTAATGGGTATTGTGTATGCGTGAGATGATAATAGGCGAAGATTAATATTAGGCAACCTGCAAAGGAAGTGCCGAGAGCTAGCCATAAACGACTATTTGAGTGGGAAACCATTTCAAGTCCATACACAAACAATAATAAGCCTAAGCCACAAGCGATAAATCCAACAATATCAAATGAGCGTTTTTCAGGTAGTTCTTTAGGTAATAGGTGATGAGCGAAAAATAATGCAATAAAGCCTAATGGAATATTGGGGATAAATATCCAATGCCAAGTGAGATATTGGGCAAAGAATCCACCAATAATTGGTCCCATCAATGGTGCAATTAAACCTGGCCAAACGAGAATTGATATTGTGCTAACAAGATGCTGTTTTTCAGTTCGACTTAGTACTACTGTTCTACCTACTGGCACCATTAATGATCCCCCTAAACCTTGAATCAATCTTGCGATAGTAAACATGGTTAGGTTAGTCGATAAAGCACACAATATTGATGCCAACATAAATAATATAATTGAAATCGAGAAGACACGATAAGCTGTAAATCGATTTGCGATCCAGCCACTCGCGGGAAGGCCAATTGTAAGTGCTAACATATAGGCGCTAATACCGATAGATAAATCTTGTGGATTAGTTAAAAATGATTTCGCCATTGCGGGAATTGCTGTGGTTATCACCGTAGCGTCTAGATTTTCCATGAAGAAGGTTGCCGCTACTAAAATAGCCATTTTACGAACGTGATTATACTGTTCCATGATATTACAAATTAATTCAAAAATATAAAAATTAGGAACTAATATACGCTAAAAATTTTTGCCGTGGTAAAGCTTTTTTACATTTTGCCCTTGGTGTTTATTCAGAGTATACTAATATCAATTCAATCGGTGAACAGAGGTATAGGATGACAGATTCTCTAAATAAATGTAAAGCTAATGAAACACCAGCTTGTTGTTGTGTTGATGTCGGCACAATTATTGATAATGAAGATTGTAGTGCAGAATATGAAAATATTTTCACAACTGAATCAGAAGCAAAAGCAAAATTAGCCTCTTTGACACAAGCAGCTAAAGATGTTGAAACAGAACCTTGCGAAATCAATAGCAGCATCGATAAAGTAGAAAATGGCTATAAATTGACAGCTAAATTTACTTTCTGTTGTGGTGCAGAATGTATGATCTTCCAATTAAAATTACGTTAATTCCTGTTTTATGAAGATTTGTATTATGAGGCATGGTGAAGCAGGTTTTTCTGCTTCATCTGATGCAAGTCGATCATTGACTGATTTTGGTAGAAAACAAGCCAGTTTGGCTGGTATATGGCTTAATCAGCAAGATTTCAAATTTGATTTAGGGTTAGTTAGTCCTTATCTAAGAGCACAACAAACTTTCTCTGAATTGTCTTTATACTGCCACATACCTAAAGTTGAAACTGATAATTTTTTGGTGCCAGGTGGAAGTCCTTCCCATATTGCCGATTTATTAATGACACTTCCCGCTCGTGGGATCGAGAATGTAATTATTGTTTCCCATCTTCCTTTAGTTGGTTATTTGGTTAATGAATTATGTCCAGATGTTTCACCACCAATGTTTCCTACAGCTGCTATTGCTTGTGTTGAACTATCATCCAATGCGGCAGGAAAGTTAGAATGGTTTCATGTAGTGGGATAAAAAAACTTAATCTTTTTGATTTACCGTTAACAGGTCGAACGCTGATCGAAGCGTCGGCTGGGACGGGTAAAACCTATTCGCTCGCATTCATTTATCTCCGGTTATTACTTGGGATTGGTAAAAATAACTATCCTACACCGCTCGAGGTTAATCAAATTTTAGTTGTGACTTTTACAAAAGCTGCAACTCAAGAACTTAGATCGCGAATAAGACAAAATATCCAAGAACTGCGTTTAGGACTTTTACAAGGTCGTCATGAAGATCCTATCTATCAACAGCTAATTGATTTAGTTGAAGATACAGATGATGCTATCCAAAGACTAACTCAAGCTCAACAATCAATGGATGATGCAGCGATTTATACTATCCATGGTTTTTGTCAACGCATTTTAACTAGCCATGCTTTTGAATCTGGGGTACTGTTTGAGCAGACGCTAATTACTGATGAGCAAGACCTAAAGTTACAAGTTGTCCAAGATTTTTGGCGTCACTATTTTGTTCCGCTTGATAGAGCGTTAGTTTATTTAATTCTTGATTATTGGCAAGATCCAAAATCATTATTATCAGATATTAATCCTTATTTAAATTTTGAATTTGATCAATCGCAAGAAGAGAATTTTGACATTACTAAAAAGATCGAGCAGTTTTATCGAAAACATCTTGAGCAGATCGAATTGGTTAAAAAACTGTGGTTAGATTCTGTTGCAGATCTTCCTGAAATCATTGCTCGATCAGGAGTTAATAAACAATCTTATAATAACCGCTTTTTACCGAATTGGTTTGCTAAAGTGACTGCTTGGGCTCAATTACCCACCCAATCATTCAAAATACCTAGTGAATTAACTAAATTTAGCCAATCGATTTTAATTGAAAAAACTAAGCAAGATAAAGATCCTCCTGTTCATGTTGTTTTTGAAAAGATCGATTGGTTATGCAATAGTGTTATTGATTTACGTAGCGAAATTTTAATGGATATCGTTAGCGTCATTCAAAAAGGTATTTATGCGCAAAAAGTTAAACTTGGTAAGATGAGTTTTGACGATTTATTAAGCCAGTTAAATCGCGCCTTACGAGCTAGAAATGGAAAGCGATTAGCACAAAGTATTGCGCAAAAATATTGCGTGGCTTTGATTGATGAATTTCAAGATACTGATCCTGTGCAATATAAAATCTTTGATCGTATCTATGGTCGTTATCCTGAATCAACCGGTTTATTGTTTATTGGTGATCCGAAGCAAGCTATTTATAGTTTTCGTGGTGCGGATATTTTTACTTATTTAAAAGCGAAATTATCAACCGGTGAAAATAATTTTACTATGCAGGCTAATCATCGCTCCTCATCGTCTATGGTTGATGCAGTCAATGCACTATTTAGCAATCATGATAATCCTTTTATTTTTGAAAATATTTCTTTTTTTCCAATGGAAAGTGCTGAAAGAAATCAGCATAAAGGATTGATCATCAATCAACGTGAAGTTAATGCGTTAACAGGCTATTTATTACCAGATGAAGTTACCACAAAAACAGATTATCAAGAACATATTGCTAGCTGTTGCGCTAAGCAAATTGTGACTTGGTTGACAGATCCAACAATTTTGATAAAGGATAAAGATGAGCATCGTTCAATCACCACTGCTGATATTGCGATTTTAGTCCGAACTGGGCGCGAAGCCGAAATCATCCAACAAAAATTGGCTGCTTTTGGGGTTAAAAGCGTTTATTTATCCAATCGCAATAGCGTATTCCTATCTAAAGAAGCACAAGAGATTCTTTATCTATTACAAGCTGTTTTAATGCCCGAAAATGAAGCGGCTTTGCGTTTAGCTTTAATGACGACACTATTAGGGCAAACAATGGCAGAGCTGGAGCAAATTATCGATGATCAAGATAAATGGGAAGGGTTGATAGAGGAGTTCAAACAGTACCAGATTATTTGGCAATATTATGGTGTATTAGTAATGTTGCGGCGGATGATGAAAAAGCGTAAGTTAGCTGAAAATATCCTAGCTAGCCCAAATGGTGAACGTACATTAACTAACTTTATGCATTTAGGCGAATTGTTGCAAGAAGCCGCTGATGAACTAGATAGCCCACATGCTTTGGTTCGTTGGTTATCTAGGCAAATTGTCAGCCCTGACTCTAATATAGAAAATCATGAACAACGCTTAGAAAGCGATGAAAATTTAGTTAAAATTATCACAATTCATAAATCAAAAGGTTTAGAGTTTCCTATCGTATGGTTACCATTTGCTGCCCAATTTCGTAATTCAGATAGTCAGTTTTATCATGATAAAAATAATGATTATCAACCCACTTATGCTTGGTTACTAACCGATGATGTTAAACAACAAATTGAAGATGAACGTTTAGCTGAAGATCTACGATTACTTTATGTAGCAATGACGCGCTCAATCTATCATTGTAGTGTTGGCTTAGCATCATTGAAAAAGAGTCAATCAGCAATTGATTATTTATTAAAAGGCGAATTACGCTCGATAGGTAAGTTTGCTGATTTGGTTGAACTACAATTACCTATATTGGGGGAGCAATATACTGCCACAGAAGCGCCTAATATGTTACTGGCTGCTAATGAATTTAAACGTAAATTATCTAATAGTTGGCGAGTGACAAGCTATACCGAGTTACAAAAACATAACAATGGTTTTAATTCAGCTAGTGATTGGAGTGAGAGTCGTGTACCGCCAGATGCTTCTTTATTATCTGAGGTGCAATATGATATTCATCATTTTCCAAAAGGTGCTTATGTTGGTACATTGTTACATTCCATTATGGAAAATTTAACGCCAAGTAATGCCGATGAATTATGTACAACTACGATTAAAAAATTGGGTTTGGATGAACCTTGGTTAAGGGTACTAAATGATTGGCTTCAACAAGTATTAACAACTAAACTACATCAAGATTGTTCGACATTAGCCAGTATTTTAAATAGCAAATGCATTAATGAACTACAATTCTATTTTCCTATTCGCCATGCCGTGACTAGCTCGCAACTAGATAGTTTATGCAAACAATACGATGATTTATCTAAACAGTGTCCACCTTTAGATTTTGAAACGGTACAAGGCATGTTAAAGGGATTTATCGATTTAGTGTTTGAGTATCAAGGTAAATATTATATTGTTGACTATAAATCAAATTGGTTAGGTGATGGTATAGAGGCCTATACTGAGCAAGCATTAAATCAAGTAATGTGTGAGCATCGTTATGAATTGCAATATCAACTTTATTGTTTGGCGTTGCATCGATTTTTGCGAAGTCGTTTACCCGACTATCAATATGAAACTTATTTTGGTGGAGTTTACTATCTATTCTTACGAGGGCTTCCTGATAAAGGTATTTTTTACCATCTACCAAAACAAGAGTTTATTGAGAAACTTGATAAATTGTTTGATGGTGAGAATTTAGCTTAAATAAAAAGGCACAAATAGGTGTGCCTTTAATTTTCTGAAGAAATTATGTAAATCAGCATTTAAATTTTAGTTGATATCGATAATGTTTATCGGTTAGTAAATATTCACTGTGAACATTTGGTGTCCAAGAATCATCACCGCCTATTCCCATATGATAAGCATCAATACTGACATAGGCGTCTTGTTGTGGTTCTAATAGGTGTCTATGGCTTTTTTCCATCAACTGTTTGGTTCCATATTGATTGATGTTAAATTTAAATTGATGACCAGTAATCGTCATCTCATTAAGTGTTAATTGTTTTACATCACAGCGTAGGCCGTTTTCACATGGATAAATGTAAGGTGTGTAAAGTTCAGAAAATGGTAATGACCAATCACCAAAAATCGCTGAAGTTTTTCGATCTGGATAATTTTCATGTGGTCCTAAGCCAAGCCATTTCACCTGTTTTGGTATCCCTTTTAATTGATACATCAAACCTATACGAGCTGGTGCTGGCATGTCATTGGCAATGTCCACTTCAACTGAGATAGTTAAGATACCATCTAGATCAAACTGATGTACCCACTTACTTTGAATAACTTTGCGTTTTTTCACCGAGTAGCTGTGCAAAACTTCAATGATCACATAATTCTCAGTTTGTGATGCTCTTATTGCTAAACATTTGTGGCTTAAATCAAAGTAACCCGCCGCCTTCCACTGTTCGACCCATGCATATGGATTGTTATTACTGTCAAAGTCACCACTAATTCCAATATCATTATCGATTGGTGCTCGTATAAACTGATCTGCAATGGCGCTGGCTAATAGTGGTTTTTTGTTTTTGTTCCATTGACTGAGTTGGCCAGTTTTTTTGTTGATTTGCCAACTCTGGTTCTTCCAATTAACAACAAATTCGGTTTTATTTTCAGTTAATTTTAACGATGTTTTATTGTTACTAAATGCTAATTGTGGAATAAAACTATTGGTTAATTTAAATTGTTCCCAAGCTACAACGTGTTTTGCTGGAGACCAAGTAGTAGCTCTATTTTGGATGACTTTGAGTGATAAGTGTAAGTCTTCACC
The DNA here is from genome assembly GCF_026536805.1 of Gilliamella sp. B3482. Classification (NCBI taxonomy): domain Bacteria; kingdom Pseudomonadati; phylum Pseudomonadota; class Gammaproteobacteria; order Orbales; family Orbaceae; genus Gilliamella; species Gilliamella sp. B3482. The sequence goes on along the minus strand of NZ_JAFNNL010000001.1, from coordinate 343,472 downwards.
ATCAAAGTTATTATCAATGTCATCTATAAGTTTGAGTTCAATAGGGTTATTAGGTGAAATAGTCAGTTTAACTTTACCATTTAGCTGTATTTTACCATCAACCAACAACTCCCATTCTAATGTTTCATTGTTAGTAGTATAGAATAAATACTCGCTCTTTACTTCAATAACCAATGGTTTTTGGTTTACAAGCTTAAATTGGAAAGGTTGTTGTACCTTTTTAGCTTCAATTAAACTTGGATGTGCTTGGCGATCAGGAAACACTAAACCATCTAAACAAAATTGTCTGTCATGATACGCTTCACCAAAATCACCACCGTAAGCCCAATAACTTTCGCCAGATTTGGTATGGCAACGAATACCATGATCAGCCCATTCCCAAATAAATCCTCCTTGTAATCGAGGATATTGTCTAAAGGCTTGCCAATATTTATAGAATGTACCTAGACTGTTTCCCATTGCATGAGCATATTCACATAAAATAAGTGGCCGTTCTTCATCTGGCATGGATATCCATTTTTTTATCGCCCATTTAGGCACATTAGGATGAGATTGATCTTGTTCAACTCGGGCATACATAGGGCAAATAATGTCAGTAGCTTTAGTATTGGCACCACCACCTTCATATTGCACTGGACGAGTTGGGTCATTGCTTTTTATCCATGAATATAGTGCATCATGATTTGCCCCGTGCCCTGATTCATTTCCTAATGACCAAATAATTATGGCAGGATGATTTCGGTCACGTTGAACCATGCGAGTTACTCGTTCACTATAAGCTGCTAACCAACGAGGATCGTCAGATAATCGAGACATTGGAAACATGCCGTGCGATTCAATATTGGCTTCATCTACTACGTATAGTCCAAATTCATCACAAAGTTCATACCAACGAGGATCGTTAGGGTAATGGCTGCAACGTACAGCGTTGAAGTTGTGCTGTTTAATTAACTTGATATCGTGCAACATGGCTTGTTCGGTAACAGCATAGCCCATATCAGGATAAAATTCGTGACGGTTAGTTCCTTTAATAAGAAGTGGTTTACCGTTTAAACAGAGTTGCCCATGTTTGATTTCAACAGTTCGGAAACCAATATTATAAGCCTCTGATTCAATCAAGCCGGTTTTCTTATGATTTAAGCTAACAACTAGTCGGTAAAGATTTGGGGTTTCGGCACTCCACAATTGTGGTTTATTGACGGGGATATGGCATGTCATTCGGTCATTATATCCACCTTTTTCATCAACAAAAGATACTCCGATTGGTTGCGTTTGTTCAAGAATGAGTTTGTCTTTTTGCCATAACTCAATACCGACATTTAGCATGTCCATCTCACTGTCATGCTTTATGTTAACTTGCAATGTTAATATTGCATTTTGATAGCAAGCGTCAAGCTCCGTTTTAACATGAATATCACTCAAATGTGATTTTGGTTTGTTAAGTAGTGAAACTCCACGGAAAATACCACTTAATCGCCACATATCTTGATCTTCTAAATAACTACCATCACACCATTTCAATACTAATACAGCAATTCGATTTTCACCTTCTTTTAAAAAAGGCGTTAAATCAAATTCAGCAGCGATGCGACTGTCTTGTGAATAGCCAACCCAATTGCCGTTACACCAAAGATGAAATGCTGAGCTGACACCATCAAATATAATTCTTGTGTCCCCTTTATTTAACCATTTTTTATCAATTTTAAAATAGCGAGAATAGCAACCAGTTGGGTTATCTTCAGGAACAAATGGGGGATTATAAGGAAATGGATATCGGATATTAGTATAAACAGGCGCATCATAGCCATGTAATTGCCAATTTGATGGAACTGGAATAGTATTTTTATCTATTTCTTTTTTTAACCATGATACAGGTACTTGTTTAGGATTTTGGTAATAACTAAAAAACCAGTCACCATTAAGTGAAATAATGGCACTTGAATCAGCATTATTTTTAGCACTTTGCTTGTTTCGCCAACTATGAAATTTTGGATGGGTATCAAGTTTGTTCATGCTTAATACAGATAGATTATTCCAATCTTGTCTGTTGATAATATCATCTAGGGACGGATTCATAAGCCTCTCCATTTGTTCAAGTATATCTGATAATGTCTAAAATCTTTTTTGACTTTTTAATTATAATGATTCAATTATTGAAAACAGTGATCAAGTTAACATTTGTGTAATCGAATACATTTTTATTTGATTGACTTTGTTTTTATAATTTTAATTTTTTATGTATACGATTACATCGGTAGGTATACTTTGATTAATTTATATTTTGTATCAATTATTCAATTGGATAGACTGAATACCGTTTAGAGAGGGTGGGCGTATATATATTAATTAAATTTGCTGAAGGTGCTTCGCCTTTTGCCAAGCATAATGCCAGTTCCGCAGCTTGTTCAGCCATTGTATGAAGTGGGTAACGGATGGTGGTTAATTTTGGATGTAAATAGCGCGCAAGTAGCAAATCATCAAATCCAATAATGGAAATTTCTGCTGGAATTTTTATGTCGTTATCATATAACACTGACATTGCACCAGCGGCCATTGAGTCGTTATAACAGGCAATTGCGGTAATTTCTCGATTACGTTCCAATAGTGACATCATTGCTTGTTCTCCTCCTTCTTCATTAGGTGAGGAGAAGGCAATAAAGTTTTCATTAACATCAATATTGTGTTCAATTAATGCATCTTTATAGCCTTGTAACCGATCGGACGAGTCAGAAATTTCATGGTTAGAGCATAAATATCCAATTTTAGTATGTCCATGCTGGATTAAATGTTTTACGGCTAGATATGAACCATAACGGTCATCTAGAGCAATACAACGCTTTTCAAAACCTTTCAATAGCCGATTGATTAATACCATCCCTGGCACTTGCTCCATTAATTTTATCAATCTGCTATCGGGTAACATTTTTGCATGAACGACTAGTGATGAGCAGCGATGCTCTATTAAGTGAGTTATTGCATTATATTCTTGTTGTTCATTATGGTAACCATTACCAATTAGCAAAAAATGTCCTGTTTTGGATGCAACTTTTTCTACCGTGCTAACCATAGCGCCAAAAAATGGATCGGATACGTCAGCCACAACAATTCCAATAGTATTAGAGTTTTGTTGTGATAATGCACGAGCATTAGCATCAGGATAATAACTTAATTTTTCCATGGCTTTTTTTACGGTTTCGCGTGTGGTATCACTAACGTTTTCGGCGTTGTTAATCACTCGCGAGACTGTCGCAACAGAAACTTTAGCTAAATGTGCAACATCTTTTATTGTCGCCATAAAAAAAACCTTTTAAATTATTACCGTAACTTTTTTAAAGTTTATTATTAGTTTTGTGTTGGTATCAAGTTAAGTAGAACTGTTAATAACTAAGCCAAAAATGATTCATAATGAAGTTATGAAATATTACAGAATACGTTCTTACTTATCTTAAATAGTTGATACAGATATCTGCTCACTTTTATGACTTAATGTATGATAATAAAGCAAAATTTTGGCTTTGCCAACAAAGCATTGATGCCTGAATCGTTTCAGTTGTAATTTATTAATAAGGGGAATGATTAATTGACTAAATTCCCCTCAAATTAGTTAAATTTTAACCAGTTCGTACTATTTTGCCGTAACTTTTATTAACATTGCGGTAGCAGGATCGAGTACAGGTAATGGTAAGCCGATATTCATTAACCAATCTCCTGACAGTGTGGTATCGGTTGTCATCCATTTTGGAAATGATTTCATGGCGTGACCATTTACTTTCGGATCAATGTGATCAGGTAGATCTAGAATTTCGATTTTGTATTGCTTATCAGCTAATAATCCAACTAAGCGTAAGTTACCACTTAATGCATAAGTCGGTAATGCCAATTGCGCTATAATAAATGCTGCTTCTTTTTTATCCTGACTGACCACACCATAGCTTTGCATAGCTGCGCTATCATCAACATCTAAACGAACACTATTACCACTATGCAATAATGGGCGTAGCTGTTTGTGTAAACGGATATAATGTGTAAAACCTTTTTGTTCTTCTGCCGATTCTTTCACGGGATCGAGCTCAACACCCATATGTCCAAATAATGCTGTTAAACCTCGTAAATTCATATCTAATTCACGATAGGTGGTGTGACAAGTTTTGCCGCCGATATGAGCACCCATTACCTCAGGTGGGAAGAAGTAGCTCATACCTCGTTGTATGATTTGTCTATCTAATGCATCATTCGAATCTGAGGCCCAAAAACGTTGAGTACGTTTTAACACTTCAAAATCTATACGACCACCACCAGAAGAACATGATTCAATTTCAACATTAGGATATTTTTCTTGCAGAATATCCATTAAACGATAAACCGCATTAGTTTGTCCAACTACAGCTGGGTGACCTTCGTGGCCTGCCTGAACAATTTCTCTATTCATATCCCATTTAATATAGTCAATATCATAACTACCGAGTAGCCAATTTAATCTTTCGAGTAGATAATCAAATACCGCTGGATTTTGTAAATCAAGTAAGTATTGATGACGGCCTTCAGGTTGATTGTAGCCAGGTAATTCAAGTAACCAATCAGGATGTGCTCGATAAAGATCAGAGTTTTTACTGATCATTTCTGGCTCAACCCAGATACCAAATTCCATTCCTTGTTTTTTTACATGTTTGATAACTGGTTCAAGTCCTTTTGGATATTTGCGTTTATCTAAATACCAATCGCCTAATGCTTGATAATCATCATCACGTTTGCCAAACCAACCATCATCAATGATAAAACGTTCAACACCCAGTTGTGCTGCTTTTGTCGCCATTTTCATGATGTAATCTGGGTTGTGATCGAAGAAGATTCCTTCCCAAGTATTAAGATGGACAGGACGAGGTTTATCGCTTGCGAAATGAATAATATTTTGGCGTAAAAATTGATGGAAATGCTGGCTCATCTTATTTAAGCCTTCATTACTATAGGTTGCATAAAGCCAAGGAGTACTTAAAGTTTCACCTTTAGCTAATGATATTTCTCCAGCAAGATAAAGCGCTTCGGCTTGGATGAAGCGCTTACCATTACTTTTCACTGCAACTTGGATGCGATGATTACCACTCCAACCTAAATGGATACCCCAAACTTCACCAGTTTGTTCTTTAAATCCATCGGTACCAACTACCATACCCGGAAAGTATTCGTGTGAAGTACGACCACGGCGGTTTTCTTGCAGGTATCCACAATGTTCGATTTTTGTTCTGTGAGGAAAGAACTCTTTAATCCAACGACCACTAAATGCCATTAATTCTTGTGCACGTTCAGGAATTGGTAATGTTACAGATAAACGGTTGACTTGATATGGTTCTTTACCTAGATTAGTCAGACTATTTTGACATTGTAATACACCGGTTTCGTCTAAAATCAGCTTACTAGTCAAACGAAGTTTTGCAATACTATCTTCACTAATTATAGTTATATCATTTTTTTTCTTGGTTACTTTTTTGGTAACAAAAACTGGTGACCAATCTTTACCATTTCGATGACCTTCTAGTCCTGGAGTGCTAAAGTTTCCTACTCCTTCCTCAGGACAAAGGGTGAACGGGACATCGATATCAATACGTGAATTGGGTACGGCAGGTATAAGCATATCGATATCATCAAGATTTACGTTTTGTAATCGTTTACCAAAATAGCAGAGTTCAGCATAAGGTTGGGTGCGTAAGATAATATCAATATCGCGGGTTCTAAGATGGCAATTCATATTCTCTCCAAAGGTTAATCACTTTTCGGATATAGAATAATAATAATTTTCATTAATTAATATGATTAATTTTTAATTTTGTGATTAAGATCTCAATTAATGTAATCGTTTTCATTTTATTTTTCTAAAATGGCTAATTAAGCAATTTTTATTGTAAATGGTTGTGCGAAAAGGCAGTATTTTGTGTTATTATGATTTTTAATCATGGGTGAAATTTTAAAATATTATGAAAAATATTATTACTTTATTTTCTTTAATTACGCTGGTTTTTAGTGTTGAAGCAGCAGATAAATATGTGACTGAAAATGTTGATATTTATCTTCGCCGCGGTCCAGGTTCTCAATATGCCTATACGAATGCAGTTAAAGCAGGGGAAAAAGTTGCAGAACTAGAGAAAAGCGCTGACGGTAAATACACCCGGATACAACTTCCTAACGGTAGCTCGGCTTGGATTGAATCAAATAAACTAAAAGATCAACCTAGCCTTAAAGTACTTGTCCCAACGTTAGAGTCAAAACTTGCGGAATATAAAGATAAGGTTGATAACGCAGAGCAGTATAGACAAAATGCTATCAATGATTATTCCGAAAAATTAAAACAAGCCGAACAAACAATTGAAAGCCTACAAGCTAGAAATAAAGAATTAGAACAAATCAATAAATCACAAGACACTAAACTTGAATCAATGCTAAATCAAGTTGATGACAAGCGACGAGACCTTATTGTTACTTGGTTTACTTATGGTGGCTTAGTAGCTGGTGGTGGATTCCTATTAGGTTTAATTTTGCCAGCTATTATGCCGGGGCGCCGCAAAAAAGATCGCTGGATGCGCTAAATGAGCAAATTCTATCTTGTTGGCGGTTCTGTTCGAGATAGATTATTACATCTTCCTCTTGTTGATCGAGATTGGGTTGTAGTTGGTTCTACACCCGATGAGCTTTTAGCTCTAGGTTATCAACAAGTTGGTAAAGACTTCCCTGTCTTTTTACATCCCATAACTAAAGAAGAATATGCCTTAGCTCGAACCGAGCGAAAATCGGGTAAAGGCTATACTGGATTTATTTGTGACTTTAGTAAGGATATTACCTTAGAGCAAGATCTTATCCGCCGAGACCTGACTATTAATGCTATTGCCATGGATGAAGATGGTAATCTTATCGATCCTTATCATGGTATTGATGATATCAAACTTAAATTATTGCGTCATGTTTCCCCTGCGTTTAGAGAAGATCCTTTACGAGTGTTACGAGTTGCTCGATTTGCTGCTCGTTATTATCATTTAGGTTTTAGAATTGCATCTGAAACTCAAAAGTTAATGGAAGAGATGGTTTTAGCTGGTGAAATAAATACTCTAACTCCAGAGCGTGTTTGGAAAGAGACCGAGAAGGCATTAGCAAGTTCCGATCCACAAGTTTATTTTCAAGTGTTAAAACAATGTGGTGCTTTGGCGATATTATTTCCATCATTAACTCTTTCTTATACTGTTGCAGATGCATTAAAGAAATCAACTTTATTAACCGATGATTTAACGGTTCGTTTTGCAGTATTATTTGGTGAATTAACAACTGAAGCAGAAAAACTTTGTTCACAAATTAAAGCACCAAATCAATATACAAAATTAGCGATAATGGTGCAGCAATACCGTCTTAAAGTTGAAAACGTGACACAATTAACAGCTGAACAAATTATTGATTTATTCAATCGAATAGATGTTTGGCGTAATCCTCATCATCTTAATCAATTAATTATTGCTAGCCAATCTTATGCTAAAACAGAATCATTTCCACAAGCAAAGTACCTAGAAAGGGCATATAAATTAGCTCATGGCGTCAATGTTCAAAATATTATTGCTGAAGGTTATAAAGGAAAGTTGATTCAAGATGAGTTACAAAAAAGGCGAATTGAAGCGTTATTAAACGGTATTTGATTGCATCTTAATCAATTGTCACTTTTTTTCAAAATATCTAAAAAAAAGGGTTGACGATTTGCCGTAACACAAGCATAATGCGCCTCGCAGTGTTGGTTATGACGTTGCGAATGAAATGGCTACGTAGCTCAGTTGGTTAGAGCACATCACTCATAATGATGGGGTCACAGGTTCGAATCCCGTCGTAGCCACCATTAAGATTAAGTTATACTTTAACCGAAAGTATATTATGCGGGTGTGGCGAAATTGGTAGACGCACCAGATTTAGGTTCTGGCGCCGCGAGGCGTGGGGGTTCAAGTCCCTTCACCCGCACCATTTAATCTTAATATCTATCCTTTATTGGGGTATAGCCAAGCGGTAAGGCAGCGGGTTTTGATCCCGCCACGCCCAGGTTCGAATCCTGGTACCCCAGCCATTCCAATCTGCAAATTTTGATATCTATTAGCTAATCTGTTTTGCTTTTTACATTCTTAGTTATTCCTTTTCACGGGTATGGCGGAATTGGTAGACGCGCTAGATTCAGATTCTAGTTCCGAAAGGTGTGCGAGTTCAAATCTCACTACCCGTACCAGATATCTTTTCTCCTTTATAATTGGGGTATAGCCAAGCGGTAAGGCAGCGGGTTTTGATCCCGCCATGCCCAGGTTCGAATCCTGGTACCCCAGCCATTAAGACCTAACTTAATACTTTAGTTTGCTGTCGAGAAATGAATTAATGTGCAGTCAAACTTAAAAGTAATAATCATCGCACTTTAATCTACAAGCGCAATGATTAGAACAATTATTATTTAAGTACACAGACGAAATTTAATTCATTATTTTTGGGTTGCCACTCAATCGCTCCTATAGTTGTACCAACAGTATATTGGTTGGTAGCATCTCGTTCATCAGATGTCCAATATAGATGACCTTTAGGAAAATGGTTACCTGGGTAGGTGTGGTGATAAAGTTTTCCTTCGTTTGTTACATTACCCCATTCTCCTAGAAGGCTATTACCAATCCTACGATAATAGTGATTAGTTGTAATAGCCAAACAGTTATCAGAATTATTATCTGACTTACATGGACCATTGGTTATAAGGTTTTGGTCGCTATTGGTCAAATCCTCAATAGTAGGAACAACATATTTACCATTGCAAACACTTGCGCTTTGGTTGTAATGGTAAACATCTTGGCTTGGCGATGTGAACCATTTCTTAATCGTAAACGTGTATATATCTTCGCCATCAGATTTTATGGTAAAGGTAGGATTTACATCCGTTGCTTCACCTGTCAATTTTACTTGAAGCCCTGTATTAATTAGATGACTATCTATATCGCCAACAGTAATTTGGTTTATTTCTATATTCACGCCTTTTGAACTATTTGATGATGTTATCGTCGATAAATCAAATGGTGCTCCAGCTATAAACATAAGGAATCGGGCTTGATCAAATCCCGTTGTTGGAAACCCACCAGAACTTACTTTATTGACGAAACCAGAATCAATAACGTGTTGATTAGCATCCCCCCAAGTTAAATAGACCCAATCACCAGTATAATCCCGATTTTCGAAGAGGAATGAATGCACAATTGATGGACGATTGGCACAAACAGTTGGTTTGATTGCATTGTAAATCAAAAAATCTTTTTTAGCTCCTGGATAAACTTTATAATTTGGAACACCATATTGCGTTACTAAAGCAATAGAGCCTGAAATTCTAATATAAGGACTCCAACCTAATCTTGCCAACTCACAAAAAGTTCTGTTTCTATCTGATTCAAGTAATAAATAGGATTTATTATCATAGCGATAGAACCAATCTATTTTAAATCCCCCATCAGGTGGGGTTATTTGAGTTATACTATCTCCATCATCATCAGCAACTAATTGACTGTCAACTGGATTAGACATGGAAAAAGGTATCATTGTACCGTCAAGACCATAATTAGATTTTAACGATGTCATTAATTGATTAGGTGTGGTGGCATTGGGATCAACTTGAGGGAAATTGATATTTTTTAGTTGACGATTTAGGTCATTGATTCCCGTAAAAACCTGAGATTGGAATTTTATCCCAAAATATTGGAAGTTTTGTTGATCATACTCTCGGGAACCATTAACACCAACCGCATCAGGATCGATAAAATATGGGCGATTGCCATTAATAGATTGTGCTGTGACTGCTACCAGTGCAAAAGCTAAATTACTCATTAAAAATATCGAACTTGTTAATAAAACAATAAACCTTATTGAAAATTGAGAAAACTTTTTAAATTTAAATCCTTTCAATAACATCATGTTACCTTACCTTTTAATTCTTAAATTTAATAGAAAGATACAATCATTACGTTTCAATTAAGTTGATACTTATTTCAATGTTAAAAATGTGGGAAAATTAATTTATTGATAAAAATATTTTTTTATTACTGACATGCAAAAATTGAATAAAAACTATCCATGCGGAAAAAAGAGTTTTTACGCATGGACAGCCTTGAAAAAATGATTATCTATATAAATTTACATAAACAGTTTGCGCTGTTTCAGCACGGTTATTAGATATTTCTTTTACATAGTAGAAGTGTGCATCGTTAGCGATAGCATATTTTTGTGCTGCTGCGCTAACTTCGCTGGTATTATTAAATGTTCCATGGAAAACGATTGTTTTATATGGCTTCATGATTTTGAATGCTTCGCTCGTAATTTCATAAGCATCTTGGCCTGCGATTGCTTTAGAAATGATAAAGTCACGAACTGGCGCCTCTTTTTTGTATAATGCAACATCAACATCTTGTTCACGATTTTTTACATCATCAGCAATAATTGAGTAAACATAAAACGCATAGGCATCTTTTTCAGAAGCGATTTTACTCGCTGCATCTAAAATTTCAGAAGTGTTATTATAATCGCCTTTAAATTTTACGACTGCAAATGGTAAATAATAAAGGGCTTTTGAACGAGGATAAAGCACAACACCGTTGTGAGTAACTTCTTCTTTGCTTACCGCAATAGGTGCATTTGATTTATAAACATCGGCATAAACAATTGCACGATCAGTTGATGTGCCTGTAGAAGGTTGTTCAATACCAGTTATATGATAATATTTAGCACCAACTTCGTCTGCAGCTTTTGATATATCATCTGCTGCATTTTGTGCTTGTAAGTAGCTACCGGTTACAGAGATTTCTTTGAAGGGAATTAAGTTATTACTTTCTTCTGCTGTTAATGGTAAAGCCGCATAAATATTGGCAATAGGTAGAGATAATAGTAAAGCTAATGCAATAGATGATTTATTATAACGTTTCATAATAATGTCCTTTGTATTTATGTTATAAAAATAAAAAAACAATCTGTAACGCTTATTCTATGAGGGTATTGCATGAGAGTATGAAAACGAAAAACGCTCTCGGGATCTATCTTTTACTAATTCTTTCAAACAGCTAGATAAAACAATGTGGAAATTGTGGAAAAGAAAAATAACCGTTAAGTAGTATATATCAATTAGAATATTTGTGTAGGTGTCACTTTAAATTTTTGTAAAGAATATATTTTTAAGCATTTTATGCTAAAGAAATATTACGATATTAAAAAATATTATTATTTGTAATAAATCATCATATTACAGCTAAGCATTTATATTTATGGTGCTTATGAAACAATTAATTATCTGTGCAGTTAATCCCCAAATGACATAATCACCATACTGATAAAAGTGTACATCATGTTGCGATTTCTTTTGCCAATTTGCTGTGCGATTTGGAACTAATTCAAAAGGGAAATTATCATCAGGTTTAAAGCCAACAAACATAGTTGCTTTTTTGGGAGAATGCTCAATAAACCATTCTAATGGAACCGTAAAAACCGACTCAACTTCATCATGATTAATTTGTAAATTATCCAATTTATCTACATGCTCAATTTTTGCAACAAAAGGATAAATTATCATGCCTAATGAGGCATAAAATTTAGGTAATTGTCCTAATAGGGTAATTTGATCAAGCGTAATACCCAACTCCTCGAAAGTTTCACGTTTGGCGGTATATTCAGGGCTGATATCCGATAACTCAACTCGTCCTCCTGGGAAACAAATATCGCCTGGTTGCCATTTAAGTTTTTTTGAACGTACCTGAAAAAGCAGGTGCAATTGGTTTTCAATAGTGATAATAGGGATTAACACGGCAGCTTTATTCATGAATTGAAATTGGTTTTTGGTATTTTTCAAAGATTGTGATATTTTTTCTAGGGTGATCATAATATTTATTTCATTTATTTGTAAATTTACATTCTTTTTACGCTATAATAGAAAATTATTGGAGAAATTGTTCGTCAATAGTACATCTGTTTCACCTGAATAATGCTATGCAATACGATATAAATAATATAAAAAAAGAACTTGATGATCTTGCAATACTAAAACACGAACGTGCTCAAAGTGGTATGTCTCTGGAATTTCAGCGTGTCTTTTCATTATTGCCAGTTCTTTTTCATTTTAACCATCCCAATCTGCCTGGTTATGCGGGCGAAGAGACTCCATTAGGTATTGCGTATTATCAACCATCCAATGAAATTGTTGAACAGTTAAAAAATGAGTTCAATTTCAGTGAGGTAAATAAAAAAAATCACGCCAATATTTCAGCATTATATTCAATGGGTAGCACATGTTCCATCGGGCAATCTACCTCATCAGATCTTGATATATGGATCTGTATCGAAAATAGTTTATCTGATGTTAAAAAGCAAGCATTAATAAAGAAGTGCAGATTAATAGAAACTTGGGCTAAAGATCTCGGCATTAAACTTACTTTATTTGTTGTTGATGTCGATCGGTTTATTAACCAACATCATGAATGTCTAATGGGTGAAAACTGTGGATCTGCACAGCACATATTACTACTCGAAGAATTTTACCGTTCAGCCAACCTTTTAGCAGGTAAACGTCTGTTATGGTTTGCGATTCCTTCTGATTTTACAGTCAATGACGTCACTTATCCAACCTATGAAAAATGTGTCCAGGCATTAGTTGTATCGAATATCATCAAACGCGAAGAATGGATTGATTTTGGACCTTTGACGGGTTTATCTGCTGAAGAGTACTTTGGTGCGAGTTTATGGCAACTGTATAAAAGTATCGATTCACCATTCAAAGCAGTATTAAAAACATTATTACTTGAAGCTTATTCTTCGATCTATCCCAAAAATAGGCCTATCGCGTTTGATATGCGTGAATTAATTCAAAAAGGAGAAATCCATTCCCATCACTATCTTGATTCATACTCGATGTTATTGGATAGGATCTCAAACTATTTAACAAAGATTAGAGATTTTCAACGACTGGAATTAGTTAGACATTGCTTTTATTTAAAAGTGAATGAAAAATTGTCACAAAAAGCTAATTCATCGTCATGGCGACGTGACATATTAAATGAATTTGTGCAAAATTGGGGGTGGCAACAATCATTATTGGAAAAATTAGATGCTAGTAAAACTTGGAAAATAGAGCAAGTTCGTGAAATACACGAAATATTACTACATACTATGATGACGGGTTATCGAAATTTGCTCAATTTTGGCCGTCGTAACAATTTAGATTCATTGATTAGCCCACAAGATCTAGCAATACTGACTCGCAAATTATATGCCTCTTTTGAAGTTCTTCCTGGTAAAATCTCTACATTGAAATTAAATATTTCTGATAATTTACAGGAAGATGTTTTAACTTTTATCCATGTTAAAGAAGACCGGATTAACCGAGCTGGTTGGTATGTTTATAACCAAAAACCTAAACTCAATTCGATTGTTGGACATCAATATCTAGAATATAGTAAATACTTAGTCAAATTAGTTGGTTGGTGTTACTTTAATGGTTTGATTTCAGGTTCAACTCAATTTTACTATTATGATGGTGATGACCGTGATAACAAAAAAATCACCAAACTGATTAAAGATCTGAAAAATTACTTTCCAATTGATGTTCCAACAGCAACAGAAGAACAATTATATGGTCCGTGTGAAATACGCCATTTAGCAATCATATTGAATTTAGAAAACGATCCAACGGTTAATTTAAAGTTAGAAGATGAAATCAGCACTAATGTTCTAAACTATGGTAAGCAAGAATTAAGTTTGGTTAGCTCAATTGATTTACTTTATCGTAACTCATGGAATGAAATTCGGGTCTTGCATTTTAGTGGTACTTTGTGTGTGCTAGAAGCTATAAAAGCTTTACTCAATCGTATGCACAAAGATGCTGATTTACCCAATTCGGTCGAAATCTTTTGTTATAGTAACCAGCTAAGTAATGAAATTAAAAATCAAATGAAAAGGCTGATGTACAATTGTGTTGATTTGAGATTATCGACAACTAAAAATAATTCAACACAAGTTAAGCCATTGAGAATTGATGGGGCGTCTTGGTATCTATTCTTCGAACGGTTTGGCGTGTCATTCCATCAATTTGAAAGTGCTATTGATTTTTATGGTGCAGTATCAAACAACAAAGTTCAAGGTAGACCGCTAAATATTTTAGATGAAAGTAATGAATTACCTAAAGAGATAGATAGCGTCGCTTATGAAGGTATTATTCAATTCTTTTTTGAAGATACCGCAAATGGATTTGATTTATACATTTTAAACGAGCATAATCAGATCGAAATTTACCGTAATTGTAACGGTACCAAAGAGAACATGGTCAAGGATATTAATGATTTTTATGTATTATCTGATGACCGCTTTACGTTTACCACCAGTAGCTCTGTTAATTTTAATTTACCGCAATTTTACCAAATTACATACAACGATGCTGGTGAACGCGAAATCTTCTTACTAAATTAGTTTTGTTCAAAAAGTATATTAAAAAAGTTGAGGAACATACTTTTTTAGTATGCAACATGATAAAAAATAAAAGAATTAGCAATGAAAATGAAATTTCTATTAAAATAATGGGAACTTTTTTTAAATTTACGAATCTAACTGTTAGAGTGCACAATTTTGGGCCACACTAATAGTGATAATATAATGAGGGATGGCCTTTAATGGGGGAGCAAATAACAGACCAAGTTTTAGTAGATCGCGTTTTAAACGGAGATAAAAATGCGTTTAATTTACTTGTGGTACGTTATCAAAATAAGCTAGCTCATTTGGTATCACGTTATGTTTTACCTTCTGAAATACCTGATGTTGTGCAAGAAACTTTTATTAAAGCTTATCGTTCATTAAGCTCTTTTAAAGGTGAAAGTATTTTTTATACTTGGTTGTATCGAATCGCGGTTAATACTGCAAAGAATTACTTAACTTCGCAAGGCAGGCGACCACCATCTTCGGATATTGATGCAAGTGAAGCGGAAAGTTACGAAGGTGCAGACTCATTAAGAGATGTCGATAACCCTGAAAGTTTAGTTCTTTCTAAAGAAGTTGAAAGAGTAGTATTTGAAGCAATTGAAGCATTACCTGATGATTTAAGAACAGCCATCACACTACGTGAAATTGATGGATTAAGTTATGAGGAAATAGCTGAAATTATGGGTACACCAGTCGGAACTGTGAGATCACGTATTTTTAGAGCACGTGATGCTATTGATGAAAAAATAAAACCATTAATTAGTTAGTGGTTTGAACAAATTAAAATAGGTAGCAAGAAATTAAGGTATCTACTATGCAAATAGAACAGAAGCAGCAACTTTCATTATTGATGGATGGTGAGTTTACAGACGATAACTTTGTTGATGTCGTTAGCCATGATGAAAGTTTGCAATCCTGCTGGCATCGCTATCATATCGCAAGAGAAGCAATGCGAGGAGAATTGCACGGTAGTTCATTAACATTAGATATTAGCAATCAAGTTGCTATGGCGATTGCGGATGATGATTTATACCCACAATTAACAGAGCAACCTTCTCAAGATGAGATTTCAATTCCTAAAGCTGAAAATCTATTTTGGGTGCGAATTAAAGATGTTGTGGCTAAAGTTAGCCAAGTTGGACTTGCTGCTTGTGTTACATTAGCAATTATTGCTGGTGTTCAATATCATCAAGGTCAATCGGACGATGCCAGTGGTGCTCCAACGCTTAATACTGTTCCTATGGGTGTTAATGTAGCTCCTGTTGGTGGAATACAACATAATGACAAGCAATTACTTGAAAAAAGACAATACGATAAAATTAGATTGCTCGTTCAAGATTATGAATTACAAAAAAGGTTAAATGCCCGTTAAATAAAAATGAATTTTCTATTTTCTTTAATAAAAATAAAGCTAAAACAGAGTAATAATTTTATTATTACTCTGTTTTTTATATTGTTTTCTGCCTCAACCATGGCAACAGAAACAAATGAAGCGTTAAATTTATTAAATAAAATGAGTAAAGCGGTGCAAATCAATGATTATCAAATTCATTTTGTATCACAAGATAGAGAACAATTTGGCTCAACTTTTGAATATAATCACTTAGGCGCAGCTAAAAAAGAAAATATTAATGCGCAATTGCTTTATCTTGAAGGTCCAGCAAAAGAGATTATCTTGCATAACAACACCACCAGTTATTTTCAACCTGATAGCCCTTCATTTTCGATTGCTAGTTCTCGCATAACAGAGGCATTTCCTGATGTAATTTATAATGACTTTAATTCAATAGCGAATATTTATGATTTTATTTTATTAGGTAAAACTAGAACGGCAAATCGTGGTGCTCAATTAGTTAAAATAATTGCAAAAGACAAAGATCGCTATAGCTATGTTATATGGATCGATGATGAGACTTTCTTACCATTACGAATAGACTTAATTGATGATGATAATGACATTGTTAATCAATTGAAAGTTGTTGATATCGATGTTGATTTCGATGTTAAAAAATTCAAAAATTATATTGATAATCGAACTTACCCAATTTTATTATCAATCGAAAAACAGAATAATTTACTTGATGCTTGGCGCTTAGCATGGTTGCCAAAAGGATTTAAAGAAATAGCGGCGTATAATGTCAATTTTTATAGTTCTGATATTGCAACTAAATTGTTTTCTGATGGCGTATTTTCTTTTACAGTAAATGTCTCTTTAGAGCAAGCAAGTCAACCTAATCAACTTATTCAGCAGGGCGGAAGAACAATATTCTCAACTAATCTGGGTAACAAAAATATTATTATTATTGGTAATTTACCTGAAGGGACAATTGAAAGAATTGCCCAAAATATTGTTGAGAAATCGCCGTAAACCTCTCGATAACACTATGCTTACTGACCATTAATGTGTAGAATGTTTGCTTCTATTTTCGTGATTATTTGACTTGTTATTTATAGCAAATAACACTAACGATAATTAACAGTACATAACTAAAATATAACTTATTGATATGAATAAAAATATCCGCAATTTTTCAATTATTGCTCATATTGACCATGGTAAATCAACGCTTTCTGATCGTATTATCCAAATCTGTGGAGGACTTTCTGATCGTGAAATGGAAGCTCAAGTTTTAGACTCAATGGATCTGGAACGTGAACGTGGTATTACAATTAAAGCACAAAGTGTTACTTTAGATTATCATGCTAAAGATGGCCAAACATATCAGCTAAACTTCATCGATACACCAGGACATGTGGATTTTTCATATGAAGTTTCTCGTTCACTTGCTGCATGTGAAGGTGCATTACTTGTTGTTGATGCAGGGCAAGGTGTTGAAGCGCAAACTCTTGCAAACTGTTATACAGCACTTGATATGGACCTTGAGGTTGTACCAGTACTTAATAAAATCGACTTACCGGCAGCCGAACCTGAAAGAGTGGCAGAAGAGATTGAAGACATTGTTGGTATTGATGCTAGCAATGCAGTAAGATGCTCGGCTAAAACCGGAGTAGGTGTGGTTGATGTGCTTGAACAACTCGTTCATGATATCCCTGCGCCAGAAGGTGATTCGAATGCACCACTACAAGCACTAATTATTGATTCATGGTTTGATAACTATTTAGGTGTTGTATCGCTAATTCGTATCAAGAATGGTGAGTTAAATAAAGGTGATAAAATCAAAGTTATGAGTACAGGAATGACTTATAATGTTGATCGCCTAGGGATCTTTACTCCAAAACAAATAGATAAAGACTGCTTGCATTGTGGTGAAGTAGGTTGGGTTGTTTGTGCTATCAAAGATATATTAGGAGCACCTGTAGGGGACACGTTAACTTTAGCAAAATCTCCAGCAGACAAGCCACTACCAGGATTTAAAAAAGTTAAACCTCAAGTATATGCAGGATTATTTCCAACCAGTTCTGATGATTACGAAGCATTTCGTGATGCATTAGGAAAACTAAGCCTTAACGATGCCTCGCTTTTTTATGAACCTGAAAATTCTGGTGCGTTAGGATTTGGTTTCCGTTGTGGTTTCCTTGGCTTATTGCATATGGAAATCATTCAAGAACGATTAGAAAGAGAGTATAATCTTGATTTAATTACTACTGCACCAACAGTAGTTTATGAGGTTTTGACTACTCAAAATGAAATTATCTATGTTGATAGCCCTGCAAAATTACCTGCAGTGAATAACATTCAAGAACTTCGTGAACCTATAGCTGAATGTAACATATTAGTTCCACAAACGTATTTAGGTAATGTAATTACTCTATGTGTTGAAAAGCGCGGTGTACAAACCAATATGGTTTATCATGGTAATCAAGTTGCATTAACTTACGAAATTCCAATGACTGAAGTTGTTTTAGATTTCTTTGACAAACTGAAATCAACTTCACGTGGTTATGCCTCTTTAGATTACAGCTTCAAACGTTTCCAAGTCGCTGACATGGTTAGGCTTGATGTATTAATTAATGGTGAGCGTGTTGATGCATTAGCACTCATTACCCATAAAGACAATGCACCATACCGTGGGCGTGAACTAGTCGAAAAGATGAAAGATCTTATTCCGCGTCAGCAATTTGATATCGCGATTCAAGCTGCAATTGGCAACCACGTCATAGCTCGTTCAACAGTTAAACAACTTCGTAAAAATGTTTTAGCTAAATGCTATGGTGGTGATGTAAGTCGTAAGAAAAAACTTTTACAAAAACAAAAAGAAGGTAAAAAGCGCATGAAACAAGTAGGTAATGTAGAATTACCGCAAGAAGCGTTTTTAGCTATTCTACATGTTGGTAAAGATTAATCAGTTAAAGAGGATAAAAAATGGCTAACTTATTCGCCATCATATTAACAATAGCAACATTCATTACTGCGATCTTTTGGTTTTTAGAGAAGTACCGATGGAAACCTGCTAGACAACGTAAAGTTGAAGAGATTCGTAAGCAAGCTAATGGTGAAATTGATGGTAAAATTTTGGCAGAAGTTGGAAAACCTAAAGGCTGGATTGAAAATTTAGCTTCGTTTTTCCCTGTTCTTTTTGTGGTTTTTGTTATTCGATCATTTATATATGAACCATTTCAAATTCCTTCAGGGTCAATGATGCAAACACTATTAGTTGGTGATTTTATTGCTGTACAAAAATTTTCATATGGATTACGCGATCCGATCACCAATACTGTCTTAATTTCAACTGGCCACCCAAAACGCGGTGAAATTGCGGTTTTCAAACACCCCGATGGATCAAATAGAGATATTATTAAACGCGTTGTAGGTTTACCTGGCGATAAAATTGTCTATTTGTCTAATGAAAAGAAAATTCTCATTTATCCAGCTTGTCAATCAACCGATAATAATTGTGTTGGTCAGCGTTCTGAACCATTAGATTTACATTATACTCAACCCCAAGCAAGTAATTGGAAAGAAGTGGACGAAATGGGGAAAAACCCAGACTTCTATACAATAGAACAATATAAAGATAAGGGTATTGTTGATTCTAACTCTAGAATTACATTAGATATGAAAATTCAACAAGAAACCTTAGGTGAAATTACTCACGATGTTCTAACAACGCCTGGAAAAATGGAAGATACAAGTTATTTTTATCATCAAAATGGTCAACCGATCGGAACATGGGTTGTTCCACAAGATAACTATTTTATGATGGGTGATAACCGTGATAACAGCGGTGACAGTCGATATTTTGGCTTTGTTCCGGAAAAAAACTTTGTTGGTCGAGCTACAACTATTTGGATCAGTTTTGAAAAACAACCTGATCAATGGCCAACAGGAATTCGTTTTAGCCGTATAGGTGGAATCCACTAACTGTGATGAAAAATTTGAATCAACTACAACAAGCTATTGGATATCAGTTTAAAAACACATCTTTACTTCAGTTAGCACTAACTCATCGTAGTGCTAATAAAATGCATAATGAACGCCTTGAATTTTTAGGTGATTCGATATTAAGTTTTGTCATTGCTGATGAACTTTATCATCGATTTCTCAAGCAAGATGAGGGTGATCTTAGTCAAATGCGAGCAAGTTTAGTATGTGGACAGACACTTGCTGAAATGGGAAAAGAATTCAAATTAGGGGATTACCTAATTTTAGGTCAAGGTGAATTAAAAAGTGGTGGTTTTCGCCGTGAATCCATTATCTCTGATGCAGTAGAGGCTATCATTGGCGCTATTTATCTAGATAGTGAAATTGAAAACATTCGCCGCATAATTTTATCTTGGTATCAAAAACGCTTAGATGAAATTCAACCTGGTATTAAGCAAAAAGATGCTAAGACACGTTTACAAGAATATTTGCAAGGTATACGACATGAAAGACCATGTTATTTAATTCTTGAAGTTACTGGCGACAATCATGAGCAAGAGTTCTTAATTCAATGTAAAATTGAAAACGATGATCACCAATACTTAGGGCGAGGTTTAAGCCGTCGCAAGGCTGAACAAGCCGCAGCTCAAGAAGCATTAAACCAATTAGGAATAAAATGACAGAATCAAAACAACATTGTGGATTTGTTGCCATAGTTGGAAGACCAAATGTCGGCAAATCAACACTATTAAACCAACTACTTGGTCAAAAAGTATCAATCACTTCACGTAAAGCGCAAACAACGCGTCACCGTATTGTCGGAATTGATACCCAAGGCGATGATCAAATTATCTATATTGATACACCCGGTTTACATATTGAAGAAAAAAGAGCGATTAATCGCTTAATGAATCGTGCCGCTAGCAGTTCAATTGGTGATGTTGAATTAGTTATTTTTGTCGTGGAAGGAACCCACTGGACTGAAGATGACGAAATGGTTGCAGGCAAACTCAAAGATTGCAAGGCACCTATACTGTTAGTTATCAACAAAATTGATAATGTAACAGATAAAACCCAACTGTTACCACATATCCAAGAAATTAGTCAAAAAATTAACTTTTTAGATGTTGTGCCAATTAGTGCAGAAAAAGGTGAAGGGATTGACATCATCAAAGATATTGTCAAAAAACATTTACCCGTTGGTGAACACCATTTTCCTGAAGATTATATCACTGACCGATCACAACGATTTATGGCTTCAGAAATCATCCGAGAAAAACTAATGCGTTTTTTAGGTGATGAATTACCTTACTCGGTTACGGTTGAAATTGAACAATTTAAAGTTGATGAACGTACTGGCATGTACCGCATTAATGGCTTAATTCTAGTTGAACGCGATGGACAAAAGAAAATGGTCATTGGCAACAAAGGTGAAAAAATCAAAAAAATCGGTATTGAAGCCCGTAAAGATATGCAACTTTTCTTTGATAACAAAGTTCATTTAGAATTATGGGTTAAAGTCAAAGCTGGTTGGGCTGATGATGAGCGAGCATTACGTAGTTTAGGTTATAGTGACGATTAATCTAACTCTCTAAAAAATCAGGCAAAAGTTTGCCTGATTTTTTTATCTACTTGCAGTAGATTGATATTATCCAAAAATATCTAACCCTGCCCATAATAAGCATTTTGTCCATGCTTACGGAAATAGTGTTTATCCAATAATTCTTGTTGGATTTTTATGCCGACATTTAGATTGCGTGTAGCTAATGCCATAGCAGCGACTTCTTCTAAGACAACAGCATTATGAACAGCATCATCTGCATTTTTTCCCCAACTAAAAGGACCATGTCCGGATACCAATACACTAGGTATTGCCAATACATCAATGGATCGTTTAGTAAACTCTTCAATAATCACTTTACCTGTATTAAGTTCATAATTGTTAATTATTTCAGTTGGTGTTAACTGGCGAGTGCAAGGAATATCTCCATAAAAATAATCTGCATGAGTTGTACCTAAAGCTGGAATATCTAACCCTGCTTGAGACCAAATTGTTGCGTTTCTTGAATGAGTATGAATAACTCCCCCAATTTGTTCAAAAGCCTTATAAAGCTCAATATGCGTTTGTGTGTCGCTTGAAGGATTAAGTTTACCTTCGACTTTTTTACCATCAAGATCGACAATAACAATATCATTCACTTGCAACTTATCATAAGCGACTCCTGACGGTTTGATAGCAATAACACCGTTACTTCTGTCAATTGCAGATACATTCCCCCAAGTAAATGTCACAAGCTGATAATAAGGTAATAATAAATTTGCTGCTAAAACATGTTCTTTTAATTCAGTAAACATATTAACATCCTGTTTGATAATAAATAAAACATCAGGAATAAACATAAAACAATATCAATTGTTCTAATATAAACCTCAATGATCATCTCCAATATGACGAAGTTTTTTACCTAACATCAGATTTTTTTCGATACGTTCCAATGAAATATTTTTGGTTTCAGGTACAAAGAAAATTACAATGAAGATAAATAAAACATTCATGCCGGTATATAACCAAAATGTTTGAGCAACACCTATATGATTTAATAATGTAAGGAATGTTGCACCAATTATCATATTTGAAATCCAATTGGTCGCAGTTGAACAAGTCACACCAAAATCACGGCTTTTTAAAGGTTGAATTTCAGAACATAAAATCCACACCACTGGTGCAGCACTCATTGCATAACCACCAATACACATAATTGCCATTCCAACTGCTGCATAGGATGTAAATGATGATGGATTACCATTTTCGATAAGTTGCAAACAAATACCTAGTACTAATGTACCTAAAGCCATAATACCAAAACCAACTTTTAGAATTGGTTTTCGTCCTAACTTATCAACAGTAAAAATTGCAATAAATGTAGCTAACACAAAAGTAAGACCAACAATAATTGTAGCAATCATTTGTTGCTGGGTACTTTCAAATCCTGCAAGGCTAAAGATTTTTGGTGCATAGTACATAATAATATTCATACCGGTAAATTGTTGCATCGCTTGTAATGCCATACCAAGATAAACTGTTCTGCGTACATTTTTGTTTGCTTTAAACAGTGTCCAGCCTTCCTGTTTTTCTTGTAAACTATCCTTGATATCATTAAATTCTTGTTGAATTTTTACAGGATCGCTACGAATTGATTTTAAAACTTTCTCAGTTTCATTTAATCGTCCTTTTGATGCCAACCACCTAGGACTATTAGGCAGGAAAATCACTACTATAAACAATATGATTGCAGGTATAGAAATGATACCAAGCATCATTCGCCAATCACCTGTGTAGCTAAAATAGGTATCTGATAAAAATGCAACTAAAATACCAATTGTGACTAAAAGTTGGTAAGCAGCAATCATCTTACCGCGAATGTTTTCTGGCGCCATTTCAGAAAGATAAAGTGGCGCCGTATAGGATGCAATACCAACAGCAAACCCCAAAATAACTCGCCAGACTAAAAGAACTTCTACATTAGGTGCTAAAGCTGATCCAAAGCAACTTATAATAAAAAATAAGGCGCCCGCTAATAAGCTATATTTTCTACCTAAATAAAAAGATAACCAACCATTGGATAGAGCCCCCAAAGCAGCTCCTAACATCATTGAACTCACTACCCACTCTTGTAGCTGAGTCGTTAGTTCAAACTGAATAGTAATAAATGGTAAAGCTCCCGCAATTACACCTATGTCTAGACCGAATAGTAGACCGGCCATTGCAGCTGAAAAGCCGATTAGAAAGGTCATTTTTTTTGCAGAATTTATTTCCATTTTATTCGTTGTTAAAGACGTATTCATATCCACCTCTTTATTCCCTTTATTCTGTAATTTTGATAATAATTGGAAAAAATATTTCCAATCATTGAACTAAAATAAATTTATCAAGCATAAGGATTACAATACGCAATCTCATTCCAACGTAACTCATTCCTGAAATCATCGATTCGAGTACTTTCGTCAATAACCAACAGTTCAATTTTATGCAGTTGCGCATAAAGTTTAAAATAATCCATAGAAAGTGCTTGGGTATAAACAGAATGATGTGCTGCTCCAGCAAGAATCCAGGCTTCAGCAGATACTTTTAACGATGGTTTTGGTTTCCAAACAGCACATGCTACAGGTAATTTGGGTAGTGCATAAGGTTGCTTGATTGTCTCAAGTTCATTAGCGACTAATCTAAATCGGTTACCAATATCAATTAAACTGGCATTGATTGCTAAACCAGGTTTTGCAGGGAAAATAAGTCGAGCAGGATCGGCTTTACCACCAATGCCCAAATGTTGAATATCAAGTAAAGGTTTGACATCATCATCTATGATAGATGGGCAAACTTCTAACATATGTGAGCCGACAACTAACTCATTACCTTCAGTAAAATCATAGGTATAATCTTCCATGAATGCGGTGCCGCCAGAAAGTCCTTTGGCCATTAATTTCATTGTGCTTAGTAATGCTGCGGTTTTCCAATCACCTTCGCCTGCAAAGCCATAACCTTTAGCCATTAATCGTTGGACAGCAAGTCCTGGTAATTGTGCCATACCGTATAGATCTTCAAACGTTGTGGTAAATCCGCCATAATTACCTTGTTTAAGGAATTGCTCAATACCTAATTCGATTCTCGCTGCGTCAATTAAGTTTTGTCTTTTCTCTCCACCAATTTGGGCGACGGGAGCAAGTTTATAAAGTGTTTCATATTCATCAATTAGCTGATTGACATCACCATCAGCAATTGAGTTAATGACCGAAACCAAATCACCAACTGCATGAGTGTTGACTGAATAACCAAATTTAATTTGTGCAGAAACTTTATTTCCTTCTGTTACAGCAACTTCGCGCATATTGTCACCAAATCTAACGATTTTCATGGTTTTTTCTGCATTAATTGCCACACAAACTCGCATCCATTTCCCAATTTGCTCATGAACATCTTTATCTTTCCAGTAACCTGTTACCAGAGAATGAGGTTGGCGCATACGAGAACCGATAAAACCAAATTCACGTCCTCCATGTGCAGTTTGGTTAAGATTCATAAAATCCATATCCATTGAATCCCACGGAACGACTTTATTAAATTGAGTATGAAGTTGTAGAAGAGGTTTTTGCAGATGAGTTAATCCATTAATCCACATCTTAGCTGGCGAAAATGTATGTAACCATGTGATTAATCCAACACATTTTGAAGAATAATTTACTTCCTGACAAAGGTTATATATATCCTCAGGTTTTGTTGCTAGTGGTTTGAGAACAATTTTAACGGGTAGATTTGCTTCATGATTAAAATAATCTGTTACCTCTTGAATATTTTTTTTAATTTGTTCAAGTGATTCTGGCCCATAAAGGTGTTGACTACCTGCAACAAACCAAATTTCAGATTCTGAATAAACAAACATAATGGACTCCTTTATAATTTATTCATATTTTTTAAATTAAATTAAGCGTTATAGTTGGGCTCACTAGATGCTGACCAAACTAAATACTTTCTATATAATTCTTCATATTTAGGGACCCTGTTTTCATCAGGAATAAAGGTGGTTTCTAGCTTACTAGACATGCTACTTTGAGCGGTGGAAATATCGGTGTAAACATTGGCCGCTACAGCCGCAAAGATTGCTGCACCTAATGCACAACATTGTTCTGAACTCACAACGGTCAGCGGTTTATTCATTACATCTGCACAAGCTTGCATAATAACCGGGGATTTTTTAGCTATTCCTCCTAAAGCGACAATTTCATTAACAGGCACATCTTGATTAATAAAGCATTCCATAATTGCTCTAGCGCCAAAGGCTGTTGATAAAACCAAGCTTCCAAATAATGTTGCAGCATCCGTTGAAATCGTTAAATTGGTTATAACACCTTTGATTCGTTGATTGGCATAAGGGGTTCGTCTACCATTAAACCAATCAAGCGTTATAGGAATTGTGTCTAGATTTGGATTTTCTGCCCAAGCTTGAGCAATATCATTTAATAATTTATGCTTTAACTCCTTTACTATTGGTTGAGATTCTGGTGAGATTGAAACTAACTTTTCAAGAGGCCAACACAAGAGTTTTTTATACCATGCATAGATGTCTCCAAAAGCTGATTGCCCAGCTTCAAGACCTATAAAGTTTGGTATTACACTACCATCTACTTGACCACAAATGCCTTTAATTGAACGATTATTTATAACGTTTTGTTCTGCCAATAAAATATCGCAGGTAGAGGTGCCAATTACTTTAACTAATGTATAAGGTTTTGCACCCGCACCAACGGCACCCATGTGACAATCAAATGCACCACCAGAAATTACGGTCGATGTTGGTAATCCTAATTTTTCTGCCCACTCTTGGGTAATAGTGCCCACTTTATGATTTGCGGTATAAGTCTTTTCAAATAAAGGATAAGGTAAGTTATTAACTAAACTTGGGTCGAGTTTTTCAAAAAACTCATAAGGGGGTAAACCATTCCATTTTTCGCTCCAAAAACATTTGTGACCGGCAGCGCATCGACCACGCTTTATTGCATTTGGCGCTGTCGTTCCAGAAAGTAAAGCGGGTACCCAATCACAGAGTTCAATCCAAGAAGCCGAAGCATTTTTTACAGCACTGTCTTGACGAAAAATATGCATAATCTTCGCCCAAAACCATTCTGAAGAATAAACTCCACCACAATATTCCAAATATTTAGAGTATGGTTCAGTTTTGCACACTCTATTAATTTCTTCAGCTTCGTGTACCGAGGTATGATCTTTCCATAAAATAAACATTGCATTAGGATTGTTCATAAATTCTGGTTTTAAAGCTAACACATCGCCATTTTCATCAATAGGTGCTGGGGTAGAACCTGTTGAGTCCACACCAATAGCAACTATATTTTGTGCATCAGATTTAAGTTGATTGACAACAGATTGTATTGATTGAGTCATTGACTCAATGTAATCAAGGGGATGATGCCTGAACTGATTTTTTTGCGGATCACAAAACTGGCCCTTAGACCAGCGTGGGTAATAAACTACTGCTGTAGCTAACTCTTTCCCATTTTGACAGTCGACCGCTAAAGCTCTGACAGAATCACTACCAAAATCCAATCCAATGGTTATTTTTTTATTCATCCGCTAACACCTCAAAGACTAATTAAATGGAGTTTTTTGAAAGAATAAATAATTATCGATAAAACAAGTAGGTATGTTGTTGCTATAAATATAGACGATTCTGCACACCTAATTTGTTTTGTGATGTAGATCTCACAATTATCACTATTCAAAAAAAATTTTTATGTAAAAATAAAATAGTTTCAAAAAATTGGTGATGACAAATGAGCAATAAACAACAAAATAACCCTTTGTTACCTGGTTATTCATTTAATGTCCATCTTGTATCTGGTTTAACACCGATCGAAAAAGAAGGAAAATTTGATTTTTTCATTGATCGTCCTAATGGATTAAATGGTTACATTATTAACCTCACTTATGCAGGCCAAGGTACTATTTATCGTGATGATGAATCATTTAATTGTTATCCCGGTGACTTTGTTCTTTTTCCTCCCAAAGAACCCCATTTATACGGACGTAAAGAAGATGAGAATAATTGGTTTCATTTTTGGGTATATTTCAGACCAAAATCAACATGGAAATATTTATTAAGTTGGGAAAACCGATTAAAAGAAACGGGATTTTATCGCCCTAATACCCAAGTAAAAGATGAAATAGAACAGCTATTTATAAAAATTGTCGAGGTAGGGCAATCAAATACGATATATTCTGAAAATTTAGCTATGAGCATGTTAGAGCAATTCTTGATACGTTGCGCACAAGAGACTTCTTGCACTAATCCTCCTAAAATAGATACCCGAGTACTACAAGTTTGCAACTATTTAATTGATACTCTGGATGAAAATAATTTTACGCTTGATATCGTATCGCAGAAAGTGTGTTTGTCGACATCGCGAATTGCTCATATATTTAAAGACCAGATTGGTATGTCTATTGGAGAATGGCGACAAGAGCAACGGGTAAATCGTGCAAAACTGTTATTGCAAACCACTAATATGAGTATCGCAGAAATTAGCCGTTCAATCGGATTTGATGATCAACTTTATTTTTCGCGAATCTTCAAAAAAAGAATTGGTCTATGTCCTCAAAAATATCGCAATAGCACTCGAGAACAAAATGAAAGAAAAATCCAAAGTGTCAACTCGCTTTACTTTTATGATAAGCAAAATGACCATATCATTGAATAAATACAAATTATTAGGTAATTATTTTTTCAGAAAGTTAATACTAAACATCGCTCCTCGTTTTATATATAATAGCCGCTCACAGACTTGGATTTAGAATATCAATTTCGGAGCTTTTTCATGCAGCAGTTTCGTCCTATCCGTCGTGCTTTACTCAGTGTTTCTGATAAAACAGGAATCATTGAATTTGCTAAAGCTTTATCTGAACGTAATATTGAACTCCTTTCTACTGGTGGCACCGCCAAACTTTTAATCGACAACCACATTCCTGTTACCGAAGTATCGAATTATACGGGATTCCCTGAAATGATGGATGGTCGAGTCAAAACGTTACATCCTAAAATACACGGTGGTATTTTAGGGCGTCGAGGGATTGATGACGAAGTGATGCAACAACATCAGATCGCACCGATTGATATGGTGGTTGTCAACTTATATCCTTTCGCGAAAACGGTAGCTGACCCAAATTGTAGTTTAGAAGATGCGATAGAAAACATTGATATTGGCGGACCAACTATGGTGCGATCTGCAGCTAAAAATAATAAAGATGTCGCCATTGTTGTTGATTGTCAGGACTATAGCACAATCATTGATATGTTAGATAAACAGCAAAATTGCCTCTCTTTCAAGTATCGATTTAGCTTAGCAATAAAAGCATTTGAACATACTGCTCAATATGACGGTATGATCGCTAACTATTTTGGTAAACTTGTACCTCCATATTATGGCGATACTGAAAAGCCTGCTGGTGAATTCCCTCGCACTTTAAATCTACAATTTGTTAAAAAACAAGATATGCGATATGGCGAAAACTCACATCAACATGCAGCTTTTTATGTGGAAGAACATCTTGAGCAAGGTTCTATTGCTACTGCCAAACAAATACAAGGTAAAGAGCTATCTTATAACAATATTGCCGATACCGATGCTGCATTAGAATGTGTAAAATCATTTGATGAACCAGCTTGTGTAATAGTTAAACACGCTAACCCATGTGGTGTTGCGGTGAGTGATAACATCTTAAATGCCTATCTTAATGCTTTTAAAACCGACCCAACTTCTGCCTTTGGGGGCATTATTGCTTTTAATCGCCCATTAGATGCTAAAACAGCCCAAACTATTGTTGATAAACAATTTGTTGAAGTAATTATTGCACCATCGGTTGATCAAAACGCTTTGGCCATTACACAAACGAAAAAAAATGTTCGAGTATTAGAATGTGGCGAATGGCCAGCGAGCACAAAAGCCAGTTTAGATTTAAAACGCGTTAATGGCGGATTGCTTGTACAAGATCGTGATTTAGGTATGGTAACCAAAGACCAATTAACGGTAGTTACCAAACGACAACCGACTGAAAAAGAGTTATCTGATGCACTATTTTGTTGGAAAGTGGCAAAATTTGTGAAATCTAATGCTATTGTTTACGCTAAAGATAAGATGACTATTGGCATTGGTGCAGGGCAAATGAGTCGTGTTTATTCGGCCAAAATTGCTGGAATAAAAGCACAAGATGAGAATCTAGAAGTTGCTGGTTCAGTGGTGGCTTCTGATGCATTCTTCCCGTTTAGAGATGGTGTTGATGCCGCGGCTGCGGTTGGTGTCACTTGTGTTATTCAGCCGGGTGGTTCAATCCGTGATGACGAAGTAATTCAAGCCGCTAATGAGCATAATATTGCCATGATCTTCACCAATATGCGTCATTTTAGGCATTAATTATAAAAGTATTGAAAGGACCTTGTATGAAAGTATTAGTCATTGGTAATGGTGGGCGCGAACATGCTTTAGCTTGGAAAGCAGCACAATCGCCATTAGTTTCTAAAGTGTTTGTTGCACCAGGTAATGCAGGTACCGCACTTGAGCCAAATTTAGAAAATATCAACATCAAAGCAACAGATATTGCTGGTCTACTCAACTTTGCTCAAGAGCAACAAATAGACTTAACTATTGTTGGACCAGAAGCGCCATTAGTGATTGGTATTGTCGATAGTTTTCAAAAAGCTGGATTAACTATCTTTGGTCCTTCAAAAGCGGCTGCTCAGCTAGAAGGATCAAAAGCTTTCACTAAAGATTTTTTAGCTCGACATAACATCCCAACTGCTGAATACCAAAACTTCACAGAAATTGAGCCAGCCATTGCTTATATTCGTCAAAAAGGTGCACCAATTGTGATAAAAGCTGATGGTTTAGCGGCAGGAAAGGGCGTGATTGTTGCCATGACACAAAAGGAAGCCGAAGAGGCAGTACACGATATGTTAGCGGGAAATGCCTTTGGTGATGCCGGTCATCGAGTCGTAATTGAAGAGTTCCTTGATGGCGAAGAAGCCAGTTTTATCGTAATGGTCGATGGTAAACATGTCGAACCAATGGCAACCAGCCAAGATCATAAACGTGTTGGTGATGGTGATACTGGTTTGAATACTGGTGGAATGGGCGCTTACTCTCCAGCGCCAGTAGTAACCGATGACGTCTTCAATAAAGTTATGGAAGAAATCATTTACCCAACCGTCAATGGCATGGCAAAAGAAGGCAATGTATATGTTGGTTTTCTTTATGCCGGATTAATGATTGATAAACAAGGAAATCCTAAAGTAATCGAATTCAATTGTCGATTTGGCGATCCTGAAACTCAACCAATCATGATGCGAATGCAATCAGACCTAGTTGAGCTCTGCTTGGCTGCCACAAAGGGCGAACTAAATACAGTAAAATCAAAATGGGATATAAGGCCTGCTTTAGGTGTAGTTCTTGCTGCTGGCGGATATCCAGGCGATTACAACACCAAAGATGTTATATTAGGTCTACCTACTGAAACAGATACTAATTGCAAAATCTTCCATGCCGGCACCTGTTTAGAAAACGGTCAAGTCTATACCAATGGTGGGAGAGTTCTATGTGTTACAGCTTTAGGCGATAGTGTTTCAGACGCTCAAAAACGTGCTTATGAACAAATTAAAAGTATCTATTGGCATGGTTGTTACTATCGTCATGATATTGGCTATCGAGCTATTGAACGCGAAAAAAATAAATAAATTTCAAATAAATAGCGCTATATGGCGCTATTTTTTATCTACCATTAAGCCAAAAAAAGTTGAGGAACGGGGTTTTTAAACCCTAAAAGTTTTTTGTGGTTTGAAAATAACCTCAAAAACCCCTCTCCTCAACTTTTTTTGCCTTGTTTTAATGACAAGAAATTACAAATTATATTCTTTTAATCACAATTGAGGTGTTAATTCCGCCAAAAGCAAAGTTATTAGTTTGAAAATATTCAATATCTAAATTTCGTCCTGAACCAACGATATAATCCAAATCACCACATTGAGGATCGACATTATTTAAGTTGATAGTTGGATTAAACCAGCCAGTATGCATCATTTCTAATGTTAACCATGCCTCTATCGCGCCACATGCACCAAGAGTATGACCAAAATAGCTTTTTAAAGATGATATAACCATAGATATTGGCTTTAGTAATATTTCAATGTAAGACAGCAATGTTGTGAGTATTAATGTAGCAGTAAAAATCTTAAAATTCTTAAAAAATTGTTATCTCCTAACAATGGTATTAATCGTTAAAATTAACTATCTATTCTTTGCATTGAAGTTTAATATATAACTGTATTCATAAAATGTGATGAATATTAAAGTTCAAGTTCCAATCTTTTCTTTTCTATCTTTTTCTATTTCATAAATTTTAGCACTTGAGGACAATTATTATGTTTCAATGGCTTTCAAATTGGATTTTAGATGGACTTAAACATTCACCAGAAATACTTTTATTTCTCTCACTGAGCTTAGGGTATTTGATTGGTGGTATTCGAATTGGTAAATTTCAATTAGGTGGAGTGGCTGGTTCCCTACTAGTTGCTGTAGCATTAAGCGTGTTTGGTGTTACGGTTGATGCTGGTGTCAAAGCTGTACTTTTTGCTTTATTTATTTATGCAGTAGGGTTTGAAAGCGGACCACAATTCTTTCGTTCATTGGGGGTTAAAACCCTTCGTGAAATCTTTTTAGCACTATTTATTGCCGTTGCTGGCTTTGTTACGGTGCTCGTTTTAGCCAAATTATTCCATTTAGATAAAGGTCTTGCTGCTGGTTTAGCTGCAGGAGGATTAACCCAATCAGCAATAATGGGGACGGCATCAGATGCTCTTACTCAGTTAGGTTTAAGCCCTGAAGAGTTAAGCCGATTACAAGGTAATGTGACTATTGGATATGCCGTAACTTATATTTTTGGTTCACTCGGAGCCATAATTGTCTGTGTTAATATTTTACCTAAAATTATGGGGCGTGAAATTAACGATGATGCAATTCAGGCAGAAGCAGAACAATTACATGGTTCACTTTTATTAGGTAGTGGTCAGAACTTTGCCTTATCAGATGTAACTGGTCGTTTATATCGTATTACCAATAAAGTTAATCAGACCGTTGAAAGTTTAGAAAAGGTGATTAACGGTATAAGCATCGAACGAATCAAACGTGGTAATCGTATTATTGAAGCTGGACCAGAAACTATATTAAAGGCCAAAGATATTATTTTAGTTGTTGGCCATCGTGATGCCATGATTAAAGCCACTGATTTATTAGGTGAAGAGGTGAATTCGGCACAGGGTATGGATGTGGTTATGAATACTCAAGATGTCGAAATGCGTAATACACGTTATGTTGGTCAAAACTTAACGCAAGTACTTTCATCTGATGAAGTAATGAAACTAAAACATGGTATTTATTTAATTGCTGTCCATCGCGATGGGCAACCATTGCCATTAAATAATGATATGGTGTTCAAATTAGGTGACATTATTACGGTTTATGGTACTGATGGTGACTTAAGGCGAGTAGTTGATAAAATTGGTGCGCCGATAACAAAGAGCGAAAAAACTGACTGGATATTCCATGGTTTAGGTCTTGTCGTTGGCCTTATTATTGGTCTTATTGTAATTCGTGTTAGTGGTATTCCAATTACCTTAGGTGCTGGTGGTGGTGCTTTGTTATCAGGCTTATTATTTGGATGGTATCGATCTTTACATCAAACTGTAGGAAACATCCCAACGGGTGCGGTGCAATTACTTAAAGATTTTGGTCTAGCTGGCTTCGTAGCCGTAGTTGGTCTAAGCTCTGGATTGCAAGCTATTGATACCATTAAAGATCAAGGTATTTCTTTATTTCTAATTGGCGTTGTAGTTACTTTATTGCCTATGTTGCTTGGCATTTACTTTGGTAAGTATGTGCTGGGTTATAAAAATTCTGCTGTATTCGCTGGTGCTTTGGCGGGTTCTCGTAGTGCAAATCCAGCTTTTGGTGAAGTATTAAATAAAGCGGGTAACTCAACACCTACTAACTCTTTTGCTATTACCTATGCTTTAGCTAATGTTTTCCTAACTTTATTAGGGCCATTAGTTGTTGCTTTTGTTTAATTGACATCTCAAATTAAGGATACATGGTTATGAAAAGTAATAATGAATATGCAAAATATGCGAATTTAAGTCCTTTTGAATTGAAAGATAATTTAATTAAACTAGCACAAAGCCATACTGACCGTGTAATGTTAAACGCGGGGCGTGGTAATCCTAATTTCTTGGCAACATGGCCACGACAAGCTTTTTTCCAACTTGGTGTTTTTGCTTTGCAAGAGTCTGAAATGTCTTTTTCATATATGAATGAAGGCATAGGAGGAATGCCAATTAAGGCTGGTTTAACAGGTCGTTTTGAACATTTTGTCCGTCAAAATTATCAAACTCCTGGCGTGTCATTTTTAGGTAAAGCGTTTTCATATATTCGCGATCAACTTGGTTTAGATGAAAATGCCTTCTTACAAGAGATGGTGGAAGGTATTTTGGGCTGTAACTATCCAGTACCTGATAGAATGCTGCATTTTAGTGAAGAGGTGGTTAAAGCCTATGTTCTTTCTCAAATGGGTGCGCAATATTTAAGACGAGATGATCTTGATCTATTTGCTGTTGAAGGTGGTACTGCTGCAATGGCTTATATTTTCAATTCAATGAAAGAAAATAACTTAATCCAAAAAGGTGATAAAATTGCAATTGGTGCACCTATTTTTACGCCGTATTTGGAAATTCCAGAGCTTAATGATTATCAATTGGTTGAAGTGTTAGTTAATTCTGATCCTGATAAAAATTGGCAATATCCAGAAGCCGAATTGCGCAAATTAGAAGATCCTTCCATCAAAGCATTTTATTTAGTTAACCCATCTAATCCACCATCAGTAAAAATTGATGATAAAAGTTTGAAAATCATTGCTGATATTGTGAAAAAACGTCCAGATTTAATTATTTTAACTGATGATGTTTACGGTACATTTGCTGATGATTTCCAATCCTTATTTGCTATTTGCCCTAAAAATACGATTTTAGTTTATTCATTCTCTAAGTATTTTGGTGCAACAGGTTGGCGTTTAGGTGTGATTGCAATAGCACACGATAATATTTTAGATAACAAAATTAAAGCATTACCAAGCAAGGCTAGACAGATTTTAGATAAACGTTACAGCTCAATTGTGACCGATCCTGAAAATCTTAAATTTATCGATCGTTTAGTAGCAGATAGCCGTGCAGTTGCGTTAAATCACACTGCTGGTCTATCTACGCCACAACAGGTTCAAATGGTGTTATTTGCATTGTGTGAAATGATGGATACTGATCAAAGTTATAAAGCCGCATTGAAATCGTTAATTCGTCGTCGAGCAGCATCATTGTATCAACATTTAGGACTTGAACATCATACTGATGAAAATAGTGTCGATTATTATACCTTAATTGATCTAGAACATATTTGTCGTGAACTTTATGATGATAAGTTTGCTAAATGGATCTTAAAAAATAAAAATCCATCTGAAATGTTATTTAGAATTGCTGATGAAGCTGGTGTAGTTTTATTACCAGGTAAAGGGTTTGCAGTGCAACATCCATCTGCTCGGGCTTCATTAGCTAACTTAAATGAATATCAATATGCGGCAATTGGTTTATCTATGCGTAAACTTGCACAAGAGTATTATGCAGAGTACCAAGGTAAAGCTAATAAAAAATAGATAATCATACTGATTAACTTATCAACTCTACTATCAAACCCTAGATTATCTAGGGTTTTTTCTCTTATATCTCTCAAATTTCATTATGAATATTAGTTATTCAATTCTAATAAGAAACAAGTTAATTCAATAATATTGATTTTTTATATCGTTGTTTAATGGCTTTTTTTATGGATGTGACTGTAAATCATAACGCAATGTTCAACACTATTTCATATAGCAACACATTTTGAATGTTCTCATAAAATTATTACTTTGCATCTAATTTAATCACTTCTCCTTTTTATCATTAAAAAATGCTAACCAATAAATTGGCCACTGGTTTTTAGATAGTAGATTGTTAATAGCATAGGCTATTATTACCAGAGAGATGGAGCCTGAAAGCACGGGAAACAATAAAAAGCTGAAATCGTAATTAACCTGACTTGCTGTTAATAATATAACCAACGGATTAGCACCTGCTGGTGGATGTACACATCTTAAGAATTGCATTGCTGCAATAGCACAACCCACCGCTAAAGCAGTAATAAAAATTGAATCACCAAATAATTTCAAAAATATAAGACCAATAAATGCTGATATAAGATGCCCAAAAATTACATTCCTTGGTTGTGCAAGAGGAGACTGAGAAACAGCAAATAAGATGACACATGAAGCTCCAAACGGAGCCATAATAAAATAGCTACCAGAATAGATAGTCAGATATTCCAGAGTTAAAATTGCCAAAGTTCCGCCTAACAGTCCTTGAAATAAATCAAGTAATTTAGGTCTATTAGGTAGTTTTTCACTACCCCAAAGAAAGAATTTCATTAATTGTTTTCCTTATAAGTTATAATATATGAATAGAAAATATGAACAGATCTGTACAAAAAATTGATAGTAGTACAGATCTGTTCACTTTGCAATTTATTTAGGTGATTTATTTTGAAAAAAACAGATGAATTAATTATTAAGACGGCAGAAAAACTGTTTTATCGAACTGGTTTTTCTAGTGTAGGAGTAGATGATATTAGGGATATATCAGGATGTTCTAAAACTACTTTATACAATCACTTTGGAAGCAAAGATAAACTTATCGTAGAAGTGTTGAAACTTAGAGACTCAATATTTCGTTCAAAACTTGAGGATTCTATCAAAGGACTCAATGGAAAAAATGCTATTTTGGGAATATTTAAATGGCATAAAAAATGGTTTTCTGAAGTGGATTATAATGGCTGTTTATTCATGCGAGCAGTTGAGGAAATGCGTGAAACCTTGCCTTGCGTATCAGATATACTTATGGAGCATAAAGAATTTGTTAGACATCTAATTTATTCAAAACTTGAAGATTATTCATATAAAGAGTCTTTGACAAATAAACTGATGGTGATTCTTGAAGGATTAATTAATATTAGTGTAGTGTATAAAAATGATAGGGATCTTAATGATCAGATTGAACAAGATACCATTAATTTAATGGCAGAGTTGTTGAATAGGAATTAAGTATACAAATATTGTATTGGTAAAGTTTAATTGAATCATTTTAAGGTTATTTGTTTTTTATCTATAAAAATCTAATATTTTGGAGGAATAATAAATCTAAAGGTTACAATATATTCTAAGGGATATTTTTTGAAGAAAAGTCGTTTATTAAATTTTGAATTGCCACTAATTGATCAATCTTTAGCAAAGATTGTGGAAGCGAAGAAAAAAGACTTCTAATTTAACTAATAGATTTTATGTAAATTAATCATGCTTCATCTTTTGCGTAAATCTTTGTTCTACCTTTTGAAAACTAGATTATTTTAAACTGGTATGGACAAAATAATATGATGTACAATCAAAGTCAAAGCTAATTTTTTTGATGAAATACTTACTAAGTTTATCAATAACGATGTTGTTGATAAAATTTACTTGTCTTCTTTTGTATAATTATATTAAAAATGAGTTAACTTGACAGTACTGCTTAATAACATATTGATAATTTTGCCCAAATCAATCAATTGGGAACGGTAAAGTAGTGGTTCACTACTCACTTGCTCACGGCTTAACAAATCCAATTCAGTAAAGAGGGTTCAATCAAAAAAACCGCCATGAAGCGGTTAATCAAAAATGTAAAATAAATGAGAATTAATTATCATTTATTTTATGAGCTTTCAAAAACGCAGGTCTACTCGTCGCTTTTTGAAGATAGTTTTCAAGTTTTTTGTCCAACGTAATGCCAAATGCTTTTGCAAACATTAATCGATGAGATAAAAAGATATCTGCTAACGTAAAGGTATCACCAATGAGCCATATATTTGTTTCTTTTAGTTCTATCCTAGACAAAACATCAATGGTTTGTTTTTTAAAGTAATCGATAAATTCTGGCCATTGCTTATCTTCAGGAGTAAACAGTATCTGTTTAGCAAGGCAAGAAAGTGGCGTTTCTAAGTCAGTAATCGAAAAACTGATTAAAGAATTGATAATAGCTTTTTCTTGTAAATTCGCAGGGTATAACGTATTTTGTTTCTTTTCACAAATATAAAGGCATATGGCCAACGTTTCACTTAATGAAAAACTCCCTTCCGTTAAAAATGGTACTTTACCAAAAGGATGTGGTGATTTGACGACCGCATTATCTGTGTGTATTTCAACCCGGATTGCTTCATAAGGAAGACCGATTTCTTCCAAAGCCCAGATAACAGCCAAAGATCGTGCTCCAGGTGCCGTGTATATTTTCAAGCTTAATCTCCTTTTAATAAATCAAATAATCGGTATTGCGTAAAAGCAAGCATCCATTTTGGGTTTAAGTGATCATTTCCTATTGCAACTCCAGATGATCATCTTATCTGATGACAGATTGTATAGTAGTTGCTGTATAAAAAAAATAATTTTTCAGCATGTTTTGAACAATAAATAAAACATTCCTTTTGACATGAATATGAAAATTTTTCATACACCTTTGCATGATACCTGTCTGTATTTTTTGTATTTTAATTGTTCTAATTAGCTGCAATGCAGCAAAAGAACATAAATGTTGATAATCTGTAATATTATCTAACTCATTATTTCTTAAATTATCCAGCACTGGCACGAATTTATTTTCTGAGATTCCAAAGTAATCTTCTAAAAGATTAGCTTCATCAGCCTCTACCTTTTTAATAATTAACTCATCAATCTTAAGATAGGGTAATAATTTATAAAGTTTATTTGCTGCGTAGAAACTCTGATTTAAGCTTATAATTTCATAAATAACCATGCTGGTTGTTACATTCGATAATACTAATGGTAGATTTATTTTGGTAAAAACAATGGAAACAATAAATTATAATCATATTGCTAGCAACACATATTATGTTGTCATTCCGCGCACGCAACATTTAGTGTTAGTATGCGCGAGAGCGATAAACATCATAAAACGGGCATTCCCGACATCATTACGCTTATGGCATTAAAAAAATAAAAAAACCGCTTTAGTAGCGGTTTTTTATTATCTGGAGAAATTAAAATCATGGCAAAAATTTCGGGAGTTTTAACCGACGGTGCAGGTCAAGTTATTAATTAAACTTATTTAATTTTTTATAATAACCACATGCAATTACAAATTTTTGGTCACAAGATTTCTTAAACCATTCTTTTGCAATAGATAAATTTTTAGGTACTCCGTTGCCAAAATAATACATTACGCCTAAGTTGTGTTGAGCATATAAATTACCTTGCTCTGCGGATAATTTATAATAATTTATAGCCTTCTCATAATCTGTAATTGTACTGTTGACATCAGAATATATATTACCTAACTTATATTGAGCTTCTGCGTCTCCGTTGTTAGCTTTCTTAATTAACTCATCAATATCATAAGAATAAACACTAAACGAAAATAAGATAAAAAATATCGCTATTATTTTTTTCATGGTTGATCTCAATAATTAATAAGATGATTATTAAATCATATCCAGTTAAAAGATTCATCTTCAATCTTCAACTTAACATACTCTACGGCATCTTGATACGATTCAAAAATTCCGATTTTGTTTAATCCGTTATTCCGATAAAAGCACTACCAGTCATTGTGTATATCGAGAGAGGGAAAAATAAAATACGAATCATTTTCGCAATCGTAAATTGAATCGGTGTCTGGGCCGGTTAGTATGTAAATTGTTTTGTGTAGTTTATTGTGATCATGTTATGAAAGATTAGTTAGTTTTATTCATCATAACTAATATTTTTCTGGAGTGTGAATTGAAGTGAAAAGTTGGAAAGCAGATCGCAGAAATTTGCTAAAAATGGTATGAGTTTTACCCTAGCAAAAAAATTGATGATGATTTTCACTGTACGTAAAACAGGTATTTTAGGGAAAATAGATATATTCTAAGTTAATTCTAAGTGATATATTTTGGAAGAGAGTTATTTATTGAGTTTTGAATTGTAACTATTTGATTAATCTCTAGGAAAGATGGCGGAAGCGCAGAGATTCGAACTCTGGGAGGGTCGCCCCTCGCCGGTTTTCAAGACCGGTGCTTTCAACCGCTCAGCCACACTTCCGCAATGGCTGTGAATATTAAAGGAGACGGACTTATTTGTAAATAGCTAATTTAATATTTTTCATCAACTGCTCTAATTTTCGCCAAATTCGGGTCAATTTAGGTAAATTGATATGGTTTACTTACCAAAATTAGTGTTGGAATCTTATTATTTGAGTATAATACACCGCAAATATCAAACCATGTTTTGAAAAATGTTAAATCAAATAGAAACCGATGAAAAAGGCTATTTAAAGAATTGGCAGGATTGGTCTGTTGATTTGGTGCCTGAATTAGCTATTAAAGAGTCTATTGAATTAACTGATGCTCACTGGGAAGTCATTTTATTCGTTCGTGATTTTTATTTAGAATATAAAACATCACCAGCAATCCGTGCGTTAGTTAAAGCAATGGAGAAAAAATTTGGTCCAGAAAAAGGTAATAGTCGCTATTTATATAAATTATTTCCTGACGGACCAGCTAAACAAGCAACTAAACTTGCAGGCTTACCTAAACCTGTGAAATGTATTTAAGTTAAGAGAACAATTATACTCATGATTAGATGGAAACTCCCATTTATATTACTTCTTGTATTAGGGTATTTGCAGTACTCATTATGGTATGGTAAAAATAATTTTTATGATTACCAAGAAAATGTGCAAATGCTTGAAAACCTACATCAAGAGAATGATAAGTTAAAAGCTCGCAACGAACAGATGTTTGCTGAAGTTGAAGATTTACAAAAAGGTTATGAAGCAATAGAAGAACGAGCTCGAAGTCATTTGGGTATGGTTAAACCTAATGAGTATTTTTATCGAATAATTATTGATTCCAACTCACAACAATAAGGTATTACGTGGCAAATAATAGTGATATTATCGCAATCGTTCCTGCCGCAGGAATTGGTTGTCGCATGGATAGTCAATTACCTAAACAATATTTAAAAATTGGTCAAATGACCATTTTAGAACACACCCTACAAAAATTATTAACCCACCCTAAAATCAGTCAAGTAGTAGTGGTGATAAACCAAGAAGATAAGCTTTTTAAAACACTTGACGTTGCATCAAAAGTTAAAGTGACTTATGGTGGTGAAACTCGTGCTGACTCTGTTTTAGCAGGCTTAAACTTAGTTGCTGAAAATCAATGGGCATTAGTCCATGATGCCGCAAGGCCTTGTGTTAGTCATGAAGATATCACTAAATTAATAAATCGAGTTTTACATGAAAACAAAGGTGGAATATTGGCAACCCCACTCAGTGATACGATCAAGCAAGCTTATACAGATGATGCCAATATCATTAGCCACTCTGTGGATCGTACATATTTATGGGGTGCTGCTACACCTCAGTTGTTTAATGCTGGTGAACTTAAAGCATGTTTGAGTAAGGCTTTAAATAATCATGTCGCCATCACTGATGAAGCATCAGCGATAGAGTATTGTGGTGGTCATCCATTATTAATTGAGTGTCGTCGAGATAATATAAAAATTACTCGCCCAGAAGATTTAAGCTTGGCTACGTTTTATTTAACTAATCAAATTTAATATAGGTAGATTATGCGAATAGGTCATGGATTTGATGTACACAAGTTTGGTGGGGAAGGACCAATTATCCTAGGTGGAGTAACAATTCCTTATCAATATGGACTTATTGCTCATTCTGATGGCGATGTAGTTTTACATGCTATCACTGACGCTTTAATTGGCGCATTAGCTTTGGGCGATATTGGTAAACTATTTCCTGATAATGATCCCAAATACAAAAATATAAATAGCCGATTGTTATTACAAGAAGTTTACCAAATTGTTCAATCTAAAGGTTATGAATTAGTTAATTTAGATACAACTATTATTGCCCAAGAACCTAAAATGAGACCTCATGTAGATCAAATGCGCGTTAATATTGCTGAAGATTTGAATGTACATTTTGATCAAATTAGTGTTAAAGCAACCACCACCGAACAACTAGGTTTTACAGGTCGTAAAGAAGGGATAGCTTGTGAGGCAGTAGTACTATTAGCAAAAAAACAAATACAAAATAAACGATAGGCAAAATAAGTGTTAGCAGAATTTAATTATTTTTATGGTAAACCGACAACTCATGGTTTATATAAACAGCAATTTGAAGATTTCATCGTTATTGAAGAGCTTGGTTTTGAGCTTACTGGTGAAGGTGAACATGTTTTAGTTTATCTTGAAAAGAAAGACTGCAATACGGTCTTTGTCGCCGAACAATTAGCTAAATATGTCGGTATTTCAGCTAAAAATGTCAGTTATGCTGGTCTTAAAGATCGTCAAGCAGTTACCCAGCAATGGTTTAGCTTACATATGCCAGGTAAAGAAACACCTGATTTTTCAAAATTTGACTTAGCAGGCTGTCGAATATTGCAAATTACTCGCCATAATAAAAAATTGAAAATAGGTGCTTTAAAAGGTAACCGTTTTAAAATTATTTTAAGAAACTTAACTGATAATATTGAGCCTAAATTAAACACAATTAAACAATATGGTGTCCCTAATTATTTTGGTGAGCAAAGATTTGGACGAGATCAAAATAACATAACCCAAGCAATAAAATGGGCAACTGGCGAAATATCAGTTAAAGATCGTAAAAAAAGAGGTTTTTATCTTTCTGCTGCTCGTAGTGCTATTTTTAATGATATTGTCAGCCAAAGAATTAAACAAAATATTCAGCAAACGGTGCTCGATGGTGATATATTACAACTATCTAAAAGTAATAGTTGGTTTTTGTCTAAAACTGATGAATTATCACTTTTACAACAACGTTTGCAAAATGGCGAAATTAATATTACTGCACCAATGGTTGGTGATTCGCCATTGGGCACAACATCAGTTGCATTAGAATTTGAAACAAATTGTTTAAAACATTGGTCTTGCTTTGAGGAATTATTCAAGAAAGAACGAATGGAAACAATCAGGCGCTCAATATTATTGCGCCCCGAGCAACTTAAATGGCAATGGATAGGCGAAAATGATATTGAAATC
Organism: Gilliamella sp. B3482; assembly: GCF_026536805.1. Lineage (NCBI taxonomy): Bacteria > Pseudomonadati > Pseudomonadota > Gammaproteobacteria > Orbales > Orbaceae > Gilliamella > Gilliamella sp. B3482. The sequence continues at coordinate 300,861 of NZ_JAFNNL010000001.1, read as the reverse complement.
AATTTCTACTTACCTTCTGGTTGCTATGCTACAAGTGTTTTACGCGAATTGATAATTGGAAATGAGTAATGCAAAATTCAAAAATGCAGGCTATGATTAATTTATTGCGCCAGCAGGGAATAAAAGATGATCGTGTTTTAGATGCTATAGCTTCAATACCGCGTGAAAATTTTGTTGATGAAGCGCTTTCTCATCAAGCTTATGATGACCGATCATTACCAATAGGTAGCGGTCAAACCATTTCTCAGCCATATATCGTTGCCAAAATGACTGAATTACTAAGGTTAACGCCGACAGCCAAAGTACTTGAAATTGGTACAGGTTCAGGATATCAAACCGCAGTACTAGCCAAGCTGGTTGATCATGTCTGCTCAGTAGAAAGAATAAAAAGTTTACAATGGAATACAAAACGGCGATTAAAGCAACTTGATATTCATAACATCTCAACTCGTCATGGTAATGGTTGGCAAGGTTGGCTTGAACGAGGTCCATTTGACGGCATAATCGTTACTGCTGCAGCATCAGAAGTTCCTCAAAGCCTTCTAGAACAGCTTGCTGACAAAGGGTGCTTAGTTTTACCTGTTGGTAAAAACAAACAAATGTTACAATTAATTGAGCGTGATGGAGACAATTTTATAACTACAAATATTGGGGAAGTAAAATTTGTACCGCTTGTTGATGGGGATGTTGAATAAATCGCAAAAAATAGAAAATAATCAATTATTTTCTATTTTTTGATTGAATGTTCTCTATAATTTATTTTCTTTTGCTTTTTCTTCTGAAAGCTTCCATTCACAAATACCGTATAATGCATTAAATAGGTAAATTAAATATTGAGTTGCAATAACAATATTGTCAGTATAAATATTCAAACCGATCACTAATACATTTAACAATACCCACAAATACCAATTGAAGGCGTACCTCATCATTAATAATAGTTGAGCAACTACACCTAAGCCAAATATAAAGCAATTTGTAATGAGTTGATATGAAGTATTGCTCGCACCGATTTCGTTAGTTAAATAGATATTAAAAAATGCTGCAACAATTAAAAATATCAACGCATATAAAAATGCACTTTCATTTAAGGAACGAACTTTAACATTTTTATTCTGATCGAGATTTTTTTGCCAAGTAAATAATCCATAAATATGTGAACCAAAATAGTAAAAAGTAGGTAAGCCTGCCCCAATATTGCCACCAAGAAAATTGGCACAACACTCAGCTACTACAGCAAGCATTCCTAGCACATTTCCTAAGTTTTTTCGTTTAGCTAATAAAATGACACACAATAATCCCAAAAATGCACCAGCGTACGATACGGCATAGCGTAAATTGAAATTATTAAATGGATCAGTATACAAAAATGCAAGGGTGACGCAGATAATACAAAATAGTGGATAAAACTTGTTTCGTCCAATAGCGATGATGACATCTCTTAAATTATTCATAATTAATACTCTTATCATTAATAAGTTGATTTACTAATTCAATACAGCGTAAATAACGTTCATCATAGTCAGATGAGTCGATTTGAACATAGCTGATATGGTTCTTTTTCAATAATGAGATTAGTAGTTGCTGAAAATCTTTCCGTTGTTTTGGACTTCCTAAACTACGTAAGCCATCAGCAACCCAAGGCGTGTTATTACCTAATAAAATAACCAAATCAAAGCGATAGTTGTTGATCATGGCTTGTAAAAATGGATGCTCTTTACCTTCATACTTTTTGCAAAATGCTTGCGTGGTAATAAAATCAGTATCAATGAACGACACTTTATTCGCATGTTTGATAGCAAAATCGATATATTGTGCATGTCCTAATGCAATTTTATCGTAATCAGCATATTGCAATGCTCGTTCATCGCCACCAAGTTGAGAAAACACATAATCACGACCATATTCCCAAGCGCTAGTGGTATTAAACATATTGGCTAACTTATTAACTAATGTTGATTTACCACTCGATTCTCCACCAAGAATAGCAACAGTTCGTACAAAAAACGGTCTAACTTCAGTTGGAATATATTGCCAATTTTTTAAAGGCGCTTGACGAATTTGTGTACCACTAACTTGCATAAATCGGCGGGTAGGATCAATAAGCACAGTATCTAAATCGAATAAATCTTTATACATCGCTACATCTTGTGGTTCACTCGAATAAACGCAACTAGGATTGATGGCTTTTTCCTTGAATAACTTTTTAACGCGATCGCTCCACTCATTCCAACCATTTGGATATGAAGGAATACCGTCTTCTTCTAAAAGTTCAATATGGATATTTTTTTGATATTTAAACGTTTGTAATAACCAACGAATCCTATCGTTAATTGTTGGTTGGCGTGACATTGCGCTTTCTTTAAATAGTGCCATATCTCGCATCGTATCGGAACAAAGAATCACATAAAGTTCGTCAACTTGGCTAATCGCTCTTTGAATAAGATAAATATGTCCGGTATGTAATGGATAAAACTTACCAAAAATGACACCTACCTTTTTATGTTTACTGTTGGGATCAATTTGCAAATAACGGTGTAGTGATTGTAATTTTTGAGCACTAGGATTTTTGATTTTATCATTAATTAATTGGCTCAAATAACCTTTGGTCATTTGGCAGGCATCAGCAACTGTCTGTAACGATAAATTTTTGCGTTTTATGGCAGTTTTTAAATAACTAAAACCATTCATATCGCCTCCTTACCTTTTGTTTTTTATCTGGAACTAAATTTACATCATTTTTAATAAATGTTCAATATATTAAACAAGGAAAATAATTTTGCCTAATCAATTTAAATCTAATAGTAATTAAATATAAAATAGGAGATACTTTTATAATCTTAAAAATAGGCAATCTTCATTTTAAGTAACATTTATAATTTAATAATTAAAATCAGAATGATATAAGGAAATAATTCAATGAAAAAAATTGCATTAGCAATTGCATTAATTTCAGGTAGTGCTTTGGCAGATAATAACGTTAAATTAAATAAAGTGACATTATTTATTCAGGGAGCAGAATTACAAGGTCAGTCAACTGTTTCATTAACTAAAGGTGAAAGTGAAATAGTATTAACTGGTATTGCTAATGATGTTAAACCAAATACAATCAATGTAGGTTTTGGTACTAATAGTGACGTCCGAGTATTATCTACATCATTTAGTGATAACTATCTGGCTAATATTCGTAACGGTGAAGATACTCTATTAACTGTTAAAAAAATGAATAAGTTACAAGAAGATCGCGATACATTAGAAATCGAACTCAAAGCTGTTAATGAACAAATTATGCTTTTACAAGGTAACCGTTTAGATACTTTAGCTAAAAAAGGACCTGATGACTTAACAGCAATGAAAAATGTATTAGATTTTGTGAAAACCAATTTGACCACTGCATTAAATGAACAAAATCGATTACAAAAAGAAGTCGATGAGTTAGACAGGCAGATAAGCGAATATGAAAAACAACTAGATGAAAATCAGACTAACAGTGGAAAATTACACAATGCCGTTATAGTCAAAGTTGCTTCTGACAAAGATATAACGCTACCTATCACGCTTTCATATATCACAACTAAAGCAGGTTGGGAACCTGCTTATGATGTGCGAGTAGCGGATATCAATTCGCCACTCCAATTAACATATAAAGCAGAAATCCACCAAAACACGGGTTTAGATTGGCAAGATGTTGATTTTAGTTTATCAACATCTAATCCGAGCAAAGATATTACTCCACCAGATTTTAATCCATGGTACATTGACGTTTATGAAAAAAGCGGTTTATTTTTCTCCAGCTCTGAAAAACAAGAGTACTATGAACGTGACGTCAAATCGCAATTTGTTAATCCTAGTCAAATTGGCAATGTTAATACATTAGGTATCAATACCCATCTTGATATCAAATTACCTTATACAATCAAAAACGATAGTAAAAGTAACATAATCACATTACAAACTAAAGATGTTAAAGCAAATTACCAATATGTTTCAATGCCTAAATTTGATAGTAGCGTATACTTACTAGCGCAAATAAATGATTGGGATAAGCTGAATTTATTATCAGGAAAAGCCAATATCTTTTTCAGTGGTGATTTTATGGGGGAAACTATCATTTCAACCAAAAATACTAAAGGCTCATTGGATTTTTCATTAGGGCGTGATAAAAATATCTTAGTTTCTCGAAATCGTAATATAAAAGAGACCTCGACTCCTACACTATTTGGTAATGATGTTTCAGAAAAATTTGCTTATACTATTGATGTCAAAAATACCAAAACTTTGCCAATAAATATTGTTGTGAAGGATCAACTACCTGTTATTTTAAATAAAGCGGTAACACTTGATGATGCCAAATATGATGGCGCAAAATATGACAAACAAACTGGATTATTAACGTGGCAATTCACCTTAAACCCAAGTGAAAGTAAAAACCTTAATCTAAGTTTTAAAATCACTTATCCAGATGGTAAAGAACGAGATATATATGGTTTATAAACCTAATAAAACAAAGTATAAAGTATGTTAATTACGTGGTTAGAACAATTTAAGCAAAATAGTCAGATCAGTTTATTAGATCTTCATTTGGCTCAATTTTTGGTTAATAAAATTGATTTTGAAGATGAAGTCATTGCTAAACGTTTTGCTTTTTTAGTTTTATCTTTAAGTATGGAAGTAAGAGCAGGGCACGTGTGCCTTGATCTTACTCGATTAGAAAATATTGAGCCACAAATCTGGTCAGAACTTTATTCACCGACGAATGACGATTGGGTTAATGTACTTAAGTTAGCATCTAATAAACATGTTGTCAGTTTTGGTGAACAACTCGCACCTTTAGTTTTTATTGAAAACAAACTCTATTTTCAACGCATGTGGTTAGATGAACGTTTTGTTGCGCAATATTTCAATCAAACTCAATTGGATATTACGTCGAGTATCGACTTAAAGAAAATACTCGACCAACTCTTTACTCACAACAGCGCAAGTATTGACTGGCAAAAAATTGCTGTTGCTGTTGCATTAACACGAAAAGTTGCCATCATCTCTGGTGGACCGGGAACAGGTAAAACAACTACCGTAGCTAAAATTCTAGCTGGAATCGTATTAAACAACCCAGCAACACGAATCGTAGCAGCTGCGCCAACCGGCAAAGCTGCATCACGATTAACTGAATCATTAGGGCGAGCAATTGAACAGCTATCTTTTGAATCATTAAATATTAAAACCGAAGCGGTAACACTTCATCGACTATTAGGCGCAAAGACTGATAATCGCTCTTTTAGTTATAACAAGAACAACCAATTACATATCGATGTTCTTGTAATTGATGAAGCCTCAATGGTTGATCTCAATATGATGGCGAGAATTATTGAAGCCTTACCGACTTCTGCCCGATTAATTTTATTAGGTGACAAAGACCAACTTTCATCGGTTGAGGCCGGAGCGGTCTTTGGAGACTTATGTCACTTTATTTCAAATGGGTATAGTCAATCAAGGGCCGATGAGCTAAGTAAGTTAACCGGCTATACCATCCCAATTACGGATCAACCTGTAACAACAATCGCTGATAGCATCTGTTTACTGAAAAAAAGTTATCGATTTAACGAGTCATCCGGTATTGGATTGTTAGCAAATGCAGTAAAAGAAGGGCAGTATCATAATGTTAAAAAGCTACTTGCTGATAATACATTACAAGATGTCAGTTATTATGAACTTTCATCAAATCAAATCTACCAAGTTCTATTGGAAGACTGTATTGAACACTATAAAGATTACTTAAATGCCATTAGACATCACGCCAATAATGATATCGCTACAGTTTTAGCTAAATTCGCTCAATGCCGTTTATTATGCGCTGTGCGTGAAGGAAAATTTGGCGTAGAAGGATTAAATAAACAAATTGAACTGCTACTAGCCAAGCATAAATTGATCAAATTAAATCAACGTGAACAATGGTATATCGGTCGACCAGTTATGATTTTACGTAACAGCACATCGTTAGGTTTATACAATGGTGATATAGGCATTACACTAACAGCTGAACATGATAGTTCTAAATTGCGAGTCTATTTTCCATTTTCGGATGGAGTCATTAAAGGTTTTTCACCTTATCGACTACCTGAACATGAAACAGCCTATGCAATGACAATACACAAATCACAAGGTTCTGAATTTGATCATGTAAATATAATACTACCCACTGAATTCTCACCGTTACTTAATCGCTCTCTACTCTATACGGCAATCACTAGGGCGAAAAAGTCAGTATCCATTTACGCTGATGCCAAAATATTAGAGCGCGTGGTTAAAAGTCAAATACATCGGGAAAGTGGATTAGTTGAGCAAATAGCAAATTATTCGCAAAAGAATTAAAGAAAAGATTAAGCAAGCACCAACTAATAATAGCTGGTGCTTTTTATATATTAATGGATGATCTTCGCTAAAAAGTCTTTAGCACGATCAGATTGTGGATTAGTAAAGAACTGTTCTTTAGAAGTATCTTCAATGATCTCACCGGCATCCATAAAAATAACGCGATGCGCAACTTTGCGAGCAAAGCCCATTTCATGGGTCACAACCATCATTGTCATCCCTTCATAGGCTAATTCAACCATAACGTCTAACACTTCGTTAACCATTTCTGGATCAAGTGCTGAAGTTGGTTCATCAAATAACATAACAATTGGATCCATACAAAGTGCACGAGCAATCGCAACACGTTGTTGTTGCCCACCAGAAAGTTGAGCAGGGAATTTATCGGCATGTGCTAACAAACCCACACGATCTAAAAGAGAAAGGGCTTTTTCACGTGCTTCTTCATTTGATCGGCCAAGCACTTTAACTTGAGCAAGTGTCAAATTCTTTAAAATTGTCAAATGTGGGAAAAGCTCAAAATGCTGAAACACCATACCCACTTTAGAACGTAGTTTTGCTAAATTAGTCGATGGATCAGTAATCTCAGTACCATCAATCGTAATTTTACCTTTCTGAATAGGCTCTAAACCATTAACGGTTTTAATTAATGTTGATTTACCAGAACCTGATGGTCCACAGACAACAACAACTTCGCCTTTACCTACTTTAGTAGTACAGTTTTTTAATACTTGAAATTTTCCGTACCATTTTGATACATTTTCTAAGGAGATCATCTACTTATCCCTTTCTTGAAATAATTAACTAAACGAGAAGCAGTATAACAAATTATAAAGTAACTTATTGCTGCAAAAATAATCATTGAATACTTAACTGTGCCACCTTGAACGACACCAATTTGTGTCACACTTGCACCAAATAAATCAATTAAACTCATCACATAAACTAAAGATGTATCTTGGAACAAGATAATACCTTGGGTTAATAACAATGGTACCATTGATCTAAATGCTTGCGGTAATATTATCAAACGCATTGCCTGGCCTTTAGTCATACCCAACGCATAAGCGGCATGATACTGACCTTTAGCAACGGCATTAATACCAGCACGAATGATTTCTGAATAATAGGCTGCTTCAAATAAAGCAAACGCAATCATTGCTGAAACAACCCTAACATCAGCATATGGTGGCAAATTAAATAAATGCTTAATAACTTGTGGTAATGCTAAATAGAACCATAACAACACTAATAGTAATGGAATGGAACGGAATAAATTGACATAACATTTAGCAAAAATATTTAAAATTTTATTATTTGATAAACGCATTAAAGCTAGCACAGTTCCCCAAATAATACCGAATACAACAGCGGTAAAGGTGATCTTAGTTGTTAGCCATAATCCAGATAACAATAAATGATAATTGTTTAAAACCAATGAAGGTATATCTGCAATCCAACTTAAAATTTGCATATTAACCTCCATGACTCATATTAGGTAAGCGTGTATGTTTTTCAACAAAACGCATAATCGTTAACACAGCATAGTTTATCAACATAAACGCAATGGTAACGCCACATAATATTTCAATAATACTATTAGTTGCATCATTAATACGATCGATTTGACCGATCAAATCAATAAGCCCAATGGTCGAAGCCACTGATGAGTTTTTAATGATGTTGGTCATTTCAGATGTTAATGGTGGAATAATACGACGATAAGCATTAGGTAATAAAACATACATATAAGCTTGTCGATTGGTTAAACCGAGCGCAATTGCCGCATAACGTTGGCCTTTAGGTAGAGTTTGAATACCTGTTCTAACTTGTTCTGCAATACGTGCAGAAGTAAACAAACCTAAAGCGATTGCCGCAGTAATAAATGCGCTGACATTAGGAGAAATGCCAGAAATAAACCATGTTTTTAAGCTACCAGATAAAATTTCTGGAAAAAGCATATACCATAAAAACATCTGAACAAGTAATGGGATATTACGGAAAAGCTGGATATAACCGGCAGCAAAGCTATTTAGAAATTTATTTTCTAAAGTTCTGCAAATCCCTACTAGTGATCCTAGTATGAATGCAATAATCCAAGCTGTTACTGCTAATGAAACGGTAACGATAATACCGTCAAAAAGCCAGTTTAAGTAAATTCCATCACCATAAGGGGTGGATTCAAAAAATAGTGTCCAATTGAAACTCATAATATATTTATTTCACTAAATTAGATTATGTACTAAATGCAAAAACATTTAGTACATTGGATTAGAAAGATATGAAAAGTATTAATCTAATGCTTTATCATTTGGATTTGCAAAAAGCTCAACCATTTTAGGTGAAATTTCAAGAGCCATATTCGCACCTTTAGGTGGAACTGGTTGAGTAAACCATTTGTTATAAGACTCTAATGCTTTACCAGATTTTTGTGCATCAGCAATAGCTTTATCCATCAATTGTTTAAATTGGGTATCGCCTTTTCTTAACATACAACCATAGGATTCGTAAGATAATGGCTCGCCAACAATTTTCCATTCAGCTGGATTGATAGCGCGTGAACGTTCACCAGCTAAAAGTGCATCATCCATTAAAAATGCAGCAGCACGACCTGTTTCAAGGGCATTAAATGCATCACCATGATCTTTAGGCGTAATAATACGAATACCTAAATTATCTTTATTATTAATTTGATTTAATCGGACTTCAGAGGTAGTACCCGCAGTAGTTACCACATTTTTACCTTTTAAATCTTCGATACTATTAATATTGCTGTCTGCTTTCACTAAGAATCGAGTACCAACAATAAAAATGCTATCAGAAAAGCTTACTGTCTTTTGGCGCTCAAGATTGTTAGTAGTAGAACCGCATTCAAAATCATAAGTATAGTTATTAAGTAATTGAATACGCGTTTTAGAAGTAACCGGTAAATATTTAACTTTAAGATCTGGCATATTCAACTCTTTTTTAACTGCATCGACAATTAAATTAGAATAATCTTGTGAATAGCCAATAACTTCTTGTTTTTCACCATAGTAGGAAAATGGAATAGAAGATTCACGATGACCAACAACAATCACACCACTATCTTTAATTTTGGCTAATGTACCACTTAATTCTTCAGCAACAGCGGCACCACTCATTAGTCCAAGCATTGCTAATGATAACACTAATTTGGTTAATTTTGTCTTTTTGTTCATACTCATCTCCTACTGTTTAATTTGTATCATATTAAATAAATTTAATATTTTTACAAAGGGCGTATATTATAACTTATTTTTCATCATAAAAGTACTTTTTACTGTATATTTATCGATTAAAAGGACAAGCTACAACCTAGGTTTATCTAGATTTTCACAAAAATTTAACTCAGACAATTTTTTGAATTTCAATAATATACAAGCAATATTTATGCCAAAAAATTGATTATCGACGTTTTTTTACAAAAACCAAAATAAATAGCAAAGAAAGAATAAGATAATAAGCTAGATCGCCAAATCTAGCATAAGGAGTCAAACCAACAGTTGGTGACAACGTATAATTTAAAACATTGGTTTGAAATTGCGGTAATTGCTCAATAATATAACCATGATGGTCAATAATTGCTGTAATACCGGTATTGGTACTACGAATCATTGGTCGACCAAACTCTAACGCTCTAGCTTGCGCCATTTGCAAATGTTGTTTTGGCCCAATACTATCACCAAACCAAGCATCATTTGAAACGGTCAATAAAAAATCTGTATCAGGTGCAAAATTCTTCCACATCAAATTCGATAAAATCACCTCATAACAAATTGCAGTAGTAAACTTAAATCCCTTCATTGTAAGCTGAGGTTGTTTTTCTGCTCCCTCTTGCATTGACGACATAGGAATATCAAGGAGATCGGCAATAGGATCTAATAAAAATCTAAAAGGGGTAAATTCGCCAAAAGGCACCAAATGATGTTTTTGATATCGATTAACATTAGGATATTGATATGGCATATTTTCGCCTAAAACCAGTAACGTATTGTAAATATCTGGATTTGCATCATTATCTCCGATACGATAATCAATAATACCGACTGCAATTTCACTACCATTTGCTCGGGCTTCATTATCTAAAAACTGTAAATAAGGTTGCTGATTTATCTCGTAATCAGTAACACTGGCTTCTGACCAAATAATAATTTTATCTTTACCGAAATTCTTTTCGGTTAATGAAGCGTAGGTTTGTAAAGTGTTATCTAACTGCTCTCTGCTCCAACGTAGTGATTGTAAAATATTTCCTTGAATTAAGCTGAAATTAGCTGTCCGGGAATGATCAATGGTTGTCCAATTAATTGAATTGAGTGAAACTGGTGCAAAAATGATCGCAAATAGTGCGACAATTGCACCAAATGTGTGCTTTATAAAGGCTGATTGCTTGACATGGTACAAATAATAAACACCCAATCCACAGCATATAGTAAAGAGTAACGTTACCCCATTAATTCCAACGATCGGGAAATAATTTCGTAAAGGGCTATCAAGTTGACTATAACCTAATTCTAACCAAGCGAATCCTGTTAAAATATAGCCTCGTAAAAATTCGGTAACTTGCCACAAAATTGGTGCCAGTAAAACCAATTGTTTCATTGAACACTTAGTTGCAAAACGGTCACAGGCTCTCAATAACCAAGCAAATAGCATTGGATAGAGCGCTAAATAGCTAACTAACAGACCCAAAATAATAATCGCAACTGACGTTGGCACTTCGCCATATTGTTTAATACTGATATAAACCCAGTGAACACCAGCTAAAAAGTAGCCTACACCCCAACTAAAGCCAACTAGCATAGCTTGCTTTTTTGTTTTATCAGCAACTAACCATAAAAGCCCAGCAAAAGACACAAAGGCAATCGGCCAAAAATGGAAGGGCGCGTAACTAAATACGGCAATGGCGCCTAAAAAAAGGCTCAATAGAATATGCTTAAGCATTTTGCTCTAAATTAGGAACAACTGCATCTTCAGGGATTGTGACATGCAATTGAATAATTCGTCTACGGTCAACAATGGTTACCTTAAATTGATAGCCATCAATAGTAATCGTCTCGCCACGAATTGGTAAACGCCCAAAATGTTGCATCACCAAACCGCCGATAGTATCCACCTCCTCATCACTAAATGAGGTGCCAAAGATCTCATTAAAATCTTCAACAGGCGTAAGCGCACGAACGGAGTACATAGTTGGTGATAAACGACGAATATTCCGATCTTCAACCTCATCGTATTCATCCTCAATATCGCCAACAATAAGTTCTAAAATATCCTCGATAGTCACTAAACCTGAAACGCCACCAAACTCATCAATGGCCATCGCCATATGATAGCGCTGCATACGAAACTCTTTTAACATATGATCAACGCGTTTACTTTCAGGAACAACAACAGTCGGTCTAAGGATCTTCTTCAAGTCAAAATCATTAACACCTTGTCGAATATAAATAAGTAAATCCTTAGCTAAAAGTACTCCCTCAATATGGTCTCTATCTTCACTAATAACCGGGTAGCGTGAATGGCCGTGTTCAGAAATAATATCTAAACATTCATCAAGGGAAAAATTATCTTTGATTGTTACAATTTGAGAGCGGGGGATCATGATATCGCGAACGCGCTGATCAGCTATATCCATTACACCTTCGATCATATCAAGGGTATCTGGATCAATAAGTTCGTTTTCTTCAGCTTCACGAATCACTTCAATAAGTTCATCTTTATCTTTTGGTTCTGAATTGAATAATTGACTTAACCATAATGTAAACCCTTTTTTGGGTCTCCGGTGATTATCATCACTCATTTGCTCTCTTCCTTTCATATATCAAATGTATTTTGAGTTATAATTTTATATTAAACAGACTATTAAAAATTAGTCATCTAATCAATTAATAAATAAGGATTATCAAATCCTAACTGTGCCATTATATCGATTTCGATATTTTCCATTTCTTCGGCTTCTTCGTCAAGGATATGATCATATCCTAATAAATGCAAACAGCCATGAACAATCATATGCGCCCAATGTGATGTTAACGACTTATGTTGCTCAATTGCTTCAGCTTCAACCACTTGCTTACAAATCACCAAATCGCCAAGTAATGGAACATCAATTTCAACCGGCGATTCAAACGGAAACGATAAAACATTGGTTGGCTTATCTTTATTGCGATAAGTATGATTAAGGTGTTGACTCTCTTCCTTATCGACAATCCGAATAGTGATTTCAGCATTCTCCACAAACTGCGGTAAAATTACCTCTAACCACTGCATAATTTGTTGCTCACTTGGCAGATTATCTTGCTGCTCGGTGGCAATTTGCAAATCTAAAATATTCATTCAAATACCCAACCTATTCACGATGATAAGGATGATTAGCCGTTAAACTCCAAGCACGGTAAAGGCTTTCAGATACAATCACTCTAACTAGTGGATGTGGTAGCGTTAAAGGTGATAGCGACCAACTTTGCTCAGCAGCAGCCTTACAAGCGGGAGACAGCCCCTCAGGTCCACCAATTAACAAACTAACATCACGCCCATCTGCTTTCCAACGTTCAAGTTGCTTAGCTAAATCATGAGTGGTATAAGGTTTACCGGGAATATCTAGCGTCACGATGCGATTACCTTTACTACAAGAAGCCAGCATCTGCTCACCTTCTTTATCTAAAATACGCGCAATATCGGCATTTTTAGTCCGTTTTCCTGCGGGGATTTCAATGAGTTCTAAAGGCATATCTTTGGGGAATCGAGATTGGTAATCATCAAAAGCGGTGGTTACCCAATTTGGCATCTTGTTGCCAACAGCAATAAGCTGTAGTTTCACGTAACTAACTCCAAAGCTTCTCGAGTTCGTATAATTGTCGGCTCTCTTCTTGCATTATATGAACGATCACCGAATCCATATCAACGACTACCCAATCCGCATCATTTTGGCCTTCACTGCCTAATACCACATGTCCTTGCTTTTTAGCTTCATCAAGTAGATGCCCTGCAATTGACGAAACATGACGATTTGAAGTTCCAGTACAAATAATCATATAGTCGGTGATACTTGACTTACCACGCACATCAAGGGTAACAATATCCTTGCCTTTTAAATCATCAATTTTATCAATAATAAAGTCTTGTAATGATTGTTGCAAAATATACTCTCTACTAATATACATAAAGCGCTAGTATAGCATATTTTTTCAAAATCGCCTTGAAAATAGCACATCTGAACCAGTACAAATCAAAAAAAGTGAGGAGCGCACTTTTTAAAATAAAAAAAGTTGAGGAACGGGGTTTTTGACACCCCAAATCTTACAACTCAACCACCTGATCAAACAATGGATTATCCGTTAATCTATGTGTAACCATCAGCAAAGTTTTATCGTAGTTTTTGATAAGTTCAATTATCTGCAGTTCAGTTTGTTGGTCAAGACTTTCGGTAGGCTCATCCATCAACATTAATGGTGAATTATGTAGTAATGCCCGAGCAATACCGATACGTCGAGTTTCACCACCTGATAATGATCGTCCTCCTTGCCCTAATGGCAAATCTAAACCCTGACCGGTTGAGATCAATTTGGAAAGCCCAACTTGATGTAAAATATCCATTAACTGTTGATCAGAAGCGTTTGGATTACCGATTAACAAATTTTGTCTAAGCGAGTCACTAAAAATAGTAATCACTTGAGGAACCACAGCAATCGCCTGACGTAAAGTTGGCTCGTCAAGTTGATTAATCGGTATATCGTTGATAAAGATATTACCTGAAGTGGGTTCCCACGCGCGCGTGACTAAATTAAGTAATGTGGATTTGCCACAACCGGTTTTACCAATTAAGCCAATATGTTTACCGGCTTCAACTGTTAATGAAAAATGGCTTAAAACTGCAAAAGGTTGATTTGGGTAGCTAAAGCAAACATCTTCAAACCGCAGTTTTGCGGTAGTCAAATCTATCGATCTGCCTTGCTCGACAAACTGGATATCTGGTGTTTGATCAAATAAAGCGGTTGTTCGTTTGGCTGACGCTAATACTTGCCCTAAAAAGATAAATGCAGTAGGGATTGGTGCTAAAATTTCACTACTAGCAAGGCAGACAAACACAAATAGGGCAACTAAAGGCGATAATGTATATTGAGTGATAAGCCAAAGCACTAACAAAGTCAAAAAGCCAGCAATTAATACCACAAGAGCGCTCGAGAGAGCCATTAAAGTAGACTGCTTTTGTTGATGATAAAGCCAATCTGATTCAAGTTTGTCGAGTTTTGAGCGATAACGATCTTGCGCATTAAATAAAGTCAGTTCAGCTTGGCCTTGTAGATAATTAACCAACAATGCGCGATACTCACTTTGCTGTTTAGCCAGTATTTCGCCTAATTGTTTACCTGCATAATAAAAGATCACCGGTATAGCAAGTAGAGTAGTAGTTAGTACCATGCTGATAATTAATGCAATAGGAAAGTTGATATAACTTAATCCGACAAACAAGAGCATAATAATTACCAGTGCCGTTACAATAGGTGAAAAGAGTTTTAGATAGAGATGATCAAGGGCATCAATATCCACAATAAAACGATTAAGAAGATCGGCTTTTTGATATTGGGATAATTGGTTAGCGCTTAAAGGAAGAATCTTCTTAAATGCTAATGTTCTTAAATACGCTAATATTTTAAAGGTGGTATTGTGATCAACCAAGCGCTCAGCATAACGGGATGCCGTTCGCATAATGGCAGCCGCTCTTACGCCCGCAGCAGGTAACATATAATTAAACGTATATAAACCCGCCACACCGACTACCGCGGTAGAAGCTAAAAACCATCCAGATAAAGAAAGTAAAAAAACACTGGCAAATAATGTAAGAATAGCTAAACCTAATCCAATAACAATTTGCCAAAAGTAGTGCTTATAAAGTGCAATATAGGGACGTAATAGCGCTAGCATAAGCTCTCCTTGATGGCGTTAAGTTGACCTTTCGACAATTTCCATACTTGGTCAAATTCATGCATATCATCATGTTGATGAGTGATAGTGATACTATTTGTCGCAATATCATAGGGTGCCAACTGCTGAACTGTCTGCTTATCTAAACTTGCGGTCGGTTCATCAAGTATCAGTAATTGGCAAGGTTTCAGCATTGCTCTAGCAAGGGCGATGCGCTGAGCTTGTCCAACTGATAATCTAACCGCATCTTCACCAACTTGGGTATCGACGCCTTCTGGTAATTGATCGATAACATCAGATAATTGCGCTTTTGCAATAACCTCGTCAATTTCATTGGCGCTCGCTATGGGTTTACCCAGTAGAATATTTTCACGAATCGAACCATTAATCAAATAAGGATTTTGCCCAATCCAACTGATTTGATGTTGCCAACTTACTAAATCAAGCTGATTAAATTCAATCCCATTAATTTTTAGTGAACCCTGATAAGGTAAAAAGCCAAGCAATACTTGCATAATAGAACTTTTACCTTCACCACTAGTACCAATTAACGCTAATTTAAATGGCGCTTGTAATGAAAAGCTAAGCGGGCCAACGATAGGCAGACCTTCGTTAGATAACACGATAAGATCTTTCGCTTCAATTGTTTTTAAAACATTTATTTCAGAAGGAATGGTTGATGCTGATTGATTAGACTCGTTTTTTTTCTGAACGCTATCAAGTGGCAATTTTTTATTTAAAAAAGTTTCAATATTATCAGCTGCGGCAATGGCTTCTGCTTTGGCATGATAATAGACGCCCAAATCACGTAGCGGTTGAAAATATTCAGGTGCTAAAATCAAGGCAAAAAAACCAGCAAATAACGTGACTGTGCCATTATAAGCACCAAAATCAAACTCCCCTAAATACGAAAAACCAAAATAGACCGCCACAATTGCAATCGAAATCGACGTAAAAAATTCCAAAACCGCTGATGACAAAAACGCCATCTTTAATACTTGCATCGTTTTAATTCGAAAATCTTCAGACGCCTTGGCAATTTGCTCGGTTTGCTGTTTGCCTTGATTAAATAAGCGAATAGTACTCAGCCCTTTAAGGCGATCTAAAAAGTGCCCACTTAAATAAGAGAGTGCTTTAAAATGACGACGATTAATATCCGCGGCTCCCATTCCCACTAAAATCATAAAAATAGGGATCAGCGGAGCAGTACAAAGCAAAATAACGGCCGCGGCCCAGTTAAAAGGGAAAATAGCAATACAAATTAATATCGGCACCATACTTGCCAGGCGCATTTGCGGTAAATAGCGAGCAAAAAAATCATGCAAATTATCAACCTGCTCAATAACTAAGGTACTCCAAGCTCCTGTAGTACTTTGACTTAAATATGCAGGGCCGAACAATTCAAACTGATCGATAATTTTTTGCCGAATTTGTTGGCGGATTTTTTGGCCTAAAGCAAAATTAATCTTTTCACGGAAGTAAATAAGCAAGCCACGCGCCAATAGGATGACAACTAAAGATAAAAAATAAGGGAAAACGGTGGTAAAAGGAGTCTGATCGATGATCAACTTCTGCAAAATAATCGCCAATAAAGCAGCTTGGCCGATCATTAATAGACTCAACAAAAAACCGAATAAAACTGAAGTACGCAAATCTGGTTTATGCATTTTTGTGTGCTGTTTTAACCAGCTAAGTAAATAATTTTGACGTTTTTTATCTAGTGTCATTTTAATTTATCTAAATAATGTTCAGCATCTAACGCAGCCATACAGCCTGTTCCTGCCGAGGTAATGGCTTGTCGATAAATATGATCCATAACATCGCCCGCAGCAAAAATTCCTTCTACGCTAGTTTGTGTTGCATTACCTTCAGTACCTGATTTCACCTTGATATAACCATTATCAAGTTCAAGTTGGCCTTCAAAAATTGCGGTATTGGGTTTATGACCAATAGCAATAAATACCCCCATTACTGATAACTCTTCGGTTAGATCAGAATCGATAGTACTTCGTAATCTTACACCGGTTACGCCCATATTATCGCCAAGAATTTCATCGACGATTTGATGAGTATGCAAAATGACTTTACCTTCTTGCACTTTTTCAGCTAAACGATTCATTAAGATTTTTTCAGCCCTAAAACTATCGCGACGGTGGATTAAATGGACTTCACTGGCAATATTAGCCAAGTAAAGGGTCTCTTCAATCGCAGTATTACCGCCACCAACAACAGCCACTTTCTGATTACGATAAAAGAAACCGTCACATGTAGCACAGGCTGACACACCTTTACTTTTAAAAGCTTCTTCAGAAGGCAACCCGAGATATTGTGCGGAGGCACCAGTTGCAATGATTAACGCATCACAACTATATTCCGTATCGCTACCAAATAGTTTGAATGGCTTTTGGCTAAAATCAACGCTATCGATATGATCGATAATAATTTCGGTATCAAATCGTTCGGCATGTTGTTGCATTTTCACCATAAGTTCAGGACCCGTTAATTCTGGATTTGCCGCTGGCCAGTTTTCGATCTCGGTCGTGGTGGTAAGTTGTCCACCTTGTTGAGTGCCAGTTATTAATACTGGAGAGAGATTTGCTCGCGCGGCATAAACCGCTGCGGTATAGCCAGCAGGGCCTGACCCTAAAATTAATAAACGGGCATGTTTGGTTTTCATTTTGTATCCTTCCTATTATTCTGGCTAAATAAAATATGATTAGCGCAATTTATAGATGATAAGTCTAACATTATCAACTATTTTCTTGTAAAAAAAATGTTTATTACAGCAATAGGTGAAGGTGATAAATAACACGGAGTAACGTTACTTTTCCTTATATTTTCAAATTGTTAAATTAACTTATGTTTTTAACAAATTGATTTTATTTATCTAAAGTTTTCATAAGTTTTAATAATTAATTATTACTGTTTTAATCATTAGGCGATAACGCTTTCACTCGAAATACGACAAGCCACCATTCAAAAAAATGGAAATGTAATCAGCTAAAATTACGTGGGTAAAAGAAATTTTAAACTCAACTCAGCAGAATATTAACGATCCAAAAATCGCAAATATATTATTGGGTGTTGAATTTATTTTAGATTCACTATTAGCAGATGCGCAAACGCTTAATAACACGTCTGAATAATTGTTAAAAAAAGAGTTAATGCCGCCAGTTGGCGACATAAAACTAATAGCAATTAAGATAAGAAAGTGGTGACATCTTCAAGTGACCAACGAATATGAGGTGGTTGCTCATCAATACGATAACCAAACGCTAAACACAGCCCAACACCAAATACCTCACGACTAAATGTTGGAATATGTTTTTCTAAAATATTAATTACCTTATCATATTGGAATCCGCCAAGCGCACAAGAATCTATGCCATGATAAGCCGCTGTAGTCATCATATTTGCAGCAGCAATATAACCTTGCATTTCTGACCAGCTATCAGCATTTAAACCTTCTCGTAAACCATAAGCAATATAGTTAAGAAAATCTTGGCTAGCTTTATCAATTGCCGTTTGATCGTTCTGATCTGGCAATGTTCTTCCTATAGCTTGACGTAAATATGGACTTTGCAAAGTAAAATTATTCGCTTTACGGTAAAGTAAAATCACAAAATGTGAACAGCTAGTAACTTGTTCTTGGTCATAACAAGCAGCACGCAATTCAGCTTTGATATCTGCATTATCGACAACGACAAAATGCCAAGGCTCAAAACCAAACGAAGAAGGCGATAAACGACCCGCGTCTAAAATAATTTCAACATCGCTATGACTAATCTTTTTTGATTCATCAAACCGTTTACAAGCATGTCTAAACTCCAAAGCTAACGATAGTTTGTCCATAATGTCTCCTAAGATTTCTTATTCCATGGTGCCACTTTCAACAGTAACACCATGCCGGGTATTGCTAATAGCGTACATAAACCAAAAAAGTTGGTCCATCCTAAATATTCAACCATAATTCCTGTTGTTGAATTAATCAATGTTCGAGGAATAGAAGCGATACTGCTAAATAACGCAAACTGTGTTGCAGTATATAATGGATTCGTGGTTTTGGCTATAAAAGCAACAAAAGCTGCCGAACCAAGACCAACCCCCAAGGATTCAACACTGATCACTATCGCTAACATTATTTTTTCACTGACACCAATATCATTAAAAGGGCCTTCAATTGATAACCAGGCAAAACCTAAAATAGAAAAGACTTGAACAAAACCAAAGTACCATAAAGCCCGATTAATCCCTATTTTTATCATCAAAATGCCGCCCATAATTCCGCCTAATATCCCTGGCCATAATTGCGCATTTTTAGCGATCAAACCAATGTCTGGTAGGCTGAATCCCATTTTCATATAAAAAGTAGTCGCTAACGATGTCGCCATGCTATCGCCTAACTTATATAAAAATATAAAGGCCAAAATGATCATCGCGGATTTAACGCCTTTTCTTTTAATAAATTCTAAAAAAGGATTGATAATAATATCTTCAAAATTATGGGATTTTGGTATTGGTTTATTAATTGGCTCTTTTATCAACAAGGTAATAATTATCACGGGCAACATAAATAGCGCCGTGACCATAAAAACGCTACTCCAAGGTAAAAAATGAGATAAGATTAGCGATAATGAACCGGGCACCAAACTGGCAAGACGATAAACGTTAATATGAATACTGTTCCCTAATCCAAGTTCAGTATCAGAAAGAATTTCTTGGCGAAATGCATCTAAAGCGATATCTTGCGTGGCTGAAAACAGCGCAATAATGAAACAGAGTGTAGCAATAATCCAAATATTCAGAGTCGGTGAAAAGCACCCCAATATTGCAATAAAAAAGAGCAATATTATTTGCGACAGAAACATCCATCCCCGTCGACGCCCCATCCCAAACAGTGAAATATTGTCCATAAATGGCGCCCAAACAAATTTAAAAATATAGGGCAGTTGAGTTAATGAAAATGCACCAATAGCTTTTATATTCAGCCCTTCACTGGTTAACCAAGCAGGTAAAAGTTGAATTAACAAATAAAAAGGAAGACCGGAAGCCAAACCAGTAAAAATACAAATAAGCATTTTAGTGGAAAAGATAGTCCTAAGAAGAGAAACTTGTTTTTTATTCATTAGTTAACATTATCGGTCAGTTATATAGCAAAGTGCTATCATAGCATATTAATAAAAAAAATAATTGCTAAAGCTAACATAAAGCGTTTTACTATACAGGTTAATTTTTAACTCAACTTTCAAAAGTAAGCATTTAATCAACATTCGCCAAAAAATATCAAGTAAACAATGCGTTTCAATCATCACTAAAACTTAAAAGATGCATTAATTAAACGCCTATAAGGGGGATTGCAGTATGAAAGAAACAGTCAAAGTCGCTGTTTTTAGCAGTAAGCATTACGACAAAGAACATCTCGAAATCGCCAACAAACACTTTGGTTTTGATATCGAATATTATGAGCATAAATTAAGCCATAAAACGGTTGTCACCGCGCAAGGTTATGATGCTGTTTGTGTATTTGTTAACGACGAAGTTGATAAATTAGTTCTACAAAAATTAGCCCATTATGGTATTAAAATCTTAGCATTACGCTGTGCGGGTTTTGATAATGTTGATCTCGATGAAGCAAAAAAATTAGGGATCACCGTTGTTCGTGTGCCAGCTTATTCTCCTGAAGCGGTGGCTGAACATGCGGTTGCATTGATGATGACACTAAACCGCAGAACCCACAAAGCTTACCAACGTACTCGCGACGCTAACTTCTCGTTAGACGGCTTAACCGGTTTTAACATGCATAATCGTACAGCAGGTGTGATTGGAACGGGTAAAATTGGTCAAGCAGTGATCCGCATCTTAAAAGGATTTGGCATGAATATCCTTGCTTATGATCCTTATCCAAATGATATCGCTGTTGAATTAGGTGCACAATATGTTCAATTAGACGAACTCTATGCCAAATCAGATGTTATCACCTTACATTGCCCAATGTCTCCTGAAAATTATCATCTACTAAATAAAGAGTCATTCAACAAAATGAAAAATGGTGTGATGATTATCAACACAAGCCGAGGTGGTTTATTGGATGCAACCGCTGCAATTGAAGCGTTAAAACAGACCAAAATCGGTGCACTAGGTATGGATGTTTATGAAAACGAACGAGACCTATTTTTCGAAGATAAATCTAATGATGTCATATTAGATGACGTATTCCGTCGATTATCAGCCTGCCATAACGTGATTTTTACTGGTCATCAAGCGTTTTTAACCCAAGAAGCACTATTAAATATCTCTGACACAACCTTAAATAATATAGCGCAAATAGCAGCAGGGAAAGAGTGTCAAAATATTGTTAAATAACAATAAATAATTTAATATGTCGCCGTTTTTTAACTAAATGAATATGGATGATTTATGCAACGTATCGTTATTTGTGTCATGATGGTTTTATGGCTCACTGCTTGTTCGAGTGGGGGATCATCGAAATCGCCAATGCAGCAACATCGAGGACATTCGAATGTAAAGGGTGGCGTTTATCTAGAAAAACAGCACGAAGAACCAAAAGCCAATAGTGCTCCTTTATCGGTCGATAAAGAAAAATTTATCACAATGATGGTAAATAAACATGGCTTTAATCGCCAACAACTTCGCAATGTTTTAGAACAAACCAACAAACTTGATTGGGTTATTGGTTTAATGGACAAACAAGCGCCAAAATCAGGAACGTCAAACGTACCTAATGGCGCATGGATTCGTTATAAAAATAAATTTATCACCCCAGGTAACTTACCTAAAGGTGTCGAATTTTGGAATAAATATGACAAAGATCTACAACGTGCTTACAAAGAGTACGGTGTACCACCTGAAATTATCGTCGGAATTATAGGCGTTGAAACCGGGTGGGGAAGAGTAATGGGCAAAACCAAAATTATCGACGCATTATCAACCCTAGCATTTTATTACCCAAGACGATCACAATACTTTGCTAAGGAACTTGAAGACTTCTTAATTATGTGTCGTGATGAAGGTGTTGATCCGTTTGATTTAAATGGATCATTTGCAGGAGCCATGGGCTACGGACAATTTATGCCATCAGCCTTTAGAAATCATGCTATCGACTTCAACCATGACGGTCATACCGACTTATGGGATCCAGTTGATGCAATCGGAAGTGTAGCAAACTATTTCAAAGCTCACGGCTGGCAACGAAACAAAAAAGTTGCAGTGGTTGCTGATGGTCAAGCACTCGACCTCGATACAGGCTTTAGCACCAAATATACAATTGAACATCTAGCTAAAGCAGGATTAAAACCAAAAAGCTCAATCGACGGTCATAAAGAAGTCAGCTTATTACGTTTAGACATGGGTGATAATTACCAATTTTGGTATGGACTACCTAACTTCTACGTCATCACTCGTTACAACCATAGCACACATTATGCAATGGCTGTATGGCAATTGGGATTAGCCGTTAAACAAGCTAGATAAAATTAACCTTAAAAGCAAAAGGTCGCAGTTGCGACCTTTTTTATTAATCCTAATAAACTATCTAAAAAGTTGAGGAGCGGGGTTTTTGGGGTTCTAAATCTCGCTTTACAGTTCAACATAAACAGCTTATCCCATAACTTGGCAGGGTTTATTTTTAAGTATTTTATCGTAAAAAAAGTTGAGCAACAGGGTTTTTGATCTTCTAAATTCCACTTCAGAACTATTTAATGATCAACATCATTAATTCTAAATGCTAAGATAAAATTTTTCAGGATCAATAATTATAATTATTAAAGTTTTGTAAATGCTATATTTTTAATTAAAACAATGGTTAGTTATTTTTTAATCATGTTTTTTCATGATTATCTTTACGAAAGTTAACGATCTAAAGTAAAAAAAGTATTGCACCTGTTTTTTTCAGTCACTATACTTTTTACATAATTTTAGCGGGATAGCTAAAACAATAATTAGAAAAATAGTAAATAAATCATAAATATACTTGACAGGATTGTCGCAGATGTTCTATAATTTTCAACAGGCAACAGGCAACAGGCAACTTGGCCAACCTCTAATTTAAATTCGCTAAAGTTAAGCACTCAATCTTCTTTTTTCACAAAAGTTCATTTTTTCGCCAGATTCAGCGAAATTTCCAAAATTTTCGCGCGATCCTTTTTAGGATCATTTCAACGATCCTTTTATCAATTCAATTTATCGCAGCCGATCTTTTTAGGGGTGTTTTTTTTGATCCCTTTTTCAAGTCATGCATTAACCTCTAAAACAACTAATATTATTCATGGCAGTGAACCGTATTTAACCTTCGATGGAGGTCGTACACGCGTAGTTAACACTGACGATTTACTAGGGATATCCTTATCAGATGGAACGCAATATACACCATCAACGAATACTTCATCCAAAACGCCAATAGAGTTACCTGATGTAGGTCAGAGTTTTACTGATATTAATATGTTAGTGCCACCTAATACTGATTCAATAACATTGAGTAAGCTCATTGAATTCCCTTATAATTATTGGGGTGATGATGATGGTGATGATGATATTACAGCTACGGGTAGTCTACATTTATCTATCGTGGATAGAAACAAACAAGCTGTATCACGTGACACGGTGTTAACGATTTGTAATGCGCCTTATCAGGTTAAATTAAGCAGTACAAAAGGCACATTAACTACACGTTATGGCGTTCCTCAAAGTCGTACTTTTAGTGAAAGTAAAGTCACTTATTATGTAAGCCCTAAGGCGGTACCGGTGGTCTGCTTTGCAAAACCTGAATTGGATGATGGTTTTGATGAATATGCCGGCCCAGCTTCGATATGGAACCCTAATAAAGGTTTCCTCCCTCAGTCTTTTGAGTCGTCATCTTATGGTTTAAATTTCCCTACAACCGGTGCTAATAATCTGTACTTTGATTTAAATATTCGTGGTATTAATGAGGCATTGTCCTGGGCACCGGTTTCGCATGGTGGTATTACCGCGACGATGACCAATTCCAAACGTACAAGCGTGCGCGTTACCTTAACCGGTCCTGTTGCCAGTTCATCCCAATGGGCATCTAATTCCCCTGGTAGTATTGCTATACCTACTTTACCTCAGATTTTCGAGTTAATTGGACGAGACAGTCAAGGTAATGAAGTCGTTAAGTATGGATTTGAGTTAAAACAGTGGTTCGTCAATCGAGGTACCAGCTATTACGATTATTCAAATACATTATCTTGGTGTAATAGCCTTAGTTATCGGATGCCTAAGGTTAAAGATTTAACTAATGCATCTTGTCAGGGT
Source organism: Gilliamella sp. B3482 (assembly GCF_026536805.1). Classification (NCBI taxonomy): domain Bacteria; kingdom Pseudomonadati; phylum Pseudomonadota; class Gammaproteobacteria; order Orbales; family Orbaceae; genus Gilliamella; species Gilliamella sp. B3482. The sequence continues at coordinate 276,255 of NZ_JAFNNL010000001.1, read as the reverse complement.
GCGGATTCTTCTCCCAATTTGTGTCAAGGGGTAGTTGGTGCGACGCCTCCGTCACTGAATAATCATTATCAGCGTCGAATTGGTGCCGGGCTGTTTACGGAATGGGGCGATACGACCACTTACGCCAGCGCTAATTTCATCAATCATTGGTACGGGACTAGTGACCTCTATGATAGTAGTAAACAATCTGTATTTTTTGTCGTGAGCGCTGTCGATGGCATGGTTGTTAATTCGAATGCTGGAGGCACAGGTATTTGTGTTTCACCTTAGTTACGTTAATGAGTAAGCATAGAAAAATATATAAATTAGAATATTAATCAGCAAGGATGCCAGCTATGCACTATAATTTCAAGCATGGACAACACAGGTCAATTTATTATTTAAATTTATTTAATTTAAGCATTCAACGCTTATTTTTCCATATCAGTTTATTCATCCGCGAAAATTTAAGAACGCTTTGCCGCTCATTGCGAAGTGCTTTTCAATGCTTATTTCGTGGTTCCAAATTATCCCGGCAAATCTTTTTAGTGTTAATGGTGGTTACTTTTCATCCTTTTCCTGGCCATGCGTTAACATCTACAACATCGAATGTTATCTATGGTAACTCTCCATTTTTAACCTTAGATGCTGGGCGTACACGTATTGTAAACGCTGATGGTTTGCTCGGGATATCTTTGTCTAATGGAGTTAAATACACACCTTCAATTAATAATTCATCAACAACGCCAATTGAGCTACCAGTTGTGGGTCAAAGTTTTGCCGATATTAGTATGTTTGTACCAACTAATACTTATTCAATCACTTTAAGTACGCTGATCAAACCCCCTTATAATTATTGGGGTGATGATGATGGTGATGATGATATTACAGCAGCCGGTAATATAAGTTTATCTATTTTTGATAAAAACAATAATCCTATATCTCGTAAAACTATATTAACGATATGTAACGCACCTTATAAGGTTGAACTAAGCAATACAGACGGTACATTGGCTACAAATTATGGTGTTCCTCGCAGTCGTAATTTTAATGCTAGTAATGTGACATATTATATAACTCCTAAGAGAACGCCAGAGATTTGTTTAGTTACTCCTAACTTGAGAAATGGTACAAATAAATATGCTGGTCCTGCTTCTTTATGGGATCCTAAAAAAGGTTTTTTTACTCGAACAGCTAGAGTCAATGCTATAAATTTTCCTACAACTGGCGCTAATAATTTGTCCTTTAAACTAAATATTGAAGGTAGTAGTGAAGTATTGTCTTGGGCACCTGTTTCGCATAGTGGTATTACGGCTACTATAAGCGGTTTATCAATTGATGAAGCTGTTGTTAGATTAACAGGTCCAGTTGCAACATCATCTCAATGGAATTCTGATAACCCTGGGCGTATTGCTAAACCTGTTTTGCCGCAAGAATTTAAGTTAGTAGCTCGTGACAGTCGAGGTAACGAAGTTGCCAAATATGAATTTACATTAAGGAAGTGGTTTGTCAACCGTGGCACTGATAATTACTCTTATTCTAATACAGTCTCTTGGTGTAATAGTCTCGGTTATCGAATTCCCCTTGTCAGAGATTTAACTAATGCTGTTCGTTCAGATGTGATAGTGGCTAGTGCTTCACCTCCATCATCAGGAGATTATTATCAGCGACGAGTTGCTGCAGGATTCTTTAGCGAGTGGGGGATGATGAGCTACTACACTGGAGCTAATTTCAGCAATAATTTTTATTGGACTAGTGACGTTTATGATAGTGCCAATGTTTCCGTGTACGCGGCTCAAGGAAGTTTAACCCTTCTTCCTGCTCGTGATGGAAATGAAATTAAAGGTCTTTGCATTTCAGATTAGTTCTTAAACCTTCGCTTTTAATTTAGTGAGCGGGTGTTAGAGATAGTAAAAATAATATTAACTCGTTAAAAGGATAGTTAACTCAAAGAGTGAAAAATATGTCAAAAAAGTGATGTTGTGGAGTGCATAAATAGAGGCTGATTTATTTTTAATGAGCCGTATTTTTACAGTACCAACTCATTTTAAGTTGTTTTAGATAAACGAATAAAACTTAACAGTTAAGAGTAAAACGATATATAAATCAAAATATTAATCAGCAAGGATGGCAGTTATGCATTATAATTTCAAACATGGACAAAACAGGCCAATTTATCATTTAAATTCATTTAATTTAAGCATTCAACGCTTATTTTTCCATTTCAGTTTATTCATCCACGAAAATTTAAGAGCGCTTCGTTGTTCATTGCGAAGTGCTTTTCAATGCTTCTTTCGTGGTTCCAAATTATCCCGGCAAATCTTCTTAGTGTTAATAGTGGTTACTTTTCATCCTTTTCCTGGCCATGCATTAACATCTAAAACATCAAATGTTGTTAATGGTAATGTTCCGTATTTAACATTTGATGGCGGTCGCACACGTGCAATTAATACCGACGGTTTGCTAGGGATAACTTTATCAAATGGAATGAGATATACCCCGTCAACGAATAGCTCATCAAATTTTCCAATAGTGCTACCGATAGTTGGGCAAAGTTTTGCAGATATCAGTATGTTTGTGCCAACTAATACCAATTCAGTTGCGCTCAGTACCGTTATCGGTTGGCCATATAATTATTGGGGCGATGATGATGGTGATGGTGATATTTCTGCGACAGGCAGTTTAAATTTATCTATTTTTGATAAAAACGACCAACCTGTTTCACGTTATACTGTACTGGATATTTGTAATGCGCCCTACCGAATTGTATTAAGTAATACATTCAGTACATTGAGTTCACGTTATGGTGTTCCGAATAGCCGTTTCTATGGTGCTGGAAATGTAACATATTATGTTAAACCTAATTTACCGCCAGCGATTTGTTTTGTTAAGCCAAATGTGGTTCATGAGAGAAGAGAGTACAATGGTCCAGATTGGTTGTGGGACAGTAATAAAGGTTTTCGGATTCAGTCAACATCCCCATCATCTTATAACTTAAATTTTCCTACAACGGGTGCTCATGGTTTGTACTTTGATTTGGATATTGGTGGTGTGGGTCCGCTGTCATGGGCGCCTGTTTCACGAGAGGGTATAACCGCGAATATGTACTATTTAAACAATACCACTCTACGCGTTACATTAACCGGTCCAGTAATTCCGCCATCTCAATGGCATTCTAAGAATCCTAATCGTATAGCTAAGCCGACTCTACCCCAGACCTTCGAGTTAATTGGTCGTGACAGTCGAGGTAACGAAGTTGTTAAGTATGGTTTTGTGTTAAATAAGTGGTTTGTTAATAACGGTGATGGGGTTAATAAACTGGATGAATTAAGTGCGTTGTGTAAAAAAATAGGAGGTTATAAAGTTGTGACGGTAAGTGATTTAACTAATGCAAATTTTGATGGCTTAGGTGCTACCCCATCATCATCAGGTAATCATTTTCAGCGACGAATTGGTGCAGGGCTCTTGTCAGAGTGGGGCACTGTGTACCTATACTCTGGAGCCAATTTCTACAACGATTGGTATGTGACTCGTAATAAGTTAGGTAGCAATTCGATTGTAGTGCATTTAGGCACAGGTCTTGCAAAAGTGGCGCGAATGTATGATACAAAAGCTGGTATGCTTTGTGTTGTACCTTAACTATTTTTTACATCCTAATTTTTAAGGGAATTGGAATAGAAAAAAGGTTATTAATTGATAGCAGACTTGAAGTCACAACCAATGCGATAAAAAGGATTTTGTGGCTTATCGACGCTTGAATCACCCGCTTAGGCGGGTTTATTTTTGCCTTATTTTAAAAAAAAGTTGAGGAGCGGGGTTTTTGAAGCTTCAAATCACGAAATTATAAGCTTTATAGCTATTAGCAATAAAAAGATACCAAAGTATTTTATCAATTTATTTATCGATAATCGTTGTGCAATTTGAACACCCATTTTTGCCATGGGTATACTGGTGATCATAATGGATATTACTGCTGGTAGATAGACAAAGCCTAAACTATATTCTGGTAATTCTTCAATATTCCATCCTGCAATAATGTAGCCAATCGTTCCGCCAAGCGCTACCGGTAAGGTAAATGCTGCAGAGGTGCCAATCGCTTTACGTATATCTACCCCGCATTTTTTTAAGAAAGGAACCACCAATACACCCCCACCGACACCAACTAGGGCTGCAAACACGCCAATTAGTCCACCAATAATGATATAAATCGTGTCATGAAATGATACAGCGTTTCGATTTTGGGCGACATTGGTGCTTTTGAGAATAAATTTACTTCCGGTGTAGATAAGAAAAACGATAAAAATCCATTTTAACCAAACACCGGGAATATAAGGTGTCATATACGATCCGCCCATCGTGCCAATCATGCATCCTAGCACCATCTTTTTTAGAATCGACCATTGGATATTATGATTTTTATTCTGAACCCAACTTGATGATAAGCTGGTGCCAATAATTGTGGCAAGCGATGAGGCGACGGCGATGTGGTTTATCCATTCTCCACCATGATTAAAGTGATTAAGTACTATAATTAATGCAGGTACAATTAACGATCCACCACCCACGCCAAATATACCTGCTAGCAATCCCGCAAATGCGCCTATCATTAAGAAGATTATAAATTCGACAACCATTTCTTGTACTTTTTTATTTTTTTATTCAGGAGGATAATTATAACTGTTTTTTATAAGTGCGTAATAATTCTTGGTTTTGATACAAAATTCTTTATTGTTTTTGTATAATGCTTACTTTTCGTTGATTAAGGATTTTAGGTTTAATGCTGACCGATATTTTACGTGGCGCGATGATTTCAGCGAGTTTAATTATTGCTATTGGCGCGCAAAATTTGTTTGTGCTTAAGCAAGGGTTGTTAAAAAATCATATCTTTTTTGTTGCTGCCATCTGTTTTTTTTGTGATTTCGCTTTGATGACTATTGGTATATGGGGCGTGGGGGCTTTTATTAGTCGTTATCCTATAATTACTAATTCATTAGCCATCTTTGGTGCATTGTTTTTGCTTTGGTATGGATTTAATGCATTTAAAAGCGCAGTGAGAGGTGATAGCAGTATGCAGGTTGATTCTGCCGAGCAACGAAAGAGTTCTTTAACAAAAGTGATTTTGTCGACAATTGCGGTGACTTTACTTAATCCTCATGTTTATTTGGATACAGTGGTAATAGTTGGTGGGATTGCCGGTACGTTTTCTACTGAGCAAAAATGGGCGTTTTTAATTGGTGCAGTTTGTGTGTCATTTATTTGGTTTTTTGGTATTGGGTATGGCGCTAGGTTGCTTACGCCTCTATTTAGGCAAAAAAGGATGTGGGTTATATTGGATTCGGTTGTTGGGCTGGTGATGTTTTATATTGCTTATCGACTTATTGTTTATGTGATTTGTGGTCAATAATGTGACGCTTTTGGCGTTACACTTTTTTAATCTGTTTGTTTTTTCTCATTGCTATTGTAGCAAATTTTGGTGTTAAAGATGAGGTGCTATTTAAACGTTTATTTGATAGCAAACCTTATAATGCTAAATTGCCAATTGCATTACCAGATTCAATGGATAGTGTTATCAAACAATCTTCTGATTTACCAAACGATATGAAGGCGCTCTATCCGTTAGGTTATGGAGTAACCCGTTAGTCGCTCCTTTTAAATGTCGTTTTATTCTATGCTATTGCCTAAGGGCAATAGCTGTTTTGCGTTACATCATTTTCTCTATCGATTTTATCTTTAATTAAGAGTTCTCACTTATTTCTTTTATTTTTCTTTTGAAGGGACGCTTCAGCGAAATTTTTTGAGGTAAATAATAAATATATTGAATGATGCGTTTAATTAATGATGTTTTGACAAGAGAGAAAAAATGGTGGGTCGTGAGCGATTCGAACGCTCGACAAACGGATTAAAAGTCCGCTGCTCTACCGACTGAGCTAACAACCCATAAAATAAGTAGTAAGTGGTGGGTGATACCGGGTTCGAACCAGTGACCCCCTCCTTGTAAGGGAGGTGCTCTCCCAACTGAGCTAATCACCCCAATGTTTCTTTCGAAAACTTCACGGTAAGAATTGGTGGGTGATACCGGGTTCGAACCAGTGACCCCCTCCTTGTAAGGGAGGTGCTCTCCCAACTGAGCTAATCACCCTTACCGTGTGGATGTGCATTATAAGGCGTGTCTTATTTCAGTCAACCTTTTTTTTTACTTTTCCTAAAATTTAGCCCTGTTCGGTGTAATTTTAGTCATTTTTTGGATGATACTTCGCAAAAATGGATTTTGTAGGTTTGAATCTAGATAATTGTGATTAAGATTGGACGATATTGTTTTTCAATCTATTTAGTATGATGGTTTTTAACAAAAGTCGCGTAGTAATTTATATCGAACCCACAAAACTGCACTATCAGTTAGTCGAATCAAGCGGTAAGGTGAATGAGGATTTTATCGTTTATCAAGATTTGGCTGATGTCGATCAGTTTATGCATAATCTAAAACTACCAAGATTAACGTCAATTGAATTAAATTTAAGTGATGATTTTGTACAGTACCAGAAAACCACTTATCCCGATGTTAAACTGACGGTAAGCGAATTGACTAGTTATGTTGAAGCATCCCTCTATAAACTTTTCCAACAATCTGGCAATCAGCTTTTTTTTGATTATGTATCCATTTCACCTAAAACTTTAATGATTGCTATTTGTGAGCGTAAAACGGTTAATGACTGGTTAGATTTGTTCCAAAAATATGGAGTAACATTTGTCGGTAGTCATTTTGAAAATAGTTCATTTAACTTTCTACCATGGCGAAAACAAAAGGCAAAACAGCACCAATTTAAGTTACTTCTTTTTGTTGTTAATTTTATCGGGGTGTTGACCTGTTATTTTTTTTATCTTTTGATGAACACGCAGTCAGACATCGAACACTATTCTCAACAACTATCTGCTCAACAAGTGTTGCAACAAGAGTTGTTGGCTGAATCTTATATTCCTAATCCTTCACCAAGTCAAAAACAGATCCAACAGTCGCTACAAATGTTTTCTAACAAACTACCAGCAACGATTTGGTTGAATCTGTACGAATATGAGCCTGAGAAAATTAAAATTACCGGTCGTAGTGTCAATTATGTGGATATTATCAATTTTAATCAGCAACTTTCTGCAAATGTAACGAAAAGTCAGGTAAAAAATATCGAGAAAAGTCAGGATAGTTTATTGTTTCAAATGGATATTGAGTTGAATGAATAATGACTTTCTAGAGAGGCCGATTTGGCAACAATACTTAGTTTGTATTTTATTACCGTTAACACTGTTTTTTATTGGTTATCAATTTTTTATTCAGGACTTAAAGCAACAAGCTGATCAGCAAATGGCGTTGTATCAAGAAAAGCAAGTTGAAATTGAAATGCTTCAAGCAAGAATTGAACGTTATCATGCCGCTAAAAATAGTTCGCTAACTTTGATAACCGAGCATGAACTTGCTAACGCTATTGATCGTCATCATTTGAAGTTGATGTCGTTCAAACTGGAACAAAATGATTCAGCAACTTATTGGGATGTTGAATTAAATGGGCAATTTTCTGATTTTATGAAATTTATTGGCGATTTTAACGAGAATTTCTACTATTTGAACTTTCAACAGTTATCAATCGGTAAGCAAGATAATTATTTGCGGATTAGATTTAGTTTGTTGTTTAAGAAGGGTATGCAATGAGTCGCTATTTATTTGTTTTTGCATTGATGATGTGTTGTTTCATAGTGAATGCTGATGGTCATCGCGATCCTTTTTTGCAAAAGATCGAGCTAGGTTGCCAAGAACAAACTGATCTTTTAAATATGCAGATTCAGGCTTGGCAATTTAGAGGATCTATTCAACGCGTTAATTATCAGCAATTATGGCTTTCGTCAGATAATGATTGGTTAGCTATCACTGATAATAATGTTCCACATGTTTTGTTTCCGTGGGAAATTGAAGCTGTGTTAAGCGATAAAATTTTATGGCAAGCAAGTTTACCTGTGTATTGTAACGATAAAGTGCTTTGGACAATGCCGTTAACTAAATAAGATGAGATCGATATTTGAGGTTGTAATTAATGAATCAAGCCAGCCAACTATTTAGTCAATTAGTTAGTCAATTAGCAAAGAATTTAAGGCTATTGACGATTTTGCTTATGCTTTTATCAATTCCATGTTTGGCAGAGCCTTCCATTTCAGCAAAGAAAGAATCAAATGATCTTATTTCAATGAATTTTTATCAAACGGATGTCGCAATTATTTTGCAAGCGCTGGCTGATAATAAGCAGATGAATTTAGTGATGATAGATGATATATCAACTAAACAAACCATCAAACTTAAGAATGTTGATTGGCAAAAAGCTTTAAAAGTGGTGTTAAATTCAGCAAATTTACAGGCCGAAATTGAGGACAATATTTTGTTTGTCTCAAAATCTATTGAGCCGGAGGTGCTTGCGCAAAGAGAGTTATTAGAGCAGAAGGAACAGGAATTAAATCAGCCGTTAACCTTGTTAACTATTCCGATTAAACATGGCGATCCTAATAATTTAGTAGAGACCATCCAGCAACAAGGATTATTATCTGAACGCGGAAAGGCGATAGTTGATAAGCGAACCAATTCAGTGCTTATTACTGATATGACCAAACAATTTGCGGATATTAAGAAGTTAGTTAAGGCTTTGGATCAACCCATTCCACAAGTCCATATCTCGGCCCATATTGTCACTATGAGTGATGAGAGTATGGAGGAGTTAGGGATTAAATGGGGATATTTGGGTAAATCTTCACAATTTTTTAATCAGCTGGATGTTGACCTTGGGGTCGTTAATCCTTCTTCTTCTGTGGGTTTTAATTTAGCGAAACTTTCTGGTAGTTTGTTGAATTTGGAACTTTCAGCATTAGAATCAGAAAATCAGTTAGAAATTATTGCTAGTCCGAATTTATTAACTGCAAATCAAAATATGGCATCGATTAAGCAGGGAACAGAGATTCCGTACGAAGTGTCAACGGGGGGGAATGGTTCGACATCCATTGAATTTAAACAAGCGGTATTAGGTTTAGAAGTTACGCCTAAAATTGTTGCTGATAAACAAATGATTTTGGATTTATATATCACACAAAATACTACGGGTCGTTCGATTAAGCGCCGTGATGGGGGAGAAGCTTTAGCCATTGAAACGCAAGAAATTAAAACTCAAGTGAAAGTTAAAGATGGTGAAACCGTGGTTTTGGGTGGAATTTTTCAGCAAGTTAATAGTAATGGGAAAAAGAAAGTACCTGGTCTTGCTCAAGTGCCAATTATTGGGAATGCCTTTAAATATAATGCTAAAAAAAATCAAAAAAGGGAATTAGTGATTTTTATTACTCCGCAATTAGTTGAGTAAATAGCGATGGAGTTGTATCATACTCTACCATAATTTATGACTTTGTATTGAGTTAGTTGATTCTCTGCAAAGTGTCGTTATTCTAATCACCAATTATTATAAAAGTTGAGAATATCATGTTTCATTTTGTTGCTTCTGATCTAGATGGTACTTTGTTAAATACCGAACATAGTTTATCGCCGTTTACAAAAAAAATTCTTCAGGCATTACGGGAAATGGGTATTCATTTTGCTTTTGCGACAGGCCGACACCATATTGATGTTACTCAAATGCGTGAAAATATGGAAATCGATGCTTTTATGATTACATCAAATGGGGCAAGAGTTCACGATAGTAATGGTAATTTAGTTTTTAGCCGTAGTTTTGATCCTAATTTAGCTAAAGAGTTGGCGGTAATTTGTAAAGACAGTCCATATATTTATACTCATGTTTACCGTGGCGATGATTGGCTGATTAATAAACCTGATGCCTATTCGCTTAGCTTTTTTGTTGATACAAAATTTAAATATCAATTTTTTGATCCAACTAATTTTGATACCAGTGATATTGCCAAAATTTATTTTACGACCTCTGATATTAGCCATAACCATTATTTGGTGGAGTTGAAGGACAAAATTGAAAAGCAATATGGTAATAAAGTTAGCATCGCGTTTTCAACGCCAAACTGTCTTGAAGTTATGGCGGAAAATGTGACTAAAGGCAGTGCATTAAAGTTAGTGGTTGAAAGCTTAGGCTATCAACTTAAAGACAGCATCGCTTTTGGTGATGGTATGAATGATTATGAGATGTTAAAAATGGCAGGTAAGGGCTGTATTATGCAAGATGCGAGTCCTGAACTTAAAGCACTGCTTCCTGAGTTGGAAGTCATTGGATCTAATGCTGATGATGCTGTTCCCCATTATTTAGCTAATCTTTTACTTTAATCTATTAATTATGATTATTGATAAAGAATTAAATACATTAGGTTTGCGTTGTCCTGAGCCGATTATGCTAGTGCGTAAAGCGATTAGGGAATTAGCTGTTGGTCAAATACTGCACGTTGTTGCTGATGATTTGGCCACAACACGTGATATCCCGAGCTTTTGCCGGCATATGGATCACCAATTAGTTAACTCACAAGTTGAATCCATACCATTTGAATATTGGATTAAAAAATCTCATTAATATAGTGTGTTAAGCTATTTTTTATTACCTATTTTGATAAATCAATTTTTTTGAAATGATAACGAAGTGTGCGCCAGTCATTAGGCGCAAGGTTATCAATCATTAAAAAAAGAGTTCTTCTTTTACCATTTCGCCGTGATTTTAAATTAATAATGATTATATAACGTAGTAGTAGTGGTTTTCGCGTTAAATACCAACGCTGTTTGTACCAATAAATTTGGTGTATATATTCAAATAGAGCAAATTCACCTTTTATAGTTTTGAAATAGCAAATACTACGCCACCATTCGATTATTAAGATTAATATTAAAATAAAAGTATAACTATTTAATGAAGTCTGCGCTAATTGCAATAAGCAAAGAATAATCAAAATAAGATAAAAGCAGGTTGCACTCAAAAATTGTAATAACGAAGGGGTAAGTTTTGTGCTCCACATATTAATATTGTTTAAATTGATAAAATCACAATTATCTATTCGTTTTATCAGTTTTATTTAAAAATATAAAAATATTGTGAGATAATACACAAAATAATTTGAAAATTTACTAACTTTTGAGAACCTATCAATTAGTTGTTTAACCTGTAGCAAACCTATGTGGTATTTAATATCTGATCTATTAAGTTCTGCTAAAAAATTAAGTTATAAACTAATAAGTAATGGAATATGAAAGTGAAAATATATTAAAGGTAAATTTCTTTTTTTAATTTAATATGTTAATAATTGTTTAATGGATTTAAACAATTTTTTAAGCATGGGTTAGCGTCGCTTTTTATTTTGAGTCTTTTCGAGTAAGTAGTATACTCATCGGCTAAAATGGATTGAGATCAATTAATACAGTTTTATTATCTTTCTTTGATTTAAAATCAATTGGATAGGAATGATTTGTGATAATATTAAAAATATTAAAATTTTGCCTTAAACTTATAATCGGTTTAGTACTTTGTGGCTTAGTGATAGGTATCGCTGGCTACAGTTATTATTCTAAAGATCTGCCAGATGTAGCGACTTTAAAAGATGTTCGCTTGCAAACCCCAATGCAAGTATTAAGTAAAGATGGTGAACTAATCGCTATTTTTGGTGAACGTCGCCGAATTCCTCTAAAATATGATGAAATCCCACCGATTGTCGTTAATGCTGTTATAGCTACCGAAGATGCACGTTTCCATGAGCATTTTGGGATTGATCCTATCGGTATTGTGCGTGCTATGTATATCGGGTTGAAGGATAAGAGCTTTTCACAAGGTGGTAGTACTATCACCCAACAAGTGGCGAAAAACTTCTTTTTAACACCAGAAAAAAGTATTTCTCGTAAAGTAAAAGAGATGATTATTGCAATTCGTATGGAGCGAGAATTATCTAAAGACGAGATAATGGCGTTATATCTTAATATGATCAACTTTGGTTCGCGTGCTTATGGTGTAGCTGCTGCTTCATATACTTTCTTTGGTAAAACGCCAGATCAGTTAACTATCGATGAAGCGGCACTACTAGCTGGTTTACCAAATGCGCCTTCTGCCTATAATCCAATTTCCCACCCAGAAAAAGCATTAACAAGACGTAATTGGGTTTTAGGTCGTATGCTAGATCAAAATTATATTACTCAAGCGCAATATGATGAAGCGACTAAGAAGCCTTTAAATGCAAGTTATCATACGCCAAAAATTGAATTTTCTGCGCCATATGTTGCTGAAATGGCAAGACAGTTTATGTTCGATAAATTTGGTGAGAACGCTTATACCGATGGTTATAAAGTTTATACCACCATATCTAAGACAGACCAGGTGGCAGCAACAGAATCAATACAAAAGCATATTATTGATTATGATATGCGACATGGCTATCGTGGACCTGAAAAAGTGTTATGGCAAAATAATGAGCCGGCACTAAGTGACGAAAAAATTCAAGAAGCTTTACATAAATATATTTGCTATAGCGGGATGTGCCCAGCCGTGGTTCTAGAATCATCTGATAAGGAAGCAAAAGCAGTATTATCCGATAAAAGTAATATTACTATTGCCTTTCAAGATATGAAATGGGCGCGAAAATTTATCAGTGATAATCAACAAGGTGCCTCGCCGAGAAAGGTTAATGATACTTTAAAACCAGGTCAGCTGATTTGGGTTAAAAAATCTGGTGAGAATTGGGCATTAGCGCAAATTCCAGCAGTTAACGCTGCACTTGTTTCTCTTGATTCTGATAATGGTGCAATTAAGGCGATTGTTGGTGGTTATGATTTCAATTTAAGTAAATTTAATCGTGCAACACAAGCTTTACGTCAACTAGGTTCTAATATAAAACCATTTGTGTATACGGCTACGTTAGAGAAAGGGCTAACGATGGCGACGCTACTTAATGATGCGCCGATCGTTCGTACAACAGGTAGTGTGACTTGGCGTCCAAAAAATTCACCGCCTACTTATGCTGGTCCATTAAGAATGCGAATTGGTTTAGGGATGTCTAAAAATGTGATGATGGTACGTGCATTACGCGCAATCGGTATCGATTATGCTGCCACGTATTTAGAACGTTTTGGATTCCCAAAAGAGAATATTTCACATAATGAATCACTTGCTTTAGGTTCAGCTTCATTTACGCCATTGCAGGTTGCACGTGCTTATTCCGTTATTGTTAATGGTGGGTATTTAATTACGCCTTACTTAATCGAAAAAATTGAATATGACAATGATAGTGGCGTAATTTATCAGCATCAACCATTGATTGCTTGTCATAACTGTAAAGATGAAGTGGTAAAATTTGATTCTGTTTCAGTATCGTTAGATAACGTTGAAAACGAATCAAATGAGACGGGTAGTGAAGAGCCTGAAGAGGCAAATCTTAAAACAGAAGATAATTTAATCTTACCTAATATTAATAAAGACAATAAAACCACTGATGTGACACCTAAATATGCACCACACACCGTTGATAGTGGTATTGCATATATTATGAAAGATGGACTAAGAACAATTGTTTTTGGCGGTTCGGATTGGCAAGGTACTGCTTGGCGTGTAAAAGCATTAGGTCGTAAGGATGTTGGTGGTAAAACGGGTACAACTAACCAATCGAAAGACGTTTGGTTTTCTGGTTTCGGCGGTAACATTGTTACCTCGGTCTGGATGGGGTTTGATGACCACCGACGTGCTTTAGGTCGAACTTTCCGCGCTGAAGCCGGTGCAGTTACCGCTAACCCTATTTGGGTTGACTATATGAAAGTTGCTCTTAAAGATATACCTGAAAAACAAGATGTAAAACCGGATAATGTTATTTCTGTTACTATCGATCAGCGAACCGGTATGTTACCAGGTTCTGGAGCGAGAACGATGTCAGAATACTTTATCAAGGGAACCGAGCCAACTACCTATGGATCGCAAGAAGTTGGTACCAGCGTGAAGGATTCACAAGGTAATACGCAAGAACTATTCTAAGTAAGGTTTTTATATGAATGGTTCTATAAGAATTATTGGTGGAAAATGGCGCGGAAGAAAGTTGTCAGTACTTGATAAACAAGGCTTGCGACCAACCACAGATAGAGTAAAAGAGACTTTGTATAACTGGCTAATGCCAGTTATACAAAATAGTGTTTGTTTGGATTGTTTTTCTGGTAGTGGATCATTAGGTTTTGAAGCCGCATCACGCGGTGCTCAAAATGTCACATTATTAGAGAAAGATAAACAAGTTGCCAATCAGCTTAAGAAAAATAAGCAGTTGATTGCATGTGATAATGTCGAAATTTATTCGACAGATACTTTTCAATGGCTTGATAGACCAGCCCAAAGACAATTTGATATTGTATTTATCGATCCGCCTTTTCATTATTCTTTAATCGAGAAAACACTAGAGCTTCTTGAGAATAACCATTGGCTAAGCCCATCTGCTTATATTTATATTGAATCTGAGCTGGGGCATGATTTTAATATTCCATCAAATTGGTATTTGCATCGAGAGAAGACAGCAGGGCAAGTTCATAGCTATTTATTTATACGAGAAGAGAGATAATGTTCATACTTTTGGGTAAACTAGTCTATTTATTTATATGGTTATTTTTATTATTTAATCTTGTTCATCCGTTTCCTAAACCAGCAAATATTCTTGCTTATATTGGATTGGTTGCTTTTACACTTATTCATGGATTACAAGCATGGATATTACAATCAACAATGGTTAATCAAGAAAAAGAACAGGATAAATTTAAAGCACTTAGATTTTTTATTTTTGGTGTTTTTGAAGCACTTAGCTGGAAAAACAAAAAATAAAGAATAAAATAGGTTGTCAGATATAAATATTTTTGTATAATGCTCACCACTTCTTTCGAAGCGTTCAATATGCGGGAATAGCTCAGTTGGTAGAGCGCAACCTTGCCAAGGTTGAGGTCGCGAGTTCGAACCTCGTTTCCCGCTCCAATTTCATCTCTATACAAAGTTTAGCTGTTAACTTAGTTCCAACACGATTATTTTTGTCCTGATTAGAAACTATCAGTCGTTTTAAAACCTCCGCCACCTGTTGATGAGCTGGATGAAAACCCACTGTCACTTGATGAACTATAAGATGACGAGGAGGAAGAACTCGAAGAGGAAGATGAGCTCGAATAGGAAGATGATGATGATGAGCGTGATGAGGATGAAGAGAAAGAAGAAGATCTCCTTGATGATGAATCGTCTCGCGACCATCCTGAATTATGATTAGATGATTTTAATTCTCTCCTTATTGCTCTATACCCAAAAAGGGTTTGAACAACTGTTTCTGGAAAAATTTGATTGCTAAATAGCTGGTCTAATAAATCATTAAGCTTGAACGGTGGTATGTTATATTCATAAATTGAGCTAGGAATATTGTTTTCCCTAAATAAATAGAATGTTTGTTCAAAACGATTATAAACATTGTCTAATTCGTTAAGCGTTTTTAATAATGTGGCCAGATATGCATCAATATCAAGTATTTGTTTATTTATCGTGACAATTCTTTCTAATAATTTATCATCTTCTGTTGATTTAGTTTGTAAAGTTAAATCATTAAGTTGACTTAGAGATTGTTTTTGTAAGAGTTTAACTAATTGATTTGAAATTAGTTTAAACTGTGAATTATTGCCTTTTTGAAGTTCTTGTAAGGTATTTTCTGTATCTTGTTTCTGTTTTTTATAATGTGCTAAATCTTGCTCAGTTAGCGCTATTGTTTTTTTCAATTTAGATAAATTTAGGTTAGTATCAACCTCGCGCTCTTTCCGCTCTTTTGCTTTTAATGCTTGCTCATATGCTCGTTTTTTATTATTAAACCGTAACTGAGATTCTTTATATAAATCTTTAAGCATTTTATGATTTTTGAAATTTTCTGAAAAATTGATAAACCTTGCTACCCATGAGTCTAAATAACGAAATATTTTGAAGGCTTTATAATTTTTCTCTCCAAAGCGACGATTAATTAAATAATTGTAATAGTAATTTTGTTGATATTGTTTCAACTTGGTTGAAAATTCTTGTTGTGAACTTTTGAAGTTTTTTGTTTCTTTGGTTAGCTCGTCTTTAGTAATGTTATAATTATTTAATAGTGATAGATAATCTGCATCACTTTCAAGTTGTCGAATCTTTTCCGCGGTTAATTCATCTAATTTTAATAATGTTTCATCCATTTTTTGTTGGGAATCAGCAATAAAATGATCTAAATTACTGGATTTATTTTTTAAATTACAGTTTAAATCCTTTAACTGTTTAATGATTTTCTGAATTTCCAAATCGTTATTTTGGGGAGATTCTAATAGATAAATAGTCGCTATCTTTTGATAAATCTCTACTTGTTTATTTGTCAAATCAAGGATTTTTTGACGAGAGTTTTGCACCTCGTTATTAGTTTTCTCGATTGCACTAAAGATTTCCTGAAGTTTTATTTCAATACTTCGTTCAATATTGCTAGATTGCATATTTACCACTCTAAAATCCTACCTGTTTTAACTGTATTAGGACAGTTAAATTCTAGACGACCAATTGGTTTTTTACATAATTTATTTTCATCAATATGCCCATCGGCAATTTTATCTCTTTTAACCTTATTAAATTCTTTTTGAGAAACCTGCTGACCAAACATATCTACGAGTTTCGTTTCACCTGTTTCAATACTGGTTACCCATAGCGGTGTTGCTATTCCGGATGATGTTGTTGGTGTGACAATCACATACCAAGATTTACCGTTTGTTTTTTCGTGGGTGCGCTCAACTCCAGATTTATAATTAGGTTTGTCGACAATAGTGAGTGTCAAATTAGTTTGAGCTAGATTGAAATAATAAGACATCATTTGTTGATAATTTTCAAAGTTATCAAAGTTGAGATTTTTTAGGTCAGCTAGTAAATCACTTTGTAAAGCAATAACAGGTACCATATCCGACTTCGGAACTTTTAGGGCTAATAATTTCTGATTATCAATCTGAATTTTATTTATAATGGTTTTTGCTCGTTCAGTGGAATTGTAAAGTGTTTCAATTTGATTGAAATCGATAACTCTTTGTCCTTGATTAAGATTATCAAGAACGGTATCGACTGCATTTTGTAGTACGTGATACTCTTTGCTTGTTTTTATAAACTCATCATCATCTATTAAATTAGCTAGCCGCTTATCATCTTCCAATAATTTTTTTAATATATTTAATTGAGTTCTAATATCCGACAATTTAGTGGTTACTGAGTCATTAATTTGCTTAAATTGTTTAACTAAACTATTTTCATCATCTGTAATAAAAGCCCCGTTAATGGTTGGCTTGGTGACTGTAGGAATAATTTTCTGGCTAAGTAGATTAGAAATTGAGGTCTTTAAATTTTTTACTGGAATCTGCGCATAATGAACAGAAGTTTTATCAATTTGCTTAAACTCGTTGCGTAATTCTGTTAATGAATCTTCCGACGCTAATATTTGACTATAGTAACTATCAATTTCTTGTCTAACGTCTCTTGTATAGATTAAATTATTAAAAAAGATTAAGGCTAAAATAAATAAGAATATGCTAAAAAGGCTAAATATTAACTTTCTTTTGATATAACAACGAACTAGAAAATGTTGAAACCAAGGACGTTTAGGTGCAACAAACCGTAACCGATTATCAAACCAAAGATCTATTCCTTCATCAACGATTTTATCGTCCACAATTTGACCTTTGGCTTCATAGAAGGTTTTAATGTTTTCTTTTAAATTAGCTCGTAATCCTTCGCGGTCAAGGTGCTCAAGTAGTAATTGTTGTTTTTGATATAATTCATCAATTATTGCCATTGCACCTAGTTGGTCACTAAGTTTAACATCCTGCATTAACCATCAACCTTCAAGATAATATTATTAAAGCGCTGTTTTCCATCTTCCACTATACGATCGATTTCTTTAGCATTATCAATCGATTCATTTCTTAGCTCTGTAATTAATTGTTGGCTTGATTCTTGATAATTGACAATGGCTTCAACTAATGCACGTAAAGAATCAGCTTTAATCGTCGAACCATAACCAGCTCTTAAACCTTCTTCAAGTTGCTTATTAGCTGAAGTAGCAATACTTTCAATGCCTTTATTCATACCATCTTTCATTGCTTCTAGTGTTTTAGTGCTTTCACTCAAACCTGTCAATGAAGTTATAGAAGCGCTTAATGCAGTAAATACAATTTCGTTGGTTGAAAAAAAGCTTACACTTTGTTGGTAGACACGCTCTTTTATGGAGGTTGTTTGTTGCAATCTTGCAAATACTGCTTCGGCAGAATTATAAGAAACGGTTAAATTATTGGCGAGATCTAAGATGATTTGATAACGGCTATCTTCTTGTTGTACATTGCGTAGAGCTTCGTCTCTAGCAAGTTCTAATCGTCCTCGAGCGACATGATCATCACCTGTAAAATTATCAACTTGAGCAATAGCGTCGGTTAATTTTTGTTTGCGTTCTTCAAGACGATCTGTCGCAATTTGCAGTACTTCTTCAGCAACGATTTGAGCTTGTTTTAGTCCAAAACGGAAATCTTGGTAGGCGTTTAAAATAATATGTTCACGCTCGACTTGATTGCTTGTTTCTTTTGAAACATCTAAATAGGTTTTTTTTATTAAACTAAAACGATCAGGAATAGAACCACGTTGAAATGTCATCCAACCCATTTTAATTTTTTCCAAAAGATCTAACTTTCCGTCATCTAACCAACCAAGCATTTTTTCCATATCGGTACGAATACTATCAAAATGCTTAACAATATTAGAATAGCGATCAGAAACATGTACGCCATCAATTTGTTCCCGGACTACTTCATTAAATGCGCTTTGTTGTTGCAAAGTGTGAGCAATGGCGATAATACGATTTTTATCAATTTCAGCAACATTATCCAATAACTTTAAAATTGGCGCATCAGCCTGAGGTTTAACCATGATGCCGATTTTATTCAACAACTGTACTGCTCTATCTACATATGAAACTATTTGACTAGACATGTTTAATATTCCTTTAACTATTGTTCCTTAGTTAATTAAGAAAACTAAAAAGATTATATATCACTAAAAAAGTTATCACAATTTAGGATTAATTAGTTATGAAATATAAATTTTAATTAAACTGTGATAAAAAACTAAGCTAAAGATGAACAAGGTAATAATAACCAAATTATTAAATATACCTAGATTTGACTTCCTCCTAGTTTTATAGGTCTAGAAGGAGGTCCATCTTAATTTTATTTGCATCTTTTTTATAATTTCGCTAACTTTTCCTGCCAGTATTCTTGATATTGTGGCAGGCGTTTTTGTGCAGTTTGGTACACCTGTTTTAGTTCAGTAGTATCGAGTTTTCTTTCCAGTCTCTCCATGGCATAATCTAGTTTTTTCTGCTGCATATATGCCATAAACAGTAGTGAGGCATCATATACTTCACCCATATCCGACGTAATTTTTTCAAGCTGTTTGATTGCCCGATAATTATCATCCTTATAAATCCCAGCTCTTAAAGCTTCATCCAAATAGATTATACCGGGCTTGGATTTATCAATATTTGGGCTTCCTTTGGGACTATCGAAGTAATAGTGTTGTTTTCGCAGTGCGAGTAATTTTTCTTTATCAGGCGCTTGTTTGTTCATTGCAACAGCAATCTTAGAAAAATCCATTACACCGTAAATTAGCTGAGCTTGGTTTTTACCATAAATTCCCATACCCACTTGATAGGGGGTGCCACTAAAATCAATCACTATTTTTTTTCCAAAGCAATACGCCTGTTCTGCACCCCAAATAATAGTAGAGTCGGGATTTATTTTATTCTGCACTTTATAAAATTGGATAATAGCATCGAAAATGTAGGGATTCGTTATCGTTAATGGTGCAAAAATAATTGCTCTCCATGGGGAATCATAAGTATATAATTCATCGAGATCAAAACCGCGTTTTTTAGCTTGCAATGGTGTAATGACACAAGGTGGATTTTCAATAAAATCTTGCTCATCGATGATTAACGGTTCTGAATCGCTTTTTGGTTTAGGTGAGATGTTATAAAAAATTGGTTGACTGCTAACTTCTCCTTCATCCTTAAGAGCTTCTAAAGCTAAATCATGAAAATCTGCATATATCAGTTTTTCTTGCGGATCAGTCGCATTATTAAATAATTTTTTTAACTTTTTAAGACTATCATTAGGTTCACCAAAAAGATATTCTACTAAATAAGTCAATTTACAATATGGGTTTTTGGGCTCGTTACTTCTGTAATAATCCGTCAGACTAGCTAAATTTTGCGGAATTTTATAAAATTGACTGGATAATTCAGACATATGTTGACCTTGAGTTAATTGCAATAGCGCAATCGCAACCGCAGTTTCGGGCGTAATACCCCAATATTTTTCCAGAACAATACCAAAATTACCTGCCAAATATTCATGGTCACCATCGGTTTCAAGTGCAAATTTAATAGCCAAATCCATATGTTTTACATCCGTCATTGCCAGAGCAATAGCAGCAAATGCTCCGGCGACTGAATTATATTCATCTTGTAAATCAAAACTATAATCAAATTCATACATGGTTAAGTCAACAAACTCTCGAATTTTATCATGTAAACTTTCGTACATGGCTGCTTTGCGGAAAAAGACATGTGAACAACAAGCGATTCCTCCTGCCCCTAGCTCTAATTCTTCAAAGTCTTCATATTCTTCAACGTATTTAGCGAATTCAGAATAGTATTCAGGCTTGGCAACAAAATAAATATGAAGCCAATGCCCCTCAAATATATTTGAATAACCTTTTGCCATTAAGCCATTTAAATAATCAAGCGCATCCGAATATGCCTGTTCACTTTCTTGTTTGAAGCGTAAGTAAATTTCACCGCCCGTAGGCATGGCTCTGGCGATAATGGTGTCAGTTTCACAAAAAACATCAGTTTCAGTAAAAGTATCATAAAAACGTTCGGTTTCTGATTGATTGTCTGAATTGTCTTTTTTTCCTAACTTACTATCAATAATGCCCAGCTTATCCCACGCTTGTTTTTGTAGAATTGCTGGTTCATATCCTTTATCAACTAAGGGTTGAATATGTATATCAGCATATTTAAATCCAAAATTTGCCCATTCAAACTGTAAATAAACTAAACGCCATTTGTTATAATCAAAATCTTCGTATTTCCTTAACAAAGAACGTCCCTTCGATTCAGCCTCTTTTTCACCCGAATAAAGATATTTTTTTAATAATGCTAAAATTCTATCGGTATCATAATTATCAATAATGCCATTGAAGGCAAAATATTCCTCAACCGTGTTAGTTAGCAAATCTGCATGATATTCTTCTGATTGCTCCAGATATTTTAGGTCGCTTTCAAGCTCAAGTATCTTTGTTTGTCGGTAGGTTTGTTCTATTGGTGTTTCGATAAGAATATTATCCGGTTGACAAAGACTAATTCTGAAATATTTACTAGTCATATCACCAAAAAAACCATCATCCAGCATTTTTTGAAGTTTTTCGGTAAGTAGTGAAACTAAATATTGATTATTTATCTCAACACCATAAATACTCGCATTATATTCTAGCTCATTTATACTTTCTGAATAATAGCGTTTGGAATTTCGTTCATTGAATAAAGCATATATTTCCAGCGTTTTATAATCAAAGGTGATATTAAAGCCACAAACATTTTCAGGGAATTTGTTAGCTGGAATATTTTTTTCATCTTCTGCCTGAGTAGTATCAAAAATGCTCTGTAATGCGTTAACTATTTTATCCACCATTTGTATCGGATAATCGGTAAGATATTGTTCAGCCAGACGATGGATTGATTCGACGTGAGTCTTGTTGTGGTCATAAATATATTTCATCACGCCTTGGGCAAAGATGCCTACAAATTTATTTTCTGGATCTCTAATTTTCAAAAGATAAGTAATGCAATCAAAATGCATAGGTGAGATGTTCTTCATAAGTTTTGAAAAAATGAGTTGAAGCATCTCTCTGATAAAAATTTGAAATTTAAGATCATTTGGACTTAATGCTTTTAATTGTTCAAATGTCGCTTCGATATCGAATTGCTCACCTTGCTTTATATAGTTTTGTAACAATATTTTTAAGTTATCAAATTCTTGTTCTTGTGGTGTTTTGGTTAAAGTGCCTTCTTTGATCGGGTTATTAATATTTTTTGTTAGTTGTTGAACGGGAGGTACTTTACGTAACTCTTCTAAATCAAATGGATTCGGTTTACCTTCACCAGCCCATTCATCTAGGTCAAACCACGGTTTTTCTTTACCATCATCGATCACATCTTTGGGTGGTGTGGGTTTGGGGTGGTTTTTCGGTTTTGGGGCATCGGGCATTTTGATGATTGTTTTTTCTGTACAGGTTGATTGTTCAAGCGCTGGTGGGATCGCTTTTTCCTGATAGCCTTTTTTGATTTTCGATCTGATCAGTTTGTTGGCTTCTTTTTCCGCATCGGCAGGCGATGAAAACGTTTTAACTTGTGTTTGTCCTTTTGTTCCTATCTTACCAAATACGATTGTTAGGGATTCGTCTTGTTGGGTGATATACCAAAATTTATTCGATAATGTATCCTTAAACTCCAGATAATACTTCATTTCCTATATTCCTAATTATAATTCTATGTCAGTTCTTATAAATAAATTGAAAAGTAATTAATATAACTTTTTAGTTTATAAAATTTTGATTATAAAAACGACCATTATGAGTGTGTTGATTTAGTAAAACCGAGATGAATAATTTTATTACTATAAATTATGTTATTGACTAATTTTTAACAATAATTTTCTATAATTGCTTTCGAATTAGAATATTGCTTAGCAGTTTTATAAGAAACTTTACATTATTATATGTAAATTTTTATAATTTTATTGTTGTTTTTAATGGTATATGGTACAACTAGCAATTGATAGTTCATTTTTTTGAAAGGTTAATTCCTTAATATTTCTGAACTATCAATACTTTTCTTTTTTCCATCTTAAATATTTAAAAATGATTTTGAGCTTTGTTTTTCAATAAAGTAATAATTGTTTTATCTATCAACATGTTATCCAAGTTATTTAAAAAATAAATCCAGTATTTATTTTGAAATGTAAGGATCACATTATTCAAGAGTTTCATTAATTAAGTTTTTCATGTTTTTAAATTAAAAATTGGATTATAACCAATAAAAGATTTAGTGAGATAAAATATGAATAAAATAAATAAGTTAATTTTGAATTCGCAATATGCTGTTAGTAATTCAAGGAAAGGAAAATTTAAAGGTAAAGCATTTCTAATCAAATTTATTACTACAACAAGCATAACTTTAGCAATGACAAATCCAAGCTTTGCTCAGTGTATTACTAGCGATCCAAATAATCAGGCTTGTACCGGTGATGTAAATAATCCCAACGGTAATGGGTATGAAAATACAAATTCTTCTGATATTTTCTCATTTGTCCAATCTGATGGATCCATTACAGGTAGTAAAAATGGGGTAGAAATTAATTACCATGGCAATGGTATTTTGAGCATCAATACATTAGCGAAAGTTTTTGGTAACGGAGGGGATGGAATTAATGCTCAAAATAGTAGCAATTCACAAGATATCAAAATAACACAATTAGTGAGTGGTGAAACGAGAGGGAGTAAATCGGGCATAGAGGCTACTAATAATGGTAAAGGTTTAACCATTATTAATACAGCTGGAATAATCTCTGGTAATCAGGATAACGGTATATCAGTGCTCAATGGGACTCAATCTACCGATTTAACTATTAATCAATCAAGAGGCAGTATTGAAGGGCATAATCGTGGAATAAGTGCTGAAAATCAAGGTAATGGTATCTCTGAAATCATTGTTTCCGGTAATGTGAATGGATTGAGTAGTGAAGGTATATTTGTAAAAAATAGCACTAATAGCAAGAATATTACAATTAATCAATATGATGGTAGTACGGTTAGTGGGCAAAGTTATGGTTTGGCCGCTTATAATAATGGTAAGGAACAAACTGATATCACCATTGCTGGTTATGTTGAAGGTCGTAATAATGATGCAATTTATTCAGAGTCGTCAAGTACAACATCAGATGTCTTTTTAACGCAAATGGCTGATTCTCAAATTAAAGGTCATAATAACGGTATTAATATTCTTAATAATGGTAATGGATTTAGTGATTTAATCATTTCTGGTTCGGTAACAGGTGAGCAAATTGATGGTATTGTTGCTAAAAATCTTTCAGATACATCAACTGCTATGTCTTTGAGACAGTTAGGCGGTAGTATTTATGGTCATGTGAATGGTGTGAATTTATTGAATAATGGTAATGGTGATACCACTATCTCAACTAAAAATAATATTCAGGGTGATCAACAAGATGGTATTGTAGTTGTAAATGGAACTAGTTCTAGTAATATAAAATTAAATCAGATATCAGGTACGATTAAAGGTCATAATAATGGCATAAATATCACTAATAATGGTAAAAAGTCGACGATCATTTCAACTTCTGGTGTTGTTGAAGGTGCTCAAAACGATGGAATTAGGGCAATCAATAACAATTCGACAACCTCTAATATGAGCGTTATTCAGTCAAATGGCACAATTCATGGAAATCTTAATGGCATAAATGTAACGAATAATGGACAGGGCTATACGTCAATTCAAACAGCTAAAAATATTATTGGTGATCAAAATGATGGTATTGTGGTTACTAACGGTAATACATCAAGTGATTTAACGATAATCCAATCAGCAGGTAGTATTGCTGGCAAACTTCGTGGCATTAATTTAACCAATAATGGAAAAGGGAATACAAATGTTAATCTTAGTGGCTCAGTAACAGGCGATATTAATGAAGGCGTTGTAGTTCAAAATGGTACACAATCAAGTCACTTAAATTTAATTCAGATAGCAGGAAAAATCAAAGGTTTATTAAATGCGGTTAATTTAGTTAACAATGGTGTCGGTTCAACAAGTGTCAAAACTTCAGGCGATTTAGAGAGTGTTCAACAACATGGTTTGTTCGTTTTAAATAATAGTACAGCCAATAATCTTAATATTGATCAATTTGGAGGTACGATTACAGGTAATTATAATGGACTTAATGTAACCAATAAAGGAAGTGGAACGACTGAAATAAAAATTGCAGGTAAGGTTTTTGGTAATAATTCTGATGGCATTTTTGTGCTTAATGATGTTGCGGCACAGAACTTAATTGTTTCTTTGAACGACTCAGGTTTTGTTAAGGGCCATAATAAAGGACTCAATTTAACAAATAAAGGAAATGGCGAAACAAAAATTCTCTTAAATGGCAACATTGAAGCTGATCAAGATGATGCTATTTATGCTATAAATGAAAATAATGCTACTAACTTGACTGTTCAACAATTAGCAACCAGTAGCCTTAATGGTTTAAGAAATGGCATAGAATTAGAGAATACAGGATCTGGTTCTACAACTATTACTACTTATGGAACGGTTAGTGGTGAACAACAAGCTGGTATAGTTATTAATAATCGAGGTACAAGCACTGATGTTAATGTTAAACAAAATTCTGGAACAATTTTTGGTAAAAATAATGGAATAACAATCAATAACAGCGGTACTGGCTCAACGGTTATTGATATCTATGATACGGTTTATGCGAATGGGACCGATGTAAACAATAATTTAGATGCGGGTATCTATACAACGGGTAAATCAGACACAACAACTAATATTAACCTTAATGATGGTTCTAATGTTTATTCTGTTCTTGGTACTGCAATAAGAAATGATGTGACCAATTCTATTGTTAATTTAAATAGTGGTTCTAAAGTAAGTGGTAAAATATTGCTAGGAACAGGTGATGATACGCTTAATATCAATCAAGGCTCTGATATTTCAGATTTAACCATGATTGATGGTGGACGTAAAAATATTCGAGCTAGTTCATCGAATGAAATGGATGTTCTTAATTTTAGTACCCATCTAGTTGGATCTTCTGATTCAGTAGGTATTCGTGGTGATGTAGCGATCCTTAACTGGGAAAATATCAATGTTGGTTCAAACGGAAGGTTATCATTAACTGGTAACTTAAATACCGATAAGCTTACTCTAAATTCAAATGCTATTTTAGATTTTGTTCCAAGGATACATCAAGCTTCGGTAAGTGGCGATGTTTATAATAGTGGTACTATTGCGCTGAATAATAATTTTACTGGAGATCATCTAACTATAACCGGTAATTATATTGGTAATAATGGTCAGCTTTTGCTTGATACAGTATTGCAAGATAGTAGTAGCTCAACTGATAAGTTGTTTATTGGAGGGAATGCTTCCGGAAATACATTGGTTAAAATAACCAATATTGGTGGATTAGGTGCAGATACAGGTAATACGAATGGTATTGAAATTGTCAATGTTAATGGTGTAAGTTCGAACGATGCATTTAATTTAGAAGGATCACATTTAGATGTGGGCGCTTATGAATACTATTTACATAAAGGTGATATTAATCAACAAAATAATAACTGGTACTTACGTTCTAGTAAACCTACTGAACCAACTAATCCGACGAATCCAACCAATCCAACCAATCCAACAAACCCAACAAACCCAACAAACCCAACAAACCCAACAAACCCAGAGCAACCTGTTAATCCAGTGTCTCCGAATAAGGTTGCTTATCGTAAAGAAGTACCAATGTTTGCTGGGGTAGCGGCACAATTACGTCAGGCTGATTTAATTATGCAAGCAAATATGCATCAACGTATTGGTAATACTTTACTACCAGACTCAGAAATTAGTTGGGGACGAATAATCGCTGAGCGCACAGATATAAAACAAAATGGTATAGCTGATACACATAGCAAAGGAAATTATACTGGTTTCCAAATAGGTAGCGATATCTGGAAAAAAGAAGATAGCTATTGGCGTGCAGGTGGTTACTTCGGTTATTTACATGGTAGTTTAGATGTTGATGGTTTTGCCAGCAGTATGAAAGGATATGTAGGAAAAAATCGCTCAAATAGTTATTTCTTAGGTCTCTATGGCAACTATATGGATGAGAATGGGGCTTACTTAGATTTGGTGTTCCAAGGGGGGCGTCATAAAGTAGACATTAAACCAAATTATAATAAAAATAGTAAACAAAAAGGAATAGGGTTAAGTGCTTCTGCGGAAGTCGGTAAAGCATTTGATTTAAATTATTATGATTGGCGAATTGAACCTCAGTTTCAAATTATTCACCAATGGATGAATCTTAATAATAGTCATATAAGTGGTAATACCACCGTCAAACAAAGTCATAATGATTCATGGCTTTTCCGAGTGGGTGCTAGACTTGAAAATCATTTTCAGTCAGAGTTAGGAACATTCCACCCTTATACTCGTTTAAATTTATACTATTCGCCCGATGGTTCAGATCGTATAAGATTTGATTGTTCCAGAGCCTCAACTAAATTTAATAGTGGTGCTGGTTATACAAGTACGGAATTGGCTATTGGTGGTAGTTATGAATTTAATAATCAAGTTAGTGCTTATACTGAGATTGGTCATACTTGGTCCAATAGTGGAGATGCAAACGTTAAGTCGCCAATTAATGGCTCTTTAGGAATAAGAGCTAATTGGTAACACGAGTAATAAACTAAGTTGTTTATCTTCCTGACCGATACTTTTAATAGAAAGTATCGGTTTTTTTCTTTATTCATTTAAAATAATTAATCTTAATAATTAATCTAAGTCATATAAAAAATAGTTATCATAATAATTTTTTTATAGTTTTAAGATTTATTTATGGTAATGTTTTTGCATTGTTTTGTTATATAAGGAAGTTCCATGACTCATTCAACCAATCCTTTGGTGCGTTTTTATTTTAAAGTAGGGCTTATTCCTCAAATTGTTTTGGGTTTGCTCTTAGGTATAACATTAGCAGCAATTTCTAAAGACGTTGCGTTAAATATGTCTTTTATTGGCTCGCTTTTTATTAATGCCTTAAAATCAGTCGCGCCAATTTTGGTACTTATTTTAGTTATTGCGTCAATATCTAATCACCAACGTGGTAAACGCGCTAATATGGGTAAACTTTTTGCCCTATATTTTTCGGGAATGATGTTGGCCGCTTTGTTAGCAACTATTGCTAGTTTCATCTTCCCTTCTGATATTTCATTAGGTGATGCTGCTGATCAGAGTAAATTAACACCTCCAGGTAGTATTATTGAAGTATTAAAAACTCTGCTAAATAAAATGATAGACAATCCAGTTAATGCGCTTGTTAATGCTAACTATATTGGGCTCATTGTTTGGGGAGTCGGAATTGGGATTGCATTAAGACACTCAAGTGAAACAACCAAAACAATGATGAGCGATCTTTCTTTAGCAATTTCATTCATTGTAAAAATCATTATTCGTTTTGCTCCATTAGGGGTTTTTGGTTTGGTTGCTTCAACACTTGCAGAAACAGGATTTGGTGAATTACTTAAGTATGCTCATCTATTAGTTGTATTAGTGTCTTGTATGTTAATTGTGGCATTAATTATTAATCCATTATTAGCTTATATTGTAATGCGTAAAAATCCGTATCCATTAGTTTTTACCTCATTAAAAGATAGTGCTATTCCTGCTTTCTTTACTCGTAGCTCAGCAGCAAATATTCCAGTTAATATCGAAATTTGTAAAAAATTAAAAATGGATGAAGATACTTATTCTGTCGCTGTACCACTGGGAGCAGCAATTAATATGTCAGGAGCGGCAATTACTATCACTATTTTAACGTTAGCTACCGTAAATTCTTTGCATATAGACGTTGATATTCTTTCTGCAGTATTACTTTGTATTGTGACGAGTATATGCGCTTGTGGTGCATCAGGAATCGCAGGTGGTTCATTACTGCTTATTCCTGTCGCTTGTAGTATGTTTGGAATACCTAACGAAATTTCAGCTAAAGTCATTGGTATCGGTATAGCTATTGGTGTTATTCAAGATTCGGTTGAAACTGCGCTTAATTCATCAAGTGATGTTGTATTTATTGGTGCAGTATCAGAAAAAGTAAATCGTGGAAAAACTAGATAATGATATCTTAATCTTAAGTTAACCAATATTTATTATTAAGCCTGATAACTATCAGGCTTTTAAATTAATTGAATAGTGCTTTTACTCATCAAATTATTGCATTTGGTTATTTGACTATTTATTATGATTTTATTGCTGTAGGTATTAAGGAATTATCATGTCATTCAACGCCATTATTTTAGAAAAAGATGAGATTAATGGGTTTTCACATTCATTAAAAACCATCACTAAACAACAGTTGCTGCAACAACAGGGTGATACTCTAGTTCAAATTCACTATTCAAGCATCAATTATAAAGATGCATTAGCGTTAACTAATAAAAGTCCTGTTGTTAGGCAATGGCCTATGGTGCCGGGTATTGATGGTGTCGGTACAGTTATTGAATCAAGCAGTGATCGTTATCAAGCTGGTGATACTGTTATTTTAAATGGTTGGGGATGTGGTGAAACCCATTGGGGGTGTCTGGCGCAATATGCTTACTTAAAATCAGATTGGTTAATTCCATTACCCCAAAATATCACACCCTATCAATCGATGATTATTGGCACCGCTGGATATACTGCTGCATTGTGTGTAAAACGTATTGTTGATTTTGGGATAAAACCACAAAGCGGAACAGTACTGGTGACAGGGGCGAGTGGCGGAGTTGGCTCAGTTGCGGTAGCTTTATTAAGCAAATTGGGTTATCAAGTTACTGCATCAACAGGTAAATTAACTGACAAAGAATATTTAAACAAACTTGGTGCAAGCAATATTATTGATAGTAAACAGTTGAAAGAGGCTGGTAAACCTTTACAAAAAGAACAGTGGTCAGCCGTTGTTGATGTGGTTGGCTCTCATACCTTAGCTAATGTATGTGCCCAAACTCAGTATGGTGGCATTGTAGCTTGTTGTGGGCTAGCACAAGGAATGGATTTCCCGGCAACTGTCGCACCTTTTATTTTGCGCGGGGTAACATTGGCAGGTATCGACAGCGTAATGGCAAGTTATGATAATCGTATTGCCGCATGGAACTTATTAGCTCGGCATTTAGATGATAAAATTTTGGCTCATATAGGCAATACTATTCGCTTAGATGAGTGTGTTGATACTGCGCAGAACATGATAGTAGGCCAAACAAAAGGTCGTTTTGTGGTAGATGTGAACAAATAAAATAATTTTAAATTGAATTTTATGCAGATTTTTGCTGTTTTATTGAACGCAATTTATTTTTTATTTAAATTTTTTTGTTTTCTATGATTAGCAAAATCGTCACCTATGCAAGTAGCTAAATTATTTACTGTCAAGTATTTAGCTGCTTTGCATGTGTTAGCCGTTTTCAACTATTCAATTGGATAGTTTTGTTAATTACACTAAAGGTTAGCTATTTGGATCTTATTTTTAGCCAAAATACCGCAATGGTGAGCTAGCTGATAAAAGAAAAAATAGGGTGATTAATCAAAGCAAATTAAAACTTGTATTCTTGCCAAAAAGAGACTAAATTTTAAACGTATTTTGATTTTGTAGCAGCTTTAACTTTTACCGTTTTTAAATTTTCATTCATGTATGACTAATTTATTGAGGAAATGTTATATGCCATATCAAACACGAGATGATTTACCCGAATCTGTACGCCATGTTTTACCCGAACATGCTCAAGATATTTTTAAAGAATCTTTTAACAATGCCATAAAAGAGTACCAAGATCCCAAAAAAAGACGAGATAAAAGTTCGCCAGAGCAAATCGCATTTAGAGTGG
Organism: Gilliamella sp. B3482; assembly: GCF_026536805.1. NCBI lineage: Bacteria > Pseudomonadati > Pseudomonadota > Gammaproteobacteria > Orbales > Orbaceae > Gilliamella > Gilliamella sp. B3482. Next base: position 245,521 of record NZ_JAFNNL010000001.1, on the reverse strand, counting down.
CGTGGTCAGCTGTAGAAAAGGTTTACCGCAAGAATGAAAATGGTCAATGGGAACGCAAGTAAAAACTCAATACTATAAATGCTATCAAGTCCACAACTAAGTTATTATAGATATGGGTTTATTATCAATATGTATAGTCAATAAAAACTAGCTATTAAGCTGGTTTTTTATATGGAGAATTATTATGTTTATATTCACCCTCACTTATATTAAACCCATTAGTGAAGTTGAAAAATTTTTACAGCAGCATATCGATTACCTTGAAGATAATTATCGATAGGGACATTTTATTGCTTCAGGCCGAAAAGTGCCACGTACTGGCGGTGTGATACTTTGTCGTGCTGAGAATAAAGAACAAGCATTAACTATAATGCAAAAAGATCCGTTTTATATTCAGCAAATTGCCCAGTACGATATTATCGAATTTGTACCGTCCAAATATGCCGCTGGTTTTGAACAATTTATTTAGTTAATGAGCACGGTAAGCGCAATTTAATTTTTTTAATCATCACGCTTTTACATCTATTTTCTTTGCGTATATTTTCCTGATCAATACGGAAAAAGTTGGTTAGTAATTCAAATTTTTTCCTTTTATACTGTATTTAATCTCTCATTTAATACAGGTATTTGATCATGAATAATAAAGGTTTACCAAAAGATTTTTTATGGGGTGGTGCGGTTGCTGCTCATCAATTAGAGGGTGCTTGGCAAGCTGGTGGTAAGGGGCCTAGTGTTGCCGATGTGATGACTGTTGGATCGCCTAAAAGTTATCGAAAAATTACCGAAGGAATCATTCCTGGTGAGTATTATCCTAATCACGAGGCTATCGACTTTTATCATCATTATAAAGATGATATTAAACTCTTCGCTGAAATGGGGTTTAAATGTTTTCGAACTTCGATTGCTTGGACTCGAATCTTCCCGAAAGGTGATGAGCTTGCACCAAATGAAGAAGGGTTGAAGTTTTATGATGATCTTTTCGATGAATGTTTAAAATATAATATTGAGCCGGTTGTTACCCTTTCGCACTTTGAATTACCTTATTATCTAGTTAACGAATATGGTGGCTTCCGTAATCGTAAATTAATTGATTTCTTTGTTCGCTTTGCTGAGGTCTGTTTTGATCGTTATAAAAATAAAGTGAAATATTGGATGACCTTTAATGAGATCAATAACCAAGCTAATTTTAATGAAGATTTTGCGCCTTTCACTAACTCAGGTATTTATTACAAAGCAGGTGATAACAGAGAAGAAATCATGTATCAAGCTGCACATTATGAATTAGTTGCAAGCGCAAAAGCGGTGCAAATAGGTCATGCTATCAATCCTGATTTTCAAATTGGTTGTATGATTGCTGTTGTGCCAATCTATCCGGAAACCTGTAAACCAGGTGATATCTTAATGGCTCATAAAGTCATGGAACGTAAGTATTTCTTTACTGATGTTCATGTTCATGGTCAATATCCTAATCATATTATCAAATACTGGCAACGCAAAGGCTTTAAATTAGACGTGACAAGCCAAGATCTCGAAGTATTAGAAAACGGTACAGTCGATTACATTGGTTTTAGTTATTACATGTCTAATGCGATTAGAAAAAAATCAGATAACTATGAATATAATGAAAAAACCGATTTAATTGGTAATCAATACGTTAAAAAATCTGATTGGGGGTGGCAGATCGATCCTGAAGGTTTGCGCTATACATTAAATTGGCTAACTGATATGTATCATTTACCGCTTTTCATTGTGGAAAATGGATTTGGTGCATATGATAAAGTTGAAGCTGATGGAAGTATTCATGATAGTTATCGTATTGAATATCTTCGAGAACATATTAAACAAATGAAGTTAGCGGTTGAAGAAGATGGTGTAGATTTGATGGGATATACTCCATGGGGTTGTATTGATTTAGTGTCAGCTGGAACCGGTGAAATGGAAAAACGTTACGGCTTTATTTATGTTGATAAAGACAATAAAGGTAATGGAACCTTAAAACGTAGCCGTAAAGATTCATTTACTTGGTATAAAAAAGTCATTGAGTCAAATGGTGAAACCTTATAACGATTTAAATTCATTAGGAGAAGTTATGAAAAAAGCGTTAATTATTTGTGCAGCTGGTATGTCATCATCGCTTATGGCCAAAAAGGTAACTGAATTTTTTGCTAGTAAAAATGTACCTATTGAACTTGATGCGGTATCTGCAACTGAAGGTAGTAATAAAATTAAAAATAGTGATTTTTCACTGTTTTTAATTAGTCCGCAAACAATGATGATGTTTGATAAATTAAAAGCATTAGGTGATGAAGTGGGTAAACCTGTTGTAAGTATTCCTTTTCAGGCTTATATTCCAATTCAATCTGGTATTGAACAACTAGCTAAATTAGTTGAGGACAATATTAATTAATTTTAGGCAAATCTGAGTTCTACCGTTCTTGATGCGATTGTTTAGTTTAATAATCGCATCATAGAAGTAGCTTATATTTTAATGACTTGATCTTTTAGGATAATTCTCATTAATAGTTAAGGTATAGTAGATAATGATAAAACAAAAACAACGAGAACTTATTAGTTTATTGATTCGTTCTAAAAATGGATTTAAAAGTAGTCAAGAACTCGCGGAGGAATTATCGTTATCAGATCGTACTGTACGTACCTATCTTAAAGATTTAAAAACATTAATAGAACGCAATGGCGGTAATATAGTTAGTAAACAAGGCTATGGTTTTCAACTTGAAATATTAGATCGAACTGTATTTAATTTATTTTTGATTGAATATCATTTATTAGATAAAAATATTGAGAAATCCCAATGCCGGGAGGCAAGTGAACGAAAGCACTATATCCTTAATTTATTATTACTTGAAAGCCAAAAAATTGATGTTGAAGCATTATCTGAACAGCTATTTATTAGCTCATCCCAATTGAATAAAGATATTGCGGAAATTAAGTCCCAATTACAACCTTATGAACTCACGCTTAATAAAAGCCATTCTTTAATTTATGTTGATGGTGAAGAAAAAGCTAAACGTCATTTTATTATGAGTTACTTTTTTCATGAGGATTCAATCAATTTTTTACACCATTTATCCTATTTTAATCAAGCATGTGAAGCAATTAGCTTTGATACCTTAACTATCATTATTTTAGATGAGTGTCGTGAAGCGAATATCAAATTATCTGATGTAATGATTCAAAATATAGTCTTACATTTGTCGTTAAGTATTAAACGTTTGCAGTCGGGTCTTACAATCCAAAATCTTGATTTACTTGTTTCAGCTGATTCAGCTATTGAATATCAAGTTGCTAATCGAATCATCGCTCGTATTGAATCAATAATTGGTTTTCATTTTCCTAAAGAAGAGCAGATGTACCTTACGCTACATTTGATGAGTAAATCAAATTTAATCCAAGACGATCTTGATGAAGAACTTGGTTCTTTATTAACTAATTTACTTTTAAAAATTGAACAAGAAACAGGCTATCCTTTTTGGCATGATGAACAGTTGAAAAATGGGTTAATTCAGCATTTAAAACCAATGCTTGTGCGTTTAGCGCAGAATATAAAATTAGAAAATCCTCTAATAGATGAAATTAAAAGCCAATATGGTGAAGTTTTTGGGTTAGTTAAGCATTACTTCAATCAATTACCCAATTTAAATAAATATAATGTTATTGATGATGAGTGGGGGTATTTAGCACTTCATTTTCTGGCATCACTGGAAAAATTAAAAAATGAACAGAAAGCTAAAGTATTAATTATCTGCGCAACGGGGCTTGGTAGTGCACAATTACTTAAAAATCGAGTAGAAAGTGAATTTGATGAGCGAGTAAAAATTATAGCAACACGTGGTTATTATGAAATAGAACAAGAGATGTTAAATGATATCGATTTTATTATTTCTTCTGTCGATTTATCATCCAAAGTATTTAAAGTACCAGTATTTCATGTCTCTGTATTTTTTTGTGAGGAAGATGTTCAAGCAATTCGTCGATATCTTTCTCATAGACAAGCCCCCAATTCATTACCCAAAAATTTCTTACCAATTGATGATAAAAAACAGAATCATTCAAAATATATAGCTCAAGTATTTGATGAAATTGCTGCTGATTATTTTTATTTGTGTCCCAATAAACCATCTAAACAAGCCCTGTTGGATCATTTGCTTGATTTATTATCTATCAATGAATCAAAGAACTTTAAGCAAGAGATGAAAAAACAGATGGAAAAAAGGATTGCGTTAGGTGAAATAATCTTTAGTCCAACCATAGTGGTTCCTCATCCAGCTATTCCAGTAGGTAAGATAGCCAAAATAGCGATTGCTGTTATTCCTCAAGGTGTGAGTTGGGATATAAATTATCAAGATGTTAAGTTTATTTTTATGATTTCTCCATCAATATACCAAAATTCCAACTTAGCTATGATGACCAAGGCGATTGTCAATTTAATTGATGATTTAGCTATGCAAGATGCAATGTTAGAAATTACCGATTTTAATCAATTCAAATCTTACTTTATCCAATTAATTGAAAAAGGAGCGTAGCAATGACTGACATAATGAGCTCGGAGGATATTCAAATTACTGCTTTCAATATTATTTTGCATAGTGGTAATGCCAAAACCAAAATCCACCTTGCATTTAAAGCGATGAGAGAGGCTAATTTCGAACAAGCAACGCAGTTACTTGAAGAAGCCAATCATGAGATTTTAGAAGCACATAAATCTCAAACTGAATTGCTTCAATCTTATGCAAGTGGCACTAAAATTGAGATGGAAATCATTATGGTTCATGCTCAAGATCATTTGATGACGACAATGACATTGAGAGAAATTGCTATTGAGATGTCCCATCTATATCAACAAACATATAAGTTATCAAATCAATAAAGAGGTTTGAGATGAATACACCACTAGAAAGCCAACTTAAATTACATAAAAAAGTTAGTTTGACTAACCTCTATTTTAATCGCTTTTTAGCGGTTCGTTATGCTACAGCATTTTTTTTGTTTATAAATCTCTATTGGGCAGTTTTTTTGATGGGAAGTTTATCTATAGCTATCGTGCTACCTATTATGCTCATAATACTTGCTACGCTAACCAGTTTTGAGCAAATTAAACTTTATCGAAATCATAAAAACCATCTACGCTATGCCAGTTTATTTTATCAAATAATGTTGATATTTATCATTGCGTTAATTGTTTCGATATTCACTCCATTATTTCACTTTTTCTTTCCATTCTTAAAAAATTCACAAGAGGCTATAAACATACTATTGGGAATAATGTTAACAAGTTTAGTTTTTACAATTCTTATATTAATAAAATTGAAAAAAATCGAACGTAATGAGGATAAACATTTTAAAAGAATTCAAGCTTATCAAGAAATCATTAATTAAATGAGGAAAACAAAATGAATACCGGATTTGTGTTGCTACAAAAATATCTAATGACTCCGATGGCTAAAATATCGCAGTTTAAGATTGTAAGGGCAGTAATGGCAGCGGGGATGGCATCAGTTCCTTTTTGTATCGTTGGGTCGATGTTTTTAGTATTTAATACATTACCAATGACATTTACTGGATTAGAAACTCTTTTCCAAAATACCATTTTCAAAGTAAGCGATCTTTATATGATTGCGAACACTGCGACAATGGGAATATTGGCGCTTTATTTTAACATTGTAGTTGGTTATGAATTAACCAAAATTGAGGAAGAAGAAACCGGTTTAAAAGTGAATGCGCTTAATGGTGCTATGTTATCAGTATTTGCTTTTGTTATGACTTTACCGGAATTAGTTCTACAAAATGGTTCTATGGTATTGCTTAGTGACCAAAGTGAAGTCTTCAATGGATTACGATTACAACCATTTGTTTTCCGATTAGGTACTTCGGGTATTTTTATTGCAATAGTAATGGCTATTGTGGCAACTCAACTTTATTTCCTCTGTGTACGTCGTAATTGGGTGGTTAAAATGCCTGAAACCGTTCCATTAGGTGTATCACGCTCATTTACTGCACTAATTCCAACCTTTGTTATTGCTTTTACAGTTATTATTTTAAACGGTATTTTAATTTTCTTTGGTACTGATATTTTCGATATTATTGGTGTTCCATTTACCTTTGTAACCAATTTGACTAAAAGCTGGCTTGGTATTATGGTAATTTTATTTTTAATTCATGCGCTTTGGGTTGTAGGTATTCATGGTGCAAGTATCATTGGTGCTTTTATAACACCAATAATGCTGGCTAATATGAATGAAAACGTTGGTGGTGCTCATATTCCATTTGCGGGAGAGTTTAACAATTCTTTGGTTATTTTAGGTGGTTCAGGTTCTACACTTCTTATGACATTCTTTATTGCTTTTTGTGCTAAGTCGAGTCAATTGAAAATTTTAGGTCGAGCCTCAGCAGTTCCTGCAATCTTTAATATCAATGAGCCAATTATTTTTGGTATGCCGATAGTTTATAACCCATATCTTGCCATACCATTTTTATTAGCGCCAATGGCTTGTGGTACTTTAGGTTATTTTGCTATAAGTAGTGGTTTTATGAATCCTATTATTGCGCTAGTGCCGTGGCCATCACCAATGGGATTAGGGGCATTTATTGGTACCGGTGGTGATTATCGTGCTATGTTTGTTGCGATACTTTCAGCAATATTAGCTTTGGTGATTTATTTGCCGTTTGTCAAAATGTACGACAATAAACTTTATAAAGAAGAACAAGTAAAATCAGAAACAGAAGTTCAAACTGAAGAATAAGTCACAAAATCGTTTAATGAATTATTCTTGTTAAGGTAGTAATAGATAGAAAAAATAAATTGATATAATAAAAAACCCGTTATAGTCAACGGGTTTTTTTATTGCTATTATCTGATGATTATTCAGGAATAATCTCAACAATAATTTTAGCAAAAGCTTCGCTATGTACTTGGAATAACACTTCGTGTTCACCAGTAGTACGTAATACACCATTTGGCAGGCGAACTTCGCTTTTTGATACTTGAATACCACGAGCTTTAACTGCATCAGCGATATCACGAGTACCAATTGAACCGAATAGACGACCTTCATCACCCGCTTTAGAAGTAATAGTTACTTTACCTAATGCATTGATTTCAGATACGCGCTCTTCTGCGGCTTTTAACGTTTCAGCTAGTTTTGCTTCTAATTCAGCACGACGCGCTTCAAAGAATTCAATATTCTTTTTAGTCGCAGGTACTGCTTTACCTTGTGGAATTAAAAAGTTACGAGCATAACCCGCTTTAACATTAACTTGATCACCTAAGCTGCCTAAATTAGCAACTTTATCGAGTAGAATAATTTGCATTATATGTTCCCTCTGTTGCTAATTACTGATGGTTGTCAGTGTATGGTAATAATGCCAAGTAACGAGCGCGTTTGATAGCGCGAGCTAATTGACGTTGATATTTTGCGCTAGTACCAGTGATACGGCTTGGTACAATTTTACCACTTTCTGTGATATAGCTTTTTAATAAAGAAACATCTTTATAATCAATTTCTTTAACGCCTTCTGCTGTAAAACGGCAGAATTTGCGACGACGGAAATAACGTGCCATTTGGCTATTCTCCTAATAGTTTAATTTGGTCAGCATGTAAAACTAATTGACTGGTTTTATCTCGTTTAGTATGTGTGCTGATAAAGCCACTTACTAATACTTTGCTGCCTTTTTTAATACTGTAACTTAACTCTTGTTGTCCACTGACAATAACTGGCATTGTGCACCATGCTTGTCTTGGGAATCCTGCTTCAATTTGTTCAGAAACGTGTTCTAAATAAAACTGGCAGTGTAAAATCCCACTGGGACTCATTTTTTTTATCGGGGTTTTGGTGACCAAGCCCGACAAAACTAAACGATTATTCTTCTGAATCATCGTCCATGTTTACATCGCTATAATCTTCTTCTGAACTACGACGTTCATCTTTAGCTTTTAGCATAGGTGATGTTTCAGTTACAGCGTGTTTTGTGCGCATAATTAAACTGCGAATTACTGCATCATTGAAACGGAAGTTATCTTCAAGTTCATTTACTGCTTCTTGAGTAGCTTCTACATTCATTAACACATAGTGTGCTTTATGCAGTTTTTCGATAGGATAGGCTAATTGACGACGACCCCAATCTTCTAAACGATGGATTTTTCCACCATCAGTGGTTAATGTACCAGTATAACGTTCAATCATACCAGGTACTTGTTCACTTTGATCTGGGTGAACCATAAATACAATTTCGTAATGACGCATTATCGCTCCCTACGGATTAATCAGCTTTCTGTCGGGGCAACCGCAACCCATTGAAAGCAAGGAACATGAAAATTAAGCGGTTGAAATCGACGGCGCATTATATATCAAATTAATCTCTTTAACAAATGAATAAGTTATAAAAATACGATTTGGCTATTTACGAGCAAAATATAATCTTAATCATCCAAAAAACGGCTACTAGCTCCCTCAAAAACCCCGCTCCTCAACTTTTTTTATCAAAATATGAAGCGTAAATATAAAAATGCAACGATATCTATACATTTTTGTCATTAAAGTATGCTATTCTTAACAGAATAAAAATTTAAAATTAATAGCTATTTTTTTAGGGAGTGTTTATATGGCTGAAGAAACCATTTTTAGTAAGATTATTCGCCGTGAAATTCCTTCTGATATTGTCTTTCAAGATGATAAAGTTACTGCGTTTCGAGATATTTCGCCTCAAGCTCCTACACATATCTTAATTATTCCCAATAAATTGATTCCAACCATAAATCATATAGAAGCGTCTGATGAAGCTTTGCTTGGTCATATGGTGGTAGTGGCGGCTAAAATTGCCAAGCAGGAAGGTATTGATGAAAGTGGTTACCGTTTAATTATGAATTGTAATAAGGATGCGGGACAAGAAGTCTTTCATATTCATATGCATTTATTGGGCGGTAAAAATTTAGGGCGATTAATAGGTTAACTTATATGAAACAGTTTAAACGTACCGCAGTAATTAGTATGCTGGCTTTAAGCTTGGCTGGTTGTCAACTTTTAGGTTCTAATCAAAAAACTGAAGTTAAAGCCCCAATTGAAACACCGAGTGATCCAGGTGTAGTAGATACGCCTCCACAGATTGCAAAGACAATTGATTGGAATACAATTTTATCACCACTTGTAAATAAAATAATGCAATCTTCATCCTCAATTGAAGGCAATAAAGTTTTGTTGATTAGTGATATTCAAAATCGCAGTGGAGATTATTTAGCAACAAATCAGGTTGATGAAACGTTACATAGCTTAATGAATAAACAAAATCTTTTTACTGTCGCTGATAGGCAATCTATCAACCGGGCCAAACAAGCATTAGGTATTTCGGCTGATGATAGACTTGTATCACGAAGCAAAATGATAGGTTTAGCAAAATCAATGAATGCTGGGTATGTGCTTTTTACTACACTTTATAAATCTCCATCAGAAAATGATAATGCAAACCTTTCTATGGAGTTACTTTCAACGCAAACTGGTGAAATTTTACAACGGGTAACATCAAAAGATGTGCCATCGAATAATGTTCAAGGGGCTGCGGAGTAATGGGGCCTTTATTGATTGATGTGCAAGGAACATCGTTAACTAATTCTGATGTAAAGCTTCTACAAAATCCGTTGGTTGCAGGTATCATCTTATTTAGTCGTAATTACGAAGATCCAGAACAATTAACTGAACTGATTAAACAGATTCGTGCTACCACATCTGAGCGTTTATTAATTTCGGTCGATCATGAGGGGGGGCGAGTTCAACGCTTTAAAAAAGGTTTTACCCATATTCCTCCTGCTCAATCATTCGCATTGCTTAATGATATCGAACAGGCTAAATCATTGGCCTTCGATGCTGGCTGGTTGCTGGCTATAGAATTGATTGCCTACGACATCGATCTTAGTTATGCGCCGGTATTAGATTTAGGCCATGAGTGTTTAGCAATTGGTAGTCGATCCTTTCATTCAGATATCAATATTGCTTATCAAATTGCATCATCTATGATTGATGGTATGCATAGTGCAGGAATGAAAACAACGGGTAAACATTTTCCAGGTCATGGTCATGTGATTGCTGATTCTCATAAAGAAACGCCAGTTGATCATCGCTCTAAAGTACTTATTGAAAATGATATGCAGATCTTTGCAAAATTGATTGCTGAAAAGAAACTTGACGCTATTATGCCTGCTCACGTCATTTATCCTGAATTTAATGATAAACCAGCTAGCGGATCAGCATTTTGGCTTAAAACTGTATTACGTGAACAACTACATTTTAATGGCATTATATTTTCGGATGATTTATCAATGGAAGGTGCAGCGATTTTAGGTAATCATGCTCAACGAGCAGAAGCTGCACTTAATGCTGGTTGTGATTTATTATTGGCATGTAATAACCGCAATGGCACATTAGCTATTTTAGATGCGTTGACTAATTTAAATAAAAAACAATCATTACTAACTGATAAAGCAAAACAGTTATTGACGACAACTAAAATCAATTGTGTTGACTTAATTAATAGCCATGATTGGCAAGTTCGTCATAACAATTTAATGAAGTTAAATGAAAAGTGGGAAAATTATAATGCAAGCAGCCATCATTGAAATCGATAATAATTCAAAACTGTTGGCTTATAATAATGTAGCAAAAGCGCTATTTTCTGTTAATTTATTGAATTTAAATCAAAAATTTGATTATCAAAATGTATTTAATTTGGATGCAGCGTTCAATTTAGCTCAGCATGATGATGCTATTATTGTTTTAAATTCGCAGTTTTTTTTATTGCAAAAAGTCCGTGAATCATTCAAAATTACTTTTGTTTTACAACCGGTTGAATATTTAAAAAGACGACTATCAAAAATCAATGTTGTTGGCAGTCATGCTTTTGATATTTTCGCCGTTCAAAGTCAAGCTATGCAAAAGTTGATTGCTCAAGCTAAAGCATTTTCGGTGCAACGAGAACCATTACTAATCACTGGTGAAACTGGGACTGGTAAAGATTTATTAGCTAGCGCATGTCACCAATATAGTCCTAGGGGTGATAAAGCTTTTTTAGGTTTAAATTGTGCAGCAATGCCCGATGATGTTGTTGAAAGTGAACTTTATGGACATGCAGCAGGCGCTTATCCCGGAGCCGTTGAAAGTAAAAAAGGTTTTTTTGAGCAAGCAAATGGTGGTTCTGTATTACTTGATGGCATTGATGAGATGTCATTCCAAATGCAAACCAAATTATTACGTTTTATTAATGATGGATATTTTCGAAGAGTAGGTGACGATAACGAAGTTTATGTTGATGTTAGAATCATCTGTGCGACTAAAGTTGATTTAGCTGAGTTGGTGGAACAAGGAAAGTTTAGGAAAGATCTTTATTATCGCTTGAATGTATTGTCTTTAAATTTACCTTCACTAAAAGAGCGCAAGGATGACATAGAACCACTTACTCATATTTTCATTGATGAATTTGCTAATAAGCAAGGTATTACCCCGCCAAAAGTGAGTCAGGATGTTATCCCTTACTTAACGCAATACTCTTGGCCAGGTAATGTAAGACAGCTTAAAAATGTACTTTATTCCGCATTATCTCAATTGACATCATCACAATTAACAGTAAAAGATATTGCTCTACCTACGATAACTTCGACCCAAGTTTCTTGGATCAATGATATCGAAAATAAAACACTTGATGAAATGACCAAACAATTCGAAAAAAATATTTTGTTACAGTTGTATTATAACTATCCGAGTTCGCGCAAACTCGCGAAACGGTTAGGCGTTTCACACACATCAATAGCCAATAAGTTACGGAATTATGGCATTAATCGAATAGATGATTAATTTATAAAAATAATAAAAGAATAATGATTGATTTGTTTTATAAGATGAAATTGCTGAAACATTTATTATGGAAAATTGACGAGATAATAAAGAATGATTAATTCCTTCAAACAACTTAATCGATATAGAAATTTTTTAATTAAAAAAATTAAGAATAATTTTAAAACAAATCAACTTAATAAACGAAAGTTAAAAAACACTGTTTTTGATGCGGATAATTATCACTCAATATTAATTGTCATGTGCGATTTTGGTATCGGTGATGCAATCGTTGCTTCTTTTCTTATTAATGAATTAAGACAGAAAAATTATCAAGTGAATGTTGTTGTGGATGAACGGTTAAGCTTTTTATTTAATGGTTTTATTGAAGTCGACAATGCTTACTTTTTTAATAAAAAAGAGATAAAAAAATTTTGCAAAACTGAAAAAAATATCAAGATAGATCTTGCCATTGATCTTTATGATGAAGGTGATAATAGTCTTAGAAGGGTTGAACTTATCTCATCTTTTGACCCGACGCATACCATAGGGTTTAATCAATCTAAATTCTTACAATATGATACTTCAATTGTTTTTAACGAGGTGAACGCTCATATCACTCAACGAAGCTGTAAGATTCTAGATCTTCTGAAAATTAGTTATAATTGTGTTCAATATCATCTCAATATTTATCATGATGAATTATTAACAGCCAAAAAGTTTATTGACGAAGTGTGTAATGGATCGGATAAATTTATTATTGTCTTTAATCCGTTTGGATCGTCTGAAACGAAAAGTTTTTCACATGAACAAATAAAAAGAATTAACGCTTTTCTATCACAACAAAAAAGTTGTACTACCATTATTGTTGGGGAACAGAGGCAAATTTGTACTATTGATGAATTACCGAATATTCATCTCAATAGAAATCCATCTTTTATTGTGGCATCAGCGCTTGTTTCGCTATGTCATTTAGTCATCAGTGTGGATACATCAGTTGTGCATGTTGCATCAACTTTTAATAAACCAATGATAGCCGTTTATAATAATCGTTTTAATGCTGGTTTTAATCTGAATAAAGTTTGGGCACCTATCGGCACGAACGCTAAACTTTTATTTACACAACAAAACAAGATTACAAAGGCAGGTGATCCGATTGCTGAATTAGATATCCAATTGATTATCGAACAGATTAAAGAAACATTAAAAAGTTTCAGACCTTTGGTGTAATTTAAGCGTAGGATAATTTACGCTATCGATAATCGTTTAAATTTAGGTCATGTTGGTTGAAATTGTTAAGTAAATGAATCAATTGTTTATACAAACGAACTTCAAAAATCAATATTTACCAACTTTCATTCCCAATTCAGTGACTAATAGTATAAACTTACCGCCATCCAAATTGAATTTGGAAATATTAGTTAACTTATTTATAAAAATAATGTTGTCCAGTTATCAATAATTACATATAACACTGTAATAAAATTTGACTATTAAGAGTCAATAAAATTGTTTTGTCGTGTAATGATTCAAAAAAAACTCTAAATCTAAAAGAGTATGTATTCTGAAATTAGCAAAAAACATAATGTTGAAATAAAAAACAGTAATTTGCAGTATAAGCATTTTGTTTTGAATAATTGGTTATAGATTAAATAACATCGGAAAAGTTCAAATTTTTGTTGTGTATTGATTAGTGATTTTAGATTTCAATCTGTATAAATTTTTACACTTGATTAAAAGATATCTAACAGTTAACTAAGTATTATCTAATTTTACCAAACGAATAATTGAATGTTTCAACTCAATCGCAAAATTGTACGTAATATAGAAATCGGAAAATTGTTAATGCTATTAGTGTTTTGATGTAAACATGAAATGTAGCAACCCATTTAATTGATAGCGTTTATTAAATTACGAATTGTAATGGATGGAAAAATTCAAATTAATACATGGGGTAATATTAATTATGAGTTATCTTAAAGAGTTACAGAAAAAAGTTAATAAATATAAAACAAAATACAGTGTCAATAATAAGAAAATTGCGCTTAAATTAATTTGGTGGAACATTGTTCAAATAATTAGTTTAAAAACCAGTAACGATAAAATATCTAAGAAAAATCTAAATAAAATAGCCCTGGTTTTATCAGGAGGTATTGGTGATATTTTGATTGGTTTTAATTACGCTTGTTATTTACGAGAATATTTAAAGCCTAACAATATTATTATCGATATTTTTGTTAATAATGCTGGTATGGTGAAATCTTTAGATGGTGGGGCTGAATTTAATATTTTTCCCGTTTTAGAACCAATAAATGATAAATATCTGTTGAAAATAGGATTAGTTAGATACCCACAAGTTTTAGAAAATAATCTTATTTATTCAAAGCATTCCAAAAATAAAAAATTGCTTAAACTTATTGATGTTTATAAAGATTTTTACAAGAAAAATACCCGTTTTTTTGATTATTTACCTTTTATGGACGGCATGACTAATCAGTTTTCGCTTATCAATGGACATAAAAGAATACAACAACCTGATATAGCTAATTTATTAAATATTGGTCGTAATTTTAAGTATACCCCTAAAATATTTCACGAAAACCGAATATTAAACAATTTAAGGCTCAAGCCAGGTAAATATATCACTATCAACAGGGGCGTTGATAATCAAGGTAATGTGATTGAGTCCACTAAACTGTGGAGCTTACACAATTATAATGCTTTAGTAAATCTTATTAAAATCAATTATCCAAATTATAAAATTGTTCAATTAGGCGCATCAACCGATCGATGTCAACTAATTGATAATGTTGATATAAACTTGGTTGGCGAAACATCATTAGACGCCCTTAAAGTATTACTTAAGCATTCTGTACTACATATTGATAGTGAAGGGGGAATGGTACATTTAAGAAAGGCTTTAAATGGAGGGGTATCTGTCGTGATTTTTGGGCCTACCTCTGCCGATTTTTATGGATATGCTGACAATATTAATATTGCTTCTAAAGCTTGTCCATTTAGTTGCGAATGGTTAAATGAAACATGGGCAAAAACTTGCATCAATAGTCTCAACAACCATATCTGCATGAAATCTATAGATACAAATTTTGTTTTTGAACAAATCAAAAAATTTTTAAAGCATGATGAAAGTATAAATTAATTATTATCAATAGTCGCTTTATTGGAAAGGTCAAAGACTAAACTAGCATAGTTAAATAACACGATTGTTTACTCAAGTTATAAATATAATTACTTATTTATTCAGTTTTTTTGCTATAAAAATAATTTTATTATTAGAAATTTTTTCTAAAAATTTTCCTTTATTTTAGGGTATAATATCCCGCCCAAAAGTTAGGTTAATATAAATATATTTTAATATTGAAACTATATGAGTAAATAAGAAATCAATTATGAACTATTTTGATAAATTACAGCAAAAAGTTAACAAATATAAATCACTTTATTCCAATAAGTATAAAAAAGCTGCAATTAAATTGTTGTGGTGGAATTTGTGTAAACTTTTTGACTTTAAATCAAATAAGCAAAAATTTGATCCTGAAATTGAATATCGCTTAGATCGTTTATCTGTTTTCATTCCAGGGGGAATCGGTGATATTTTGATTGGTCTTAATTATTGTAGTTATTTATTAGAGTATTTGAAAGATGAAATCAAAGCCATTGATATTTTTGTTAAGAATACTAAATTAGTCAAAGAATTAATTGGTGAATCATGTTTTAATATCTATCATGAAGATGAGTGGAATCAAGGTCGAGTAGCTTATTTAATTGATTTTAGAATAGATCGTTTTCCACTAATAGTTAAAAATAATTTAGTTTTACTCCCGTCAAATGTAAATTTGAAATTAAAAAAATTGGTTAAATTGTATGAAGAATTTTATCGAATAAATGATAAAATTGTAAAAGCATCGCCTAAAATTGACTCATTAAGTATTCAGTATTCAATAATAAATAACCAAAATAGATTACAACAGCCAGATATTTATGGTTTTTTGAATATTGAACGCAACAATTATAAATTTTTACCAGTCGTATCTGATGATAAAAAATATCTAAAAGAACTGAAGTTAGCAGATACAAAGTTTATTACGCTTAATCGAGGGGTTGATGGAAATAATCTTGAAAGTGAATCCACAAAATTATATCCGCTTGAATACTATAATGAATTAGTCAGGCAGATAAAAATTAACTATAAAGATTATAAAGTTGTTCAATTAGGTGTTTCGACGGATAGGTGTCAGTTAATTAAAGGCACAGATTTAAATTTAGTTGGAAAAACGACCTTAAATCAGTTAAAAACTATTTTGAAAAATTCCATGTTACACATTGACGGAGAAGGTGGAATGGTTCATTTAAGAAAGTCTTTGCAAGGAGGTATTTCAGTCGTGATTTTTGGTCCGACTTCTGCAGATTTCTATGGTTATTCGAATAATGTAAATATTTCTTCCAGTGCATGTCCTTTAACATGCGAATGGATAAATAATAAATGGGCATCATATTGTATCAATAAGAACAATAATCATATCTGTATGAAAAGTATCAAACCAAATTCGGTTTTCGAAGAAATAAAAAAAATTTTAAAATAGCATAAACTGGAAATATCAATATGAATCAATTTTATTCTTACCTTTCTAGATTTAGAAATACTAAAGTAACGGTCATTGGGGATATTATGTTGGATCGTTTTTTGTATGGAACGGTAGAACGGATTTCTCCAGAAGCACCTGTACCCATTTTCAGATTGGATTATGAAGAGGTAATGTTAGGCGGAGCAGGTAATGTGGCGGCTAATTTAGCGTCTCTTGGCTGTAAACCTACTTTTTTAGGATTTGTTGGTTTAGACTCAAACGGTAAGCTTGTTACCTCACTTTTAAAAAAAGCTGGTAGCCATAGTCATCTTTATCAATTAAAAAATCATCCAACTATTATCAAAACAAGATTTATAGCTAATCATAATCATTTACTTCGTGCGGATGCTGAAAAGCTACTTCCTTTTGTTCCTGAATTACTTCCTAAATTTTCTAAATTAGTTAAGCAAGCAATTAAGATGACCGATATTGTTTTGTTGTCGGATTACAATAAAGGTATTTTTAATCAAGAAACTACGCAGATGATTATTAATCTTTGTAATAAGTTTAATATTCCAGTTATTGTTGATCCAAAAGGTAATGATTATTCTAAGTATCGTGGTGCGACATTAATTAAGCCAAATATCAAAGAATTTTTTGATGCAACAGGTATTAAACTCAATCCTGATAGTCCACAATTTGATGCTGAATTGAAACAAGGTGCTGGTATTTTCTTAAAACAATATGGTATTAAAAATATTATTGTGACCTTAAGTGAATATGGAATGGCTTATATTTCATGTGAAAATAAAAATTTCATTGTCAAAATACCAACAGAAGCTAAAGAAGTTTTCGATGTTTCTGGTGCGGGAGATACCTCTTTAGCCACGTTAGGCATTGCTTTAGGTGCAAAAGCACCAATTGCCGAAGCGATGCAATTAGCCAATATTGCATCAGGAATTGTGGTTGGAAAATTAGGCACAGCCACAGTTTCTTTTAATGAGTTAAAAGCAAAATTAACGACAAAAAAATGTGAAATTAAGTGTACTCGAACAAATAAAATTATCAGTTTATCCGATGCTAAGCCAATTATTGACGAATTAAAAAAACAAGGTAAAAAAATTGGATTTACAAATGGCTGTTTTGATTTGTTACATTTAGGGCATTTAAGTTCTTTGCAACAAGCTAAAAATGTTTGTGATATTCTCATTGTGGGTGTGAACTCAGACGATTCGATAAAAAAATATAAAGGTGCTGATAGACCTATTCAAGATCAAAACACTCGAGCCACGTTACTGGCTTCACTCGAATTTGTTGATTATGTCATCGTATTTAATGAAGATAACGCGTGCCATATTGTGGAAGAGCTTCGTCCTGATGTGATTGCGAAAGAAGGCTACACCATTGATAATTGGCCTGAAGCGCAAAAAGTAGTCAGTTATGGTGGCGAGGCCATTATTCTTGAACGTATAGAAGGTTATTCAACCTCTCAGTTAGTCGCTAAATGTAAAAAATAATCGACGATACGGTGATATAAATGCATATCGAGCAGATATGCATTTTTTTGATGCGAAGAATCTATTCTATTTTAAATGAACGAAGTTTTATTGTAGGAATAATTAACTAAGACTCTTTTAAGCATTTATTAAACTAACGAGACATCCTTATTTGTAGTATAATACCTATTATTTTGATAATTTTTAATTAACTTTATGTCGGACAAATATACCTCTTGGAAAACACTTAGACTGCTTTGGCCTTTTGTTGCACCATACAAAAAAGCATTAATTGCTGCCGTGTTTGGATTGCTATTAAATGCCGCTACTGATGCTACGCTAATTTCTCTTACAAAACCGTTATTGGATCATGGTTTAATGGGGAAAAATTATTCGTTATTGATGATCATTGCTGGTTCGATCATTGGTTTAATACTGTTAAGAGGTTTGTCAAACTACGCATCGACCTACTGTCTATCGTGGTTGTCGGGCAAAGTTGTCACCAAATTTAGGCAGTTAATCTTCAATCATCTTGTTAAAAGCCCCGTTAGCTTCCATGATAAGAGTTCTGTGGGTGATCTTGTGTCAGTTATCACATTTAATACACAACTCTTATCCAAAGCGTCATCCGATGCGTTAATTATCTTGGTTCGAGAAATTACCTATGCCATCGGACTTTGTTGTGTCATGTTTTATGGTAGTTGGAAATTAGCATTAGTGCTATTTATCATTGTTCCTATAATCATTTTTATCGCACAATTTATTGCCAAAAAATTTAGAGAAACCATTAAATCGATGCAAAAAGGGATGGGTGAAATCACCACTGCTGCCGATGAAATGTTGAACGGGCATAAAGAGGTGCTAATATTTAATGCCAAAAATTACGAAAAACGTAATTTTAGCCAAATAACTGATACTGTGCGACGTGGCGTATTAAAAATTGAATTTGTTTCAAGATTGTCAACGCCAATCATCCAGTTGATTGCAACTTTAGGTTTAGGGGGCATCTTGTATCTGGTTGCCAGTGAAAGTTTGGATATCACGCCCGGATCTTTTACCGTGGTATTTTCTGCTATGGTAGCGGTTATGCGCCCACTTCGTGAATTAACCAGTTTACATGTTGAATTACAAAAAGGTGCGGTAGCTTGTGAATCATTATTTGGGATCTTAAATTCACCATTAGAAGAAGATGAAGGTAAAATTGAGAAAGATAAAGTTAATGGTAATATAGAGTTTAGACATGTTACCTATACTTATCCTACTCGAAATACACCCTCACTCAATGATATCAGTTTTACGATAAAAGCGGGGCAAACGGTTGCATTAGTTGGACGGTCTGGAGCCGGTAAATCCACCATAGCCAGTTTAATTCCTCGTTTTTATGATGTAACAAACGGCGAAATTCTGTTAGATTCGATTAATATAAAAGATTACACATTAAAATCGTTACGAAGCCAGATTGGATATGTATCGCAACGCGTGCATTTATTCAATGGAACAATAGCCGATAATATTGCTTATGGAGAGAAAGGAAAACATTCTCAAGAAGCCATTACGCATGCTGCAAAATTAGCAAATGCTTTAGAGTTTATTGATAAATTGGAACAAGGTATTAATACTGAAATTGGTGATAACGGCGTATTGCTATCAGGAGGACAGCGACAACGGATTGCAATTGCCAGAGTTCTGTTACGTAATAACCCGATTTTAATTTTAGATGAAGCGACTTCAGCATTAGATAATGAATCCGAACGATTGGTACAGGAAGCCATTGAAATTCTGCAAAAAAATCGTACATCTATCATTATTGCACATCGATTATCAACCATTGAAAAAGCAGATCGAATTTTAGTTATTGATGAGGGAAAAATCGTTGAAGATGGCGATCATGAATCACTTTTAGCGCTTAATGGTATTTATTCTCAAATGCATAAAATGCAATTTAATGCGTAATATCATTAATTTATTTATGAAGAACAATATGACTAAAAAACATCAACAAGAAAAGCATGATCTCGATAAAGATTCATCAACATGGCAAACGTTTTTGAAACTGTGGCCATATATTATTGAGCATAAACTTATTTTATTTGTCTCTGTATTATTACTTTTCTTAAGTGCATTTGCCGATACATCACTCATTGCAATATTAAAACCTCTTTTAGATAGAGGGTTTAGTGATGGTGATAAAAGTTTTTTACTTATGGCTCCCATCTATATTTTTGGGTTGGTTTTATTACGCGGTATTGCTAACTACGGCTATTCGGTTTCGTTAGCATTTATCTCTGGTAAAATTGTCATGCGGATTAGACAAAGGTTATTTAACCATTTTGTCGATGCGCCGGTTAGTTATTACGATCAAAATTCGAATGGTCGATTATTGTCTCGTATAACTTATGATACCGATCAGGTAGCCTCGTCATCATCCGATGCTTTAATTATTATTATTCGTGAATCGGCATTCATTTGTGGATTATTTTATACGATGTTCTATAACAGTTGGCAATTATCATTGTCACTGATCATCATTACTCCCATTGTTATTGGTTTAATTACGTTTATTTCTGTGAAATTCCGACGATTAGCTAAAAACATGCAAAATTCAATGGGTAATGTCACCATGTCTGTTGAACAAATGTTAAAAGGACATCGTGAGATCATCGTATTTGGTGCACAAGACGAAGAGTCGAACAATTTTGTTAAAATAAGTAATAAGTTTCGTCGTGACGGTATGAGACTTGTCTCTATTTCAGCGCTCTCTACCCCAATTGTTCAGTTAGTTATTTCATTTGCAATTGCTTTTGTCTTATTAACGGCAAGTAATCCGGATTTAAATATCACAGCGGGTGAGTTTACGGTTGTTTTTTCTTCCTTAGTTGCACTTATGCAACCTATTAAAAGTTTGACCAGTGTGAATGCGAGTTTTCAAAAAGGTATGGCGGCATGTCAAACACTATTTTCTATTTTGGAACAACCTGTCGAAAAAGACTCGGGTAAGCTCAACATTGAGCGTGTAAAAGGGGATATCGAATTTAAACATGTCAGTTTTGGTTATGAAACCCGACAACAACTTGCGATCCAAGATATTAGCTTTACTGTTTCGGCAGGAAAAACTGTGGCTTTTGTTGGGCGTTCGGGTTCAGGGAAAACAACGATCACAAATTTACTGACACGTTTTTATGATATTTCTGAAGGCGAAATATTGATTGACGGACATAACATTCAAGACTTAACCCTGTTTTGTTTAAGGAATCAAATTGGATTAGTCTCGCAAAATGTTTTTCTGTTTAATGATACCATTGCCAATAATATTGCGTATGGTCGACTTGATCAGTATTCCCAAGCTGAAATAGAAGCAGCAGCTAAAAAGGCTTTCGCTTATGATTTTATCATGAATTTTGAAAATGGTTTTGACACCAAAGTCGGAGAAAGTGGTGTATTATTATCCGGCGGCCAACGCCAGCGTATTGCTATTGCAAGAGCATTATTGCGTGACAACCCGATTTTAATCTTAGATGAAGCAACTTCTGCATTAGACACGGAATCTGAACGTGCCATCCAAAAAGCATTGGATGAATTACAAAAAGGTAGAACATCTTTAGTGATTGCCCATCGACTCTCAACGATTGAAAATGCCGATGAGATACTCGTTATTGATGATGGACATATTATCGAGCAAGGTAATCACACAGCTTTATTAGAGAAAAAAGGAATATACTTTAATTTATATACAGGTAAACAATTCCAATAAATTAAGTGAACGCAAACTATAATCAAAAGCTGTATTAGTCAAACCGGAAAAGTCGCTACTATTGGATTTTTGAGGGTAAAAAGAATAATTGCAAGATATTTAATTTAAAAATATTATTTGTAGTAAATGGTGCATCATGGAAATAATTTAGATGAATAAACATAATACGATTAACATCGCTTTTTGCTCAGATAAAAATTACTTAAAATATGTAGCGATAGCTATTCAATCAATCTATTTTAACAATTTGAATAATGCGTTAAAATTTCATGTTTTTCTTTATGATGTCGAACAAGACGATATTGATCAATTGAGTCGTTTAAGCTCAGATATTATCGTCTATCCTATACCTAAAGCATGTTTGGACAAATATGATAACGAACATGCGATAAAGCATCTTAATCGTTCCATGTTTATTCGACTACTTGTCCCGCGGTTATTAAATGGAAAAGTGGATAAATTAATCTATTTAGATGCTGACATCCTTTGTTTCAAAGATATATCTGCAATAAATAATATCGACATCGATAATGTCGTGTGTGCGGCCGGTATTGATTCATTAAATAATGAAAACGTTTCTAAAAATATTCAACGATTAAACTTGTCGACTACACATTATTTTAATTCAGGTTTTTTATACATTAATGTAAAAAATTGGAATGATTTTAACACCGAAGATAAAGTAAATACGCTTTTATTATCGCATAAAGGTCAGTTGCGTTATCCTGATCAAGATGCGCTTAACATGGTATTACAAAATGATGTGTTAATCGTTGATCCTAGTTGGAACTACTTATTCACATGGATTAACGAAAAAAATAAAGATAAGTTTTTTGAAACTGAAAAAAATTTACCTTACTTTATTCATTTTACGGGAGCGAGAAAACCTTGGTACCATGAGCATGTGGGTGCTGCCCAGAATTGGTATCTTTTTTATAAACATTTTACACCTTGGCGAGATAGTGATTTAGACAACTATCAAGATAAAATGAGACCCACTGATTGTCGAGTCTATGCAAAAAAATTCTTTAAAAGTGGACATGCATTAAAAGCCTTAAAATATGCATTGATGTATATTAAACTTAAAAACAAAAATAAAGTTAATAAAAATGAAATTAAGTGATGAATTGTTTAAAGTAATCTATCGACTAACGCATTCTAAGCGTTATAAACATAACCGTAAACGTTGGCCGCATGTCAAAATCTGTCGTGGGGACTGTGGCCAAATAGTCGATTTTGCTTATAAAGGGATCACTATTCCTATCATCGATCTTAAATCATTAAAACATGCCTTTACTGGTCAATTAGTCATGGTTGCTTCTGGACCATCCATTAATCAAATAACGTTTAAACACTCTCCATCGGTTTTGACTTTAGGGGTAAATGGCTCATATTGTCTAAAGGACAAGATAAACTTTAATTTTTATGTTATCACGGATATTCACTTTTTTTCTCAACGACCTGAGATTGTAGAACAAATTATTGCTAACCCAGATCTTCTCTTATTTTTGCAAGTGGATGGTTTAGTGAAAATCATAAACCTTTTCGGTAACCAATCCATCTGTTGTAAAGTAGCGTTAATTGAAGATGCGTTCAAACTGACTTATCAACCGATCCAAACATTGACTGAAATTGAAAAAGATCCTACCCGAAATAAAAGTATTTACTTCTATCATAATGATCATCGGGAACATGAGCCGTTAGCCTTTGAGACAAATATTGTCAATGGCGTATTTCCGGCTAAAACTGTTGTTTATTGGGCGCTTCAAATAGCCGTTTACTTAGGTTTTAACCAACTTTATTTAGCTGGTGTTGATTTAAATAATTTCCATTTACCTCGATTTTATGAAACACCAGACAATATCACCTATTCACAATTAGCATCTGATTTTGAAAAAAATATTCTCCCTGCTTTTGAGCACGCAAGTTCTGTCATGAAAGCGTTAAAAGTAGAGGTTAAAAATATGTCTTTAGATAGTGCTCTTGATACGGATATTTTCGAAAAACAGGCTTATAACGATGTTTTTAATTCATTATAAATGAGTAAGCTTACGCTATATAAACTTCATGACAATAATATTTTTTAAGTGAAATCTGATTTAAAGATTTATTGTCAGCTGATCTATATAGTGCTTTAAGTTCATTATATCTAAATTTTGGGCTGAGTTTTCGGGTGCAATGATCTGTATTGCATTTTCATAATTAGGTTTATACACATCGTTATTTTTATATCGGGGATCAAAAGTATCAATCTCAGAACTATAAACACTAATTAAAGGTTTATTATAAGCATTGGCAAGATGTACAATAGAGGTATCAACTGAAATAACAAAATCACAATGTTTAATTAACGACGCAGCATGAAAAAAATGATTGAGTGGATTAATTACTATATTTGGTGATGGATGTAATTTACTGATTTTATCTGGCAAACCAACGACAATGGTTACTATATTGGGGTAACTCGACATAAGATCTATGATATCTTGTGCCTGTTTGCTTGAAAAACTTCGGCGATCTGAGGATGCATAAGGATTAAAAATACAGATTTTTTTAGATAGATAATTAGATAAAAGCTCTTCAACTTGTAAATCATATTCATTGGAATAATGAAGATCATATTTGTAATCATTTTCGCTTGTTTGTATATTAATTCTATTTAAAATATATCTAAATCTTTGACTAAAATGTGCACTAAAATCCGTATAGGTGATGATTGAGTCATATACACGGTAACAATTGGGATAGTTAAAGCCAATAGTATGTTTAGGTTTTATTTTCTTAATGATCTTAAAAATCCAATTGGAATAACTGGTTCTATTGTTTGGATCAATAAATAGATCGCATTCTAAAGATTTTAAAACACGAATCTGTGATTTGGTTAATGGTCTGTCAAGACAAATAACTTGACTGACATAAGGATTAGATTCAAATAAAAAAGCATTGGATTTTTTTGTCAGCACTGTCACTTCAAAACCGTGAGTGGCGAGAATATTAGGCAGTCCTGATATGATAACAGCATCGCCAAGTCCATTTTTACATGCTTGAATGGTGACTTTATCTATTTTTGATAAATCTAATTGAGACCTTTTCAGCTTAAAGGACAAAATAAAAAGTTTTACATTTTTGAATAAATAATTTCGTTTTCTGTTTAATTTGCTAATTGTATTGATAATTTTTTTAAGCATCGGCTAGGTCTAATTGTTTTGTCTTACTTTTTTTATTGTACCAAAATTTGTATCAGTAAAACATAACCATTAATAAGATAAAATGTTTTTTAAATTATGAAAAACAAATAAAGAATATTTAAATCTGATTGAATAAGAACACTCGAAAATAACGATATTATACAATATAATATCTTTATTCATTAATTAAAAAGGTAATTATTATGATTGTTGTGACCGGTGGAGCAGGATTTATTGGTAGTAATATTGTAAGAGGTCTAAATAAAAAAGGATTTAAAGATATCCTTGTTGTTGATGACTTAAAGGATGGGACAAAATTTTCTAATCTTGTTGATCTCGATATTGCTGACTATATGGATAAAGATGATTTTATTGTCGCCATTTTATCCAATGAAAATTTAAATATCGATGTCATTTTTCATCAAGGTGCATGTTCCTCAACGACTGAGTGGGATGGCAAATTTATGATGGAAAACAATTATCAATATTCTAAAGATCTACTACACTACTGTTTAGAACTTGATATACCATTTTTATATGCTTCTTCTGCTGCAACTTATGGTGGTCGTAGCGACAACTTTATCGAAGATAGAGCTTATGAAAAACCGTTGAATGTATATGGGTATTCTAAATTTTTATTTGATCAATACGTAAGACAAGTATTACCAACGGCTAAATCACAAGTATGTGGTTTTCGCTATTTTAATGTTTATGGGCCTCGTGAAACACACAAAGGTAGTATGGCAAGCGTTGCATATCATCTTAATGAACAGCTTCACAAAGGCGAAAAACTTAAATTATTCGCCGGAAGTGATACTTTCAAACGTGATTTTATTTATGTGGAAGATGTGGTTGATGTCAATTTATGGTTTTGGGAAAATAAAGTATCAGGCATTTATAACTGTGGAACCGGCAAAGCAGAATCATTCCAAACAGTTGCCGATGCGGTACTTCACTATCATAAAAAAGGTGAAATTGAGTATATACCTTTCCCTGAACATTTAGAAGGACGTTACCAACGTTTTACGCAAGCTGATTTAACAAAATTTAGAAATTCAGGTTGTCCGATTCAATTCAAATCGGTGACTGAAGGTACTACCGAATACATGAAATGGTTAAATAACCAATAAAGTTTATGCTTTTTGGGCCATAGCATTTTTAATCATTTTAACAACATCCTTCCTTAATAAACCTTTTTATTGTCACAACATTAAGGGAGGGGGTGATGAAGCGATTTTTCTTAAGTTTATAATATTATCTAGTGCTGCTTGTAAATAATTGTTATAGTATATCGATTATTTAAGTTACTGGTTGTTCAATTCCAATATAATAAATTCATCTCTTTTTTATGAAAATACTATTTTCTTCATATCAAATTATTCCTAAATAATTTTTCAAGTGTGAATAAAAAATTGGGCTTATCTTCTAATTAGGTGCATTTTAAGTGATTAATGATTTTGCAGAAAATGGTTTGCTTGCGACAGCTATAGATGGTTTTGTTGCTAGAGAACCACAAAGACATATGGCAAATAAGGTCACTGAAGCAATAAATGCACAAAAGTCATTGGTGGTCGAAGCGGGTACTGGAACGGGTAAAACCTTTGCTTATTTAGTTCCTGCATTACGCAGTGAGAAAAAAGCAATAATCTCGACAGGCTCCAAGAATTTACAAGAGCAGTTATATAGTAAAGACTTACCTATTATCAAAAAAGCTTTAAACTATACAGGTAAAATTTCACTTCTTAAAGGTCGAGCCAATTATCTCTGTTTAGAGCGCATGTATCATCAATATGCTGCTGCCGGAGATTTAGAGAAGAATTTACGAACTGATCTGGTTCGGGTTAAAAATTGGTCAATCAAAACAAAAGATGGTGACATTAGTAAATGTACAACTGTTACCGAAGATAATCCAATTTGGCCAATTTTAACTAGCACAAATGATAATTGTTTGGGTAGTGATTGTGAACATTACAACGATTGTTATGTGGTTAAAGCTCGTAAAAGAGCCATGAACGCTGATATTGTTGTTGTTAATCATCATCTATTTTTAGCTGATGTTGTTGTGAAAGATACCGGATTTGGTGAATTAATTCCTAAAGCTGATGTGATGATATTTGATGAAGCGCATCAACTTCCTGACCTTGCGTGTCACTATTTTGGTGAGCAGTTAACAAGTCGACAACTGTTCGACTTAGCTAAAGAGATAAATTTGGCTTATAGAACAGAAGTCAAAGATATGTCACAACTCCAGCAGTGTGCTGATAAACTACAAAAATGTACCCAAGATTTGAGATTGTTGATAAGCCAGCAAAATAATAAAGGAAATCTTCGTTATCTATTTAATCAAACCAATATTAAACAAGAATTATCTTATTTATTTGATGCGCTTGATTTTTGCAAAGAAGTTCTGTTATTAGCGATAGGGCGATCCACAACTTTAGATAATTGTTATGATCGAGTTAACCAATACCAGCAATTATTAAAAAAATTGTCCGAAACTCATGTACCAGGTTTTAGTTATTGGTATGAAAGTTCATATAGCTCTTTTCTCTTTGCATTAACTCCATTGTCGGTAACGGAAAAATTTGAGGAATTATTAATCCAGCGTAAAGGTGCCTGGATTTTCACATCAGCAACATTATCAGTTGATAATCAATTAGATTACTTTACCAAACGTTTAGGTTTAACTAATGCAGAATCATTAATTTTAGAAAGCCCATTTGATTATACCAATCAGACTATTTTGTGTGTACCACGTTATATACCATCACCAAATGAAAGGGGCAATGCTGAAAAACTTGTCAATATTTTATTACCGGTTATTGAGGCAAACAAAGGGCGTTGTTTTTTCCTTTGTACATCTTATGCAATGATGAATGCATTAGCTGAACATTTTCGCTTACATACCGAGTTACCGATTTTAGTTCAAGGTGAAACAAGCAAATCAAAACTTCTTGAACAGTTTATTGAAAGTGGTAATGCACTATTAATCGCAACAAGCAGTTTTTGGGAAGGGATTGATGTTAGGGGAGATACTTTATCTTGTGTTATTATAGATAAATTACCGTTTACCTCACCAGATGATCCCTTAATGAAAGCGAGAATGGAAGATTGCCAAATGCAAGGTGGCGATGCCTTTAATGAAGTGCAATTACCTGAAGCCGTTATTACCTTAAAACAAGGTGTTGGGCGATTAATCCGTCATCATAATGATCGAGGCGCAATTATTATTTGCGATAATAGATTAGTTATGCGACCTTATGGGGCAACGTTTATAAATAGTTTACCACCATCGCCAAGAACCCGAGATGTTAACAAGGTAATCAATTTTTTATTATCTAACAACCAATCAGATAATCTGGAAACCAAATGAGTACTATTTTAGCCATTGATACTTCGACAGAAGCTTGTTCCGTAGCTCTATTTTTTCAAAATGAAATCATTCATGATTTTATGATTTCGGCACGTGATCATACTAAAAAGATCTTACCAATGGTTGATAAAATTTTAAGTCAATCAGGTTGCACGCTTTCACAACTTGATGCTATTGCTTTTGCTCAAGGTCCTGGTAGCTTTACTGGAGTAAGAATAGGTATTGGTGTAGCTCAAGGATTAGCATTAGGAATTGATAAACCGATGATAGGTGTCTCAACTTTGATGACCCTAGCGCAAGGCGCTTATAGGAAAACAGAGGCAAAGAAAGTCATACCTGCGATAGATGCTAGAATGGGCGAAGTCTATTTAGGACAATATGAGTATCAAAACCAAAATTGGCAAACGATCATTCCAGAAT
The DNA here is from genome assembly GCF_026536805.1 of Gilliamella sp. B3482. Lineage (NCBI taxonomy): Bacteria > Pseudomonadati > Pseudomonadota > Gammaproteobacteria > Orbales > Orbaceae > Gilliamella > Gilliamella sp. B3482. The sequence continues at coordinate 216,872 of NZ_JAFNNL010000001.1, read as the reverse complement.
GTGTCGTCAAACCTGAAAATGCAATCAATAAAATTCAAAAAAGTCATAATGATTATTACTCAGCAGGTACGGGTTGGCAGACTTATCCTGAAATGTTAACAGGAACTAAGCCTAGTGAAGTATTCTTACCAGAAGCACAAGATTTGGTGGTTATCGCTCATCAAAAATGGTTAAGAAAAGAAGTTGTTAAAGTTGAAGGTGTCGAGCCAACTTATTTGCGTAATGAAGTTACATGGCAAAAATTGCCGGGGCGTTAAGATAAACCACCGAAATGGTTTATCTGTATTTGATGTGCAAAAGTATTTAGTCTTGAAATAATCCCAAATTAGCTTTGGCATATGCTTCAAAATCAGTACAGCCACCAATTGGTTTTTCATCAATAAAAATTTGCGGTACGGTTTCAACCGGTTTACCAACACTTTTAGAAAGATCTTCCTTGGTAATACCTTCTGCATTTATATCTACATATCGATATGAAAAATCATCACGTTCTTGAGATAACTTCTCGGCAAGCTCTTTAGCTCGCACACAATATGGACATCCTTGACGTCCAAAAATAACAGCGTACATATTTCACCTCTATGAGTTAAATTGAATAAAATTACTATACTTTAGTTTTGAATAAAAAAAAGTAGATAAATCTAGTTGATATAATAGATTATATCTATTGATATTACATCCGCATAGCGTGTAAGGTATACGTTTTAATCATTTAAATGATTAATTGATTATTTTATAGCTACTTTTATTAAAAAAAGTTGAGGAACGGGGTTTTTTAATTCTTTAAATTGATGCTAATTTGATATTACTCGCTATAATTTAAATTTCAACCATTAAATGGATGTCAAGATGCTAAAAAAAATAATAGTTATTTTTTCATTAACCTTATCAATAACAGTGTTTGCGGCACAAAAAGAGTGTGCTGTAAAACCCAATTACGATATAGTGATAAATAAAGACAACATCCAAATCGTAAATAAGTCGAATGATTTATCGATCAAGAATGATGGCAAAGTAATACTTAATAAGAAAACAATATCAGTTAGCCCTCAATTACGTAAAAATCTCAATGAGTTTCAAAAAAGTCTAAGATCACAATTACCACAACTAGAACAACAATCATTAGATTTATTATTGGAAGTAAAAGTTGCTTTCGATCTAGCAATAACAAGAAAATTAAGTGATGACCGCGAACTACATGGCGAATTAAATAAATTATATAAACGATTAGTTAAATTGCTAAATCGTTCAATTATTACTGAAAATGGAACAACAAAATTTTATTACCAAAACTTTAATAAATTAAAAAAAGATGGACAAGATATCGGTGAACGTATTTTTTATAATGTTGTGGGGGGAAGTATTTTAGAATTTAACTTCTTTAAAAACTTCGGTGCCATCAAAGATATCTCAAAAAATGAATGGAAAGCTCAAAAACCTAAACTTAAAGCATTCGATTCACATATTTGTTCGGTAATTACTGATATAGACAAACAATATCAACAGATTTTAACAGAACTTAGTCAATCAACCGATAAGTGAATAGACAATAATAAAAACTTTTGCGAGAATACCCCATTCATTGGGTAAAAGAAGTAATCGCTTATGACTGCAAAAATAATTGATGGTAAAGCGTTAGCGCAGCAAATACGTAACGAAATAGCCAAAAAGGTAAAATCACGGACTGAACAAGGTTTATCTGTTCCAGGACTAGCTGTTATACAAGTTGGTTCTGATCCCGCTTCTAAAATTTATGTTAAAAATAAGCAAAAAGCTTGTGACGATGTCGGCTTTGCTTCTTTTGCTTATGATTATCCATCTTCAACCACTGAGGCATTATTAGCGTTGATCGATGAATTAAATCAACGAGCCGATGTTCATGGCATCTTAGTTCAGCTTCCATTACCAGATAACATTGATAAGACAAAAGTGTTAGAGCGTATCGATCCTCGTAAAGATGTTGATGGTTTTCATCCTTATAATATTGGTCATTTATTACAACGCGATCCGATATTACGCCCATGCACGCCGTATGGTGTTGTTAAAATGTTAGAATCAACCGGCATTAATTTATCTGGCTTAAACGCAACAGTTGTAGGCGCATCAAGCATTGTTGGACGTCCTATGGCGTTAGAATTATTGTTATTAGGTTGTACCACAACGATTACTCATAGCAGAACTATTGATTTAGAAAAGCATGTTCGTAATGCTGATATTGTTGTTGCGGGTGTTGGAATCCCTAACTATGTTAAGGGAGAATGGATCAAACCTGGTGCTATCGTAATTGATGTTGGAATTAACCGTTTACCTGATGGCAAACTTGTTGGAGATGTAGAATTCGATATTGCTAGCCAACATGCCGGTTGGATCACACCTGTACCTGGTGGAGTAGGGCCAATGACGGTTGCAATGCTAATGAGTAATACATTAGAGGCATGTGAAAGATTTAGCGAGTAAGTCTAAGATAATAGACAGATTTGTATTATGATTTTTATGAATTAAAAAATGAAAATAAGGACATCTTATGATTATATTTCATACTTCTTTAGGTGATATTAAGATCAATACTTTTGATGATAAAGCTCCTGAAACAGTCAAAAATTTTGTTGAATATTGTAAAGAAGGTTTCTATGACAACACTATATTCCATCGAGTGATTAATAATTTTATGATTCAAGGTGGTGGATTTGAGCCAGGTATGAAACAGAAAAAAACTAAGGCTCCAATCAAAAATGAGGCTGCTAATGGTCTAAAAAATAGTCGTGGTACTTTAGCTATGGCACGTACAAGTGATCCTCATTCCGCGACGGCTCAATTCTTTATTAATGTCGTTGATAATGATTATTTAAATTATCGTTCTTCTGATATTAATGGTTTTGGTTACTGCGTATTTGCTGAAGTTGTGGATGGCATGGATGTTGTCGATAAGATCAAAGCCGTTAAAACTGGCCGTAATGGAATGCATTCTGATGTGCCAGTTGAAGATGTCGTGATTAAGAGTGTAACGGTTGAATAATCCTGTTCGCTTTTTTATCGCAGATATTCACCTCGGTGAAAATGAGCCTGCTGCACATCATTTTGATATTACAGCAGGCTTTTTGTCATTTCTTAAACAATTACCTAATGGCTGTGAACTCTATATTCTAGGGGATTTGTTTGACTATTGGGTGGGGGATGATGTTGATTCAACACTACACAAACAGATTTCGGATGCTTTAAATGAGTTATCCTCAAAGCAAATTAAAAAGTTTTTTGTCCACGGTAATCGTGATTTTCTGATTGGTAAAGACTATGCTAAGCGATGTGATATGACCTTACTAGGCGATATTAATTGTTTAGTCAATCAGGATAAAAATATTGTTTTTTTACATGGCGACCTGCTTTGTATTGATGATCATCAATACCAAAAATTCCGAAAAATCATGCATAAAAAGTGGCTACAAAAGTTATTTTTATTCTTACCATTATTTATTCGATTAAAAATTGCGACGAAATTACGAAAAGAGAGTAGTCAGCATAATCAAATAAAATCAGAAACGATCATGGATGTAAATCCACAAGCAGTGATTGATATGATGATTGAGAATAATGCCAATATAATGGTTCATGGCCATACTCATAAACCTGCAACCCATCATCTAACCATTAATGGTGAATCAGTAACCAGAATAGTATTAGGTGCTTGGCATGATGGTGTTTCATATATAAAACAAGAAGAGAATAGTACTACATTAAAGCTTTATAGCCAGTCTTTCAAATAGTTACTTTGTAATATTTGTTCTGTCATACCAAAGTCTATTAATTTCCCCTGTTCTAACACGGCTACATGCTGAGCAATACGTTTGACTTCATTAATATTATGGGTGACATAGATAATAGGTATGTTCAAGTCACTCACTAGTTTATTAATATAGCTTAATAACTCCTTTTTACGGGGCATATCTAAAGCGGATAAAGGTTCATCCATCAATAATAATTTGGGGTTGGTTAATAAAGCTCGACCAATGGCAACTCGCTGTTTTTCACCACCTGAAAGCATCGCTGGATAACGATCAAGTAGTGAACCAATATTGAGCACTTTGACAATATCATCAAATTTTTCTGTATTTAACGATCGTGCCCCATAAGTTAAATTTTTGATTACTTTATAATGAGGAAAAAGTAGTGCATCTTGAAAAACAGTACCAATTTGTCTTTTCTCTGGTGTGACAAAAATATGTTTTTCTGTATCGACTAAACTATCTTGTTTTAAATTGATATAACCATTATCAGGTTTGATTAAACCATTAATAAGGTTGATAAGTGTTGATTTTCCCGAACCAGAAACCCCTAAAACAGCAGTCACACCTTGGCAGTTAATTTCATGTTTAAATTCGAAAACAAACGAGGCAAGTTTTTTGCTTACATTGATATTTAACATTATCGCTATCCTGTTAATTTCTTTTTATGCCAACGATTTAGCATCTCTGAAACGAATAAGGCAACTAAAGATAAAATGATCGAAACAATACAAAGTCGTAATGCTCCTGACTCGCCATCTGGGGTTTGTAATAAGGTGTACATTGCTAATGGAAGGGTGCGTGTTTCTCCTTGAATGTTTGATACAAAGGTAATTGTCGCGCCAAATTCACCCAAGCAACGAGCAAAACCGAGCACGACTCCCATTAAAATTCCTGGGAAAGCTAATGGTAGCGTGACAGTCATAAAGACTCGAAATGGTTTAGCACCTAAGGTTCGAGCTACATTTTCTAAACGTGAATCTATCGATTCAATTGCTAATCGAATCGATCGAACCATAAGCGGGAACGCAACCACAGCAGAAGCTAAAGCTGCGCCTTGCCAATTGAAGCTAAAGCTTAAATGAAAATATTTATCTAACCATTCGCCAATAAAGCCATGGCGACCCATTGTTAAGAGTAGAAGATAGCCTAATACTACTGGAGGCAACACTAAAGGCAAATGGACAATGCTATCAAATAGTGATTTACCGATAAATTGACATCTTGCTAAAATCCAAGCTGTCAACACACCTATTGGAAGGCTAAAGACAATTGCTGCTCCTGCTATTTTCAAGCTTAACAGCAATGTTTGCCATTCATACTCAGTTAACATCATCTTGTTTAAATTCTATTCAGTGATAAAACCATATTTTTGGAAAATCTTTTTGGCAGTTTCAGAACTTAAATATTGATAAAATTCTTTTGCTTCAGGTTTAAGTAATGTGATCGGATATTCAATTGGCGTAAATGTCTCAGCGGGAAAGCTACCAATAATTTTCACTTTATCACTTACTTTCGCATCAGTACTGTAAACAATACCTAATGCAGCTTCATTACGCTCAACTAACATTAATGCATCACGAACATTACTTGCTGGCGCCGTTTGAGGCAATAATTTATCAAATACGCCTAAATTGGTTAAAGATTCCTTAGCATAAAGCCCTGCAGGTACATGGTCAGGATCACCAACAGCTAACCTTTCTCCTTTTGGTAAAATGGCTTGCCAATCAGTATTTGCATTAATTTCTACCTTTTCTAATTTAGATTGTTTTGGAGCAATCAATACTAATCCATTTTTTAACAAATTCTGTTTATCTGTTGCAACTTTGTGTTCAATAAGATAATTCATCCACTTTTGGTCAGCAGACATAAATATATCAGCAGGTGCCCCTTGTTCAATTTGTTTGGCTAATACAGAAGATGAAGCAAATGAGAAAACAATTTCTGCATCTTTGTAAGAAGTTGCAATATCTTGCATTGCATTAGTAAGTGATGCTGCTGCAAATACCGTAATTTTTTGGGTGGCAGATGTTGTTAAACTGACGAGTAAAGTTACTATAAATAGTGATACACCAATGATTCTACGCATTTTATTCCTCATATTCGTTATATAATAAACTATATAGCGATGCTATCAAAATTTATTAATAAAGTACAATCAAACTTTAAGCAGTACACTATTTTTATTCTTTACGAATATGGCTAAGGACATTTTTTGAAGGAAAAGAAAAAAACGTCTACAATAGATTAACTTTTTTATTGAAAGTAGCTTGTTTATTCAATTAAGGCATAAAGTAATGCTGTCACCAGAAATATTATTAACTTTAAACATAAATCAGCAATTATTTACTGATCCCAGACGAATTGCCTTATTAAAAGCAATTGAACTAACTGGCTCACTAACCCAAGCGGCTAAGAAAGTCGGTATTAGCTATAAAACTGCTTGGGATGCGATAAACGAAATCAATCAGTTATCACCAAAACCTTTTTTAATAACAGCAACGGGTGGTAAAAATGGCGGAGGCACAAAACTTAGCGCTTATGCGATAAGGTTTATTCAACTTTATGATCTCTTAACTCAGTTACAATATAATGCTTTTAATATTCTAAATGACGACAATATTCCTCTTGATGATATATTAAAAATAACCGCTAAATTATCATTACAGACTAGCGCCCGTAATCAAATCTATGGCAATGTTTCGAGCATTGAAACTAACAATATAGCTGGGTTTGTAAAAGTAAAATTAAGTGATAACCAAACTGAATTAAAAGCTTATATAACTCAACAAAGTATTGCGCGTTTAAAATTGAATATTGATAAAACTGTTCTTTTATTGATTAAAGCACCTTTGATTGAATTGAATGATTTAAATGAAAATCAAATGAGAGTTAAAGTTGAAAAAATAGTAAGCGATGGTCAATTATCTGAGATCTCATTTTCATTACCTTCCGGTATGATGCTTTATGCTAATAAATCAACCAGTGAAATTAATCATCTAAAATTAACCGAAGGCCAAAAAACTACCATATCCATCCATCCCCAGAACATCATTGTTGCCACATTAGTCTAGCAGTTTGAGGTATTTATGTTACAAATTGAAAATGCAGTATATAAAATAAGTGATTTCAACGTTTTTAAAATTGAATCATTGACTATCAATAGTGGTGACATTGTCGCTTTTGTAGGTCGAAATGGCTCGGGCAAGTCGGTATTGGCTAAAGCATTAGCTGGTAATCAACCGTTATTGTCGGGTAAAGTTATCAATCAATTTAAATCAATAGCGCATATCTCATTTGAGCAACTTCAAAAAATAATAGATGATGAATGGAAACGCAATAATACCGATATGCTTAGTGACAACGAAGATGATACTGGATTAACTACAGCAGAAATTATTCAAGAAGTTAATCAAGATGCCGAACTTTGCGAACATTTAGCCCGACAATTTGGTATTGAACATCTGTTAGATCGTCGCTTTAAATATCTCTCAACCGGTGAAACACGCAAAACATTGATATGTCGCACATTAATGAGCCGACCGGAACTGCTAATTTTAGATGAACCGTTTGATGGTTTAGATGTTGCATCTCGAGCAAACCTAGCTGAAAAACTTAAACAACTCGCTGAAAAAAATATTACGATTGTAATGGTGTTGAATCGTTTTAATGAAATCCCAATATTTGTAAAAAATATTGGAATACTTGCTAACTGCCAGCTATTGAAATTTGGATCCAAAGACACCATATTAAATGACGTAGCCATCAAGCAACTTGCGAATTTAGAACAGCTATCAAACTTTACTTTACCCGAACCGGATGAAACACCCATTCAACTACCCGATACATTAGACCGCATTATATTAAATAATGGTCATGTTCAATATGATGGAAAGGCAATTATTAATGGACTTAGTTGGTTGGTAAAAGCGAATGAAAATTGGCAGATCATTGGTCCAAATGGCGCAGGTAAATCGACATTATTAAGTCTAATAACTGGCGATCATCCTCAGGGTTATAGTAATGATTTGACGCTATTTGGGCGAAAACGAGGGTCTGGCGAAACAATATGGGATATTAAACGTCATATTGGTTATGTCAGTAGTAGTTTTCATCTTGACTATCGAGTTAGCTTGAGTGTGGAAAATGTGTTGGTATCGGGGTACTTTGATTCAATTGGGGTCTACCAAGCGATTAGTGATAAACAAGCAAAGTTAGTTAAGCAATGGTTACAATTACTAGATTTGACTGATTTAGCCGATAAACCCTTTCAATCATTATCTTGGGGACAACAGCGATTAGTATTGATAGCGAGAGCTTTAGTGAAACATCCAACATTACTTATCTTAGATGAACCGCTACAAGGACTGGATCATCTAAATAGAGAACTAGTAAAAAATTGGATTGATAATTTAATCGATAAAGGTCGTACACAATTATTGTTTGTTTCACATCATGCAGAAGATGCACCAAAATGCATCACTCATCGATTAACTTTTGTGCCAAATGATACTGTTGGCTATCAATATAAAATTGAGCGTATCAAATAATGGATTAGTTATAAACTATTAAAATGAGACTTAAAAATAGAAATAATCAATAAAAAAACTTTTTTTTAGTGGCGTTTTTTTAAGCTAAAAATTCAAAAAAGTCTATATTGATTATACTTAGCAAGTTATCCCCGTTGCCTGTGGATAAGTCTGTGAATAGTTAATTGAAAAGTGTGCTAACTTCAATGTCTATCAGGTTTTTATTTAATTTGATTACAACTTAGCCATGATTTTAATAATTATTATTAATCATAACGTTACGATAAATCAAGGTATAGTTTTAATAATGTCTTAACAAACTTTTAACTTAACTGAACAAAAAATATAACATTTTTAAAGGTCAAGTGTTTTTGGGGATAATTTTTATTAATAGGTGAAATTTTAGGTTGCGATGTAATGAGAAAATTTAAATTATGTTCTGATTTTAAACCAGCAGGTGATCAGCCGGTAGCAATTGATCGTATAAATCAAAATCTTGATGATGGAATTGCGCATCAAACATTATTAGGAGTAACAGGATCTGGTAAAACTTTTACCATGGCTAATGTTATTGCAAAGCATAATCGCCCAACAATTATTTTAGCGCCTAATAAGACTTTGGCTGCTCAACTATATGGTGAAATGAAAGCGTTCTTTCCAGATAATGCGGTGGAATATTTCGTCTCTTATTATGATTATTATCAGCCAGAATCTTATGTTCCGTCTACAGACACATTTATAGAGAAAGATGCATCGATTAACGAGCACATTGAACAAATGAGACTATCGGCAACCAAATCATTATTAGAACGCCGTGATGTTGTTATCGTTGCTTCGGTATCGGCTATTTATGGTTTAGGTGCACCTGAAACTTACATGTCAATGATATTACATTTGGCAAGAGGGACGATTACTGACCAACGCGCAGTATTAACGCGCTTAGCAGAATTACAATATACACGTAATGAAATTGGCTTTAGTCGCGGTACTTTTCGTGTTCGTGGCGATGTGATTGATATATTTCCAGCTGATTCAGATGAACATGCAGTGCGTGTTGAGCTTTTTGATGATGAAGTTGAAAGAATAGTCATATTTGATCCATTAACAGGTAATGCAATTAATGAAGTACCACGTATTACTATTTATCCAAAAACACACTATGTCACACCAAGAAATATCATGGATGACGCAATTGTTGAAATTAAGCAAGAGCTTCAAGAACGCCAAAGAGTATTGTTGGACAATAATCGTCTACTAGAAGAGCAACGATTAACTCAACGCACACTATTTGATATTGAGATGATGACAGAGCTTGGTTATTGTTCTGGGATAGAAAACTATTCTCGTTATTTAGCAGGACGAAATGCAGGCGATCCGCCAGCAACATTATTTGATTATTTACCTGCTGATGGCTTATTGTTTATTGATGAATCGCATGTAGCAATCCCACAATTGGGTGCAATGTATAATGGTGATAGATCGCGAAAACTTAATCTGGTTGAATACGGTTTTCGATTACCTTCGGCTTTAGATAATAGACCATTAAAATTTACAGAATTTGAAAATATCATGCCACAAACAATTTATGTTTCGGCAACACCTGCTAAATATGAAATTGAAAAATCAGCAGGTGAAATCATCGAACAAGTGGTAAGACCTACAGGATTATTAGATCCAATCATCGAAGTTAGGCCTGTGGCTACTCAAGTTGATGATCTTTTGTCTGAAATTAAATTACGCATAAACCAAGACGAACGCGTTCTTGTGACAACATTGACTAAGCGAATGGCTGAGAATTTGACAGACTATTTATCAGAACATAATGTCAATGTTAAATATTTGCATTCTGATATTAACACTGTTGAACGAATGGAAATTATTCGCGACTTGCGTTTAGGTAAGATTGATGTATTAGTTGGTATTAACTTACTTCGAGAAGGATTAGATATCCCAGAAGTATCATTAGTCGCAATTTTAGATGCTGACCGAGAAGGATTTCTACGTTCAGAAAGCTCATTAATTCAGACCGTGGGACGCGCAGCTCGAAATGTTAATGGTAAAGCAATATTATATGCTGATAAAATTACGCCAGCAATGCAACTCACTATTGATGAAACTGCAAGGCGTCGTAAAAAACAGGAAGATTTCAATCAGGAACATGGAATTACACCAAAATCAGTGCGTAAAGAAATCAAAGATATCTTAGATGCAGGTTTAAGCACTAAAAAATCAACGGCTAAAATTCAAGCATTTGAACAAGGTGGTCAGTATAATTATGTTTCAATAAAAGAAGTTCAGGCAAGAGTTAAAGAACTTGAAGCCATGATGTACGAAGCTGCTCAGAATCTTGAATTTGAAAAAGCAGGTGTATTACGTGATGAGATTAAAAAATTGCGTTCGGATTTTATAAAGGTATCTTAATAAATAGTCTTTAAGGAAAATATAATGACAATAACACGAATAGATCCTGCGGAAAGGTGGTCAGAAGCAGTAATTCATAACAATGTAATTTACTATACTAGTGTTCCAACTGATTTGAGTGATGATGCTTATATACAAACTAAAAGTGCATTAGCTGAAATAGATCACATCTTGGCTAGAGCAAATAGTGATAAAACTCGCATTCTTGATGCTACACTATTTTTAGTAAACAAAAACGATTTTTCTGCCATGAACAAAGCATGGGACGAATGGGTAGCAAAAGGAAAAGCGCCTGTTCGTTGTACCGTTAATGCAGGGTTAATGAAAAAAGAGTATTTAATTGAAATAAAAATTGTTGCGGCAGTGAGTCCGTAATATACAGATAATTATCCGTCATAATCTTGGCGGATATTCTCAATCTGATAATTTAACTTATTGATAATCAACCTTACTTCTTGCTAGCCCATTCATTTAATTTTAGTGTATACTTTGAACACTTAATATTTTATATCTTCCTATAAACGTTTATGCATACTCAACCTAAAATTGCCATTGTAATGGGCTCGAAAAGTGATTGGAGTACCATGCAACATGCTGCGGATATCTTAGATACTTTAACCATTGCTTATCATGTCGAAATTGTTTCTGCACACCGAACACCCGATAAATTGTTTGAATTTGCGCAAAATGCCAAATCACGAGGTTTTGATGTGATCATAGCTGGAGCAGGTGGGGCTGCGCATTTACCTGGTATGTTAGCGGCGAAAACACTAGTACCAGTGTTAGGTGTTCCAGTTCAAAGTGCAGCGCTTAGTGGTATTGATAGCCTTTATTCTATCGTACAAATGCCTAAAGGTATTCCTGTTGGTACTTTAGCTATAGGTAAAGCTGGAGCGGCAAATGCAGCTTTATTAGCTGCACAAATTCTAGCATTGCATAACCCAGAGATCTATCTACGTTTATCAAATTGGCGATTGAGTCAAACTGATGAAGTTTTGAGTAATCCTGATCCGAGAGTCGATATTTAATATGACAATGCAATCTGTTTGTGTTTTAGGAAATGGCCAGCTAGGACGAATGCTTAGACAGGCTGGTGAACCTTTAGGAATCCATGTCTATCCAGTTGGCTTGGATGTTGATCCTGCAACCATCCCTTATCAAAGTTCAGTCATTACTGCTGAAATTGAGCGTTGGCCCGAAACAACGTTTACTCAACTCTTAGCTAGCCACCCCCACTTCATTAATCGAGATGTATTTCCAATAATAGCAGATCGTTTAAGTCAAAAGCAGTTACTTGATGAGCTTAACTTACCTACGGCTAAATGGTACCCGCTTAATAATGAAAATGATTGGTCGAATTTATTTAAAAATTTGGGTGATTTATTAATCGTTAAACGTCGAACAGGTGGCTATGATGGTCGAGGCCAATGGCGCATAACTGCTCACGATTCGATTCCAGATGATGTTTATCAACATGCTATTGTTGAACAAGCCATTCCTTTTGAAGAAGAGCTATCACTAGTTGGTGCCAGAAATGCCAAAGGTGAAACTGTCTTTTATCCATTAACAAATAATTTCCATCAAGATGGCATTTTAAAAATGAGTGTTGCCATTCCTAGTAAAAATAATACATTGCAGAATAAAGCTGAACAGATGCTTTCAAGCATCATGCATAAACTCAATTATGTAGGCGTTATGGCGATGGAATGTTTTGTTATTGGGGATAACTTACTAATTAATGAATTAGCGCCAAGAGTACATAATAGCGGGCATTGGACCCAAAATGGGGCATCTATTAGCCAATTCGAATTACACTTAAGGGCAATTTTAGGACTACCAATGCCTAAACCGGATGTTTTTTGCCCATCGGTCATGGTGAATTTGATTGGAACAGATTTTAATCTCAAATGGTTATCAGTTGATTTAGCGCATCTACACTGGTATGAAAAAGAAGTAAGAGCAGGGCGAAAAGTTGGACACATCAACCTAACTCATAACTATAGTCCAAAATTAATTGAAGCATTAAACCAATTATCCTTTTTATTACCAGCGGAATATAGTCAACCAATAGCGTGGGCAAAACAAAAATTATAGCTGATTAAATCAAGGGACTGCGATATGATCGACTTTAGTAAAAAAATTAATTATCAACGATATGCAAGTAAACCGCGTGAAGCATTTGATGATTACTCGGTTTTACGCTTTTTCGAAAGTGATCGTGGTCGCATCCTTAATTCTGCTGCCATTAGGCGTTTACAACAAAAAACACAAGTATTTCCGTTAGAGCGTAATTCTGTCGTTCGAACACGCCTTACTCATTCAATGGAAGTACAACAAGTTGGTCGTTATATTGTAAAAGAGATTATTTATCGACTTAATATATCTGGACAATTAAAAGCTTTTGGCCTTGAAAATTCAGTTATGTCAATTGAAAGCCTAGTTGAAATGGCTTGCTTAATGCATGATATAGGTAATCCACCATTTGGTCACTTTGGTGAAGCGGCAATCAATCATTGGTTTGGTATGCGTTTAGGTATAGATAAAACGTCATGCTACTCAGTGCTTAATATTCAGGATACAGATGATCAATCAACTCAATCATTAAAATTGAAAATACGCCAAGATCTCTCTAATTTTGAGGGTAATGCACAAGCGATTCGATTAGTTCATACGATTTTACGACTCAATTTAACTTACTCGCAAATTGCGTCAATTCTTAAATATTCGAAACCAGCTTATTGGTCTGATCCTATACCTGATGAATTTAATTACTTAATGAAAAAACCTGGGTATTATCTATCTGAAGAGTCTTTTATTAAAACACTTTCGGAACAACTTGATATCCAACCTTTCCATCGTTATCCGCTCACTTATATTATGGAAGCAGCAGATGATATTTCCTACTGTATCGCCGATCTTGAAGATGCTGTAGAAAAGAAAATTTTAACTGTTCAGCAGCTTTATCATTATTTAAAAGAAGCATGGGGACCCGTTAAAAAAGGTGATTTATTTGATGAAGTTGTGAATCGCCCTTATGAAAATTTGAAAAAGAATGAATTTGAAGCGATAGGTATCGACCAGTTTTTTATGTATCTGCGCGTAAATACCATTGGTCAACTCGTGCCTCATGCAGCTGAACGATTTATCGAAAACATCGAAGCAATTTATCATGGTTCCTTTAATCATGCTCTACTTGAAGATCATGGTGCGGAATATAAATTACTTAGTATATTCAAAACAGTTGGCTTTGAACACATCTTTAACCATGAAACGGTTGAAAATATCGAACTGCAAGGTTACCGAATCATTACTGGATTGCTAGAGATCTACAGCCCACTTTTAGCTATGCCTACTGATGATTTTATAAAATTAGTCAAAACAGGTAATCACAAAAAATATCCTATCGAAACTCGGTTGTATCACAAACTATCAGCAAAACATTGCGTAGCTTATCAACAAGCACTTGAGCAGATAGACAATCAACACTTTGATTGTTGGGAATTTTACTATCGTTGTCGTTTAATTCAGGATTATATCAGCGGTATGACCGACCATTTTGCTTATGATGAATATCGAAAATTAATGGTAACATTCTAATTTGGCACATTTAAAACAGCACCAAAAATAAGCACAAGCACCATATTAGTGCGACAATGAGGTTATTTTCAGCGTCAAAAACCCCGTTCCTCAACTTTTTTTAAATAGCAACTGATAACCTTTACTCATTTTAAGTATTTCACAATATTAATCACCCTCTTTTTAATTTTTGGCACGCCCTTTGCATTAACTTTAATAAGATTAATAGTTATAAGGAGTAATGGATGAAATTTGTCACTGTAGTTATTAAGCCTTTTAAATTAGAAGAGGTTAGGGAATCACTATCCAATATAGGTGTTACTGGTTTAACTGTTACTGAAGTTAAAGGTTTTGGTCGACAAAAAGGTCACGCCGAACTGTACCGAGGCGCTGAATACAATGTTAACTTTTTACCAAAAGTAAAAATAGAGTTAGCCATTAGCGATGAATTACTCGATGAAGTCATTAACACCATTAAAAAAGCTGCTTATACCGGAAAAATAGGCGACGGCAAAATATTTGTTACGCCATTAGAACACGTAGTTCGAATTCGTACCGGCGAGACTGATGAGTCAGCACTATAACAATCAATAAGGATATCATTATGTTGAAGAAAATTATTCTCTCTTTAGGTTTGATGTTAACTAGTCCTGTCTTTGCCGGCGAAGTGGAAATTGCGGATAAAGCCGATAATGGTTTTATGATGATTTGTACTGCATTAGTGTTATTTATGTCTGTGCCTGGTATCGCATTTTTTTATGGCGGATTATTACGATCTAAAAATGTGCTATCCATGTTATCGCAAGTCTTAGTCACCTTTTCTTTAATTGCTGTATTATGGATTACTTATGGGTATTCATTAGCATTTGGTGAAGGTAACTGGTTTTTCGGCAATTTTGAGCAATTCTTATTGGTTAATGTTGGTATTACTGATATTTCAGGTTCGATTTACGAACTAATTTGGATTGCATTCCAAGGTTCATTTGCTTGTATTACTTGTTGTTTGATCTTAGGTGCGTTTGCTGAAAGAGTCCGTTTTTCAGCTGTCCTTATCTTTATGGTGTTATGGTTTACTTTTTCCTATATTCCGATGGCACACATGGTATGGGGTGGTGGTATCCTTGGTGATGAAGGTGCATTGGATTTCGCTGGCGGAACCGTTGTGCACATCAATGCAGCTGTTGCCGGTCTATTAGGTGCTTATATGCTTAAAAGCCGTATTGGCTATAACCGTGAACCATTAAAACCATTCAACCTACCTTATGTTTATTTAGGGGCCGCAATATTATATATTGGTTGGTTTGGATTCAATGCAGGATCATCAACACACGCTGACGAAATCGCTGGGCTAGCCTTCATCAATACCGTAGCTGCAACAGCCGCAGCCGTACTCGCCTGGACCATTGCCGAATGGATACTACGTGGCAAACCATCATGTTTAGGCGCTGCATCGGGTGTAATAGCTGGATTAGTTGGTGTAACACCTGCTGCTGGCTTTGTTGGTGTTGGTGGAGCAATGTTAATTGGGCTTGCTTGTGGTTTTGCAGGAGTATGGGGCGTATCATCTTTAAAAAGAGTCTTAAAAGTAGATGATACTTGCGACGTATTTGGCGTTCATGGCGTGTGTGGTATTGTTGGCTGTATATTAACTGGAGTATTTACCTCCGAATCACTGGGTGGTATAGGCTTTGCCGAAGGCGTTACTATGGCTAGTCAAGTTGGCATACAATTAATGAGTGTGATTACCTGTGTAATTTGGACTGCAATTATTGCCTTCATTGCTTATAAAATCGCTGATATTACAGTTGGTTTACGAGTTTCAGAAGAATATGAACGTGAAGGACTTGATATTAATAGTCACGGAGAAAGCGCATTTAATAGTTAATATATAAAACTATAAATAAAAAAAATCTACAGTATGTTACTACTGTAGATTTTTAGCTTATTAATTATTGTTAAGTTTTTTTCTAGTCATCCCAAAGCATAATTGCATTATCTTCGGTTAAGACTAAAGGTGGAGCAAAAAGGTACTCTTTAAATTTAGTTGGTAATAGTTGAACATTATTTAAATTAAGTTGTATTTCTGGGTAAAATTTGGCAAATTCTTTTAAACGATCACTAAGTAATTCCATAACTTTATTGGATTCTTTGGCAATCAACATCTCTTCTTTTAACATGCTAATCTGTTTTTTATGGTGTTCTGATTCAAATATTTCAGGGAAAATAAATGAAAAACCTGATTTCTTATTAGTGTCATTATTATGTTCCCTGTATTCAGAATGGTGTAGCTTTAACTCCTTGATACGTAAACCAATAATTTCGTCGATGTGATCGGTATAATCATTTAATGTTGAATCTAAATAAGCTAAAGTTTTGTGTTCAGGAATAGCATCATTACTGTGCACTAAGGTAAATAATGGCTTTTTATATGTCTTCATTCTGTAACTTCCTTTTTAATTCAGGGTAAAAATAGAACAATAAATTTGATAATAAACACTCATTGCCAAGGTATATCTGTATAACTTTATGTTTATAAATAAAAATCAATTAAGATTTTTAAAATACTGCTATTTACTACTGACTATTAAAACTTGTGGTTTTTTTACAAAAAAGACCATACGATTACTATAAGCCTATCAGACTAATTACTAGCTTATTTAAACCGGCTATTTTTTCAGTACCCTCCATAATATTTTGAAAAAACTAATTAAAAAAATACCAATTATGATCTACAAATCAAAGATTAACTAAATAAACTCTATCTGGATTAAAATAAATAAGACTTCTTACAACTAAACATTTATCACTCAGTCAAGCTATTCATCTTGATAAAATATTTGTCTTAGAATATAGATTAGGGGGCATATTGATACCTCAATCCAATCATTGGTTGATATAAGTCCATTTAAGAAGTATCAAATCTTCTTGAAAATGTTTGCAATAAAAGGGATAAACTCAACTACTAATTTATCGTATATCGGACTTAAACTCTTTCGTTATTACTCTACTAGAAAATATTTTTAGAAAATAATTAACTCTTGGTGATGCAAAATATTTTTAAGATAAAAATATATTACTTTATATTGGGACGATCAATAAATTTTTAAATACCAAAAGATAATATTACTTCATTTCTACTTTATTTAACTAAATAAACTAAATAACAAAATGTATCAACCTCGGTAAAGACTTTATTTTAAAGATGTAAAAAATACCTTAAAAAACATAAACTATTTTATCAATAACATTACTGTTTTTCAGGTTATTAAATACTAGTATTTTTTTATATTTTTGTCCAGTATTTGATAAATGATATATTGTTAATTTAATTTAGCGAGATTATTTAAACATTTCATTATTTTAATGGGCAGAATAACGGTGAAAAATATTATTGGCATTCTGATTATTTTTTTGCTCTTTTCACTCGAGCGATTTTGAGCTCGAAATTATTACAATATACTAATTGTTATCACGTCAAATATTCTTCAGGATAAAATAATGGGGAGCAGGGTAACTTATTGTATCTCCACGATAGATAAAATCAGCCTATGCTTAACGTTATAATATTTGTGAGTAACAAAAGAATCCTGTAAAGAATCTTTAGACTATTGGTTAAAAAGTTAAGTACAAGATCTGTTTGAAGATAATTAAGTGTGGATAACCACACTTAATTTATTGAATATTATTTCTTTAAATGTTTTAGATTTGGTAAGGCGATTGCAAACAAAATAATCACTACTCCAATCCATTGATTCAAATAGACCGATTCTTTTAAATAAAAATAAGAGCAGGTTACAGCTACAGGCAGTTCTGCAGCGGATAAAATCGCACTCAACGAAATGCCGATTTTAGGCATACCGACTGAAAATAGAAAAGGGGGTAAGACCGTACCTAATAAGGCCAATAAAAATCCGAGTTGATAAATTTTATCGTCAATACTGAGTTCAAAGAAAAATAGTGGCGGAAAAATACAGAAAGTCACAATACAAGCACCGGTTATCATCAAGGCACTTTTCTCTAATTTTGGTAATTCATTGCCGATATTGCTACTAGTTGTAATAAAAAGCGAATACATAAGCGCTGCTAGAAAACCAAATAAACAACCTGTTAAATTTAATTCAATAGCTTGATTAAAAAGACCAGCAGCAAAACAACTACCAACAATTATGATAACGACTGTGACTAATTGAAGTGGTGAAGGTCTATTTTTAAAAATAACAAAATCAATAATGACACTAATCCATAAGTATTGCATAAGCAAAATAATCGCAATTGATGCTGGCACCAACTGTACACATTGATAATAGCAAATACCCACTAATCCGGGAAATATACCTACAGCACATACTTTCCATTTTGGGGTTAATGTTTTTTTATTTTTAATCTTTGGTTGTTTGAGCGTTTTTACAATCAGATGTATCCCCCATAATATCAACATACCTAAAAAACATTGAACACCAGTAACTTGTCCGAGGGTATAACCTGATTGATAAGCGGTTTTTACAATAGAAGAGAGAACGCCAAAACTACATGCACCTAAAAAAACTAATAAACCACCAAAAAATTTTTCTTTCATACTAAAATCTCATTACTTTTAAAACTATATTTATCGCCAATAATTGGCGCATAAAACAATCATAGCCGACAAGCTATATCTTGCGGCTTTATGTCACTATTTTTTACGGTATGGTAATACTCAAAAAAAACAGAGGATAAATAAGGGACTATGTATCCCTTATTTATATTGATAAGATGTTACTTCGCAGATTGTTTATAATTAAAGGTAAAATAAAAAACAAAACCTAAAATTAATGCGTAAGCCGCAAAAATTAACCATATTGAGTGCCAATCTTTTAATCCATCATGAGTATTGATATCAACGACAAAACCACTGATGAAAGAACCTATAATCGCACCAATACCATTAACCATCGTCATAAATAGCCCTTGGGCACTCGCACGTATATTAGAGTTAACTTCTTTCTCAATAAAGATAGAGCCTGAAATATTAAAGAAGTCAAAAGCACAACCATATACAATCATTGATAACATCAATAATACAAAACCAAATGGCGTTGGATCACCATAGGCAAAAAAGCCAAATCTAAGTGTCCAAGCGATTAAGCTGATTATTATGACTTTTTTGATTCCAAATTTCTTGAGAAAAAATGGGATCGTCAAAATGAAGGCAACTTCAGCCATTTGTGACACTGATAATAATATTGCTGGATGTTGTACAATCACGCTATCTTGAAATTCTGGGATTCTACCAAAATCTTTCAAAAATGCTCCGCCGAAGGTGTTGGTGATTTGTAATATAGCCCCTAATAGCATCGAAAAGAGAAAAAATATCGACATTACTGGGTTTTTCAATAATACAAACGCATCTAAACCAAGGCGTGAAATCCATGATTGTTGTTGATTAGTGATGACTTTAATATCAGGTAAAGTCGCACTGTAGATGACCAAAATCACAGACGCACCACAAGCAATATAGAGCTGTGCATTACTAATATCGAATTTTAGTAAACTGATTGTCCACATAGCAATAATAAAGCCTATTGTCCCAAAAACACGAATTTTTGGAAAAACGGTAACAGAGTCTAAATTGCTTTTATCTAAACAGTGATAACTAATTGAATTAGATAATGCAATTGTTGGCATAAAAGCCATTGCATTGATAAGCATCAACCAATAAAGTTGAATTGGTGTTGTTGCGGTTGCCGCATAAAATAATGCAATAGCACAAACAGTATGGCAAAGCATAAATAAGTATTTTGGTGGAATAAATTTATCCGCAATTATTCCAATAATAAACGGCATAAATAATGCCGCAAAGCCTTTAGTGCTATAAACCAGACCGACTTCTGCACCAGAGAAATGCAACGTATTGATTAAATAAATACCAAAAGTTGTCAACCAGCTTCCCCAAATAAAATATTGGAAAAACATCATTACTTGTAATCTATGCTTCATGTTCATTATTTATATCCAAAATAAAGTGAACTGCTGATGTGAAATTATACAAATTAAAAACGCGCAATTGTTTTAGTTATCAATTGTAAGAAAGTTGATTTAACGCGTTCAGCTGTTTCAATCACTTCTTCATGCCCTAAAGGTTGATCTAAAATGCCACAAGCCATATTAGTTAAACATGAAATACCGATAGTTTTAATGCCAGAGTGATGAGCAATAATTGCTTCAGGAACCGTAGACATACCAACCGCATCAGCACCAAGGGTACGGATCATTCTGATTTCTGCTGGGGTTTCATAAGTTGGGCCTGTCCACCAAGCATAAACACCTTGTTGTAATGTGATATTTAGTTCCTTGGCTACTTCGCTAACTGTTGCTCTTAATTGCTTATTATAAACTTCGCTTACATCCAAAAAGCGAACCCCTAATTCAGGATTATTTGGCCCCATTAATGGATTATTGGCTGTTAAGTTAATGTGATCAGTGATTATCATTAAATCCCCTGGCTTAAAGCTAGTATTGACTGCGCCACAAGCATTGGTAATGATTAGTTTTTCAACGCCTAGCATTTTCATTACACGCACAGGGAAGGTAACTTGATCTAATGAAAAACCTTCATAGTAATGAAAACGGCCTTTCATTGCGACAACAGTCTTATCACCGCATTTACCAATCACTAATTCATTTGCATGGCCAACAGCAGCAGATTTAGCAAAGTGAGGGATATTGTCATAAGGAATATGAATGGCATCTTCAAGAGTATCGGCAAAAGGACCTAAACCTGATCCAAGTATAATCCCGATTGTTGGTTTTTTGTCTGTGTGTTGTTGAATATAGTTAACTGCTTGTTGAATATCTGCTGTTTGATGCATAACACTATCCTTTCAAATTTTAGTAGCTACTTAATTGATAAAACTGTGTGATCAAAATCATAAATAGAAAAAGTTCACGTAATCTATAATAAAAACAAAGTCATTTTTATTTTTAGCGTATATTATGATGATCTTCGACCAATAAAGAAAGACGTGGAATGAGATATCTTCGTATAAAAAAGTTAATATATTGTTTTTATTGTGATAATTAATATCGATTAATTTTTAATTAATTTAAATAAAAACTGCATATTATTTGAGAATACGTTCTTTAGTAGAATAAATAACACCTTGAGTATCTCTAAAAAATCCAACTAATGTTAACTGACACTGTTTAGCTTGTTCAATCGCCATAGAAGTTGCTGCTGAAACGGCAAAGAGGATCTCGACTCCACAACGGGCTGTTTTTTGTACCATTTCATAACTTGCCCGACTTGAAACAAGAATTACACCTTTTAAATTTTGATTTCGTAGAAATGTGGCACGATAGCCTAATAGCTTATCTAAAGCGACATGCCTGCCCACATCTTCAAATCCAACAATAAAATTACCGTTTAAATCTAACCATACCGCAGCATGAGTACAACCAGTTTGGCTGCCCACAGTTTGAACCTTCTTCAGATAATTAAGGGACTGTTCAAAATCAGAAAGATGAATTTTATCGTTCAAAGAAAGGGGGGGAATAAACTGGCAAACTTGCTCTATCTGTTCGGTACCACAAATTCCACAGCCACTTCTACCAGTTAAATTTCGACGTTTTTCTTTTAATTGCATAAAACGTCGTGAAGATAGCTCAATATGGACTTCAATGCCTTGCTTAGTATCGATGATCTCAATACCATAAATTTCATCAACAGACTCGATGATTTTTTCTGTTAATGAAAAGCCAATAGCAAAATAATTAAGATCTTTGGGTGTTGCCATCATTACCACGTGAGAAATACCGTTATAAATAAGCGCAACAGGTTTTTCAATTGCGACAGTATCTTCTTGCAATGGTTGTAATTGACCTTGTTTAAATTTATTCACATTACATTTTTCAATGCCTACTGTCATGGTATGTCTCATCATTATTAGCAATTTAATTCCAATTATAATAACTGAGGTTGATATCAATAAAAAGCCTGTCATTTAACTTATTACTTTTGTTAGTTTCTACCAATGATTAGTCGAACTATACTGCTTTTGTTGTGTTAAAATGAGTTATTCTAAAAAAATAGAAGCTAAAAAATTATGTCATTAAATGAGATTACGCATACTATTATGCAATTTATTGAGCATCATCAAATTTGGGCATTGCCAATTATTTTCATATTAGCGTTTGGCGAGTCATTAGCGATTATTTCATTGCTGGTACCTGCTACAGCAATTTTATTAGGTGCAGGAGCATTAGTGGGAACAGGGGTGATCTCGTTTGTCCCTGTTTTGATATCGGCATCATTAGGTGCCATTGTAGGGGATTTTATCTCTTATTGGTTAGGTAAACATTATCACCAACAGGTAATCTCTTCATGGCCTTTAAATAAATACCCAAAAATGATATTTCGTGCTGAACAATTTTTCCAGCGATACGGCACTTTCGGCGTGTTTATTGGTCGATTCTTTGGACCATTACGTGCAATCGTTCCATTAATTGCAGGAACAATGCATATGCCAGCAGCAAAATTCAATATCGCCAATATTGCTTCAGCACCAATCTGGGCATTTGTTTTATTGGCACCCGGTGCATTTGGGGTGCCATGGTTAGAAACCTTGTTTGGTTAAATAGTACCAATTGTATAACTACGACGCCCACTTTTGCGACCAAGCGCTTCTAAATTGGTTTGTAAAGGTGGGAATGGCAATGTCAAATTATGTTGGCGATAAGCTTCAAGAATCAATTTTTGTATTGAGCTACGTAATTTCATACGATGCCCCATTTCAGCTGCAAAAACACGTAGCTCAAATAATTGAATACCTTCTTGAATATCCACTAAAAAGACTTGCGGTTCAGGATCGTTAAGAACAAATTCACACTCCTCTGAAACTTGTTGTAATAGCTTCATAACCAGTTCACTATCGGCATCAATCGTAGCTGGAATAGTTAACACAATACGAGTAATTGAGTCAGATAAAGACCAGTTGACCAATTGTTCAGTAATAAAAGCCTTATTGGGCATAACAATTTCTTTACGATCCCAATCAACAATTGTTATTGCACGAGTATTAATTTTGGTAATGTTACCTGTTAAATCACGAATAGTTACGGTATCGCCAATTCTTACCGGCTTTTCAAACAGAATAATTAAGCCAGAAATAAAGTTAGCAAAAATCTCTTGTAAACCAAATCCTAAACCAACACCTAATGCCGCTATTAACCACTGAATCTTAGACCAATCTATCCCGATAAATGAAAAAGCAATCATACAACCAACCATCAAAATAATATATTTTGATACGGTTGAAATGGCATATCCAGTGCCGGGTGCGAGGTCTAAATGTTGTAAAATGCCTAACTCAAGCAGCGCCGGTAAGTTTTTTACTAACTGAACAGTAATGGTCATAACCAAGATCGCGATACAGACAGCACCTAAGGTAATATGTTGTTCAATTTCGTTGCCATTAATAATGGTACTTGTTCCCCATAGCTTGATATTATTCATAAAGGCAAAAGCGGAATGAAGTTCAGACCAAAGTAAAATCATACTAATTAAAGCAATTAGCATAATAATTGACCTGACTAGTTGTAATGATTGGGCACTGATCGCATCTAAGTCGATAACAGGTTCATCCATATTATCATTTAATGGGGTGAGATCTTCTTCAATTCCTTTAGCGCGCTGCATACGTTCTAATCGACGTTGTTTTGTTCGTTCAAATTCAATTCGTCGTTTTTGTATCCACATCCAACGGCGTATCATAAAATAGACCACTAACAAGCCAAACCAGATAATTACCGAAGCTTCTAATCGTCCTAATAACACTTCAGCTGTCGATAAATAACCTAAACAAGCAGCAATAATGGCTAACCATGGTGCACTCAACAACACAAACCACAGAATATGACTTAATAAATTATCGCCAGATCCTTTTTTATCGATATAAAGTGGAACTCCAGCTCGATGAATAGAATTAGTCATAAATACGAGTGCAAAACAGAGAATAATGAATGCGGTACGACCGATCGTTGCTGCAAATTGACGATTGTTAAACTGATCAAAGCTCATTACAACCATTACTAAAGGGATAACCACCCAAACCGACAGTTGATAATATTTCATAGCTTGACGGACATTTTTCTTTGACCATCCAAAATGAGTAATAAATAGCCCATTTTGAGACGCAAAATGCGCGGTGATAATAAACACCCACAAAATTGGAGCAGCTGCATTAACACCATAGCCTAGAGCAACGGCTACAGGATAATCCCAGTTAATTTGAAGAGCATAACCTAAAGCAGCCCATAAAATAGGAACCGGCAATGCCATAATTAATGACAAAACAATCACTTCCAAAGTAAGTGAATAACTATCTTGGGTGACTTTACCAACCCGAGCCGCCGATTTATTCAAGAAAGCGTTATATTTTCCTCGCATTTTGAAATGTACAAATACAAACAATAAAGATAATACTAGGAAAAACAATGGTTTTGGCGCACTAAGCACTTCAACACCAGCATTATATAGTTGTGACAGCGTATCAATTTGAACGGTGACATAAACTACATCTCTGGCTAAATCAAGAATAAAACTTAATGAAACGGGATTGACGTCAGCAACCCAGAAAAAGTAACGGTGTGCAGCATCATTAACCTCATCGATAGCATTGGTTAGTTGCTTATTCGATATTTTTAATTTAGTTAGTTCAAGAATCGTGGTATCAGTACCCGAAATCAACGTTTTGATGAGCTCACTTTGTTCTCTTAATAAACGGCGATATTGACTAGCTGATTTTAGATTATTCAAATTACTTGGTAACGTAGGGTAACTATCTAGCCTAGCTAAGGTATTTGAATAATTGAGTTGCTGAACTTTGGCTTCTGCGATTTCAGCATCAAGGGGTTGTGATTTAGGTTTTTCAGGTAATCGTAATAACTGTTGGCGAAGGGTTTCACCTAATGCTGTTGAAAAACTTAACCATTCGCCCTGTTCAGCAAGGGTTGCGAGCGTATTTTGAACATGGGAAATTTGGGTATTAATATTATTTTGTTCATTGATGATGCTGGTTAAATGCGCTTTTTGATACTCCATATTCTGACGAAGATCTTCATTTTTTTCATTAAGCTTAGCAATAACTTCGGTAAGCTGATCTTCATTATCAATATTGGGTATTGATTCTTCAGCAAAAGCAAAGCAAGACAGAAGGAGTAATATTCCACCCAAAAAACCACGCATCAACATAAAGTTAGATCCTTTCAGCTAGTTTTTGACCTACACGAGTAACGTCACCAAGTTTAAGATGGCTGTCAAATTCAACAGCATTTGAAGCAAACAGCGTAATAACGGTTGAACCTAATTTAAAGCAACCCATATCTTCACCCTTCGCTAATTTAATCTGACCAGAATAAGTCCAACGTTTCATTATGCCGTCGCGAGGAGGCGTAATAACGCCTTCCCAATTTAATTCAATACTTCCTACAATCGTTGCCCCAACCATAATTTGTGCCATTGGTCCAAATTCAGTTTCAAATAGACAAATTACACGTTCATTTCGAGCAAAAATATTAGGAATAGTTTCTGTTGTTGCTTTATTAACTGAAAATAGTGAGCCAGGAACATAAATCATCTCACGCAATATACCATCACAAGGCATATGAAAACGATGGTAGTTTTTAGGTGATAAATAGGTAGTTGCAAAAGATCCATTTTTAAAAAACTTAATCATATCAGGATGACAAGCAAGCAGGGATTCTAAAGAATAAAAATGTCCTTTAGCTTGCAAAAGAAGATTATCTTGAATGTTACCAAATTGACTAATTACCCCATCTGCTGGCATTACAATACTATTTGCCGCATCATCGATTGTTCGCGCATCTTCTTTTAGCTCACGAGCGAAAAAGTCATTGAACGTTTTGTACTCTTTAGCATCAGTCAATTTAGCTTCACTTAAATCGATTTTATATAATTTACAAAAACCGATAATCATCCATGTAGTGACTTTTCCTAAACGTCTGTTAGCTAACCAACCAAATAGGGTAGTTAATAATTGTTTTGGAAGAAGATACTGAATAATTGCTTTTAACTGATTTAACATAGATAGCTCTCAAATTATTTTCGAAATAATGCATTATATCAATATTTATTCTGAAAGTATAAATAGCACAACTTAATTCATATTTTGTGGCAAAGATCACAAGCATTTTAAAAATTTTGCCAAACTTCACTAACAATGGCAGTCAATTAAAAGTGTCTATCAAAATAGTTCTCTAGACTATCCCCATTAGCAAAATTGAGGGTAGTTATAATGGCAGATAGATATATTGCTGCAATTGATTTAGGTGCATCTAGTGGCCGAGTTATGTTGTCGAGTTATCAATCTCAAAAAATCACATTAACAGAAATCCACCGATTCAGTAATGGGTATAAAAGTGATGGTAAAAATTTTTGTTGGGATTTGAACTATTTAGAACAAGAAATCTTAAATGGATTAAACAAAATTATTCAACAAGGAATCAAACTCGATAGTATTGGTATAGATACATGGGGTGTTGATTATGTATTGCTTGACAAGCAAGGCCAAATCGTCGGACCGACATACTCTTATCGTGATCATCGTACTGACAATATCATGTCAAAGGTACAAGATGAAATTGGAACAGAAAATATTTATCAAAAAACTGGAATTCAATTCTTAACCTTCAATACACTCTATCAACTCAAAGCTATGATGCTTGAATCACCATCTTGGCTGTCGCAAATATCTGATTTTGTGATGATTCCTGATTACCTAATTTATCGATTGACCGGTGTTTTAAATCGTGAATATACCAATGCTACCACAACCCAAATTGTTAATGTTGCAACTCAAACTTGGGACAAAGATCTACTTGATTATCTAGGCATACCACGTAAATGGTTTGGTGATATTTGTATGCCCGGAAACCAAGTTGGATATTGGCAAAGTGCCAAGGGTGATCGTATTCCAGTAATTGCAATTGCAAGCCATGATACTGCCAGTGCTGTTATTGCTGCGCCATTAATGGACCAACATAGTGCTTATTTATGTTCAGGTACTTGGTCACTTATGGGATTGGAATCTAAACAACCTTTCACAGGAAAAGAAGCGTTAAAAGCGAATATTACCAATGAAGGTGGTGTTGATGGTAATTATCGAGTGTTAAAAAACATCATGGGATTATGGTTATTCCAACGCATTTGTTCTGAACACGAAGTCAAAGATATCAATCAATTAATCACATTGGCAAAACAAGAGCAACCTTTTGCTTTTCTCATTAATCCTAATGATCCAAGGTTTCTAAATCCTGATGATATGACAGAAACCATCAAACAGGTCTGTTTAGAAAACATTGGTCAGGCTCCTAAAAATCTCCCTCAATTGGTGAGATGTATTTTTGACAGCCTAGCACATCTATATCGAGATGTATTAAACGAATTATCGATGCTAAGTGGTAAACCAATTAACACATTACATATTGTCGGTGGTGGTTGCCAAAATGCTTTTTTAAACCAGTTATGTGCTGACTTATGCAATGTCAATGTTACCGCAGGTCCCATTGAATCATCAGCCTTAGGCAATGTGGGTTACCAGTTAATTTCATTAGGTGAAATTGCTGATGTTAACGCATTAAGACAACTCATTTCACAGAATTTTGACACTAAATATTATCAACCCAAAAGTAATTAACCAATTATAGAAAAATTTTATATTTATTAAGGAGTATTTCATGAGCGCAATTGAAAATGCCTATCAGATCGCTAAAGCAAGATTTGCTGAAATCGGTGTGGATACAGATGCTGCTATAGCAGCAATGGCAAAATTACCGATTTCTGTACATTGCTGGCAAGGCGATGATGTTGCTGGTTTTGAAAAGCAAGAAGGTGAATTAACTGGTGGTATACAAGCGACAGGTAATTATCCGGGTAAAGCTCGTAATGCAGATGAATTAAGATCAGATTTAGATAAAGCCTTTAGCCTTATACCAGGACCAAAACGATTAAATCTTCATGCTTCTTATTTAGAATCAGATAAAAAAGTCGATCGTAATGAAGTCAAACCAGAACACTTTGCCAATTGGGTCAAATGGGCTAAAAAGCACCAGATTGGTCTAGATTTCAATCCAACATATTTTTCACACCCTTTAAGTAACGAAGGCACTCTTACTCATGTTAATCCAGAAATTCGTCAATTCTGGATAGATCACGGAAAAGCTTGTCGTAAAGTATCAGAATATTTTGGTAAAGAATTAGGTACACCATCAGTCATGAATATCTGGCTACCAGATGGAATGAAAGACATTACTGTCGATAAATTTGCACCAAGACAACATTTAGTTGAATCATTGGATGAAATTATTCGAGAAAAGATTGATCAAAAATATCACATTGATGCAGTCGAAAGTAAATTATTTGGTATTGGTCTTGAATCTTATACTGCTGGCTCAAATGAATTCTATCTCGCTTATGCTACATCACGTAAAACTGCACTATGTTTAGATGCTGGACATTTCCATCCAACTGAAGTCATTTCAGACAAAATTTCTGCCGTAATGCCTTTTGTTGAACATCTTTTACTACATGTTAGCCGTCCAGTGCGTTGGGATAGTGATCACGTAGTGCTCTTTGATGATGAAACTCAAAATATCGCGAGCGAAATCATTCGAAACAAACTATTTGACCGAGTACATATTGGTTTAGATTTCTTTGATGCCTCTATAAACCGTATTGCCGCTTGGGTAATTGGCACTCGCAACATGAAAAAATGCTTGTTAAAAGCACTATTAGAACCTACCGAACAATTAAAAAAATATGAACACGATCGTGACTTTACTTCACGACTAGCATTACTCGAAGAACAAAAATCATTACCTTGGCAAGCAGTTTGGGATCAGTACTGTTTATTGAATGACGTACCAGTTGGTAGCCGATGGTTAGATGAAGTTCGTCAATATGAAACAACAGTTTTAACTAAACGATCATAAGGAAAACAAAATGCAACAGATTCTTTCTTCTTGGTTTGTAAAAGGGATGATCAAAGCCACTTACGATATGTGGTTAAAAGGATGGGATGAGCGTAATGGTGGTAATGTTAGCTTAAGATTACTTGAAAGTGATGTGGTCTCTTTTCAAAGTGACTTTTATAAAAATCCCCGTCACGTATCGTTAACACAAGATGTGACTAAACTTGCTAACCAGTACTTTATTGTTACAGGATCAGGTAAGTTTTTCCGCAATGTCATTTTAGATCCTGCTGATACGTTAGCCATTGTCAAAATTGATGAACAAGGCAAGGGTTATTACATCATGTGGGGATTAATAAATGGTGGATTACCGACTTCTGAACTCGCTGCTCATCTGCAATCACATATTGTAAGAATCGAACAAAGCCAAGGAAAAGACCGCGTGATCATGCACTGTCATGCGACCAATTTAATTGCATTAACTTATGTCCTAGAACTTGATACTGCGGTAATAACGCGATTGTTGTGGGAAATGAGTACCGAATGTTTAGTTGTATTTCCAGATGGTGTTGGTGTCGTTCCTTGGATGGTTCCAGGTAAAGACGAAATTGGTTATGCCACTGCAAAACAGATGGCAAAACATAGTTTAGTGTTATGGGCTTTCCATGGTGTATTTGGAACAGGACCAACGTTAGATGAAGCTTTCGGCTTGATTGATACAGCTGAAAAATCAGCAGAAGTTCTTGTAAAAGTCCTATCAATGGGAGGAAAACGTCAAACCATATCCACGGAAGAGTTCAGATTATTAGCTGAGCGTTTTGATGTGAACCCAATGGAAGAAGCATTAAAACAGTAAAAGCTACTAATAAAAAATATCAAATTATATTTAAAAAATATAAGGATAAATATATGGGTAGTTCAATTATTTTAGGCATATTTTGGCACTTTGTTGGTGCCGCTTCTGCCGCGTGTTTTTACGCACCACTTAAAAAAGTAAAAAATTGGTCATGGGAAACCATGTGGTCAATAGCCGGACTATTTTCATGGATCATATTGCCATGGTCAATTAGTTACTTCTTATTGCCTGACTTTTGGTCTTATTACGGATCGTTTAGTTCAGATATATTAATTCCAGTTTTCTTATTTGGCGCCATGTGGGGAGTAGGTAACATTGGTTACGGACTAACAATGCGTTATTTAGGCATGTCAATGGGCATAGGTATTGCGATTGGCATAACCTTAATCGTTGGTACGCTAATGACGCCAATACTACAAGGTAAATTTGGTGAATTATTGGCTTCAACTGGCGGAAAAATGACATTATTAGGGGTCGTTGTTGCTGTTATTGGTGTCGCTATCGTAACTTATGCGGGTTTATTGAAAGAAAAAACACTCGGAGTACAAGTTGAAGATTTTAATTTAAAGAAAGGACTTCTTCTTGCCATCATGTGTGGTATCTTCTCTGCTGGTATGTCATTTGCCATGAGTGCAGCAGTACCAATGCACGAAAAAGCTGCCGAACTTGGCGTAGACCATCTATACGTAGCTCTCCCAAGCTATGTCATTATTATGGGTGGTGGTGCAATTATTAATCTAGGTTTCTGTATTAGTCGACTCTGCGCTAAAAAAGAACTTTCATTTAAAAAAGATATCTCAGTTGCCAAATCCCTACTTATTAGCAACATACTATTTGCCATTTTAGGTGGCGCAATGTGGTATTTCCAATTCTTCTTCTATGCTTGGGGGCATGCAAATATTCCAACTGAATATGGTTTCATGAGTTGGATGTTACATATGAGTTTCTATGTACTTTGTGGTGGTATTGTTGGATTAGCACTAAAAGAGTGGTTTGGTACTGGCAAAAAACCAGTACGAATACTTTGTATTGGCTGCTTAGTTATCATTGTTGCAGCGAACATTGTTGGTTTAGGCATGACGAATTAAAAGGAAAACATTATGGCTTATAGAATGATTCTAAATGAAACATCTTACTTTGGCGCTGGTTCAATCAGCCACATCGTAGATGAAGTAAAAAAACGGGGTTTTAAAAAAGCATTAGTGGTTACTGACAAAGATTTAATTAAATTCAAAGTAGCAACTAAAGTAACAAAACTATTAGATGACAATGGCTTTGCTTATCAAATATTTGATGAAGTCATGCCAAATCCAACTATTGGTATTGTTCAAAAAGGGGTTGAAGTCTTCAAACAATCGGGTGCCGACTACCTAATTGCAATTGGTGGTGGCTCACCACAAGATACCGCAAAAGCGATCGGTATTATCATCAACAATCCAGAATTTTCTGATGTTCGTAGTCTTGAAGGGGTAGCGCCAACGAAAAAACCAGCAGTACCCACAATCGCTATACCTACAACAGCAGGTACAGCAGCTGAAGTGACCATTAACTACGTCATTACCGATGAAGAGAAAAAACGTAAATTTGTCTGCGTTGACCCTCACGATATTCCAGTTGTCGCAATCATAGATTCCGATATGATGACAAGTATGCCAGCGAGTTTAAAAGCAGCAACAGGTGTTGATGCCTTAACTCACGCCATTGAAGGTTATATAACCAAAGGCGCTTGGGAACTATCAGACATGTTCCATCTTAAAGCAATAGAAGTCATATCTCGTTCATTACGTGACTCAGTAAAAGGGATTGCAAAAGGTTCTCAAGACATGGCATTAGGCCAATATATTGCTGGCATGGGCTTTTCAAATGTGGGATTAGGTTTAGTTCACGGAATGGCTCACCCACTTGGAGCATTTTATGGAACTCCTCACGGTGTAGCTAATGCGGTACTTTTACCTCATATCATGGCTTACAATGCTGAATTTACTGGTGAAAAATATCGTGATATTGCTAAAGCGATGGGGGTGGCTAAAACAGAACAAATGACGATCGAACAAGCAAGAAAAGCTGCTGTCGATGCAGTTAAACAACTTAACGTAGATGTTGGTATCCCTCCTACATTAAAAGATATTGGCGTAAAACTTGAGGATATCCCTGCGTTAGCTCAAGCTGCTTTTGATGATGTTTGTACCGGAGGCAATCCGCGTGATACTAACGTAAAAGAAATTGAGCAATTATATCATTCTATTTACCAATAAAAATTGAATGTACACGTGATAATGAAATAGGTTAAATGCAAATTTAACCTAATTCATTAAAAAGGAGCTATTATGATAAGAAAAGCAAGCATAATGCAGGTCCATCCTGACAAACATGCTGAATATAAAAAACGGCATGACGAAATCTTTCCCGAGCTGGTAAAAGAACTAAAAGCCCATGGCGCTCACAATTACTCAATATTTTTAGACAGCAAAAGAAGTCTACTTTTTGCTTATGTTGAAATCGAATCAGAAGAGCGATGGGATGCAGTAGCTAAAACAGCAGCTTGTCAAAAATGGTGGGCGTTTATGAAAGATATCATGCCAAGCAACCCAGACAACAGCCCAATTAGTGAATCATTAGCAGAAGTCTTTTATTTAGAATAAAACATTACTCTCTTTTAAAGCCTAAAAGAGAGTAAATTGAATATATATTTAATCTACCTTCACCTAGCACTTCTTATCATTAAATTTAGCCCGGTACTCTGAAGGCGTTTGATTAGTTTGCTTTTTAAACACTGATGAAAAATAGTTACTATCATCGTAACCACACTCAGCAGCAATCATACTAATCGAATAATTAGTATTACGAAGTAAAGACATGGCATCACATAATCGCCTTTTTTGTAAATAACCACTAATGGTCATCCCTGTTTGGCTTTTAAATAAACGACTAAGTGAACGGCTTGCAATATGATTTTCCTTGCAAAAAACATCAACATTAAATGGTGTTGCAATACTGTTATGGAGCGCGGTAAACAATAAATCCAACTGATGAGTAGCAGTCGGCTCCGTTACCTTTGGTGCTTGTTTTATCCGGTCTAACAAAATAACTAATTGCAGAAAAAGTGCCTCAGATAAATGTACGGAGGCTAAATTATTTTTCTTTGATTCGATAGCTAATTTTTCGATAAGAGGAGATAAAAGTTTAAGGTATGAAGGTTGAATTCGCCAAGAACGCTCATTATGTTTGGCTGTCACTTTAGGTAAATAAGACTCGATAGTCGATAATAAAAAAAGTGACTCTCTCAAATATAAAATATTATCCAATTTTAGATCATTAACTGACTCATAACCATGCACATCTTTGGGATTAATATATAAAATATCACCACTGGTAATTGGATAAATATAATCATTCCAATAATGCAAACCATTACCAGAACAAACAATCACAATTTCATAAAAATCGTGATCATGTAAAGGAAAAGGGTGTTGATGATCACGTTTTTCGACAGTAACAGTATTCATCTTTGAAATAAAATAATCTTGTTTATATAAACGCAAACATCTTTCCATAAACTGTTCCTGACATACTAGTAAAACAACTAATGATAACCTTTATCTGGGTTATTACGTAATGCTTGTGGCGAAAACGTAAATTCTTGTTTAAAACAGGTAGAAAAATAAGCACTATCATTAAAACCACACTCTTGCGCAATGGTTGTAATAGATTTATTGCTATAAATTAACTGAGTATAAGCATTAGCTAACCGCAACTTTATTAAATATTTTTGAGGCGTGATGCCAATCTCATTTTTCATCTTCCTATGAAAAGAGCGCAATGACAATGAAAATTGTGCCGTTAACTGTTCCCAATCAATTTGCTCCTTAAAATTGATCTGTAACCAACGCAACAACTGCTTAACGCGATTATCAGATGATCCAGTACCTTCATTGACATAAAAATTCTTATTAAAAATAAGTAGTAATTGTAAAAATAAACTTTCCTGTACAGCACTTGATTGATTTTGCGTCAATTGTTTAATAATCGATTGAATATTTTCATCAGATTTTTTATCAAAAAAGTAATGAGAATGAATCGGATCAGGATTTGGAATTAACTGATTTATCCCATTAATAAAATGAAAATTCTCAGGATCTCTAAATAAAATATTGGTCAAATGTAGATTATTAACGTTCTCATACAAATGGCAGTCCGAAGCCTTAATATAAAACATCATACCTGGATATAAATCAAATAGTCGCCCATTTAAAATATGTTTTCCATACCCACTTGTCACAATAACGATTTCATTAAAATTATGCGTATGTTCAGGGTAGACGGGTTGAGGCGCCCGAGGCTCAACGGTGATATTTTGATCGCTAGACGAAAAAAAATCTTTATCAAGTAACATCTCAATCATTTTGAACCTCACTCCTTATAAAAACCTACAACCACATTCTAAAAAGTAAATCGAAATCTCACCTTTAAAATTTGGACAGCTAATATAATATTTTGGCAATAAATTATAGCTATACAGGAATTTTTATTAAAAATGTGCGAAGCTTCACATTTTTAAAACCACTTCATTCAAAAAATTATCAATATAACAACGAAACAGCTTAATTTTTTACAAAACTTTTCTAAAAATTTATCTTGTTAGCAGGTGTTATGTATTATTATCTCACAGCTTATTTAAATTGATTTATGTCAAAAAGAAGATGTTCATATGGAAATATTAATTGTAATTTTGATTCTTTTAGTGTCACTACTTGTACGATACAATAGAGTGATTACGATTCTCATTAAAACTTTAAAACACAAATCTTTTCCCCAAAATTCTCAAAAAACTGAACAACTGACAGTTGACCAGCAAAATGCATTATCAGCTGGACTTATTATTGCTGAGCAGCATATGTTTTGTTGGGATAGCTTAGAAAGTGATGCCAGAAACTCTGGTAAAAAAGAACAGCGATATCGCTTAAGTACAGCTTGGGATGTAACTTCTCCACAAAGTGCTACTGAATGTTTATCCTCTTTTGGATCAACTCACAAACTCATTGATGTAGCGATTGAAATTTATCTAAACGTACCTAAAGAGCAGTGGCAAAGTTGTATTGATGACCAAGTTCCAGAAGATTACCGTGATATTATTACAATCTATTGCTCAAGATTAGATCAAGTATCTTCAATGCTGATTGAAAACAAAGTCGCTGAAGACCAAGACGAATTGCGTCAAATTTTACTACGAGGTTCAATTGCATGGGATTTAGGACGCCTAGTTTATATTGCCAGAGCAAGCTATATAGCGGGCTATATTAGCAAAGATCAAGCATGGCAATCGATTAACTCAGTTTTACCAACGGTTAAAGAAAATTTTGCCAATTGGAAAGAATTTGGTCAAAGTTATATGCTAGGTCGTGCTGTGTACCAGCCTGATGATGCTTCGCTTTCTGGTCTATTTGATATCTACACCGAAAGCACCACTTCGGAAGAAAGCCCATGGCTAAAATATCCGTTGAATAATTAAGTTAATGCTTGTGACAGTGTAAACTGTCACAAGTACTTAAATCCTTAATCGTTATTTAAAACCCAACCATATAAAAATCTAGTTAAATTTTCGCTCTTCAGATGGCGTGATACCAAACGTTTTTTTATACAGTGTAGTAAAATGAGTACTATTAACAAAACCACAAAGTAATGATATTTCGGTAATAGTCATATCACTTTCTCTAATCTTTAATCTTGCTGACATTAACCGTAATCGTCTGATGTAATTTTCAGGAGTTAGGCCGGTTGCTTGTTTAATATGCCTAAACATCGTACGCGTTGTTAAATGAAACGTTTGCGCTATATTGTTCCAATCATATTCATCAAAGCAATTTTCTTGAAGATGGTTAAGTAAAAGATGGAGTTTATAGCGGGTATTATTTTGTTGTGACTGACGTTGATATTGCTTAATGATAACAAGCAATTTAAAAAATAGATACTCACGATGCTCAATTGAATTATTTAAATTAAATAACTGATCAATAACAGAATTACACTCTTTACGAATATTAGGCGCTAACCAAATATAAGAACTTAAATCACTTGCGGAGATAGGCCTTAATAGCTCTTCCATATTCTTCAAAAAAGTAAAATTCTGATTTGGATTAATCAGGATATTAGTTAGCTTTAGCGTTCCGAGATCATCATAAAAATGGTAATCATGCCCCCTAACTAAAAAAACATCACCTTGTTGAATAAATAATGGCTTACCATTAATAACATGTAAACCATGACCGTGCTCAACAATCACTAACTCGTCGAACTCATGATTATGCTCGCAACTGTTGTCCTCAGGGTCACTCTTATAAAGCGCTAATTTATCTGATTTATGATTAAAATAAGTGTCAATTTTTAAAGTATACATATTGATTATATCCTTACAACGGTAACTTATTATCAAGGTATCCCGCTAAATAAAAGACATTTTTTATCCGTCATATAAATACAATAAAGTAATTAAACATGAGATAAAAAATAATATTCTTAAAAATGTGAACTTGCTCGGTATAAGCTTTTTAATATTGCCATTTATAAATGCAATCTGGCAGTATCTTAGTGGCTAGCTTTTGTTTTGCATAGCTATACTCCTAAATGTTTTCTATAGGAGAAGAATATGGCACAAGCAATTCAAAAAAATGTTGATGCAGTTATGGTAAAAGATAATGCATTTATTCTGAAAGCAAAGCAATTACAACCAAAGATTTATCAAAAAAAGATCTCACCCCAAAAGATTATTTCGCTCATCAATGATCCAAGTGCTATTCATCATTGGTCATCAAAAATAGTGAGTGATGCAAATGATTATCTCAATCAGAGTTTTCATTCAGGTGATAGTTTTATAATTGATTTTGGTCAACACAATGTTGGTTACCTCTCTTTCTTGTGCGAATCCACTGGTAGCCCTCCTGATGCGCCTGCGCATATAAAATTAACATTTGGTGAAACACTGTGTGAAATTGCTGAACCATTCAGTCAATATCAAGGTTGGCTTAGCAAAAGCTGGTTACAACAGCATGATGAATACATTGATATTTTACCCTCTAAAATCAACTTATCTCGACGCTACTGCTTTAGATACTTAAAAATAGATGTTGTCTCACTATCGCCTAAATACCAAATTTTATTTAAAGATATAACTTTTAACACAGTCAGTTCAGCACCAGAACACTGTCTTAGCTATCAATCATCAGATCCGCTATTAGCGAAGATAGATCAAGTCTCCATTCACACGCTTCGAAATTGTATGCAAGACGTATTCGAGGATGGTCCGAAAAGAGATAGAAGACTGTGGTTAGGCGATTTACGCTTACAAGCCCTAGTGAACAACGTCACTTTTCAACAGCACGATTTAGTCCGCAGATGCTTATACCTCTTTGCTAGCCATCGTCGGGAAGATGGTCTGGTTTCCTCTAATGTCTTTGTTAAACCTGACATTATTGCTGACGATACGTTCTTATTTGATTACTCACTTCTTTTTGTCGATGTCCTTTATGACTACTTTAATCAAACTAATGATCGACAAACGGTTAAAGAGCTATGGCCGATCGCATTACAGCAAATTGAAATAAATCTAAAACGTTGTGACGCGCAAGGATTAGTTCAAGATAGTGATGATTGGTGGTCATTTATTGATTGGCACGAAAAACTCAATAAGCAAGGCGCTTCTCAAGGTGTTTTAATTTACTGTTTAGACAAAGCATTTCGACTTTCCCAACATTTTCAACCTGATATAACTCAGGCGCTTAACCAAAAATTAGATTTGGTTAAAAGAGCAGCACAAACATTATGGGACGAGCAAGCCGGTTTTTACACCAGCGGAGAACAAAAACAAATTAGTTACGCCACACAAATTTGGATGGTTTTAGCTGATGTAGGCGATTTAGCTCATCAACAAAAATTATTAACCCAATTAATAACAACTCCACCAGAAATCGGCATGAACACGCCTTACTTACGACATCACTACATCTTAGCCTTGTTCAAAACAGGCATGAAACAACAAGCCATTGATGAGATTAAAGCATATTGGGGAAAAATGGTCGAATTTGGGGCAGATACATTTTGGGAATTGTTTGATCCAAACGACCTTAATTATTCACCGTATGGTAGCAAAATCATCAATAGCTACTGTCATGCTTGGAGTTGCACACCGGCTTGGTTTATTCGACAAAATAAACTTTAACTAAAAATTTATAAGGAATAAAAAAATGGTCAATTCATTATTTTCTCTTTGGCGGCAACGCATAGGTTATGGGATTGCTGACTTATCTTGTAATTTAGTATGGCAATTAATCTCATTATATCTTATGTATTTTTATACGGACGTAATGGCACTACCCGCTTATTATGTCGGTCTAATGTTTTTAGTTACCCGGCTGGTTGATGGTGTTGCTGATGTCTTAATGGGCTTAGTTATCGATAATACATCCACACGTTGGGGACGTTGTCGTCCATGGCTATTAATCGGCGCAATACCGTTTGGCATATTGTGTATTTTAGTTTTCTATGTGCCTGATTTTGGAACGACCGGTAAACTAATCTATGCCTTTATCACCTACCTTTGCCTCTCTTTTATCTATACCTTGGTCAACATACCATTTAGTGCAATGTTGCCATTTTTAACTGCGGATTCATTAGAAAGAACAACCTTATCGTCAGTAAGAATTTTATTAGGTTCCTTAGGTTCAACGATTGTTGCAGTTGCAACATTACCGCTAGTTGCGACATTGGGAAATGGTGATCAAACACATGGCTTTTTATATACCGCTATTGTTTTTGGGATTATTGCGACTTTCTTTCTGATAGTCAGTTTTAAAAATGTTGAGGAAAAAATCACTATACAACAAGAGCGAATGACCTTAACTAGAGCCTGGAAAGGTTTAAAAGACAACAACCCATGGAAAATCTTTGCAACTAACATCTTTCTTATGTGGGGCGCATTCTTTTTACAAACTGGCTCCTTAGTCTATTTCTTCAACTATTACGTACAAAGTGAAAACCTTACCGCAGTAATTGCGGGAATATCAACTTTCGTCCCCTTAATTGGCACACTTACTGTACCATTCTTAGCCAATCAGATGAAAAAACGACATGTCTATCTATTTTCAAGCGCTATCAACTTAATTGGTATGGGAATAATGATGTTATCGGGCGTGAATCATCTTGGTCTTATCATCGGCGCGGTTATCTTATCACTCGGTGCTGGGCAACGCCTTGCTATCTATTTTTCAATGCAGGCTGACCCGGTTGATTATGGTGTATGGAAAACCGGTATTAATACAGCCGGAATTTTGACATCAATCAATGGATTCTTTGGCAAAGTGGCGATGGCTGGCGCTGGTGCTATTACCGGTTTTTTACTCTCATCTGGTGGATATGTTGCCAATGCAGTTCAAGTACCAAGTGCGCTTTTTGCAATCAAACTCTGTTACTTATATTTACCTGCCATTTTAATTATTGCCTCGATGATTTGGATAGCTAAGTTCTACAAACTTGATGACAGTTATACTTCAATTCGAGCTGAATTAGATGCCAGAAACCAAAATCTTAATGATGAACAAAAAGTTTAATCAATTTACATTAAAAGGAAATAACGATGAAATTAAAAATAATAGCTGGAGTCTGCTGTTTCTATTCTTTATCCGCATTAGCATCCATTGAATGGCAGACCGAACAAGGAACACTTAAACTTTATGGCGATGTCGAATTTAATATTGATGCTGCAAGCAAAAAAAAGCAGTTAACCTCACTTAGAACATCGGCAAACAAAGACTTTGATGCTAATGACACAGATCAGTGGGATATAAATGGCCGTATTTTATTCGGCTTGGATGGGAAAAGAGAATTAGCGAATCAGAACTATGCAGGATTCTCGGTGCAACCGCTTGCTGATATGGGAGGTAAAGTTAACCTAGATGATGCTAGTTTCTATTTTGGTAAAAAAGATGATTGGCGCCTACGAATTGGTCGCTATGAAGCTTACGACATGTTCCCACTTGGGCAAGATACCTTCATAGAATATTCTGGCAATACTGCCAACGATTTATATAGTGATGGTTTTGGTTACATCTATATGATGAAAGAGGGTAGAGGGCGTAGCAGTAACGGCGGTGCAATCGAATTAACCAAAGAGTTGGGGGATTTGAACTTGCAAGTTAATGCAATGGTAAAAGATGGTACCTCCTTATTTGATCATAGCCGTTATCATGGATATAAATTGCAAAAAGATAAAAACGTCGTTTACTTACGTCCCATCATATCCTACCGAAATAATGATATATCAGCAGCTCTAGCAATGGAGCGTAATGTTGTTAATAACGCTTATGGTTATCATGATATAAACGGCAAATGGCATGATCAGTCAAAACGTAATGGGTATGGCTTAACGATGAGTTGGAATAGTGCAGGTGATTTTGATAAATCATCTGAGGGATTACTACTCAATAGCAGCATCTCCTATTTAGATGCCGAACAAGAAAAAGATTTTACCGCGGGTATCAATGGTATTTGGAAAGGTATTGGTCTTGGTTACATCTATGCTGCCAATGATATAAAAGCATTTAATACAAATTATCGAGGTGATGGTGAAATTTATGCTAAAGGTAAATATAAATTACATACTGTCAATGCCTCATACTTAATTTCAAATGTGATGGATATGGATAACTTCAATATCTATTTAGGGACTTACTTATCTAGATTAGAGCGCGATGAAAAACAAGGAGGAGGTAACGATAATCGTTATGGCGCAAGGGTCCGTTTTAAATATTTCTTTTAAATAAGACTAATTAACATTCACCCCAAGTAAAAATAATACGCACTTTGCTTGGGGAATTCTAAAAAGAGTCATTTCTTAAAAAAACACAAAAAACACCAAATTATCAATAATAAAAACCGGAATCAAAATCCCGATTGACCACTTCATATAACCAAAAAAGCTAGGCATATTGATTTTATTTTGGTCTGCAATGCTTTTAACCATAAAGTTAGGGGCATTACCAATATAACTTAAAGCGCCCATAAATACCGAGCCCATTGAAATGGCCAGTAAAGTGCTTTCAAACGTCGTCATTAAGCTACTAGCATTACCCGAAGCAAGATTGAAAAAGACCAGATAAGTTGGTGCATTATCTAAAAATCCGGATAGCAATCCTGATAACCAAAAATACATACTATTTATTGGCGCACCTTGGTCATTAGTCACCAATGAAATGACCGAAGCCAACGCACCATCATTACCCGCACGTAAAATCGCCAGCACAGGTACAATAGTAATAAAAATCCCAATAAATAACTTAGCAACCTCTTTTATCGGCTCCCAATTAAATTCGTTGCCTGCTCGAACTTGTTTTGGGGTAATCATTATTGAAATTATCGTAATAGCAATAAAAAGACCATCACGAACTAAATTTTGTAATGCGATTTGTGAACCTAAAATAGTAAAACTTATCGATGAATGCCACACACCAGACAAAATCACGCTAGCAATAATAGCCAATAATAATACAAGATTATTTAGACCATATAACTTAACAGGCTTAGCACTAATTGGATTGCTATTCACACCATACTGCTTAACGTAATAGTAATGATCGATAAAATAATAAATAATTAGCAATAACCCAGATGTAAACACAACAGGCAACAGCATATGCTTAACTGTCCAGAAAAAATCGACACCTTTTAAAAAACCAATAAATAACGGTGGATCGCCTAAAGGCGTTAATCCACCGCCAATATTGGCAACTAAAAAGATAAAAAATATTACCGTGTGTACAGCATACTGTCGTTGACGATTAGCTCGAAGTAGTGGACGAATCATCAACATCGCAGCGCCAGTTGTTCCCATAATTGAAGCAAGCACAACGCCAATCATCAGTAAAATAACGTTGGATTTTGGTGTGCTGATTTTATCACTCTTAACCAGAATGCCACCGGAAACCGTAAACAAAGCCAAAAGTAATAATATAAAAGGAATATACTCCTGAACAATGGCATGTACTGTTAGCTCAATTGTGGTCGTTAAACCAAATGAAACCAGTGCAAACCCCAAAAATAATAACGTCCAAACGGCAACAACTTTACCGTAGTGATAATGCCATAATCGGGCTAAAAATAGTGGACATAAAGCAATCGATAACAAAATTCCAACGAAAGGAATCACCCAAAGTAATGATAACGCCTGTCCATTAAACTCACTCGCATAGGAATCAAAAGACATAAGCATTAAACTCAAAAAAGGGAATATCAAAAACTTTTTTATATTTTTCATTGTATTATCGGTTGGATTTAAAGTGGATGATTATAACAAATTCAAAATTAATTTTCGAATCATCCACAATCGTATAACTTAACGATTATAAAAAAGTTGAGGAGCGGGGTTTTTGAAGCATAAAATCTTTCGCTTTTCACAAATTTGCTCAAAAACGTTATAATAGTGATTAATTCTCTATGTTGGATCATCCATGCAATCAATCAAAAAAACAGCTTTACACCACCGCAATAAACACATTAATGGTTATCCATTTGATTTACTTAT
The DNA here is from genome assembly GCF_026536805.1 of Gilliamella sp. B3482. Lineage (NCBI taxonomy): Bacteria > Pseudomonadati > Pseudomonadota > Gammaproteobacteria > Orbales > Orbaceae > Gilliamella > Gilliamella sp. B3482. Next base: position 174,179 of record NZ_JAFNNL010000001.1, on the reverse strand, counting down.
CAAAACATTGAACGAGCTATCTAATTTTGTAAAGCCTAATCAATATGGACGGTTAACGATTGATTTTGCTGATCCTACTGCGGTCAAAATGCTAAATAAAGCGCTATTATTGCACTATTATCAACTTTCGTATTGGGACATTCCTGACAACTATCTATGTCCGCCAATTCCGGGGCGAGCAGATTATATACACTATCTTGCCGATCTGTTAGCGCAAGATAACCAAATTCCTACAGGTAAACAGGTTCGCATTTTAGATATTGGGGTTGGGGCGAATATTATTTATCCAATTATTGGTTGTGCAGAGTATGGTTGGTCATTTGTTGGTAGTGATATCAATCCAACATCAATTAAAATTGCTTCATTGATAGCACAATCTAATGATCTATTAAAAAACACATTACAATGTCGCTTACAATCTGACAACAAAGCTATTTTTGAAAATATCATTCAACCTAAAGAATTTTACATAGCTACCCTATGCAATCCACCTTTTCACGCCTCCGAACAAGAAGCGCATGCAAGTGCTTACACTAAACTTAAAAAGTTGGGAAAAGTAAATTCAACGAAAGATAATCTCATCCTCAACTTTGGTGGACAACACGCTGAACTCTGGTGCAAAGGGGGAGAAAGTGCATTTATCACTAGAATGATAAAAGAGAGTATCAAATACAAAACGCAATGCCTGTGGTTTACCTCATTGGTATCGAAAAAAGAGACGCTAAGCAAAATAAAAAAACAACTAAAAGTGGCAACTGAATATAAAATTGTCTCTATGGCTCAAGGGCAAAAAATTAGCCGTTTTGTTGCGTGGACGTTTTTTGATCAAGAAGAGCGAAAAATGATAATAAAAAAAGTTGAGGAGCGGGGTTTTTAGCATTTAAATCTCTACCTAGAAATCAATAAATAAACAAAATTTAAATAAAATTAAATTTTCTCTGGATTAAAAACTATAATTTTAAAGATTTATAAAGTTGATATTTATCAATTAAACCAAAATTTAGCCAATAATTATTTGGATCTTTTTTTTGATCATATTTACAAAAGTTAACAATATAAAGTAAAAAATTTATTGCGTCATATTTTTCCAGTTACTATACTTTCGGATCAATTTAGCTGAATAGCTAAAATTTTATCAACAAACATAAAATAGTAAATAAATCAAAAATTTACTTGACAGGATGGTCGAATATGTATTACAATTTTCAACAGGCAACAGGCAACAGGCAACTTGGCCAACCTATAATTTAAATTCACCAAATTTAAACTCTCAACCTCTTTTTTTTCACTCCAGTTTATTAATCGACGAAAATTTAAGATCGCATAGTGAATCGTTGCACCGATCGTTATTTCGATCGTCATTTAGATCATTCCGATCAACTCTCAGATCTAAATTATTTCGGCAGATCTTTTTACCGCTTGGCTTTTTGTTAATACCTTTTTATTCTAGCCATGCATTAACCTCTAAAACCACGAATATGATTCATGGTAATCCACCGCATTTAACTTTCGATGGTGGCCGGACTAGTACTCTTGATCTTGATTATCTGCTCAATATTACGTTATCTAACGGAAAGCGATACACGACTACAACCAATACTTCATCATCTTCAACACCAATTGAGTTACCTGCTAAAGGTCAAAGCTTTTCTGATATAAATATGTTCATCCCAAGAGGAGAAGATTCAGTCGAATTAGACAGAATTCTACTTCCTTATTGGGATGATGATGATGGTGATGGTGATATTAATATTTCTGGTTTTTTAAGGTTATCTATCTATGATAGAATCGGTAGAACTATATCATCGCGCAATACAGTGCTAACGTCTTGTGGTGCACCTTATCGGATTGTATTAGAGGCTATAGGTGGTACATTAAGCACTCGTTATGGTCTTCCAAATAGTAGTAGTCTTAATTCCAATAATGTCACTTATTATGTCAAACCTGTGGGTATTGATATTTGTTTTGTCAGCCCAAGCTTATCTTATGAGGGAGAGGGTGGTGTAAAAGCAGGTCCTCCTGAAATTTTCAATCCTTCTCTTGGTTTTTTCCCTCAGTCAACTAACCCATTAGATTATGGTAAAAACTTTCCAACTACTGGAGCTAACAACATGTTCTTTGATTTGCGGATTGGTTATACTGAGGCACTATCTTGGGCTCCTGTTTCGCATGGTGGTATCACTGCTACTATGACTGATGTTACAGCTACAAGCGCACGAGTTACCTTAACTGGCCCTGTTGCAACTCAATCCCAATGGAATTCCGGCAATCCAGGTCCTATTACTAAGCCTACTTTGCCTCAGACATTCGAGTTAGTTGGTCGAGATAGTAAAGGTAAAGCTATCGTTAAATATGGTTTTACATTAAAACAATGGTTTGTCAACCGAGGTAAAAGTTATTACACCTATTCTAGCATGGAATCCTGGTGTAAAAGTATTGGTTATCGCCTTTCTAGAGTTAAAGATTTAACTAATGCAAAACGTTATGAAATTACTGGTGGTACACCTTCATCATCAGGTGATTATTATATGCGTACAATTGGTGCAGGCTTGCTTGCGGAGTGGGGTAATATAGGCAAATATGATCGAACCAACTTTGACGCTGTCCGATGGTACTGGACCAGTGATGAAAAAAGTTTGAGTCGGTTCGTCGTTTTTCCTACAGATGGTCATATACATTGGGCTGAACCCTCGTATGATAAATCGGTAGGGCTTTGCACTTATCCTTAGTGCCATTAGCGAGGTGGAAATATAAAAAGTATATTCGTTAACGAATTGAAAAATCCAATTTTGGGTGGCGATTATACTTTTTACCCAATTTTAGTTCAATGGCTAAAAGATGAAACAGAAGGCATAAAAATAAAATAAATCAGATCACTATCTTGCTTGCAAAAATATATTATAAATTAAATGGAGTTAAATGCCGATGTTTTTCATGTGTTTAAGGCGTTTATACAAGAGATCTTAAACGCGATAATTCCTCAATTATTCAGGCAGACTATTTTAGCTATTTTGCTGTCTGTCTTTTTTTCCAGCTATGCATTAACCAAACAAACTTCAAATATTATCCACGGTAATGTTCCATATTTAACGTTTGATGATGGTTGTATTCGAACGGTTGATACAAATGATCTGAACGGTATTACGTTATCTAATGGTGTTAAATATACGCCTTCAACCAAAATCTCATCTACAACACCCATCGTTTTGCCTGCTGTAGGTTAGAGTTTTGCTGTGCCTAATGGTAAGCTCAATGAGGTGGTTGAGAAAAGATAGCCTTAAGTTGTTATGAGTTAGCTGACTCAAAGAGTCAATGTAGCCAAGCGTTAAAAAACGATTTTGTAAAGCATATCAATAATCGGCCTTTAGGCTATGATGGATTTTATTGACGAATGTGTTGTATTATAAAATCACAATTCTCATTGTTAAAATGTCTATTTGTAAGATAGAATGTTACAGTATTAATTATTTAGTAAGGAAATACATTGCGCATAGGGTGGGAGATTTTTATCCTTTACTCGCAGTTTAGTAAGTAGTATTTTAATGAGAAGTTATTGTTAGTTAAGGAGCAGTAGATAAAAATAAAAATTTAAATAAAACTTAATTGATAAGGTATTTGTTATGATATGCAATTTCAAAGACCAAATCTGTTCAATTTATAATTTACACTTACTTAATTTAAGCTCAAAAAGTCTTTTTTTTAACTCTAGTTTATTAATCGTCAAAATTTTAAGATCGTTATGTAGATCATTGCAAATATCTTCCAAACGATTAAATTATGCTTTCATATTATCTCGCCAAATGCTTTTGTCGTATGGCTTTTTGTTTATAACTTCGTATTCTTGTGATGCATTAACTTCTATAACATCAAATGCGATTCAAGGGAATGCGCCTTATTTAACATTTGATGAAGGGCGCACGCGAGCCATCAATACTGACGATCTGTTATGGATATCTCTTTCTAATGGGGATAAATACACACCTTCAACAAATAATTCGTCAACAACCCCAATTGAATTGCCTGTAGCTGGTCAAAGCTTTTCTGATATTGATATGTTAATGCCAAGGAATAGCTATTCAGTTGGTTTGAATACTCTTATTGCTGCGCCTTTTAATTATTGGAGCGATGATGATGGAGATGCTGATGTTTCAGTTACTGGTGACCTAAATTTGTATATTGTTGATGAAGACTATATATTCTTATCACGTGATACAGTGCCATCACTGTGTAATGGTTCTTATCGTGTTACATTAGCTAATACAAGTGGAACATTAACTACCCGTTATGGCATTCCTAATAGTAGTACTTTTAATGCTAATAGTGTTACTTATCATATTAATCCTAAAGAATTGCCAACGGTTTGTTTTGCCAAGCCAGATACAACTTACGGTAATTCTAGTTATGCTGGTCCAACTACTATGTGGAAAACTGATAAGGGTTTTATTCCACAGTCTTTTATTTCGTCATCTTATAATTTAAACTTCCCCACTACAGGCGCTAACAATTTGTTTTTTGATTTAATTATTGCTGGTAATCATCAGCCATTAACTTGGGATACGGTCTCCCATGGCGGTATTACCGCTACTATGACAAATTCATCAAATACAGGGGTTCGTGTTACATTAACTGGCCCTGTTGCAACTTCATCACAATGGAGAGCTAAAAATCCTGGAAATATACCAAGCCCTTCCTTACCTCAGACTTTCGAGTTAATCGGTCGTGACAGCCAAGGTAATGAAGTTGTTAAGTATGGGTTTGAGTTAAAGCAGTGGTTCATCAACCGAGGTACTTTTGAAGACAATTATGCTAATACATTATCTTGGTGTAAACGTATCGGTTACAGAGTTCCTAAGGTTAAAGATTTAACTAATGCTTTTTGTGCTGAAAATAGTACTTTAAATGATGAATGTAAAGGTTCAGTCGGTGCAACTCCTTCTTCAATCGATAATTATTATCAGCGTATAATCGGCGCAGGATTTTTTACCGAGTGGGGTTTGATGAAAAATTACTCACAAGCCAATTTTTCCTTTAGAGATTATTGGACAGTTGATACCAATCCTACATATAATCAGCCGTTTGTTGTGGGCTCGTACTACGGTAATACCCTATTCGTGGACCGATCTCGCAACTACAACGGACTTTGTGTTTCTCCTTAACTTTTATTCGATAGTTCATATTACTTGAGTAAATAAACTGGAGATAGCAATAAGTCCGTTAGATAGTTGACTTGAAGTGTTTAAAACACAGTCTTGATTAGGACTAATTTTTTTGTTTTTATTGTAAAAAAGTTGAGGAACGGGGTTTTTGGGCTCCTTAATTGCTTGCAATTTGAAACTTCTGTTTTACTTTCAATTAACTGAGTTTACTTTTCCGATAATTTACTATGATATTGCCGTCGATATTCAGTGGGTGTTCGTTCGGTTTTTTTTCTAAAAATTCGGCAAAAGTAGTTACTATCTTTAAAACCCGCTTCAAGCGAGATTTCTTTGACGTTTAAGTCGTAATCTTTAAGTAGTGATTTTGCGTACTCTATCCGGATATGGTTGAGATATTCATTTAAGCCAATTTTGCCTTCGTTTTTGAATAGATAGGATAAATAGTTGGGTGAGATATAAAACATTTTAGCTAGAAATTCACGGCTTATATCTTCCCGAAAATGAGTATCAATATATTGGCGTATTGCTTCGAATAAGCTGGTGGTTTTTGATGCGGTTTTTATGTCGGCATTGAGTAAATCTAGGGTGTTACTAAGCAGGCTTTGAATCAAGTAGTAGCCGGTTTGAGTTTGTGGTTGATTTTGCCAAGTCAATTCAGATAGCGCTTGAATAATAAAGGTGCCAACTCGTGGACCTCGCCTTGGTATGTTGGTTTGTGCTAGCGGAATTAATTGGTTGCCGTCCCAATAAACAATGCTGATGCCAATTTGCTGTTTACCAAATAAGATGTTTAACCAGGTGATTGGGGTTGTGCGGATAGGTTTGTTCCAACTGTTAGCGGTAATGTAGAGCAGATCATTAACCTCCAGTTGTTGTGTCATTATTTTGCCATTGCTGTCAGCCCATTGCATAAGCTGTTGACCTTCTATAATCACTTCGATCCTCGGAAAATCAACTTGATAAGCATGTAGCGGTGCCGTTTGTTGGTTATTGGCAAAATAGAGGTGGTTGATTTGTTGGTTAGTGAGCTGAGTTAATACGTTTTTTAGGGTTGTGGTCATATTGTTAGTAAACCAAGTAATGTGCAGTTGGTTTAATTATAGCTTGTAGAGTTAAACTTGAAAAATTTATTTAATTTAATGTGTTATTAATTGTGATTAAAAATGTGATCGAGATCGCATTTTGCTGTTTATCGTACAAAAATCCAGTAAATAGAAAATTTGTCTTCTAGGCTTGAGTTGAATTTTTTTTTACTATGCTACTCATCAATTAAGCATTTAATTAGGAGTGGGTATGGAATTATATTTAGATACAGCCGATGTTGCAGCGATTAAGCGTTTATCTGCAATTTTGCCAATAAAGGGGGTTACCACTAATCCAAGTATTGTCGCTAAATCGGGTAAGCCAATTTTTGATTTGTTATCTGAATTACAAGATTTGCTGGGTTCTGATAAGTTGTTATTCGCGCAAGTGCTTTCGCATAATGCTAAAGAGATGATTAAGGAAGCGGAGCAACTTCGTAAAGTCGTTCCCTCCATTGTGACTAAAATCCCGGTTAATGCCGAGGGGTTGATGGCGATTAAGGAGTTGACCAAGCAGGGTATTCCAACTTTAGGTACGGCCGTTTATGGTGCGGGTCAGGGCTTTTTAGCTGCGCTTGCTGGTGCAAAATATATTGCTCCTTATGTCAATCGTATTGATGCCCAAGGTGGTAATAGTAAAGATACGGTTTATGAGCTACAGACGCTGTTAGATTTGCATTGTCGTGAATCGATGGTGTTAGCAGCCAGTTTCAGAACACCAAGACAAGCTTTAGATTGTATGCTTGCCGGTTGTCAGTCAATTACGTTGCCGGTGGATGTGGCGGAGCTGTTTATTTCAGATCCGGCCGTTGATGCTGCTGTGGTTAAATTCGATCAGGATTGGTGTGGGGCGTTTGGGGCCTTACGCTTTTAATACTTGCTATTGATTTAGATTCCACCCATTCAGGGTGGTTTTTTCTCTTTCCCGCGATTAAAAATTCCCCTTTTTTATACCAATTATGTTGTATGATAGTGATGCGATATTAGAGGAATAGAAGAGAACACCAAATGCACGAAAAATCAAAAAAATACATTATTAATGCTTTATTGACGGTGATTAAAATTGAGCGGCCGTCAGAAAGTTATTTGCGATTATCTTTTAGTTGCAATAAGCCGTTAGCAGTTAATCCAAATTGGATTTGTCCTCATTTAAAGTTGTTATTCGCTGATCCTTTGACTGGCAAAATTACTTTCCCGATGTTAGATGAAAATAATAAAATTTTAGTGAGTGATAAAGTTCGTCAATTTGCTCGCAGTTATAGTATTCGGGCTTATGATGAGTCGTCCAATCAAATTGTGATTGATTTTGCGATTCATGCCAGCGGTTTAGCGACGGTTTGGGCTCAACAGGCAAAAGTGGGCGATCAAATCGGGATAGTCGGGACAGCAGGTAAGTTAGAGTTTGATAATCAATATTTGATTTTGATGGGGGATGTGTCTTCTCTGCCTGCCATCTGTTATACCCTTGAACATTTACCTGTAAATCATAAAGCCGTTGCTTTTATTGAGGTGAATCACAAGACCGATATCGTTGAACTGCTATCTGTTTTATCTGTTCAATGGTTGATTAAAGATGCTAATCATCCTAATCAATTAGTTGATGCGGTGATGAGTTGGGATTTGAGTCAGCAAGATAATCTATTGTTTTGGGGCGGATTAGAGAGCTCGCTTGCTAGACAGTTACGTCAGGCCATTAAAGATAAATATGTCGATTTGGCACCTAATTCGGTTCATATAACCAGCTATTGGCGAGAAGGCTTTGCTGAAGGGGAGTTTAAACATCGAGATTAGCCATGAATATTCTTGCACATTTACATTTGGCAACGTTGGCAAATAGTTCGTTGATTGGTAATACCGTTGCTGATTTTGTTAAAGGCGATGCTTATCGACAATATCCCAAAGCGATTGCCGATGGGATTATGTTGCATCGTAGGATTGATCGTTTGATTGATAGTTTTGCTGAAGTTAAGCAAGCTAAATTGCTTTTTCGACAATCACATCAACGTGTTGCACCGATCACCTTGGATATTATTTGGGACCATTTTTTGTCAAAATATTGGGCGGAATTTAATGCTAGGCAATCTCTTTCATCATTCAATACCTTCACTAAGCGGCAGATTCAGCCTTATATCGTAAATTATCCAGTTGATTATCAAGATTTTATGGGGGCAATGTGGCGCGGTGAGTGGTTGGTAAATTATGCTTCGGTGGATTTTATTGGTAAAGTTTTAAACGGTATGGCAAAACGTCGACCTAAGCTCTATTTATTAAGCGATACTTTTATTGATTTTGAACAAAACTATACGCCACTAAAAACATTGTTTTTCGAGCTTTATCCTAAAATGTGTTCACTTATTGTCGAATATAGATGATTAAATGACTATCGAATAGTTTGATTTGTTCGATAGTCATTTGTGAATTTGATTTTATTGCGAAAAGGTAATCTTGCCATTATCGATAGTGATGAGATTGTTGGCATCTGGAGTTTGCGATATTGGGACTAGGTTTTCAGCCGTAGCTTGTGGTGCTTGTCCACTAATGCCTCCTCTCGGTTTTGTGCGAATGATTTGGCTTTCCGGTAAAGTGGTTTGATTGGTTATATTTGCCCATAACCATTCCATGGCTTCATCACCATAATAGTCAATAGGTAATAGCGTATTGTCAAAAGGTGCTTTACCATCAAGATAACTTGCATTTTCAACTTCAATATAACGGAGTTGTGACTCTTTTCCTTCAACTTTACTGTTTAATGCAACATAAGGTCTAGATGTGTAGTCGATAAGTTGTTTAGGGTTATTTTTACCATGAACAATGAAGGTTTTGACTTTGTTTAAATTACCTGTTGCCAGGACTTCTTTTAAACCTTTAATCACGCGTGGATCTTTTATTTTATCTCTTAAGCAAATGGCTCCTTTAGTGCCATAATCTATTTGATGCTCAATGGTAGAACTTGAATACCATTCACGTCGAGGAGAGGAGACATCTTTATTTTCAACCAGGTCAATAGCTGTGGCATCAGGGTTGGCCCAGATGGGTAACTGGCCATTAGATAATCCCCAAATTTCGGCAAAATTGACTTGTTTTAGTGGTTTTACTTCACCAGAATTATAATATGGGTCTTGTTGGGTACTTGCCACTGAAAAGTCACACATGTTTTCAGTTACATCATATCGACCATAGGCGCTAATATATTTATAAGGGTAGGCAATTGATTCATTAAGATAGAAATAAGGTAATTGGTTGCTCATTTCAGGCTTCCAACCATAATCATAAAGTTTGTTTAATGCCTCTTTCGGCGTGCCGGTTGGTAGTAAGTTGGCTTGTTTTAATGCATCACAACGGTTTTGTGAAAAAAGATACTTTGAGGCATCGGGGACGTATTTGTCCTGCTTATTCGGTTCAATTGCCGGTATGGCACAAGGAATATAAAGTGCCCCATAGGAGCTATAATCGGGTAATGAACGAGAGCTTATGTTTTCGTTACTATTTTCTAAACTTGTTTGAATTTGTGGATTAACTGCAACCACACCATTAATTCTACTTCTTAAACGTAATTCAGCTAGCTTAAGTGCCGCAGCTCCACCATCCTCAGCTCCATAGACTAATATGATGGTATTAGTATCGTTAAAGTAAAGATTATTAGGTTCCGGAAATAGTTCATTTAATTCATATAAAGCGAAAACAATTGAATAGAAGGTATATGTTGGCCATTTTGCTTCTTGGTTTTGCTTTGAATGGAGCTGTTTTACTGCATAACGGTGCGGATTATTTTTGATAAACTCTTTTTGATTTTGTATAGTTGGCTTAAAGAGTATATTGTCCTTAGCAACTAGACCATCAACAGTAAAGCCTTGCTCGTTGGTAATATCATAAATACCAGTACCTAAACCTTTGTCGTTATAAACTACTGCGCAGTTATGTTTAAGACCCCACAATCCACGGATTTGTATATCTTTGGCGTTATATAGTCCATCAGAACCAGAAGCTGGTACGACAACAATACAGGGTTTTTTCTTATTAAAATCGATGGGAACTTGTAATAGCAAGCCAACATTTTCATCTTTAATGGTGGCTAAAATTTCTGTGCCTGCAATTTTTCCATCAAATAAAGGCGACAATTCTTCACTTTTGAATCCAAATAGAGAGCCTTCTCCGGTTTTTGTATCAATAAATCGATTTAATTTTGCACGACGTAATTCTTGGGGGGTAGGATTTGATGGATCGGCATAATTGATCTTTTGGATCATTTTTGATAAGGCAGTAAACCCTATTCCAGCGGTAACAAGATCATCACTATCACCATCATAGTAGTTTGAGCTATGAACAACCAACCATTGGGGTTTATGATTAATTGGATTTTGGTTTGCAGGATCACCTAATTCAGCACCGCTAGGATTTGAAAATATTGTTAAAAAGAGTAAGGTGGATAACGTGCTTGTTTTTTTTAATTTTATTGGCATTACATTCATTCCCTACATTTTGCTTAACTGCTATTACTCATTAACTACAGTTTATTATATAATTTATTATTGGGTTGGTAAATTTGGGTTACTAATAATCCAAAATGCTGAAATAATTTTTTCTGATAATCGTCTTTTTTGCACACAGATGCCAACATCAAACGGTTCCATTAAATTGGTTGACCATTCTGTGATGCGTTCTCTTACTCTTTCAGGGCTATTTTCCATTACCACTTTAGGCAATAAAGCCACACCACATCCCAAAGCAACCATGGAGACAATGGCTTCGTGCCCAGCTACCGTTGCATAAATTTTGGGGCTGATGATTTTTTGTTGTTTAAACCATAAATCTATTCGATGTCGGCTTGGACCGTGCTCAGGCAATATGAATGGGATATTATGCCAATCTGGTGCTTTTTGATGCAATTTGTCACTGAATGAACTATTAAGTTTAGGTATGAGTAATACCATTTCAATTTCACCTAATTTAATAAATTCAACACCAGATGGTAGTTGTTTGGGTTTACCTGCAATAGCTAAATCAGCTTGATGAGATTGAATTTTTTCTACAGCATCGGCTGCATCTCCCGTAGATAGTTTAATTTCTACTAATGGGTAGTGTAGGCGAAAGCGATCAAGTATTTCAGGTAGATGGCTGTAAGCCGCTGTGACCGAGCAAAATAAGGTTAATTCACCAACTAATCGTTGATCGGCTTGGTCTAGTTCTTGTTTTAATTGTTGGTGTAGATTAATGACTTGTTGGGCAAAGTGTTTTACTTTTTCACCTTCGTGGGTAATTTGAACTTGCCGGTTGTCGCGGATAAATAATCGATGACCAAATTGTTCTTCAAGGCGCTGGATCTGCCTTGAAAGGGTGGAAGGGCTTACATGCATAGCATCGGCACTTATTCCAAAATGACATGTATCACATAGATGTAAAAACAATTTTAAGTCACGAATATTCATATCTATTTAATTATTGAGAAATATTTAGCGTAGACACCGTTATAATTGATTAATTATATCATCTTCGATTTTATTTGCTCTATTATGCATAGATATCAGGCAAATAGCAAAATAGCGTTCATCAATGGCAATATAGATAGAGACCTGCTAGAATACCGCATCATTTTTTTGCTTAGCTAAATTAATTAATTTTATGACAGAACAAGCTTATTTAGACGAAGTGAATGCTCGTCGTACTTTTGCAATTATCTCTCACCCCGATGCCGGTAAAACAACCATTACTGAAAAAGTTTTGCTTTTTGGACAAGCCATTCAAACTGCGGGAACAGTAAAAGGGCGTGGTGCTAATGCGCAGCACGCTAAGTCAGACTGGATGGAGATGGAAAAACAGCGTGGTATTTCAATTACGACCTCCGTTATGCAATTTCCTTATAATGACTGTTTGGTAAACTTGCTTGATACCCCCGGGCATGAGGATTTTTCGGAAGACACTTATCGAACTTTAACCGCAGTTGATAGTTGTTTGATGGTGATTGATGCAGCAAAAGGTGTCGAAGACAGAACGCGTAAATTAATGGAAGTTACACGTTTACGAAACACACCTATTTTAACTTTTATGAATAAGCTCGACCGTGATATTCGTGATCCGATGGAGTTGTTAGATGAAGTTGAAAACGAGCTTAATATTATGTGCGCCCCAATTACTTGGCCAATTGGTTGTGGCAAGTTATTTAAAGGGGTCTATCATTTAGCTAAAAATGAAACTTATCTTTATCAAACCGGTAAAGGTCATACCATTCAAGAAGTTAGAATCATTAAAGGATTAGATAATCCTGAACTTGATAGCACCATTGGTGATGATTTGGCCCAACAACTTCGTGATGAATTAGAATTAGTGCAAGGTGCATCAAATGAGTTTGATTTAGATGCATTTTTGTCTGGTGATTTAACGCCTGTGTTTTTTGGTACTGCGTTGGGTAATTTTGGTGTAGATCATATGCTTGATGGTCTAACCGCTTGGGCGCCAGCACCACAGCCTCGGCAAACAGATAAACGAGAAGTTGAAGCAAGCGAAGAAAAATTTACCGGTTTTGTATTTAAGATCCAAGCAAATATGGATCCTAAACACCGAGACCGTGTTGCATTTATGCGCATTGTTTCAGGTAAATATGAAAAAGGTATGAAGTTACGCCATGTTCGTATTGCTAAAGATGTTAATATTTCTGATGCATTAACCTTTATGGCAGGCGATCGTGATCATGTTGAGCAAGCTTATGCTGGTGATATTATTGGTTTGCATAATCACGGTACGATTCAAATTGGTGATACGTTTACCCAAGGTGAAGATCTTAAATTTACTGGTATTCCTAACTTTGCACCGGAATTATTCCGTCGAATTCGTTTAAAAGATCCACTTAAACAAAAACAATTGTTAAAAGGTTTAGTTCAGCTTTCAGAAGAAGGGGCTGTTCAAGTATTCCGACCAATTGCTAATAATGATTTAATTGTTGGGGCAGTTGGGGTGTTACAGTTTGATGTGGTGGTTGCCCGTTTGAAATCTGAATATAACGTTGAAGCAATTTATGAGCCAGTAAACGTCACCACTGCGCGTTGGGTTGAGTGTAGCGATGCTAAGAAACTTGAAGACTTTAAACGCAAATGTGAACAGAATTTGGCTTTAGATGGTGGTGATAATCTTTCTTATATTGCACCAAGTATGGTTAATCTAAATTTAACCCAAGAACGTTATCCGGATGTTGAGTTCAGAAAAACTCGCGAACATTAATATGCTATGTAATAAAAGAGACGCTGTCTCTTTTATTTACTTTCCAAACCATTCAAAGCAAATCGTTCAAATGATGACCATTGAGAAAAATAGGTTGATAGCTGGTTAATCGTGCTAAATAATTTTTTTTCTTCCCCCATAAAGCTAATAGATTGATTTAAGCTTGTGGTTTGTGATTCGTCACTTTGTGGATATTGATTGTAATTTTCTGATGTTTCATCTTCAATAATGCTGCTTTCAAGAGCGATAACAATTTTTTTATTGTTGAGCTCTCCCCAAGTTAGCCATTGAGAACTAATCGTATAAATTTGTGCTAACTTTGTGCGATAAGCCATAATAATTAATTTTGAGCTATATGGTAGTGTCTTTTCGACTATATTTTTTCCGTCTTCTATATCAAGTAACCAAAATGGCAAGACTATTTCAATTTTATCATGCCAAGTTTCGCTTAATGTTTTTATTGCATTATTCCATCTTTGCCAAATGTGGCTTTTATTTTGTGCATATTCAGCCAATAAGTATGGTTCAATATCATATTGAATTCCCGCAAGACAAGGATTGTGTATTTGGCATAACTTTTTAATGACTTTATTGCGTTCAATGGCATTTTTTAAACCTGAATCAGTAATCATATCAGGTGCTCCTTCAACAGCAATAATGCTCATTTTCTTTTTAGATGCGATATCAAGTAGCTGAAATAGCTTATCTTGATTTTGAATATGCCCATTTACAATATTCAATTGGAGATAAACTTGATTAATACCTTTTTGTTTTAGTTTAGTCAGAAATTGACTCGGTGAATGAATCCAATTTTCAGTATGCCAATTCCACATCGAAATATTGATATCGGATCTATATTGATTGGGCAAAGAGGTATAATTTGACTTCATCTTATCCGCATTTAATTGATTAATATTTGAATAGACATTGGCATTTTTAAGCACCGAATTAGTGTTTATGAAATCTTTTTTTTCAAGTAGCTTTAATAGTAAGGTAGCACTTTTTTTGATTTCATGAGTACTTAAGTAATACCAATGTTTTAAATTGATGGAGCTAATATTTAATGCTAAATTTTCAGCAAATGTTGCAGGACTCATAAAACTTATCACAAATAATAAATAGATGATTTTAAGTTTATTTGTCAAATTTTACCCTCTCCATTTTTCCCCAAGATAAATTGCCTTTTATTAATCTAGCATAGCCTTTAAGCTTCCAATATAGGTATAACTGTCGATAACCAAAGTTATCTAGTAATGCAGTAATAAATAGTTTTAGTAGATATCTAGTTTTATCTAATCCTGATAATAACACACCATCAATCGCTATAGCAAAAGCACTTATAAGGCTGTTGTATCCAAAAACAATTAAAAAATAAGATAACATTACGTTGCTATCTATCATGTCAAGAGACCAAATCAGCGGTATTAAAAAGTACCCTAGCAGTTCAGCAATTGGACCTAAAATATCGGTTAATATTGAAAAAGGTAATAGCATAAGGCTTAACTTTTTATATTTTAGTTTAAAAGTTAACGACTTAAAATTTATAAAAGTTTGTAGTGCGCCTATATGCCATCGTATACGTTGGTTTTTTAATACCTTCCATTTTTCAGGCACTTGGGTCCAACATATGGCGGTTGGTACATAATCAATTTTGTAATCAACATTAGAGTCATAAATATATTTGTGCAATTTTAGAGTGATATCATAGTCTTCGCCAACAGAACCGACACAAAAACCACCGACCTTTATTGCAAAATCTCGTCTAAATAAACCAAATGCACCTGAAATTATCGGTAAAGTATTAAAATGATTCCAAGCAATTTTTGCCAAGAGAAATACTCTCATATATTCAAGAATTTGAATTTGTACGATGAATCTTTTAGATAAATTTATTTTAGATATTATTCCATTTCTAATAGAGCAACTATTAGCCACTCGCACCGCTCCACCGACTGCAACTGTTTTTGGGTCGTCAATTAAAGGGACTACAGCTTTGTTAATGGCGTCAGGTGCTAAGATTGAATCGGCATCAATAAGACAGATAATTGGGGAGTTGCTTAAATTAATTGCGGCATTATGCGCGTCTGCTTTGCCACCATTTTCTTTATCTATAACTCTAAGCCGGCTATCTTTTTTTGATACATAAACATCTCTTATTTTAGCATGAGAGAGTTGATTACGTTCATTTAAGTGATGCGCAATAGGTTGTAAATCAAAGTACTCTTTCACTTTTGAAAAAGTGTTGTCCGTTGAGCCATCATTTACAACTATCATTTCAACATTAGGATAATGAGTTGCTAATGTTGATTCGATACTATCAATTATAGTTACACTTTCATTATAAGCTGGTAAAATGATGGTAATTGGATGTGAAATACCGTCATTTTCGGTCTGGATTTTTCTCTCTTTGTTTGGATTTTTAAGTAACACATAAATTGTTACTAGTAGCTGCACAAAATAGATGAATATTTGCACTAATCCAATTAGCATTATCGTTATAACTAAGAATTTAACACCGAACATCATTATGTTGTTTATATAATCACTCATTGTTTCACCCACATTTCTTGCTTTAAGAATTATTTAATTTTTATCGATAAATAGTTTGCTTTTTAAATCAAAATGTTCTGTTATTAGTTTTTCAATGCTTAATGATTTCTTTATGTAACATTCTTCATTAATGAAATTAAGAAGATAACAACTGTGTATAATCCCTTGTGGTGTTGTTTGTAGTTCCAGTAAGTTTTCAAAAAAAGTTTGCATATAAGTACGCTCATCTTCTTTTGCAAGAATAAGGTAGGGGGTAATGTAGTTCTTAGAAATTTTTTTTAAGATAGTAAAAAATTGGTGATTGGCAAACTCTTCACAATTGATTAGCGATTCAAGCTCTAGAAATTTATTAGAAGGTAAAAGCCTAAAAAAGCAAAATACGCCTTTTTGCGGTATCTTGTTAAATAGCGTAATAATTATCTGAATTATCGAAATACCTGAAGCGTTTTTAACTAGACTCAATGCTGCAGCAATGGCGACTTCTTGACGAGAACTGTTACAAGCCTGAATTAACGCTTGATTCGTTTTTTCGCAAGGATAATATGCTAACATGTTAGCTGCATCAATTTTCTGTTTTATTGTGCCTTTTTTTAATAGTAACCTAAGTTTATTTTGGAATGGTTCGAGATCAAAATAAGTTAAAATATGTTTTTCGCGATGTTTCTCGAAAAAATAGGCAGCAATTATTGCTACGCAATTTAGCGATAATTTTTTTGTTATCTCTTGCTTAAAATAAGATTCATCACCAGTTTTCAATGCTTTTTTGTAAATTTTTAGCAATTGCAATTTTAATTTCTTGTGTCTTCTAAATTGAATTTCACGTTTGATGTAAATTGCAATGGTTACTATCAATACAATAAAGCTAATAAAAATGAAACAGGCATTATATAAATTTAGGTATCGAGTTAGAATGTCCATTTTATTCCACATCCTAGTGTTTTTTTAGTATATAACTTACGGCTGTGGTTGGTTTGAACTCTTTCTTCATTATTATAGTTTACAAACCCAGTTATTGAATTAGATATGTCATATGACAATCCAATAAAATGAGATTTGACTTTAATTAATGAACGATTAAATTTTATCGAACGGTCGGATGTTTCTTGACTATTTGCATATCCTGCAAATAGATGTAATTCTTCTGTAGGTGATATGGTGGTTTTAAATAAATAACCACTCATATGATGGTTGTCTTGATCAAATGTGTTGTACCATTTACCTGCTATGGATAAATGATCATTAAAGAAAAATTGTTCTATACCTGGTGAGATAGTTTTAATGTTGCCATCGTTATAGTGGTCCAACTTTGCATCGAGGGTGATATGAAAAGAATTTATTTGATCATTATACGGAGAAAATAATTGATAATCCCCACCGCTTGTTATTGTATATGTTGCGTAAAATTTTTTAGATGTGGCGAAAGAACCTGATAGATAACCATACGCTTTATTGTTGAATGTATGCCAATAAGTGATGCCAATTTTTTGGTCGTTGCTATGAAAACGGTTTGCCTGGGTTAAATGGCCGGTTATGGTATTTTGCGGTGATAGCCGATAAGATAGTGCTAAATCCACTTCATTCCAATTTGGCAAAGATTTAGATAATCGACTATGTGTGCCAGATAGAACAATATTCCAGTAATGTGTATTTTTTTTTATGTTATCAATGTTTGCCTGTAGGGACAGTAATTGTTCGTCATTAGGTGTTAGATTTAAGTACTTATCAAGTAACAATTTGGCTTTTTCGGGATGGTTAGGATCTTTTGCTAAAACAACACTAACTAAACCATATTGCGCATCTACGTAATTGGGGGCGATATCAAGTGCGGATTCAAACGATTTTTTTGCTTGTTCTAACTGAGTTAGTGCGTAATAATTGAAACCTAGTTGGACAAGAATATCGGAATTATTTGGCTGTAGTTGATTCGCTTTTATTAATTTTGATATTGCTAATTCAAAATTTTGTGTTTTTTTCGCATCAATACTTTCTTTTAATAATTGATCTGCTTTTATTGCATCATTATCTCTATTTGTGGTTGCTACTGTTTGATAACTGCAAAACAAAATACTGACAATTAAGACAAACTTATAGTACATATAATTACCTTAATCCATTAAATTATTTCTAAATATCAAAAACTAATGTGTATCTTTATGCGTCGATAAAATCGACAAATTTGGGAAAGTTTGGGACTGAGTAGCGTCTAACGTATTTTTACTAGATTAATACGATAAACGTATTGGGCCGAATTATATATGAAACAGATAATAAAATACATATAAAAATTAAGTATGTTTTTTGAAATTTGACATATGTCCTTTTATTGTTGGTTTTTTATCGTTTTATTTATTAATTCGGAATATAATGAACGCTTATTTGGAAAGAATTCTATGAATAATATGAAAACAAGAACACTATTTTTTACTGCATTAACTCTTTTTTCTTTTAACAATTCATTTGCTATTGAAAATAAGCATGATCATTCTGTTTTATTAGATAAAGTTCACCAAAGCGAACGAGATGATCGTCAATATGAAGTGATTGAACTTGATAATAAAATGCGTGTGTTATTAGTTTCCGATCCTAAGGCAACCAAATCACTCGGCTCTATCGCATTGCCTGTTGGTTCATTATATGATCCAGCCCTTCAACAAGGCTTAGCCCATTACACAGAACATATGGTGTTAATGGGGTCGAAAAAATATCCTCAACCATCAAGTTTTACAGAATTTTTGGCTCGACATGCCGGTAACTACAATGCGACAACTAGCGGTAATCGCACTGCATTTTTCTTTGAAGTTGAAAATGGTGTAATTAATACTGCATTGGATTATTTAGCTGATGCCATTGCTGAGCCAATTTTTGATCCTAAATTTGCTGATAAAGAACGTAATGCTGTTAATGCTGAGATGACTTTGTACCGTTCAAGTGATGGTTTTCGAATTCAACAAGTTGATTCTGAAACAATAAATCCTAATCATCCTGCTTCACAATTTTCTGGTGGGAATTTAGAAACGTTACGTGATAAAGATAATAGTAAGTTGCAAGATGCATTGGTTAATTTTCATGATAAATATTATTCAGCTAACATTATGGTTGGCGTTATTTATAGTAATCAACCGATCAAAAATTTAGAAGCGTTGGCTGAATCTACTTATGGTCAAATTCCTAATAAAAATATAACGGTTGCGCCAATTACTCAACAAGCTATTACTCAGGCGTTTACAGGTAAAGAAATTACTATGATACCCGCCCAACCAAGAAAAATGTTGTCGTTAAAATTTCCGATTGAAAATGATCTCGACAAATTTTCTGATAAGACTAATGAGTACCTTATTTATCTAATCAGTAATAATAGTAAAAATACGTTAGCTGATCAGCTACAAAAACAGGGCTTAGTTGAAGCCATTCAAGCCACTAGTGATAGTAAATATTATGGTAATAGTGGCACATTTAATATTAATGTTATTTTAACCGATGAAGGCTTAGCTCAGAAAGATAAGGTTATTGCTGCGATTTTTAATTATTTACAATTAATTGAGAAGCAAGGTATTTCTGATGCGTATTATGATGAGATAAAAAAGGTCTTTGCTTTATCCTTTAAGTATAAAGATGTTAACCGTGATATGTCTTATGTAGAATGGTTATCTGATCAGATGCTTCTTTATCCAGTTAAAAATGTATTAGATTCTGATTATGTTGCTGAACATTTGAATAAAGATGCGGTTATCAATCGAATCAAAAGTTTTACTCCAGAAAATGCTCGTGTGTGGTTAATTGCCCCAAATCAAACTACAGATAAAACGGCCTATTTTCTTAATGCACCTTATAAAGTTGATAATATCACTGATGAATTAAAAACAAGTTGGGCTGATTTAGGTAGAGCGTTTTCGTTTAGTTTACCTGAGCTAAATCCATATATTCCTGACAATTTTAATATTGTCAGACAAAATAATGATCAGATTCAACCCGCCACATTTAGTAAACGTGGTAATCATATCCATTTTGTTAGTCGTCATTTTAGAAACGATCCTAAGGCTGTAATTGCTGTTTCTTTACGCAATAATCAGGCGTTTAAAGATGCAAAATCGTCAGTTTCTTTTGAGTTACTTGATTACATTGTGAGTCGAGATTTGACGCAATTACAATTTCAAGCAGGTAATGCTGGAATGTCACTATCAACGGGTCTTGATAATGGTTTAATGATAACCGCTAATGGTTTTAATCAACATTTACCAGATATGGTTTTAGCCATTCTTAATAGTTATCGACAAGTGACCATTGATGAGCAAAATTTACAATTAGCTAAATCATGGTATCTTCAACGACTTGATGGGGCTGACCATTTTGAAAGTGTACGTCTAGCGTCAGAGCCAGTTCTCGCTTTATCAAAAATGCCTCACTATTATGAACGAGGTGAAAGACGACAAATTACCAATAATCTCACTGTAAGTGATGTTCAAGCTTATCGCGATAGTTTGATGACTCAATCAGTTCCTTATATGATTAGTTTGGGTAATATCTCAAATGAAGATTCATTAGATCTTTATCATGCCATTCAAAAGACTTTAAAGCGTGATGTTGAATTTACACCATTAGATGATATTAAAATTAAAACTGCCTTTACAGCAAGAATAACCCAACAAGCAAAAAGCACAGATAATGCGTTGTTAATGACCTATTTTCCAATCAATTATGATTCCACTAAGAGTCAAATAGTTGGATATACTTTAGCTAACATTATGTATTCTTGGTTTTTTGATCAACTGCGTAGCAATGAACAATTAGGTTATCTGGTTGGTGTTTTTCCATCATACATAAGTGAATCAGTAGGACTAGGGTTTGCTGTTCAAAGTAATCAATATGATCCTGCTTATTTATTAAAACGTTACCAAGCGTTTTATCCAACAATGTTAACTAAATTAGAAGCATTATCTAATGATGATGTTGAGGAGTATAAGAGAAGTATCATCGAAGAGCAGACAATGCCACCACAATCTTTAGATGAAGAGTTTGATCGTTTGAGATCAGACTATCGCTTATCTCGTTTCCAATTCGATTCGCGTGATAAAAAAATAGAGTTACTTAAGAAACTCACTAAAGAGGATTTAATTGAATTTTATAAAAGTGCAGTTATTGAACAAAAAGGTTTGGTAATAGCATCGCAAGTATTAGGTCAGCCTGAGGATGGTAAAAAACAACCTGAAGCGATTACCGATTATACTGAGTTCAAAAATGCATCATCGTTACAAGACGAATTGTTAAAATAATATTCTCAAACATAGATTCGATCTGAAATATCATTACATTAAATTGGCATTGTACTTATCATATGGTACACTGCCGAAATCCCAATAATTTGAGTATATTATGATTACTGGATCGACTGATTATTTTGCTATCGGACAGCGGTTACGAGCTTATCGTATCGCTGCCTCTCTTAGGGCTGAAGAGGTTGCTGAAAGTCTTAGGATCTCAAGAGCTGCGGTTTACCGTTTAGAAAAAGGCGAAATCGTTAAAATAGAAACGCTTGAACGATTAGCTTCTTTGTTAGATACGTCATTTGCTAGTTTACTTGGCATTGATACAGAATATTATTCAAGTGGTGATGGTTTTTTTGAGCGTATGCGTCAACTCGAAGAGCAGTCCACTCATATCTTTTCTCATTTCGATCCCTTTTCTTTTCTTTTAACTTCGCCTGATTATTTGTCTCATTTAGGGATGATGTTAAGAGAATCGAGTGATAATATTGAAGCTGAAAGATATGCAACTTCTTTATCTATTTTACATGATCGCAAAACTCAGTTTTATCAATCTGTCCCTAAAGTAATTAATTTAATTAGCTTACGTAATGTTGAACGGTTTTTGCATATTGGCTTAGTTGGCAATCTGACTATTTCGCCGGGTAAAAAGTCTGAAAGAATGTTGTTGGCGCGCAAGGAGGTCTATCATTTAATCGAATTAATTGAAGATCAAGCTTATGCACCAACAATTGCTATTACTGAGCAAGCTATTCCATCTATTGCTTTCCAAATATTTTATAAAAATGATAATGCGTTAGCTTTAGCTATGAGCCCGTTTAGATTAGGTGAGTTACCTAATATTACAACGGGTATTGCCTCAATAACTTCATCAGAAGATGCGATTAAGCGTTATCGTCATTTATTTGATAAATTGTGGCAAGATAGTGCCAAAGATCAGCAAGCGATAAATTTATTGAAAGCCACCTTAGATAAATTCTAAAGAATATTGAAATTATTAAAGAGAGTTACTATGTTATCTTTAACATTACAACCGATAAAAAAATTTAGTGGTACGATTAATCTACCTGGTTCTAAAAGTGTTTCAAATCGTGCCTTACTTTTGTCTGCACTTAGCAATGGTAAAACACGATTAACTAATTTACTTGATAGTGACGATGTGCGCTATATGCTTGATGCTTTAAAAGCTTTGGATATTAAATATCAATTATCAAGTGATCGAACAATTTGTGATATTGAAGGAGTAGGTGGCAAATTACATTCTACTCACCCATTAGAGCTATTTTTAGGCAATGCTGGGACCGCTATGCGTCCATTAGCCGCTGCGTTGTGTTTAGCTGATAACAATATTGTATTAACCGGCGAACCTCGTATGAAAGAGCGTCCAATTGGCCATTTGGTTGATGCTTTGCGTCAAGGTGGGGCTAAGATTGATTATCTTGAAAACGAAGGTTATCCTCCATTACATATCCATGGTGGTTTTACCGGTGGAAAGATTGAGGTAAATGGTTCGGTATCAAGTCAGTTCTTAACCGCACTTTTAATGGCTGCACCGCTAGCTGCCAACGATACTGAAATTACTATTATTGGTGATCTGGTTTCTAAACCTTATATTGATATCACGATAAAAATGATGGAGATGTTTGGTGTTTCGGTTATTAATGAAAAATATCAAAAATTTATCATTAAAGCTAATCAAACTTATCAATCACCAAGCCATTATTTGGTTGAGGGTGATGCCTCTTCAGCCTCTTATTTTTTAGCTGCTGCTGCAATCAAAGGTGGCAACGTTCGCGTAACAGGTATTGGTAAAAAGAGTTTACAAGGCGATACCCAGTTTGCACATGTGCTTGAAAAGATGGGCGCTAAAGTCACTTGGGCTGATGATTATATTGAATGTACTCGCAATGAATTAAATGGCATTGATATGGATATGAACCATATACCTGATGCAGCAATGACCATTGCAACTACTGCGTTATTCGCTAAAGGTCCAACGACTATTCGAAATATTTACAATTGGCGTGTTAAAGAAACGGATCGCTTATCAGCAATGGCAACCGAGCTACGTAAAGTAGGTGCGACCGTTGAGGAAGGGGATGACTATATTACAATTATTCCTCCAATTAAATTAAATCATGCTGATATTAAAACTTACAATGACCATCGTATGGCAATGTGTTTTTCATTAGTTGCACTGTCTGATACTCCAGTCACAATTTTAGACCCAAAATGCACAATGAAAACCTTTCCAGATTATTTTGAACAATTTAAACGATTAAGCGAAATATAACATGACTAAAAATATTCCGGTTATTGCTGTTGATGGACCAAGTGGAGTTGGCAAGGGCACTTTGTGTCAAGCATTAGCGAATCATTTTAAGTGGCACCTTTTAGATTCTGGTGCAATTTATCGTGTGCTTGCACTTGCTGCTTTGAAACAAAATATTGCTTTAGATGATGCTAAACAATTAGCAACATTGGCTCTTAACCTGCCGCTTACGTTTGATACCAGTAGTGATGATGTGAAAGTTTTGTTAGATGATGTGGATGTTTCTCGCGAGATAAGAACAGAAGAGACTGGTGGAGCTGCTTCAAAAGTTGCGTCAATAAATGAAGTCAGAGTTGCTTTATTACAGCGACAACGTGACTTTAGACAGATGCCAGGGCTAGTTGCTGATGGTCGTGATATGGGGACTGTGGTATTTACTGATGCCCCAGTTAAACTATTTCTTGATGCTAGTGCACAATCAAGGGCAGAAAGAAGAATGAAACAGTTGCAAGATAAGCAAATTCATGCTAAATTCGCCGAAATTTTGCAGGAGATAACCGCGCGAGATGAACGAGATCGTAATCGAGTTGTTGCGCCATTAAAGCCTGCGGTTGATGCACTAATAATTGATACAACATCGCTTTCAATTCAAGATGTTTTTAATCAATCTGTTATGTATATTAAAGAAAAACTTGCGCTGTAAGTTTATATTTAAACTTTGGCGTGAACCAAGCTCCATTACAAGGATGAGTGGAGTATCGTAAACAACCCCACAAGACATGAAGTAATGTGGACGTTAAATTAAACTTAAAGTAAATAAAATATGACTGAATCTTTTGCTCAACTCTTTGAAGAGTCTTTAAATCAACTAGACACTCGTTCTGGTAATATGATCCGTGGTACTGTCGTTGCAATCGACAAAGATGTTGTTTTAGTTGATGCTGGTTTAAAATCTGAATCAGCAATTCCAGTAGAGCAGTTTAAAAATGCCCAAGGCGAATTAGAAGTTCAAGTTGGCGACGTTGTTGACGTTGTTCTTGACTCAATTGAAGATGGCTTTGGTGAAACAATTTTATCTCGTGAAAAAGCTAAACGTCATGAAGCGTGGCTAACATTAGAGAAAGCAGTTGAAGATGCTGCAACCGTTTTAGGTGTTATCAATGGTAAAGTTAAAGGTGGCTTTACGGTTGATCTTAATGGCGTTCGTGCGTTCCTACCTGGTTCGCTTGTTGATGTTCGTCCATTACGCGATACTTCTCATATTGAAAATAGAGAAATCGAATTAAAAGTTATTAAATTAGATCAAAAACGCAACAACGTAGTTGTTTCTCGTCGTGCAGTAATTGAATCTGAAAATAGCGCAGAAAGAGAACAACTTCTTGAAAATCTACAAGAAGGTTCTGAAGTTAAAGGTATCATCAAAAATCTTACTGATTACGGTGCATTCGTTGATCTTGGTGGGGTTGATGGTTTACTTCATATCACTGATATGGCTTGGAAACGTGTTAAACACCCAAGTGAAGTGGTTGAAGTTGGTCAAGAATTACTTGTTAAAGTTCTTAAATTCGATAAAGATCGTTCACGTGTTTCTCTTGGCTTAAAACAATTAGGCGAAGATCCATGGGTTTCAATCGCTAAACGTTACCCAGAAGGTACTAAAGTAACTGGTAAAGTAACTAACTTAACTGATTACGGTTGTTTCGTAGAAATCGAAACTGGCGTTGAAGGTTTAGTTCACGTTTCTGAAATGGATTGGACTAACAAAAACATTCACCCATCTAAAGTGGTTAGCTTAGGTGATGAAGTTGAAGTTGTTGTTCTTGAAATTGATGAAGAACGTCGTCGTATTTCTCTTGGTCTTAAACAATGTAAACCAAATCCATGGTTACAATTTGCTGAAGCACACAATAAAGGTGATAAAGTTAGCGGTAAGATCAAATCAATCACTGACTTTGGTATCTTCATTGGTTTAGACGGTGGTATTGATGGTTTAGTTCATCTTTCTGATATTTCTTGGAATATGCCAGGTGAAGAAGCAGTTAAAGCTTATAAGAAAGGTGATGATATTGAAGCCGTTGTTTTACAAGTTGATGCTGAGCGTGAACGTATCTCATTAGGTATCAAACAACTTGAAGACGATCCATTCAGCAGTTTTGCATCTAACTTCAAAAAAGGATCAATTGTTAAAGGTAAAGTTACCGCTGTTGATGCTAAAGGTGCAACAATCGAAATTGCTGAAGGTATCGAAGGTTACTTAAAAGCACAAGATATTGCTCGTGAACGTGTTGAAGATGCAACTACTGCATTGAACGTTGGTGATGAAGTTGAAGCGAAGATTGTAAATATCGATCGTAAAACTCGTGCAATTTCTTTATCTATCCGTGCTAAAGATGAAGCTGATGAGAAAGAAGCACTTGCTGCTGTAAATAATACTGCACCTCAAGAAGATGCGTCATTTACTAACGCAATGGCTGAAGCATTCAAAGCTGCGTCAAAAACTGAGTAAAAAATATCTATTGAAAGAGTAAAGAGGGCTTGCCCTCTTTTTCTTTTGTGGTATAAAATGAATAAATTATATACTACATAAATTAAATTAGGAGTGACCATGAACAGATCCGATTTAGCTGAAAAAATAGTCAACTGGCGGGCACACCTTCCTGTGCAACTGGTTGATGATGCTGTTAGAGATATTATTGAGCAAATCGCATTAGCGATGGAGACTAACGATCGTGTTGAAATCCGCGGTTTTGGTAGTTTCAGCTTAAATTATCGCGCTCCACGTAAAGCAAGAAACCCTAGAACAGGTGGAAATGTTGAAGTTAAACACAAATATATTCCTCATTTCAAACCAGGGAAAGAGCTACGTGAACGCGTAAATAATGCAGCTAAAGCATAATTAAATTTAGTTAATTAAAAAAGCCTTTGAGTAAAATCAAAGGCTTTTTTGTTATTGAATAAGTTATTTTCTTTAATATAAAAAGTGAAAGAGTTATCTGTAAATTGGAATAGAGATCTAATATTAATTATAAATTAACTTCAAAAAAGTCTGAGCATGTTAGATTGGCTGTTTAGTCAATATAAGAAGTAGAAGTTGATGCGGTGTTCAATAGATTTAATGGCAATAGCAATTTCATTAGGTAGCATTCCATTAATTTTTTTACCATCGTTACCCAATGATCAAGATTGGTATATTTTAGCTTTGATACTCATTATTTTAGCGGCTAAATTTCAACGTTATTTTACTTTTATCGTCATCCTTGGATTAAGCTTTCTCTGGTCGACCGCTATAGCAAAGCAATATCTCAGTTCAATTGAACCTTATATAGACCAAACATTAGCAATAACGGCAAAAGTTGAAAGTATTAATACGCAGGCTCCTGCTAAAATTCATACAATGCTTCCCCATTATGTAAAATTTTCAATTATCAATGTTTCTGATCAACCATTGTCCTCACCAATACCTATTTTTATTTATTGGGATCAATCCGAATTAATAAAAGCGGGACAAATTTGGCAATTAACCATAAAAACTAAAGTAGTTCATAGTTATTTAAATGAAGGAGGATTTGATAAACAACGATTTGCGATAGCCAATAAATCTTTATTAAAAGCCAAAATCATTAAATTAGTTTTACTCGAGGATAAATCCAATTTTCAACAAATCATCGCAGATAAATGCCTACCTTATATTAATTTATTTAGTTATCGAGATATTTTATTAGCACTTGGTTTTGGTGACCGCTCACAACTTGAAACTCATAATCGAATAACAATGATGCAAACAGGTGTGGCACACTTAATGGCTATTTCTGGAATGCATATTCTATTAGTTTTTTATATTTGCTTTGGAATAACTAAAGGATTCGTTTTTTTCTTACCACAACGTTATATCCATTTCTTCCTACCAATTATAGTAGGGTGGTTGTGCAGTATTAGTTATGCGTGGTTAACAGGCTTTAATCCACCTGCATTACGAGCAATTTTTGCTTTATCAATTTGGATATATTTACGTTATAAGAATAATCAAATAAGTGCATGGCAAAAAGTTAATCGTATTATTGCATCACTATTAATTATTGATCCGTTAATGATATTGTCCGAAAGTTTTTGGTTGTCTTGTTATGCTGTTGTTAGTTTAATTTTTTTGTTTGATTGGTTACCACTACCTAACACAATGAAAAATAAAAAACGGTGGTATTTATTTAGATTATTACATTTACAATTTGGTTTGACACTATTACTTCTACCAATCCAATTGTATGTTTTTCATGGTATAAGCGTTGTTTCACTGGTTGCTAACTTGATTGCTATTCCTATTATCTCTCTAATTACTTTCCCAGCAATTTTACTGGGACTAGTATTTAGTTTAATCAACTGTTTTTATCTTGCTTTATGGTTCTGGTTTGTTGCCCAATATTCGCTTGAATGGTTATTTCATTGTTTAGATTGTCTAAATTATATGTGGTTAACTATCTCAATGGATTTTTACTTTCTAAGCTTTATTGGTTGGTTAGCCTTTATAATAATAAGAGCAGCAGTTTGGCGAAGGTTTAGTTTTACACTTTTCATTATTTTGACGCTGGCTTTTTCTCCATTCTATAAACAACCAGATTATCTTTGGCGAATGGATATGCTAGATGTTGGTCATGGTCTTGCTATTGTAATTCACAATGGTGAATCAGCTATTGTATATGATACGGGTGCAAAATGGGAAAACAGCTCAGCAGCAGAGCAAATTATTACTCCTTTTCTGCAATGGCATAACCTCCAGCTTGAAGGAATTATTATTAGCCATAGTCACAATGATCATGTTGGAGGATTATCCTATTTACAACAACGTTATCCCAATGCCTGGCTTATGAGTTCATCTTTAAGTTTACGCAATGATTATAATTGCTTAGCCAAGCATAATTTTTATTGGAAACATTTAAATCTTAAAGTGCTATGGCCGACTAAATTAGTTGATAACACGGAAAATGCTGATTCGTGTGTAATACAACTTACTGATGGTCGATTTTCAGTGCTGTTAACCGGTGATTTAGAACGAAGGCAAGAGTATGATTTAGTTATGCAACATAAGAAAAATCTATCTTCAACAATATTACAGACTCCACATCATGGTAGTAATACTTCGTCAAGTTATCCATTTTTAAACTACGTTAATCCAGTTAATGCATTAACTTCAACCTCACGTTATAACCCTTGGCAACTCCCTTCAAATAAAATCACTGCTCGTTATAAAGAGTTAAATATCAATTATTTTGTTACAGGAAGAGATGGGCAAATAAGTCTTTTTTTTTATCCTAATTCATGGCAACAAAAAACGTTGCGACATGACATTAATCCAAGATGGTATCATGATTGGTTTGGTAGTTTACCGTTTTATGAGTAAAATAAGGGAAGTACTTTAAATAGGGTCACTAAAGGTTTAAAAATGATTGAAAATAGCGGGCGATATGATGATTGAAAAACTGTGGTATGGTAAAAATAAATCATTTTGGTTGCTACTGCCATTTTCATTATTATATGGATTTATTGCTTCCATTCGTCGTCAACTATACAAACTTGGTGTATTAAAATCATGGCAGTCTCCTGTTCCAATTATTGTTATTGGAAATTTATCGGCGGGTGGTAATGGTAAAACGCCACTTGCCATTAGTTTAATTGAGGCGTTGAAATCTAAAGGGCTAAAAGTAGGATTAGTTTCGCGAGGTTATGGTGGAAAATCTGATCACTATCCATTAGTCTTAGATGAACATACTGGAACTGAACAAGCCGGTGACGAGCCTGTATTAATTTTTCAGCGAACCCATATACCGGTAGCAGTCGCGCCAAAACGAGTTGACGCAGTTATAGCGTTATTAGAATCTTATCAATTGGATGTGATTTTAACCGATGATGGTCTACAGCATTATGCTTTAGCTCGTGATATTGAAATTGTTGTGGTCGATGGGAAACGCCAATTTGGTAATGGGTGGTGGATACCTGCTGGACCTATGCGAGAAAGAAGAGAAAGATTAAAATCGGTTGATTTAATTATAATCAATGGAGATAGTATAGGTGATATAGTAAATCAATTTCCAGATAAAACCTTCATCATGCAATTATTACCTGGTCATGTAGTTAATCTCTTAACTAACCAACAATGTGAATTGTCATCACTTCATCGTATTTGTGCAATTGCAGGTATCAGTAATCCAAAGCGTTTTTTTGATATGTTAATTAAAATGAAAGCTGATTTAGCTCATACAGAATCTTTTGCTGATCACCAGAATTTTACACTTCCGTTATTAGAGAAAGTAGTAGAAAATAATCAAACACTTTTAATGACTGAAAAAGATGCAGTAAAATGTCGTCAATTTGCATTACCTAACTGGTGGTATTTACCCATTGATGCAGTAATACCAAATCAAGCTATTGAAAAGATTTATTCACTGTTTGTAGAAAAAAAATCACTAAGAGAAAAAAAATGATTCTATTAAGCGCTATTGCTTGTCCTATATGCCATGGTCAATTGGAGTATGATAAGCAAAATCAACAATTAATTTGCCAAAAAGATCGGCTGGTTTACCCGATTAAAGATGGTATTCCGGTTTTATTAGCAAGCGAAGCAAAGCAATTAGTTCCATCTCATTGTGATAAAGAATAAAAAAGTTTAGAGGTAATTTTATGAGTTTTACGGTAATTATTCCTGCAAGATATGCTTCAAGTCGTTTGCCAGGAAAACCGCTTGCAGATATTCATGGCAAACCAATGATAATTCGAGTTATGGAGCAGGCTAAAAAATCGTCAGCTAATCGAGTAATCATTGCAACTGATAACCAACAAGTATTTGATGTAGTCAAAAGCTATAATGGTGAAGTAATTCTCACTAGCGATAAGCATAATTCCGGTACAGAACGGTTAGCGGAAGTAATTGATAGTTACAAATTTGCTGATGATGAAGTTATCGTTAATGTTCAAGGTGATGAGCCTTTGATTCCCCCAGTTATTATTGATCAGGTAGCCGAAAATCTAGTGAAATTCAAAACTGGCATGGCAACGTTAGCTGTTCCTATTGATAGCGTTGAAGAGGCGTTCAATACGGGAGCAGTAAAAGTCGTGACAGATAAAGATGGTTATGCACTTTATTTTTCAAGAGCGACTATTCCTTGGGAGCGAGACCGTTTTGCTAATTTAAATGAGCAAGGTAAGGTAGACCAAATTGGCGATTTTTATTTACGTCATATAGGAATTTATGCTTATCGAGCTGGTTTTATTAGGCAGTATATAAAATGGGCACCTTCGGCATTAGAGTCAATTGAAATGTTAGAACAACTGCGTGTACTTTGGTATGGTGAAAAAATTCATGTCGCTGTAGCTAAACAACCCCCAGCAATTGGTGTCGATACTCAAGAAGATTTAGAAAAAGTAAGAACATTATTTAAGGAGTAGATGATGGCAACGTTTACAGGTTTTACCCAGGCAGGATTAAACTTTTTACAAGATGCATGGATTAATAATAGTAAGACTTGGTTTGATGAGCACCGAGCTATTTATGACAATGATTTAGTAAAACCTTTTAGATTATTAGTTGAGCAGTTAACGCCAGCTATGCTAAAAATCGATGAGTGGTTTGAAACGCGTCCCGCTATTGGTAAAACCATATCTCGTATTCATCGTGACACTCGATTCTCAAAAGACAAATCGTTATATCGTAGCCGACTATGGTTAACTTTCAAACGCCCAAATCGTGATTGGAAAGAGGCTCCAGCCTATTTTTTTGAAATCAGTCCTGATTGTTATCGTTACGGATTAGGTTATTATTGTGCATCGAAACAGACTATGGATATATTTCGTGAAGAAATTTTGAATGATACCGAAAAATTTCTAAAAGTTATTCGCTGTGTTAAAAAGCCATTTGAATTAGTTGGTGAGTCTTACAAAAGACCTTTAATCAAAGATGAAAAAATATCGAAATGGTATAACCGAAAAAATCTTGCTGTGATGGTAACCAATAATCATATTGAAGATGTATTAGATGGTAATTTAGCGGATAAACTTGCTAAAGGTTTTAAACAACTATTACCACTATATGATTATTTAATGCGGGTTGAAATGATTAAAAACATTCCAAATCTGTAAAATAGCTATGAAAAATAGCGCTCCTCAAATATTTGGAAAGCTTAATATTAATTCTTTAACACCATTTATAATAAACTGGGTACCCACACAAACCAATAAAAAAACCATAATTCTTGAAGTGGCTTCAATGCCACTTTTTCCCATAAACCGCATTATGTTGCCTGCGCTACGCATACAGAACTATAAAATAATACATAATAGTAATGGAATAGATGATGCATAAACTACCCAAGTTGATAGGTTATATCCCCCACTTTTCAAAGTTGAGGACATACTGATAATCATCGAAATAGTTCCTAGACCAGTGGTGCTTGGTATAGCAAGAGGTATAAATGCAATATTATTTGAAAAAGGCGTAATTTATACGCCTATATAAAAACGAATTGAGTAAATAACGATTAAAACGGAATATCGTCATCGAAATCCATTGGTGGTTCTGGCATAGCTGGTTGACTTGCTGGTGCAGTTGATGAAGCACGAGGTGCTGCAGGAGTAGTTGGCGCAGAGGATGTATTATTTGCACTTTGTCCCCAACTTTTTGAACCTTCATTATAAGAGTCATTATTAGGGCGGTTACCTAAAATTTGCAATACGCCACCAATAGGGTTGATAACAACTTCTGTAGTGTAACGATCTTGACCTGATTGGTCTTGCCATTTACGAGTTTGTAGTTGCCCCTCAATATAAACGAGTGTTCCTTTTTTAATGTATTCACCAGTAATTTCAGCTAATTTACCAAATACGACAATTCGATGCCATTCTGTTTTTTCTCGATTCTCGCCAGTTTGCTTGTCTTTCCAAGTTTCTGATGTAGCAACATTAAAATTTGCGACAGTATTACCAGTTGACATGACACGTACTTCTGGATCTTGACCTAAATTACCAACTAAAATGACTTTATTAATTCCTCGGGTTGCCATTATAAACTCCTAACAATTGCATAGATATATAATTGCGCTATTGTAACATGAGACTGAAATAACATCACCGAATTTAATTTAAATTTGGAAGTTTGTATCCAAATTTTAAAAATTCAGAAAGATTGGCTTAGACATAGGAATTTTTGCCTATAACGAGTATAATGCCACCCATTTCATATCTTAAACATTTTTCTGCTGGAGGCCTTATGATTAATGCGTTTGGATTAAAAAACAAACAATTAGTAAAAATTAATGAAGGCGATATAAAGAATGCGACTTGGATTGACTTGATCGAGCCGGAAGAAGCTGATCGTGAATTCATCCTGACCAATTTAGGTCAAAATTTAGCAACAAGTATCGAATTAGACGATATTGAAGCATCAGCTCGTTTTTTCGAAGATAATGAAGGACTACATGTTCACTCCTTCTTTTTTTATGAAGATGCAGAAGATCGCGCCGGTAACTCTACCGTCGCTTTTACAGTGCATAATGGACGTTTATTTACACTGCGTGAACGCGATTTACCTGCATTTCGACTATACCGAATGCGTTCTCGTTATCAGGGAATGAATGATGGAAATCCGTATGAAGTTTTATTAGATTTATTTGAAGTTAAAGTTGAACAATTAGCCGATCAAATTGAAAATATCTATAGTGAGCTAGAAGAATTGAGCTTAATTATTATGGATCGTTCCGCTCAAGAGCATTATGATGAAGCGATTACGTCTTTAGCTGAGCTCGAAGATACGGCGTGGAAAGTACGCCTCTGTTTAATGGATAGTCAGCGTGCGGTTAACTATTTAGTTCGTCGTGCTAAGATGCCTGTTGAACAGTTAGAACAAGCGAGAGAAGTTATTCGAGATATTGAATCATTGGTACCCCATAATGAGTCATTATTCCAAAAGGTTAACTTTTTAATGCAAGCAGCTACTAGCTTTATAAATATTGAACAAAGCAGAATAATTAAGATTTTCTCGGTTGTTTCTGTGGTATTTTTACCGCCAACAGTAGTTGCATCAGCATATGGTATGAACTTTGAAAATATGCCTGAGTTAAAATGGGAATATGGATATCCATTATCTTTATTGTTGATGTTAATAGCAGGGGTCGCTCCTTACATTTACTTTAAACTCAAAAAATGGCTTTAGTGGTTATTTTCCTTTCAACTTTTTAAAAATTACCCGCTAACAATTTTGTTAGCGGTAATAGTAAATTCTGTTAAAGCAATCTAGTTAAATCATTATAAATAGTCCATAATATTGCCAGTTTTATTTTTAATATTTATTGAACTATTGTTCATATAGAAAGATTTTATTTTTAGAAAAAGGGA
This sequence comes from Gilliamella sp. B3482, assembly GCF_026536805.1. NCBI lineage: Bacteria > Pseudomonadati > Pseudomonadota > Gammaproteobacteria > Orbales > Orbaceae > Gilliamella > Gilliamella sp. B3482. The sequence continues at coordinate 140,272 of NZ_JAFNNL010000001.1, read as the reverse complement.
ATAACATGAGTCAATATGCACTAGTTACGGACATTGGTGGAACCAACGCTCGTTTTGCACTTTATGATTTAGCAACTAATGAATTATCCGCAATAACTAAAATCCTCATTTCAAAAGATGATGTACTACTTGAATTAATTAAAAACTATTTGAAATCCCAAGCGGTAACAGTGGATATGGCTTGCATTGCCATAGCTTGCCCAATCAATGAAAGTGATTTGATTGAAATGACTAATAATAATTTGTCGTTTTCTCGTTCGGAACTTATCAAAGAACTTAAACTAACTAAGTTAGAAGTAATTAATGACTTTACTGCAGTTTCAACATCTATTCCTCAATTATCCGCGCAAGATGTGGTTAAAATTGGTGGTGAGGAGCCGAATCTTGATTATCCAATAGCAATCTATGGTGCCGGAACGGGGTTAGGGGTTTCTCATTTAGTTAAAGTTAATGGTCATTGGATTAGCCTATCAGGCGAGGGTGGTCATACAGAATTACCTATGGTTAATGAACAAGAAGATCGAATTTTAGCTCAGTTAAGAAAAAAATTTGGTCGAGTTTCTTCAGAGCGTTTTTTATCGGGTAATGGTATTGTTAATATCTATCAAGCTTTGTTACAGATCAATAATCAACCAGTTGAAGATATCACCCCAGATATTATTGTGAATAAAGCATTATCAAATAGTTGCCCAATTTGCTCAGAAACATTAACTCATTTTTGTACTTTTATGGGGCGATTTGGGGGTAATTTAGCTTTAACACTTAATACTCAAGGCGGTGTGTATATTGCTGGCGGTATTGTGCCTAGATTTATAGAATTTTTTAAATCATCACCATTTAGAGAAGCATTTGAACATAAAGGTCGTATGTCTTATTTAGTTAAAAAAATTCCTGTTTATGTGATTACTCATAAAGATCCGGGATTATTTGGTGCAGGTGTCTATTTGCAAAATAGCCTGAGATAATTGAGAAATAGGATTTTAGTTTATGATGTGGTGTTATATTTATAGAAGCACAAAAAAAGAAAATTGTTATCTTTATATGGAAAAAGAGAACGATTTCTCTCCAATTCCTGAAAAAATTATGTCAATTTTTGGCACGCCAGCTTTTGTCATGAAAGTCTTACTCGATGGTAAACGGCGTTTTGTGGTAGGAACAGCACAGGAAATTGAGGAAAAAATTAAAGCGGATGGATTTTTCTTACAAATGTTAAATGAAGACGATTTTAAAGTATGATTGAACCATTTTGGGAATATAAAACTTTAGATCAAATGAGTGATGACGAGTGGGAACAACTATGCGATGGTTGTGGCCAATGTTGCCTAAATAAATTACAGGACGAGGATACTGACGAAATACTGTATACCAATGTTGCATGTAATTTGCTTGATTCAAATACCTGCCAGTGCAGACATTACTACAACCGTTTTAAATATGAGCCTGATTGCATCAAGCTAACAAGAGAAAATTTACTGACAATTGAGTGGTTACCAGCAACTTGCGCTTATCGTTATTTTTCAGAAACAGGGCAGTTACCGCAATGGCACCCATTAATTGTTGGAAATAAAAAGTTAATGCACAAATTAAAAATATCAGTCAAAAATCGAATTGTGTATGAAAAAGATGTGATTTGTTGGGAAGATCATATTATTTAAAAAGAGAGCCTAGGCTCTCTTTTATTTTTATAGTATAAGCCATAAATTTCCAAGAAAATCGACAGCTAATAAGTTTAAAAACATTAATATAAAAACAAATATCATAAATGAAATATCAATCATACCTAATGGCGGTATAATGCGCCGAATAGGTGCAATAAGTGGTTCTGTTAATTGAGCAAGTAATTCATCAGTATAAGATTGTCCACGACTAACCCAACTTAAAATAGCTCTAAATAATAATAACCAAAAAATGAGGTGTCCAACCGCATGAGCCATTGCAGCCAAGGCGAATAATAAGTAATAAGGGCTAAACAACGGTGCGTTATATCCCTCAAAACGGAAAATAAACATAATTTTTAGTAATGCAACTGCATAAAAGAGAATCCATGTCGCCGTGTCGATACGGCCAATAGATGGAATAAGTTTTCGCATTGGACCAATAATCGGTTGGGTAATACGAACAATAAATTGAGTAAAGGGATTATGAAAATTTACTCGCGCATACTGCATCCACAAACGTAGAATAAGTATGTATAAGCAAATAGTGAAAATAGCCCTTCCTAAGAAGATTAACGAAATCATTTAATACTCCTAAAATCTAAAATGATCTGCAATATATCACACATATTGCCGTGCACCAAAGATTGCACTACCAATGCGAACCATTGTACTGCCTGCAACAATAGCTGCTTTCATATCGCCTGACATGCCCATTGATAATGTATCTAAAAAAGGATAATCCGTTTTCAATGATTCTAAAAGCTGAGTCATCTGTTCAAATACCTCAAGTTGTTTGGCATAATCATTTTCTATCTCGGGGATAGCCATAAGGCCACGTAACCTTAAATTAGGTAATGTAATTATCTGCTTAACCAAATCGGCGACTTCATCTACTGCAATTCCAGATTTACTCTCTTCATTACTAATATTTACCTGAATAAGAACATTTAGCTTATCCATATCTATAGGTCGCTGATCATTTAAACGCTGAGCAATTTTGAAACGTTCAATGGTGTGCATCCAATCAAAATTTTCAGCAACTAGCTTAGTTTTATTTGATTGCAATGGCCCGATAAAATGCCAAGTAATCGGGGTATCCGGCATATTTTTATTAAAGTAAGCAATCTTTTCAACACCTTCTTGAACATAATTTTCACCAAAGGCTAATTGGCCTGCATCAATTGCTTGAGCGATTAATGTGACCGGCTTGGTTTTACTTACTGCAATAAGTTCAATTGTATTGGGATTTCGATCGCAATCTAAGGCAATTTTATGTATTTCATTTTTAATCTTGATTAAATTGTCATGTACTGTATTCATATTAATTCCCAATAAACTAATGGATAGTGAGTGAAAATGATAAATTCAATGTTGGCTTTTAGTGTAACGCAAAAAGCTTCTGATTTGCATCTTTCTAGTGGTGAAAAACCGTGGATTCGTATTAATGGTGAGCTAAAACCTATTGCGCAAGATAAATTATCGCCACAAAAACTTGAAATTGATTTATTTAATCTATTAAATGACGATCAAAAGGGGCTATTACAACAGCATCGACAAATTGATTTTGGTTATCATCTTGAAGATATAGGTCGTTTTAGGGTAAATATTTTTTATCAAAAACGTGGTATTTCGGCCGTATTTCGAATTATTAAGCAAAAAGTACCAAGCTTAACTGATATTCAGGCACCTGATGTACTAAATGAATTAGCAAAAGCAGAATCTGGAATTATCTTAGTTACTGGCGCAACAGGTAGCGGTAAATCGACAACTTTAGCTGCATTAATTGATCATATAAATCAGACGTTAGCTAAACATATTATCACATTAGAAGACCCTATTGAGTTTATTTATCAAAGTGATAAATCACTTATCCAACAACGCGAAATTAACCATTTTGGTGAAGCAATTGATAGTTTATTAAGGCAAGATCCAGATATCATTTTATTGGGTGAATTACGCAATAAACAGACCATTCAAGCTGCATTAACTATTGCTGAAACCGGTCATTTAGTTCTTGCTACATTGCACACACGTACCGCAATACAGACAATCAACCGTATTATTGATGTCTTTGAAGAGGGGACACGTGCATTAATTCGCACTCAGCTATCAAATAGTTTAAAAGCGATAGTCTGTCAAAAATTAATACCTTATAAACAAAGTCGAAAAGCTATTTTTGAAGTTCTGATCAACACCCCAGCCGTCAGCAATTTGATCAACGAAGGTAAAACAAGGCAGATATTATCATTAATGCAAACTGGTCAACAATTTGGTATGCAATTAATGATTGATTAAGTTAAATAGTAAAAATTTCGTCTTCTTTTTATTCGTAAATTTTATAAGTTTTATTCAAAAATTTATTTTATAATCTTTATAGTATTTCATTCATAAAGGTATAAAAAAATGGAACAGCATATAGGTCTTATCGGTATTGGGAATATGGGTAATGCCATTTTACAAGGTATTTTAGCAAGTAATATTGTGCCGGGAACGCAAATTTACGTTTATGATCCTCATCCCGAAAAGGGCCAAGCACTTAATCAAGCTCATTCAATAAATAATTTAGGATCGGCAAAAGATGTTGCACGAGAATCAGATATTGTTTTCATAGCAGTTAAACCCAATGTTATTGTGGATGTATTAAATGATATTCAAAAGGAGTTAAAAAAGGATACCATTGTCATCTCGATTGCTGCTGGTGTAACAATTAAAACTATTGCGCAATGTGTAGGCTATGAACAAAAAATTGTTAGGGTTATGCCAAATACTCCAGCTTTAGTTAATGCCGCTATGTGTTCTATCACACCTAATACAGAAATTACTGATCAAGAATTAACAATTGTTGAAACTTTATTAAATTGTATTGGTGAAACAGAAGTTGTACCTGAATACTTAATTGATGCCGTAGTTGGGGCAAGTGGCTCTTCTCCTGCATTTGTATTTATGTTCATTGAAGCATTGGCTGATGGTGCAGTTAAAGGTGGTTTATCTAGAAAACAAGCTTACAAATTTGCGGCACAAACAGTGATGGGTTCAGCTAAATTATTGCTGGAGACAGGAAAACATCCAGGTGAATTAAAAGATATGGTTTGTTCACCAGCGGGTACTACAATTGAAGGCGTGCAAGTACTTGAGGAAAAAGGCTTTCGAGCAGCTATCATTGACGCAGTAGAGGCTTCAATTCAAAAATCCAAAGATTTGTCAAAAAATTAAAGATTGTTAACATGAACAATAACAAATAGTTATTGTTCATTTCATTTTTAATTGTAAATAATAGCAAATCATTGCTTGTATTAGTCATCTATTTATGAGTTAATAGTCACCAGCATATTACATGCAGATATATTTTGTAACATTTAGATTTATGCAGTTTGTAGTTTACTTTAATCACATTTGTATTAGTTCTCTTCAGTCTTCTCTTCTGTTTGTTAATAAGTAGTCTAGGTTTTATGTTCTAATGTTTCGCCTTTGATGGCTGTAATTAATTTATTTATAGGAAGATTTTTATGTCTAAAAAAACTGGTCAAGTTAAATGGTTCAATGAAAGTAAAGGTTTTGGTTTTATTTCACCTGCTGATGGAAGTAAAGATGTGTTTGTTCATTTTTCTGCAATCTCTGGCGATGGATTTAAAACTTTAGGCGAAGGTCAACAAGTTGAGTTCTCTATCCAGGATAGTCCTCGTGGCCCTGCTGCTGCTGATGTTACAATTATCTAATTGTATTCTCATATAACCTTATCAGTATTCAAATACTGATAAGAGTTTTTACATTTAAATTATAGACTTTCCTTAGCAATTCTTATATTATCCCTCCGAAGTAATTCAATAACATATTTTATGTTCTAAATATTTATAATTTTAAGGAAAAGAAACAATGAAAAAATTAGTATTATCTGTTGCATTATTAGGTTTATCTTCTGTTGCTATGGCTGAGTTATCAGAATCTTGCAAAACTTACTTTGAAAAAGTTGATAGCTTTGTTAAATCTATTCCTGATGATGCTGCTACTAAACAACAAACAGACATGATCAAACAAAACTTAGAAACAGCTAAACAACAAATTTCTGCAATGCCTACTGCAAATCAAGAAGAAGGCTGTAAACAAGCAACTGAAGTATTAAAACAACTAGAAGCTTCAATCCCAGCTAAAAAATAAAGTCATTGTTTAGACGCTATTATTTCTTACGATAGCGAAAATCCCGAGGGGCTATTGGATGTTTATCTTTCCATAGTCCTTTTTTGTTTTGTTTAGCTTTTAATTCGAGCTTTACCATATTCTTATTACTAGCAACGCCTTTGAAGCGGTAAGCCCACGCAAAGCCATTTTCCACCATCTTAGCATTAATGTTGACTTGTTTTAGATAGATGACGCCTAATGTCCGTTGATAAATATCCTTTTTATTTTCTTTAACATAAACAGTTTTACCCGCAATCAACGATGCTAAGTATTTTCTTGATGCATTACCATATGCTTGGTGTCTTTCTGGAGCATCAATATCGAGTAACCGGACGCGAATTTTTTTATTTGTTAATATATCAACGGTATCACCATCAATTACTTTTACAACTTTACCATTAAAGTCTGCTTGTGCTTGACCGATTACAACAAATAAGAGAATTAGGAGAGATTTTCTTAAAAAATACATTACGGATTGTTTCTTAAAATAGTAGCGTAAAAAAAGCTACTCCTTGCTAATTATCAGTAATTAATAATAGTGAGCAAGGAGTGTAAGATTATATTGAATTAAAATTCAGACGTGTCTTTAAATAAACCAACTTTAAGATCAGTTGCTTCATAAATTAATTTACCATCAACGTAAACTTCACCATCGCCGATTCCCATGATTAATTTACGATTAATAACACGTTTAAAATTAATTTTATAAGTCACTTTTTTGTTATTAGGTAATATTTGACCTTTTAATTTTAATTCACCAACACCAAGCGCTCGGCCTTTACCTTTACCGCCAATCCAGCCTAAATAAAAGCCGACTAATTGCCATAAAGCATCAAGACCAAGACAACCAGGCATTACCGGATCGTTTTTGAAATGACATTTAAAAAACCATAAATCAGGATTAATATCAAACTCAGCTTCAACATAACCTTTACCGAAACTACCACCGTCTTCATTCATTTCAATAACGCGATCCATCATTAGCATCAAATCAGACGGTAATGGCGGTCCATCATGACCAAATAATTCACTATTACCTGATTTAATTAGATCTGCTTTATCATACGAAGATTTACGTTCAAATGTCATAAAAAAACCTTTTATTTTGTTGTCATTACATAATTGCTTATAGAATCATTATTGATTAAAAAACTAATAATTAACCTAAGCTGTAAAGTTTTACATGATTATTTCATTAATCGCATCAATGAAATTTTGGTCTCAAGTTTATTGTGTATTGTTACTTTTTGCAATTTTTTTCCAGCGACTGAGCCAACCATCACGTCTTCTATCTTGGATTAGCATTGATTGCATACGAGCATGAATCAACTTATAAAGACTAATATTATTCTCATCTTTGTAAGGAATACCAGTTAATAAATAGAGCGCATCGGCGACATGTTCGACAGTCCAAATAGAGAATTTATCATTATTAATTGCCTCAATAATGTCATCGCTTAAGCTTAAATGGCGCTGATTACTAGCAGGAATAATAACGCCTTGTTGGCCTGTCAAACCTTGGTGCTGACAAACAGCAAAAAATCCTTCAATTTTCTCATTAACACCACCAATAGATTGAACATGGCCAAATTGGTCAACAGATCCTGTAACAGCTAATTGCTGATCGATAGGTTGATTAGATAGCGCACTAATCAGCGCGCAAAGCCCCGCCAGTGAAGCGCTATCGCCATCAATTTCATTATAGGATTGTTCAAATACTAATGATGTAGAAAACGGAAGTTGATGATTGATTGCAAACTCCGACATAATAAACGCTTGCATAATCATCATCCCTTTAGAATGAATATTGCCAGCAAGATCGGTTTTACGTTCAATATCAATTAATTCACCGTCACCAAAATGGACAAGACAGCTTAACCGTGTTGGCTCACCAATCGCTTTTGGATAACCGGGGTATTCAATAACTGACAACCCATTAATCTGCCCAACCACTTGTGACTGGGTATCAATCAAAATTTGATTGGTAAAAATCTCATCATGGAACCGCTCAGCTAAATAATTTTCTCGCCATGCTTTTTGTTCTAAAGCCTTTGTGACGGCTGAAGCATCAATATTCTCATTTTCTATAAAATAAGATGAATTTAGCAGAATCGATTGCACCCATTCAACGCTAAGTGGTAAATAATATTGATCACCCGTATATCTTGTTGCGTGTTTATAAATTTTAGCAAAAGCAGATTGCTCAATTTTGGGTAGCGCTAAGTGGTGACTTATAAATTGTAAATAATTCATCCAATCATTAATTCGCTGAGGTTCAGTTATATGCATTTCACTTTCAAATTCAGCGTAAATAGATGATGAATAAAATTCTGGTTCAAATTCCTGCAATTCAGCTAGAGAAAGCCTATCTCCGACTAAAATAATGCGTAAATCCAACGGCATGGCAGGAATAGATAATGGTAATGGATGAGAATCATCAGCTGAAAACCATTCAAAAGTTTGTGACAGAACCATCTGTTTTAACTTAGCCCAAACTACTGGTTGCGCTAGCAGTGAACGCAATCCTAAAATTAAAACACCACCATTAGCATCATGAACTAAACCAGCTTGTAATTTGATTGGACTATTTTCAGGTTGCCTAACACAACCAAATAGTTTCTCCATATCAACGATTGTTGCTGATAGACAATTATCTTGGGATGCAAAATTATCTTGCTTACTTTTTGCTTCAGTTAAGGTAATTTTATTGTCACTAAAGTAATAACTATAACCTAAATCGGTAGTTGTGAGATTACGCTTTACCGACTGCTTTAATAAATCAAAAAAAAGCTCGCTTTCAGATGCTTTTAAAAGCAAAAAGCGAGAACGATACTGCGTATTATGATTTTTGCACAATAAGGATACAGCAGCAGCAACGCGAGGTTGCCACGATAACAAATTGGTTAATCCATCACTGCATAAATTTGTTTTAATATCGCTATTATTTACAATGTCATTTACGTTAGGTTGGACTTCTTGAGAGTTGAGTTGTTTGATTGCCAAAGTTAGTATCTTTTTAATTAGCTATATTATTAAAGCAAATTATAACAAGTATCGATAGCAACGCCAACAAATAACCAAAGGCTTTACACTAAAAAAATTACGGAAAGATTTTAAAAAATCAGTTAAACTGTGACGTAAATTTCAATTAAGTTTTTCTTGGTAATTACTACAATTAAATATGCTCAAACTCAAAAACAATCATATCAAAGACGATAAAACCTCGCAGATAGTTAGTTGGGGGCATTGGTTTACGCTATTTAATATTCTGGTAGTCATTTTACTTGGTAGCCAATATTTGCTCATTGCTGATTGGCCCCGAACATTCATGGGGCGTTTTTATGCAATTATTAGTGCGATTGGGCATTTTAGTTTTCTTACTTTCATTGTTTATTTGATATTGCTTTTTCCGTTAAGTTTTCTTATTCACTCTTCACGATGGCAAAGGATTATTGCAACTATCGTTGCAACGATAGGAATTAGTTTACTGCTTATTGATGTTGAAGTTTTCTCGCATTTTAGAATGCATCTAAATTTATCTATCTGGCAACTATTTACCTCGGATAAAGCATCTTTTCTCAATAGTGCATTTATATTAATACCCTTTATTCTTTTGGTTGAAATATTATTCTCGATTTGGAGTTGGAAAAAGCAACGCAGTTTAAGTAAACGCAAACGTTTTGCCAGACCTGTAGTAATAGGTTTTATTCTATGCTTTGTTTCATCACATTTGATTCATATTTGGGCCGATGCTAACTTCTATCGTCCAATAACAATGCAACGATCAAGCTTACCGCTATCGTATCCGTTAACGGCGCGTCATTTTCTTGAGCGTTATGGATTTATTGAAGAGAATGGTTATCGTAATCGCGCAATTCAAGAAGGTAACCCATTTGCGATCGCTATTGAATACCCACTCGATAAAATTTCATTTAATGAAAATCAAGATAAACCGAATATCTTGATTATTGATATTAATGGTTGGAATGATCGACTATTAGCCAATAATATGCCTTGGCTGAAAGAATTTGCTAGCCAAAATATACAATTTACTAATCATTATGGCGCAAGTAGCCAAGCCTACTTAAATAACTTCTCATTATTCTATGGACTTGACCCGAATTATTATAATAGTATCTTGGCAGGGCATAAGCCATCGGTATTATTCGAAACTGTAACGAAACAACATTATAACGTTGGTCTATTCTCTGCTGATGGTTTTTCTGAACCACTTTATCGTTATGCATTATTGTCTAATTTCACCACCCCAGATGGTAAAAAGCAGTCTAACAAGCAAACCACTGATAATTGGATGGCATGGCACGATGAACAAAATCAACTCGAAAACCACGCTCCTCTATTTTCTGTCATCCAATATTCACTGGGTGCCAAAAATAAAAAAATGCCAATAACCGAATTAGAGACAGATGCAAAAAAACTCGACCAATATTTAGAATCTTTAATTGCATATTTAACATTATCTAATGCATACGAAAACACCATAATTATTATTACCGGTTCTAATGACATAAAAATAGATGATGCTAAAAAATCTGCTTTACGTAATGATGAAATTAGCTTTAATCGAAATGCCTTAAAAGTACCATTAATTATTTCATGGCCAGGTAAAGAGGCAAAAGAAGTTAATAATATAACTTCTGAAACGGATATATTAAGAACATTAATGCAAGATGCTCTCAACGTCACCACACCTGCAAAACAGTATAGCCAAGGTCAAAATCTATTTCAAGAGCGTGAATGGATTCTAGCTGGAAGTGAAAATCAGGTTGCAGCGCTTTATGGTAATAAAACCGTGGTAATTGATGCGTATGGACGATCTAAGATCTATGATCTAAACGGTAATCAATTGAAAGATGAAAAGATAAACTTACCTACATTCTTACAAATTGTCACCGAAAATCGTCATTTTATTGTGGTAGATAATTAAACAATGTTTTCCAAAGAGGTGAATATTACTTCACCTCTTTTCCCATTGCTTGTAGATCAGCATGATAAGATGAACGCACAAATGGCCCGCAAGCTGCATGGGTAAATCCCATAGCCAGCGCCATTTGTTTTAATTCATCAAATTCCTCAGGTGAAACATAACGTTCCACTGGCAAATGATACTTACTTGGTTGGAGATACTGACCTAAAGTTAGCATGGTAACACCATGGCTACGCAAATCTTTTAAAACCTGAATAAGCTCTTCATTGGTTTCGCCTAAACCAACCATCAATCCTGATTTTGTGGGAATTTCGGGGTGTTTTTGTTTAAACGTTTCAAGTAATTGTAACGATCCCTCATAACTTGCTCCTGGACGTATTTTTTTATACAAACGAGGAATATTTTCCAAATTATGATTAAACACATCCGGAGGGTTTTCACTTAAAACCGCAACGGCTTCATCAACACAACCACGAAAATCAGGAGTTAAAGTTTCAATTTTTATATTCGGGCTTAATGAACGAATCTCTTGAGTACATGAAGCAAAGTGACTTGCTCCGCCATCTTTCAAGTCATCACGATCAACAGAGGTGATCACAACATAACGCAATTTCATCTCTTGAATTGTTTGCGCAAGCTTATTCGGTTCCTCACGGTCTGGTGGCAAAGGGCGACCATGAGCAACATCACAGAAAGGACAACGACGAGTACAAATATCCCCTAAAATCATAAAAGTCGCGGTCCCATGATTAAAGCACTCCGCCAAGTTAGGGCATGAAGCCTCTTCACAAACCGAATGTAACCCATGTTTACGCATCGTATTTTTAATATGCGTAATATTTTCTGTATTTGCCGACAACTTAATTCTCATCCAATCAGGTTTTTTTAAAGGAGCTGTATCCTCTATAGTGATTGAGGGAATTAGACGCGTTTTTTCGGCATCACGATATTTTGAACTGCGGATTTCAGTATTTTGCATAACTCACATCTTAATAGTTTGGTAGCTGATTAATAAAATAATCAGTCAATAAATGGTTAATCTCTTGGCGATCAATTTTTGAAACATATTGTTTCAACTGCGTCATTTCTAATCCAGCATAACCACATGGATTAATATAATTAAAAGGAGTGAGATCCATATCGATATTAAGGGCTAATCCATGTAAGGTACAGCCACGCTTAATATGTAATCCAAGAGAACAGATCTTCTGTTGATTGACATAAACGCCCGGAGCGTCTTGTTTTGAATATGCGACTATCTCATAGTGTTTTAATGTTTGAATAACACTATTTTCTAAATAATTGACGACATCACGAATACCTATTTTACGCCTTTTTAAATCCAATAAGATATACATAATTTGTTGCCCAGGCGCATGGTATGTAATTTGACCACCACGATCAGTTTGCACAACAGGAATATCCGTTTTAGTAAGCAGGTGCTCAGGTTTTCCAACCTTACCTTGAGTAAAAACCGGAGGATGTTCAACTAGCCAAATCTCGTCTTGAGTTTGCTTATCACGCTGCTGAGTAAAATCATGCATAGCTTGATAAGTATGCCAATAAGGCATAGTGTTTAACTCTTTAATAATGACGTTTTTACTTGGCATATTATCTGTCAATTCAGTCTTAATTTAACAATAAATTAACAACTATATAGCAGATTTTACTATAACTTGACAACCGCTAACTATTCAAGGTATAACTCAAAACGCAGTATTCTTTCCAATCTCATGAGTTAAATTTGACTTATATCAAATAATTATCTTTTTATTTATATTAATAATTGAAATAGTTGATTAATTTAATAGGAATTAACATTCTTTTCAGGGCGGTGGTTTGCTTTACTTTTTAATGGAAACTGGCAGACTGATATCAATTAAGCATCCGTAATGCAAAGTTGAAGCTTATAATTTTAGTTATGGCGTCTGTTATAGCTAAGGATAGCAAAAACTGCATTTTTTAAACAAAAAAGAGGTTTTATATGTCGGACATGCAAATGAATGATATCGATCCAGTCGAAACAAAGGATTGGCTGGAAAGTTTAGATTCTATTATTCGAGAAGAAGGCGTCGAACGTGCTCAATATATTATTGAACAGATTGTCAATAAAGCTAGAGATGGTGGTGTACCTTTACTATTTGGTTCTTCAACCAGTAACTATATAAACACAATCCCTGTCGAAGAACAACCAGCATATCCAGGTGATTGGGAAATTGAAAGACGAATCCGTTCAATTGTTCGGTGGAATGCAATTATGATGGTCTTACGAGCTTCTAAAAAAGATTTAGAGCTTGGTGGTCATATGGCATCATTCCAATCTGCTGCTACATTTTATGAAGTATGTTTTAACCATTTCTTTCGTGCTCGCAATGAAAAAGATGGTGGGGATTTAATCTATTTCCAAGGTCATATCTCACCGGGTATCTACTCACGCGCTTTTATTGAAGGTCGTTTAACTGAAGAACAGCTTGATAACTTTAGACAAGAAGTTCACGGTAAAGGTTTATCATCTTATCCTCATCCAAAATTAATGCCGGAATTCTGGCAATTCCCAACCGTATCAATGGGGTTAGGACCAATTAGTGCAATCTTCCAAGCTCGCTTTTTAAAATACTTAAACCATCGTGGTTTAAAAGATACCACGGAACAAACGGTTTACGCGTTCTTAGGTGATGGTGAAATGGATGAGCCAGAAGCAAAAGGTGCAATCACGGTTGCAACACGTGAAAAACTTGATAATTTAGTCTTTGTTATCAATTGTAACTTACAACGTCTTGATGGTCCGGTAACCGGAAATGGCAAAATAGTAAACGAACTAGAAGGTGTGTTTGCTGGTGCTGGTTGGAATGTAATTAAAGTACTTTGGGGCGATCGTTGGGATAAATTATTGCAAAAAGATAAATCAGGAAAATTAATTCGTTTAATGAATGAAACTCTTGATGGCGATTATCAAACTTTCAAATCCAAAGACGGCGCTTATGTACGTGAACACTTCTTTGGAAAATATCCTGAAACGGCTGAATTAGTCAAAGATATGTCTGATGAAGAGATCTTTAGACTAAACCGTGGTGGTCAAGACCCCGAAAAAATGTTTGCTGCATTTGCAAGAGCAAAAGAGACAAAAGATCGCCCAACAGTTATTTTAGCCCACACCATTAAAGGTTATGGAATGGGTGAAGCCGCAGAAGCGAAAAACATTGCACACCAAGTCAAAAAAATGAATATGGATGGCGTTCGCCATGTTCGTGACTTCTTCAACATTCCAGTTACTGATGAAGCACTCGAAAAATTACCTTATATCAAATTCGAAGAACATAGCCCGGAATACAAATATATTCATGAACGACGTCAAGCATTACATGGTTATGTGCCTTCACGGCTAACTAAATTCTCAGGAACGGTTTCTATCCCTCCTTTAAGCGAATTTGCGCCGTTACTTGAAGCACAATCTAAAGAAATCTCAACCACTATCGCTTTTGTGCGTGCACTTAACATCATGCTAAAAGATAAAGACTTAGCACCGCGACTAGTACCAATTCTCGCTGACGAAGCGCGTACGTTTGGTATGGAAGGTCTCTTCCGTCAAATTGGTATATATAACCCACATGGTCAACAATATACCCCACAAGATAAAGAGCAAGTTGCTTACTATCGTGAAGATGAAAAAGGTCAAATTCTCCAAGAAGGTATTAACGAATGTGGCGCGACTGCATCATGGTTAGCGGCTGCTACTTCTTATAGCAATAACGATTTACCGATGATTCCTTTCTACATCTATTACTCAATGTTTGGCTTCCAACGCATTGGTGATTTAATGTGGGCGGCGGGTGACCAACAAGCTCGAGGCTTCATGATTGGAGGAACTTCTGGTCGCACAACATTAAACGGTGAAGGCTTACAACACCAAGATGGTCACAGCCATATTCAAGCATTAACCATCCCTAACTGCTTATCATACGATCCAGCCTACGCTTATGAGGTCGCGGTTATTATGCAAGATGGCTTACGTCGTATGTATGGTGAACAAGAAAATGTTTACTACTACATCACCACACTAAATGAAAACTATGCCCAACCTGCAATGCCTGAAGGTGCAGAAGAGGGGATTCGTCGTGGTATTTATAAGTTAGATACCGTTGAAGGCCAACAAGGCAAACCAACAGTTCAATTATTAGGTTCTGGATCAATGCTACGTCATGTTCGTGAAGCGGCTGATATCCTTGCTAAAAACTATGGCGTCAGTTCTGACATTTACAGTGTAACGTCATTCACCTTACTTGCTCGAGATGGTCAAGATTGCGAACGTTACAACATGTTACATCCAAGCGAAGAAGCAAAAGTGCCATATGTTGCTCAAATAATGAATAACAATCCTGCTGTTGTTTCCACTGATTACATGAAACTTTATGCAGAACAAATTCGAGGATTTGTACCAGCAGAAAGCTACCGAGTACTCGGAACAGATGGATTCGGTCGTAGTGATAGCCGAGAAAATTTACGTCATCATTTTGAAGTCGATGCATCTTATGTTGTGATTGCAGCACTAGGAGAACTAGCTAAACGTGGTGATATTCAGCCAAGTATTGTTGAAGACGCGATTAAAAAGTTCGAAATCAATGCTGACAAACTCAATCCACGTATTGCATAAGAGGTAAAAATAATGAGTATTGAAATAAAATTACCTGATATCGGAAGCGATGAAGTTGAAGTAACAGAAATCCTAGTTAAAGTTGGCGATAAAGTTGATGTAGATCAATCACTATTGACTGTTGAAGGCGATAAAGCATCGATGGAAATACCGGCACCACAGGCTGGTATTGTGAAGTCAATCATTGTCAAAGTTGGCGATAAAGTGACTACAGGTGTTAGTATTATGGAATTTGACGAAGAGGGCGCAAGCGCGTCAAAAACGCCTGCTCCAGAAGTTTCAGCTCCAGCTTCTGCGCCAGCACAAAATAGTAGCCAAGTAGTTGATGTTAATGTTCCAGACATTGGTGGCGATGAAGTCGAAGTGACTGAAATATTAGTTAAAGTTGGTGACTCAGTTTCAGTTGATGATTCACTCATCACCGTTGAAGGAGACAAAGCCTCGATGGAAGTACCTGCAACTATAGCTGGTACAGTAAAAAGCATCACTGTTAAAATTGGTGATAAAGTCAAAACTGGCTCCAAAATAATGGAGTTTGAAACGAATAGTGCACCCGTTAAAGCTGAACCTGCGCCAGCTTCAGCTCAAGCTCAAGCTCAAGCTCAAGCTCCTGCACCAGTTGCTGAGACTGCTAAACCTGCACCAACTGCAAATGAATTTGTAGAAAACGATGCTTACGCACATGCCACACCATCAGTTCGACGATTAGCAAGAGAATTTGGTATCAATCTTGCAAAAATTCAACCTACAGGCCCTAAACATCGTGTACTTCGTGAAGATATCCAAAACTATGTCAAAAATGCCGTAAAACAAGTCGAAAACGGTGGATCATCTGGTGCATTCCCTGGATTATTACCATGGCCAAAAGTCGATTTCAGTAAATTTGGTGAAATTGAATCTTTACCATTAACTAAAATTCAAAAAGTTTCTGGTGCAAATTTACATCGAAACTGGGTGATGATTCCTCATGTCACTGAATTTGATGAAACAGATATCACTGAACTAGAGGCATTTCGTAAGCAACAAAATGCTGAAGCAGAAAAGAAAAAACTCGATCTCAAAATTACTCCGCTCGTGTTTATCATGAAGGCCGTAGCGAGTGCTTTAACTGCTTATCCGCGTTTTAATAGTTCATTGTCAGAAGATGCACAAACTCTTATCATTAAAAAATACATCAACATCGGTGTGGCAGTTGACACGCCAAATGGTTTAGTTGTTCCTGTATTTAAAGATGTGAATAAAAAAGGCATTATTGAACTTTCACGTGAACTTGCTGAAATCTCCAAAAAAGCGCGAGACGGTAAACTCACAGGTAGTGATATGCAAGGTGGTTGTTTCACTATTTCCAGTCTTGGTGGCATCGGAACGACATCATTTACCCCAATTGTAAATGCGCCAGAAGTGGGCATACTTGGTGTATCTCGCTCAAGTATGAAACCAGTATGGAATGGTAAAGAATTTACACCACGCTTAATGTTACCTTTATCATTATCCTTCGATCACCGAGTGATTGATGGCGCAGATGGAGCACGCTTCTTAAGCCATATTGTTAATGTTTTATCCGACTTACGTCGACTAGTGATGTAAGGGGGGGAAATCAGTTATGAGTCAAGATATCAAAACACAAGTTGTTGTATTAGGTGCCGGGCCAGCGGGTTATTCTGCTGCATTTCGTGCCGCCGATCTTGGATTAGATGTGACATTAGTCGAACGCTACTCAACCTTGGGTGGTGTTTGCCTTAATGTTGGCTGTATTCCTTCTAAAGCATTATTGCATGTTGCTAAAGTGATGGATGAAGCAAAATCCCTCACCGAACATGGAATCCATTTTGGAACGCCAAAGCTAGAACTCGACAAAGTTCGTGCTTGGAAAGAAAAGGTAATCAATCAGCTTACTAACGGGCTGGCAGGCATGGCCAAAATGCGTAAAGTTAATGTGATTCAAGGTGAAGCGCAATTCACCGGTAGTCACACAATGGATGTCACCTCTGCCAAAGGTATTACTAAAATTACCTTTGATAATGCTATTATTGCAGCAGGATCTCGACCAATAACCTTACCATTCATTCCTCATGACGATCCTCGTATATGGGACTCAACCGATGCGTTAGCATTAACCACTATTCCTAAAAAACTACTGTTAATGGGTGGTGGTATTATTGGTCTGGAAATGGGTACCGTATATCACGCATTGGGTTCAGAAGTGGATGTTGTTGAAATGCTAGATCAGGTGATCCCAGCTGCGGATAAAGATGTGATAAAAGTCTTTACCAAACAAATTCAAAAGAAATTTACCTTACGCTTAGAAACTAAAGTAAATACGGTCGAAGCCAAACATGATGCAATCTATGTCACCATGGAAAAGAAAGATGGAACCATCGAAACTCACACTTACGACGCAGTACTAGTGGCGATAGGTCGAGCACCAAATGGTAAACTTATCAATGCTGAAAAAGCTGGAGTAAATGTGACTGATCGTGGTTTTATTGAAGTCGATAAACAGATGAGAACTAACGTTCCACATATCTATGCGATCGGTGATATTGTGGGTCAACCAATGTTAGCTCATAAAGGGGTTCATGAAGGGCATGTTGCAGCTGAAGTGATAGCTGGTAAAAAACATTATTTCGATCCGAAAACCATACCATCAATTGCCTACACCGAACCAGAAGTTGCTTGGGTAGGATTAACTGAAAAAGAAGCGAAAGCAAAAGGTATCGATTATGAGGTCGCCATATTCCCATGGGCAGCATCAGGGCGAGCAATTGCGTCTGATTGTTCAGAGGGGATGACTAAACTAATCTTCAACAAAGCCGATAATCGCCTTCTTGGTGGTGCGGTAGTTGGAGCAAATGGTGGTGAACTTCTTGGAGAGATCACTCTTGCTGTAGAGATGGGCTGTGATGCAGAAGACATTGCACTAACCATCCACGCTCACCCTACCTTACATGAATCAATTGGACTCGCGTCCGAAGTGTATGAAGGTACGGTTACCGATCTACCTAATCCAAAGGCCGTTAAAAAATAGGTAATATCTACTCTTATCATTGAAATAATGCCGTTAGCTTACTGACGGCATTTTATTTTTCTTGCTTGAGAACATTGACATCCCAAACTTCCCGATTAAATGAGTAAAAAAGGGGGAGATAACTATATAATTAATAATAGTAATCTAACCTACTTTTATTATCCTGCAATTTTTAACCGCTAAATTTTTTCACATTATCGGAAAGTACGAATAAAAAATTACAATTTTAACAATCCTATTTATTAAATATGCTCTAATGATTCGCAAAATGTTAAATTACAATATCAAAAAAAGTTGAGGAGCGGGGTTTTTGAAGGTATTTTTTGCAAAATTATAGAAAATAAAAATGTAGCTATAATTCTTTTTATAATGAGAGTCTTCTAATTGATAGGGAGAATTTGATTTTAATATCCTACAATTTTTAACCGCTAAATCTTTTCACATTATCAGAAAAGTACGAATAAAAAATTACAATTTCAACAATCCTATTTATTAAAAATGATCTAATGATTCGCAAAATGATAAATTACGATATCAAAAAAAGTTGAGGAGCGGGGTTTTTGAAGGTGTTTTTTGCAAAATCATAGAAAATAAAATTGTAGCTAAAATTCTTTTTTATAATGAGAGTCTTCTGATTGATAAGGAAAAATTGATTTTAATATCATTAATAATTATTAATTGGTTGATCATCTAACTAACTAGCCAAAAGCAATAAAAAAGCCAGTTTTAAAAATAAGCATTAAACTGGCTTAATCGAGAATTTACTTCAACTAATTAAAAGAAGTATTTAAATCTTACACGAGCACCATAACGATCATCGGTGTTATCGCCATGAGATTTACTTCTATCAAGTAATGACCAATAAGCACCTAAATAGATATTAAAATTATCCATATCTAACACATCATCAATTAGATATGAGGCATTAACAGTATGAATTTTATATTTACCTTTGCTATTTATATGGCCATCTTTAACACGATTATATGGATTAAATTTTTTGATATCATTGTTCGCAAATAAGTAACCTAAGCCGATTTTTTCCCAAACAATATTTGTGCCAATGGTCATATCTTTTTCATCTTTAGCATTCATATAAGCAAAGCTGGCATTAAATCTTAATCCAGCTGCATCCCAATCGCCTTGATTGTTCCATGAAAAAGTCGCGCCATAACCTGTTCTTTGTGATTGATCGCGGAATTTACCGTTATCATCATGATAACCGTAAGCATTTTTTACCACATTTGTTTCGGCAGCAATTGCGGTTGAAATGCTTTCATTTTTCCAAGATAAAACTGGACGTAAATAGACCACATTTTTCTTCTTATCGATTTCATAACCATGATAAGCCGATTTATTAAACATTTTCTCGCCATTATTGACCAATGCATTTAACTCAAAATTGACATTATCAAATAGCGGTGTATTTAATTGAATACCGCCACCATTATTACTACGACCACGACCCTCTTTCAACATATAGATATAGCCAAAGCCGTCTTCATATAAATCATTGGCAGTATTACCTGAATATTCAATAAAGGTATCTTGTCCAAGCGGGAACATATCATAAGCTTCATAACGACCAATTTTAATATTCCACTCGTTTTTCTGACCAAAATAAAATGCCGCATCATCCAGATTCACATCACCACCTAAATCTGCTAAGGGTTGCACCACGAATCCAGCAAAGTTTTTGTTGTTAATTTCACGATAGCCATCTAAACCAATCAATATACGACCATTGATATCCCAACGATCTTTGTCAGAAGGTTTATTTTTTTTATCAGCAGTCTCCCTCAAAGAACTAAGTTGCTGTTTGCTACTAGCGGCATCCACATTAAATTCGACGTCTCCATATAACTTTAACTGTCCTTGCGGAGTATCCCATTGAATAGCCGCATTTGCCATTGAACTTAACCCAATCAGACTACATATAAACATCTTCTTCATAAAATTAACTCCTTGAATAGTTATAATATTTAACAACAGTTTTATGTATGCGATAACAAAATTTAAAGCAAAATGGTGGTTCAATCTTAATAAAAGCGTTATTGATTCGTGATGACATCGTTTACAAATGATGTTATATGGAGTTAAGTAAATTTAAAATGACCAAAATTGAAATCTGTGACACGTGTAACATTTTTTATTCAATCTAATAATCATATCCTCACCAATACAGTGCAATTAACAATATTGTTTAGCTTAGCCATAAGTAAGTAGAAACTGTATTTTAAAGGCAATTAAGTATATAATGCCGGGCAAATTCAATTAATCATTATCAAATATATAGAGTTATGAAACCTTCAATTATCAGTAAATTGGAAACGCTACAAGAGCGTTATGAAGAGGTTCAAGCATTACTATCTGATGCAACGGTTATTGCCGATCAAAACCGATTTCGAACCCTTTCAAAAGAATATGCACAATTAACCGATGTGGTTAAGTGCTTTGCTAATTGGCAGCAAACTCAAGAAGATATCGAAACTGCCAAGATGATGCTATCTGATCCTGAAATGAGTGAAATGGCTCAAGAAGAGTTAAATGAAGCCATGGCTCAAGTTGAACAGCAAGAAAAACAATTACAAGTGCTCCTGTTACCGAAAGATCCGAATGATGACTACAACTGTTTTGTTGAAGTTAGAGCAGGCACAGGCGGTGATGAAGCTGCAATCTTTGCTGGTGATTTAGCCAGAATGTACACAAGATACGCCGAATCTCGCAACTGGCGTGTTGAAATCATGAGTGCAAATGATGGTGAATATGGCGGTTATAAAGAAGTGATCATGTTAGTCAGTGGTGATGGTGTTTATGGCCACTTAAAATTTGAATCAGGTGGACATCGTGTTCAACGCGTACCTGAAACTGAGTCACAAGGTCGTATTCACACATCTGCTTGTACTGTTGCTGTTTTACCTGAGATTCCTGAAGCAGAAATGCCAGAAATCAATCCAGCGGATTTAAAAATTGACACCTACCGTTCATCCGGTGCAGGTGGTCAGCATGTTAATACCACTGATTCAGCAATCCGTATTACTCATATTCCAACTGGGATTGTGGTTGAATGTCAGGATGAACGTTCACAACATAAAAACAAAGCGAAAGCGATGTCTGTATTAGTTGCACGTATACAAGATGCCGAAGCGCGCAAACGTCAACAAGAAGAAGCATCAACCAGACGTAACTTATTAGGCTCGGGTGATCGTTCAGACCGTATTCGAACATATAACTATCCTCAAGGACGGGTTACTGACCACCGTATAAATCTTACCATTTATCGCTTA
This sequence comes from Gilliamella sp. B3482, assembly GCF_026536805.1. Classification (NCBI taxonomy): domain Bacteria; kingdom Pseudomonadati; phylum Pseudomonadota; class Gammaproteobacteria; order Orbales; family Orbaceae; genus Gilliamella; species Gilliamella sp. B3482. The sequence goes on along the minus strand of NZ_JAFNNL010000001.1, from coordinate 118,524 downwards.
GATGAAGTGATGGAAGGTAAATTAGATATGCTAATTGAACCAATAGTACAAGAGTACCAAGCAGATCAGCTTGCAGCGTTATCGGAACAGGATGAATGACCTATTTAGAATGGCTTAAATTTGCGTCGCAAACCTTAACTGAAAGCGAAAGCCCAAAACGTGATGCAGAAATTTTATTGAGTTTTGTAACTCATAGAACACGCACCTTTTTAATGGCTTTTAGTGAAACATCATTAACTGACGATGAAGTCATTGCGTTAGATGCTTATTTAAAAAGACGTCAAGAAGGTGAGCCGATTGCCTACATAACAGGTGAAAAAGAATTTTGGTCATTAAAATTTAATGTCTCCAACTCGACCTTAATCCCGCGCCCCGATACTGAAAAGCTTGTCGAACTTGGTTTAGAATATTTACCAAAAGTTCCTTGTGAAGTTCTGGATTTAGGGACTGGAACCGGAGCGATTGCAATCGCCATGGCAACTGAACGTCCTGATTGCTTATTTACCGCAATTGAAAAAAACAAAGATGCGTTAATATTAGCTCAAAAAAATGCCAAGCAAATCGATGTTAATAATGTTTACTTTTTACTGGGTGATTGGTATAAACCAATAAAAAATCGTAAATTTTCTATGATTACCAGTAATCCCCCTTATATTGACCCGACCGATGTTCATCTATCGCAAGGCGACGTACGTTATGAGCCTCGTAGCGCATTGGTTTCTGAAGATGATGGACTTGCCGATATTAAAGTCATTGTACAAGGCGCAACTAAACATTTAAATCAATATGGTTGGCTGCTAATCGAGCATGGTTGGAAACAGGGCTTAGCGGTGCAAACTATTTTTAAACAACACGGATTTCAATTAGTCGAAACCTTCACCGATTACAGTGGCAATGACAGAGTCACACTTGGTCGTTGGTTTAAACCTTAACTAGGAATGAGTTTATGATTAAACAAAAAAAAGTAAAAGTAGGTAATATCACGGTAGCTAATGATTTACCGTTTGTATTATTTGGTGGTATGAATGTGCTTGAATCACGCGATTTAGCCATGAAAATTTGTGAACACTATGTCACAGTAACCGATAAACTGAATATTCCTTATATTTTCAAAGCCTCTTTTGATAAAGCTAATCGCTCATCAGTTCACTCTTATCGAGGACCAGGGTTAGAAGAGGGGATGAAAATCTTCCAAGAATTAAAACAGCAATTTGGTATAAAAATTATCACTGACGTTCATACCGAAGAGCAGTGCCAACCCGTTGCAGATGTCGTTGATGTTATTCAATTACCCGCTTTTTTGGCAAGACAAACAGACCTAGTTGTTGCAATGGCGAAAACTGGTGCGGTAATCAATGTCAAAAAACCACAATTTGTTAGCCCAGGACAAATGGGCAATATTGTCGAAAAATTTGAAGAAGCGGGTAATGACCAAGTTATCCTTTGTGATCGTGGTAGCTGCTTTGGTTATGACAACCTTGTTGTTGATATGCTTGGCTTTAACGTAATGAAAAAAGTTAGCAAGGGTTCGCCAGTGATTTTTGATGTAACTCATGCGCTACAATGTCGTGACCCAATGGGAGCAGCGTCAGGTGGTCGTCGTGGTCAAGTTACTGAATTAGCTCGTTCAGGGATGGCGGTAGGTATTGCCGGATTATTCTTAGAATCACATCCTGATCCAAGTCATGCAAAATGTGATGGTCCATCAGCATTACCGTTAGCAAAACTTGAACCATTCTTAAAACAGATGAAAGCCATTGATGAATTAGTAAAAAGTTTTGAAGAGCTAGATACTGAAAACTAATTGCGCTATCAATTCCTAAGAGAGATGTTATACATTTCTCTTTTTTTTACCTATTACTCACCCCATTAAACTTATTCATTTCATTACTAATTCTGCCCTTAATTTCATGACTTAAAAACCATCAAAAAAATAGAGCTTAATTAATTTATCACGTAAAAAAAGAGCCGAAAATCCCACAAAAATAAGCCGAATTTTCATCATTTTGGTGATTTAGATCACGAATTTAGATTAATTAATTTGCGAACTAAAATATGTTTATGCATTATAAAAATGCATATTTGTCCAATCTCGACCTAAATATGTTTCGTAGTTTAGAAAGCAATTCAAAGTAATAACGAATTTAGTTTGGCTTATAGCATCCGATTAAAGCAATTTAGCGGTCAGTTATATAAATATGGGAATGAAATTATGAGTCTGGATAATGCACTTGGTTTACCCTATCGTTTTAATCATTTTACTAAACTTTTTTTATCGATAACCATTTTAAGTAGCATATGCCCCGCACAAGCTCAATATGCTAGTGAATTTATTGATGATGCATCATTAACCGGTAACGTATTTTTTTGGAATCGTGATCGAGAAAGAAAAAATATTGAAGAACATAAATATGAAAAAAACCTCAGGCACTCATCATTCAACACAAATTTAGATTTTAGATCAGGCTATATTGCTGATCACCTTGGTATTGAACTGGGCGGATATGGTGCATGGGAAGTCAGTAACGGTGGCAATGGTCATCCTAATGAAATTGGTTTTAGTGGCGCACGCACCCGCTGGGATGAGGATTGGAAAAAAGATGTCAGTGGTGTGAGTTTTTATAAAGCACAGGTCAATTTTAAACAAGATGAACGGTTTTGGCTAAAAGCCGGTTTTATTCAGCCATCTGGTCAAACACTATTAGCCCCTCACTGGAGTTTATTACCGGGTACTTATCGAGGTTTTGAATTAGGCACAACGCTCGATTTTGATCAAGCTGGTGCCTTATCGATGTCTTATATGTGGACAGATAAATATAAAGCGCCATGGTACAAACGCCTTTATGAATTTAAACAATGGGGAAAAGGGAAGAAGATTGATTATCTACACTCAGCCGGTTTGAAATATGACTTTAAAAATGATTTAGTGTTAGAAACCGCCTTTGGTCAAGCCAAAAATTATATGAATCAATATTTTGGTAAAGCATCTTATAAAACAGATATGCTTGATAATCCGTTAACCATGAGTTATCAATTTTATGGTGCCAAAGACCAGTCTCATAAAGGGGATAAGGTCTATGACGGCTTAGCATGGTTACAAGCGGCAACATTAGCTTACCAAGTTGGACCAGTTGGTCTACGCCTTGAAGGGGTAGCAATTAAGGCTGAAGGTAAACAAGGCTTCTTTTTACAACGTATGACGCCAGATTATGCTTCATCTAATGGACGACTAGATGTTTGGTGGAACTCACGATCGGACTTTAATGCTAATGGTGAAAAAGCCCTATTTGCTGAAGTGACTTACGATTTAGGGAATCTATCAACGTATCTAACCGGCTGGAGAACGGGGGTATCTTATGCTTTTGGTTGGGATGCAAAACCAAATTCAATAGCAAAAAATCAAAAGAATCGCTTAGTTGAATCAGCTTACAATTTTGATTTAGGCTACACTATTCAAGACACTTGGGCTAAAGACACCTCTTTCCAATTACATTACACCAAATATAATAACCATGAAAATCATATCAACAGTTGGGGTGGTGGATATGGCAACATTTTCCAAGATGAACGAGATATCAAGTTTATTGTCACAATACCTTTCACTGTGTTTCAAGCAAAGCAAAAATAGGGAAATATTATGAAAAAATCTAAAATATTGTTTACTTCAATCGTTTCTCTGCTAAGTTTTGGAGTAGCTTCTTCGGCTTACGCCTCTCAGAAAATTGTTGATGAAATAAGTTCAAAGCTTAGTGTCAAATATACTATTGTTGATAATCAAGCTGGTGAACATGGTGTTGATTGTGCAATTTTAGGTGCTGATTGGGCATCTTGTTTCAAAGCCACAATCTCGTTAAACAATGATGGCGAAGCTATCAACGACAAAGATTGGGCAATCTATTTTAGTAGTATCAGAATGATATTGGCGGTTGACAATGATCAATTCAAAATCACTCATCTTACCGGTGATCTTCATAAAATAGAGCCAACTGAAAAATTTACCGGATTTCCGGCTAAAGCCAGCATAGATATACCTATTATCGGTGAGTATTGGCAGTTAAGCGAATCGGATGTTATCCCTCGCTGGTATGTAACATCCACCGACGCCACACCTAAAGTGATCAGTAATACTGAATTGGATGATTTTGTTTCCCTAACCGGTGAACAGTGGAAGCGCACGCCCGATGATCATAATATTTTAATGACGACGGTTAATCGATTTGAACGTAATGCCGATATTAAGCCACTTGATAAAAAGGCCATGCGCGGGCAAATTATTCCAACGCCGGTGAAACTTACCCTTGCTGAAAAAGATATACAGCTTGGTAAAAATGGCATTCATCTTCAATTAAAAGGACTTAATGACGCCAGCTTAGCCGTACTCAATCAACAATTTAACAATTTAAAAATCCCATTAACGGATAAAGGTTATAAGATTGTAGCAAATATTGATGCGACCAAATTTAAAAATGGCGTATCAGGTGCTTATCAACTGAATATTGGCGATAAGCAAGCGACTATAACTGCCTTTGATGAACGGGGAATTTTTTATGGTGTAGAATCGATCTTATCGTTGATTCCCGTTAACGAAAACCCAACCATTGCTATGCTAAAAGTCGAAGATTACCCACGCTTTGACTATCGTGGCATTATGTTAGACACCGGACGTAACTTTAAAACAAAGCAAGCGGTGTTAAGATTACTCGATCAAATGGCGAGCTATAAATTAAACAAATTCCATTTTCACCTTAGTGATGATGAAGGGTGGCGAATTGAGATCCCAGGTCTTCCGGAATTGACCGAGGTCGGTAGCAAGCGTTGTCATGATCTGAGCGAAAACAAATGCCTATTACCGCAATTAGGATCAGGGCCTGATAGTGATAATTTAGGTAGTGGCTATTTTAGTCGTGATGATTACATTGAAATTGTCAAATATGCTAAAGATCGCTTTATTGAGGTGATCCCTGAAATTGATATGCCAGCACATGCCAGAGCGGCAATTGTGTCTATGGAAGCACGTTATCAACGCCTAATGCAAGAAGGTAAACAAGCAGAAGCTAATGAGTTTCGTTTAGTTGATCCAAGTGATAATTCAAATACCACAACGGTACAATTTTACGATCGAAAAAGTTACCTAAATCCTTGCTTAGATTCATCTAAACGCTTTGTCGATAAAGTGATCACTGAAATTGCAAAAATGCATAATCAAGCAGGACAACCATTGACAGTTTGGCACTTTGGCGGTGATGAAGCCAAAAATATTCGTCTTGGTCCGGGATATCAAGATATCCACGCAAAAGAGGCGGGTAAAGGCTTAATCGATCAAAGCATTGAAGATCTACCGTGGGCAAAATCCCAAGCCTGCCAAACATTGGTTAAACAAGGCACCATTAAAGATATAAAACATCTACCAAGTTATTTTGCTATTGAAGCCAGTAAAATAGTCAAAAATCATGGCATCAATCACATGCAAGCATGGCAAGACGGCGTAAAATATGCCGAAAGTGCCAAAGACTTCGCTGTCGATAAAGTCACTGTTAACTTTTGGGACACACTTTACTGGGGTGGTTTTGACTCAGCGAGTGAATGGACCAACAAAGGTTATCAAATAGTGATATCGAATCCTGATTATGTTTATCTTGATTTTCCTTACGAAGTTAATACGTTAGAACCCGGTTATTATTGGGCTACTCGTTTTAATGATGAACGTAAAATATTTAGCTTCGCGCCGAATAACTTACCACAAAATGCCGAAACATCCGTTGATCGTGATGGAAACCCATTCAATGCTAAAGGCACGTTAGATTGGTCTGGCAGTTACGGCTTATCAGCACAACTATGGAGCGAAATTGTTCGTACTGATAATCAGATGGAATATATGATATATCCAAGGTTAATAGCTGTCGCGGAACGAGCATGGCATCAAGCTGATTGGGAAATTGCTTACCAAAAAGATCGTGAATTTTCGAAAGGAACGACGCATTATGTCGATCAAAACCAATTACTTAAAGATTGGACATTATTTGCTAATTTAGTGGGACAACGCGAATTATCCAAACTTGATTTAGCCAAAATTGCTTATCGCTTACCAACACCGGGGGCGAAAATTGAAAATGGTAAACTCATTGCTAATATCGTCTATCCGGGATTAGCCATTGAATATTCAACTAATCAAGGCGAAAGTTGGCAGCGTTATAAAGGACCCGTTGCCATTAACAATGTCGAACACGTATTGGTTCGTAGTGTCTCTCCAAATCAGAAAAGAACCAGTAGGGCTGTAGGCTTAAAAATGTAAAATATAATTCTTATCCGCTATTTTAGCGGATAAGAATAAATCCCAAAAAGTTGAAGGGTGATTAAGAAGGGGGGATTAATTAGTGCAAAGTTTCCACATCTTCAGCATCATCATCACTGCCATCCTCGAAGTAGGTTCCCCAACCGTCATAATTAACCCCGAATTGGTTTGCCAATGTAATCACCTGAGCAATTTGATTATTGATTGACTCAGCATTTAACGGACTTTCAGCGATAATATCAAAACCAATAACAACATTGCCTTCATCATCAACATCCTCATCAGGATCGGTTGCTTCATAGCCTAATTTATAAGCTTCTACCGCCACTTTTTCGAGCTGATCGAAGTTTTGTGATGAGATATGGTGCTCAATAATATACATAGCATGTGGATCACTACCGTCTTCTAAAAGTTCCTGAATAATAGCAAGAGTGTCTTGCTGAGCAAGCTGAATTTGATCTTTCATAATATACCTTTTAGTGGTCGTGCAAATTGTGTGGTATATTACACGTTTAAAAATAATTTTCGAGAAAAAAGTGATTGTCGACTTACATTCGCACACAACTGCATCAGATGGCATCTTAACGCCAACTGAACTGGTTAAAAGAGCTGCAGATAATCAAATCAACATGCTAGCTATCACCGATCACGATACGATCAAAGGTTTGCCTGAAGCAAAAGAGACTATCGCGCGTGAAAACTTACCAGTAAAATTGATTTACGGTGTAGAGATATCGACGATATGGAAAAATAGCGAAATTCATATTGTTGGATTGAATGTCGATATTGAAAATACGCAGTTGCTTGAATTGTTATTAGCCCAAGAAAAAGGCCGAATTGATCGAGCAATAAGCATTAGTGAAAAATTGGCTAAAGTCAATATTCACGACGCTTATCAACAAGCCCAACAATATTCGAAAGGCGATATCGTTTCTCGAGCCCATTTTGCTCGCTTTTTAGTGGCTAATGGTTATGTCAAAGATATGAAACGAGCATTTAAAAAATACCTAGGCAAAGGTGGTTATGCTTATGTTCCGGCCAATTGTTGCGGTATTGCTGATGCGATTAATGCCATTCATTCTGCTGGTGGACAAGCTGTATTAGCACACCCATCTCGTTATGATTTGACCCTAACTAAATTGAAATTATTAATTAGTGAATTTAAAACATTCGGCGGTGATGCGATTGAAGTTTCACAAAGCCGACAAACACAAGATGATTTACAAAAACTAGCCAAACTGGCTAATGAATTTGAGTTATTGGCTTCGCAAGGCTCTGATTTTCATGATTTGGTTAATTATCTTGATTTAGGTAAAACAACACCATTGCCGGGTAGCGTAACACCTATATGGCATGATTGGGTATAAATTAAACCGTGATGAAAAACCCCGTTCCTCACATTTTTTAACCAGCAATCAACAAAGAAGAATATTATGAGCCAAACATTTTATATTCACCCAGATAATCCACAAACAAGATTATTAGATCAAGTTGTCAAAATATTAAATGACGGCGGTGTAATAGCATTTCCGACTGATTCCGGTTATTCGCTAGGTTGTTTGCTTGATAACAAGTATGGTGTAGATCGCATTTGCCAAATTCGCAACCTTGATAAACACCATAACTTCACCTTAATGTGCCGTGATCTATCCGAACTCTCATCTTATGCGTTCGTTGATAACACCACTTTTCGGTTGCTAAAAAACAATACACCCGGAAAATACGTCTTCATCTTACCTGCAAGTAAAGAAGTGCCACGACGCTTAATGAACGAAAAACGCAAAACCATAGGACTACGCATTCCCGATAATAAAATAGATTTAGCGCTTCTCGAATTACTTGGACAACCTTTAATGACCACCACGCTAATTTTACCTAACGAAAATGAAGCCCAGTCTGATCCTGAAGAGATAGAAGATAAAATCGGTCATCAACTTGATGCCATCGTTCATGGTGGCTATATCAGCGAACAACCAACCACAGTTATTGATCTAACTCACGATTATCCTGATATTATTCGAGAAGGAAGTGGTGATACTTCACCTTTTAAATAAAAAAATTAAACATTATATAGGGAAAGAAATGAAGAAAATAATGGCACTTATTTTAATTATAAGTATTGGATTAATGTCATTGGTACTCTATCTATCGATAAAACAGATCAATTTTATCAACTCTTCACTAAGTACTACCGGCACCGTTATTGACTTTGAAGAGTCGTATTCAAAAGATTCTAATGGCAATCGATCCGTATCTTATTATCCTATCTTTCAATTTGTTGATACTCAGGAACAAGTCAGAAAGGTTAAATCAAATGTTGGTAGTAATCCTTCAGCTTATCAGAAAGGCGATGTGGTTGATATTATCTATGATCCGCAAAACGCTGATCATGCTAAAATTAACGATACTTTCTCAATGTGGCTTGGAGAAATAATTTTAGGCATACTCGCAAGCCTACTATTTTTAACAAGTGGTGGTTATTTTTATTTTAAATCTAAAAAAAATAAACTAAAACGAGCATTGTTAGCAAGTGGCCGACAAATTGAAGCCAAGATAAATTCGATTGAAAAAAATACTGCATTAACTGTCCGAGGTCGCTCTCCTTACATCATTTATAGCCAGTGGCAAGACAGAACAGCACCCGATGAGATTCATCTTTTTAAAAGTGAAAACATTTGGTTTGATCCAAAACCTTTCATTAATCAAGAGACAATAACCGTCTATATTGATGAAGCAAACCCAAAACGTTATTATGTCGATATACGTTTTTTACCCAAGGTAAAATAAACCAACTTTAGATAAAGATACCTGTGAAGGTAGCGAGGCAAAATGAAAAAATTGAATTCTGAAAAATTACAAAAAGTATTAGCCAATTTAGGCAATGGTTCTCGTCGTGAGATTGAAGCCATGATCGTAGCTGGCAAAATAAGCGTTGACGGTAAAATAGCAACGCTAGGCGATCGCGTTGACGTCAATGCCAACCCTAAAATTCGCATCAACGGCCACTTAGTCCAGTTAAGAAGCAAAGAAAAAGAAGTCTGTCGCGTACTAGCTTACTATAAACCAGAAGGGGAGATCTGCTCTCGCCATGATCCGCAAGGTCGTGCAAACGTATTTGAACGATTACCACGAATAAAAAACGCACGCTGGATCAATATTGGTCGGCTTGATATTAATACCTCTGGATTATTACTCTTCACAACCGATGGCGAACTAGCTAACCGTCTTATGCACCCAAGGCATGAAATCGAACGGGAATATGCGGTACGAGTATTCGGCAATATTACCGACCAACAACTGAATCAACTTCGCAAAGGTGTACAGCTTGAAGATGGTCCTGCTGCATTTAACTCCATCAAACCACAAGGTGGGGATGGCTTAAATCAGTGGTTCAATGTGGTTATTACTGAAGGTCGCAACCGAGAAGTCCGTCGCATGTGGGAAGCCGTAGGTGTTCAAGTTAGCCGATTACTCCGAATTCGCTATGGTAATATCACCTTACCGAAAGGCTTATCTAGGGGTACATGGATGGAACTAGGCATAGACTCGGTTAATTACTTACGACAATTAGTAGGCTTACCAGAGGAAGTAAAAAGCTTTACCAGCAAAACAACCTCAGAAAAGCGCATTCCAAAACGGGTAAAACTCAATCCAAGAACGAATAAACGCGTAAACAAAACTCGCATTTAAAGTGCGATTAACCCTTAAATAAAATATTATTTAAGGGTTAAAAATCAACCCGCCAACCAATCTTAACTTCTTTCATCAAGATGATCCCATTTTATCAATAGCCCCATGAACTAAAACAATGATAGGCGTAATCAATCTTCAAATTTCTTCAACTTTAATTAAAGCAGATTAAATAGTGAAAAGACGATACGTAAGTAAGCTAAAAATAAAAAAATAAAGAGAAATGAAAACTATCGTCTATAAACAAAAAAATCCCACAAAAAATGAGATTTTATAAAAATTTAAAATCAGATTTCTAGGCAATTATTCAAGCCCTAAAACCATTCGCCCATTTTTGGTTGCAACATTCACCACATTATCTAAATCAGTATAACGACAACCCGTCACAAGTAATTTAAGCTCTTCCCACATATTACCGGTTGAAAAAGGTAACATATAATCACTCACATTATCTGTACCGATTGCAACAGGAATACCCGCAGCAGCCAGTTCATCGACAGGCGTTAAAGAATTACGAGTAGGGCCATGTTCTTCACGACGAGGGCTATCAATCCAAGCAAATGGACAGGCAATCACCATCATCTTTGCCTCTTTCATTTTTTTATAAAGTTTTTGGCGATATTCCAAACTATGCGCAGTAATCGAAATACTATGAATAGCGACCACCTTACCATGCATACCATGCTCAATGGTTTTATCGGTAAGTTGCTCAGTCTCGATCTCTTCCGATGAATTAAATTGATCAACATGTACATGTACCATTTTGCCTAATGATTTACCTGTTTGCATCAACACATCTAAATGGACAAGCCCCATACCTTCACCATGATCACGCTCATCACGACGAGGCAAGCCGCCGATAATATCCACTAAATCAGCCCCTTTATCAAACCAATAACGCGCCTCTTTATCAATAACCCCCTTAAGCGTTTGGTTCACTAATTTAATGGTAATATCTTTTTTATACGTCTCACGCGCACGCAGAGCACCTCGAATCGCCCGTTCCTCAGCAATCGGATCAATATCAACAAACGACCCCATTGCTGACACACCTTGCTCAATCATCCGCTCAACAGCCATGCTAAAATGGCGATAATAATCATCTTCACTCATAGCGGCTTTTACTTTATCCAGCGTATCCCATTTCTCAATCAACGTCTGTTTTTGATAGACATCAAAACTATCAACCGTAATGGTAAAAGCACGGTCTGCGTGCATATGTGAATTAACCCAACCACCATTTTGCTTAATTTTATTCATCAAATATGCTTTTAAACTTTGATCTCGACTCGTTGATAACAGGGTTTTACTATCGGTCATAATGGGCCTCTACAATTGAGTTACTTTTAAAATTAATTGGACAAAAAAAATCCCCCAAAAAGGAGGATCAAACTACTTTACATTCATTATTGTTTAGGACTGCAAAATTACAATTTGTCATAAATAGTTAACTTTAATCTTGAATAAATTGCAGAGGATTCTAATCATTTGAATGATAAGATCAAGCACTTTAAATTAAAAAATATTTAAACAAATGAAATGGTTAAAGTATTATTTTTGAGATTTTAACCCAACCAAATCATCATAAAATAGTCTATAGTTTCTAAACAACTAACCCAAACTTAGCTAACTGATTATTTAATAATAATTAACGAGAGTCGAAAAAATGAGATTAACATCATCAATGTAAAAATAATTGAGGAGTCTATACCGTCACAATATTGTATTGACTGCAAATTTAATAATTTATCAGCACAAAACAATAAAAGGGTTAATTCCAAACTCAACACACCAAATTTAACACCAATTTTTACTAATCAAGGTGAGATTCAGAAAAATTAGTCAGACTTTTAGAAAATCTCAACAATATTGGACAATCATTAAACCCAGTGAACGCCTTCTACACAATATTCTTAATCCCAATAAATAATATCTAAAGACAGCTTAAAAGCGTTGAAAACGGATAATCTTTTTAATAAAAAAGTTGAGGAGTGGGATTTTTGATCTTCTAAATTCCATTTCAAAATTATTTAATGATCAACGTCATTGATTTTAAACTCAAAGATAAAATTTTCAGGATCAATAATCACATTTTTAAAGATTTGTAATTGCAACATCTTCAATTAAAACAGCAATTAACCAAATATCATTTTGATCCTATTTAGATCTTATTTACTAAAGTTAACGCAAATGAGCGAAAAAAGTGTTGCAACGTGTTTTTCCAATCACTATACTTTTTACGCGGTTTAGTTACGAGGCTAAAACGTAGCTTAGAAGTGTAAAATTTCAAATAAATCAAAAAACTACTTGACAGGATTGTCGTACATGTTCTATAATTTTCAACAGGCAACAGGCAACAGGCAACTTGGCCAACCTATAATTTAAATTCGTCTAAGTTCAGCTCCCATCTTAAATTTTTTACTGACGTTTATTTTTCTGCGCAGTCAAGTGAAATTCTGCGAATTTTCGCGCGATCGCTTCCGCGATCCTCTTTTCGATCGTTTTCCGGATCCATTTTCAGATCCTTTTCGCGATCCTTTTTCGGATCCTGTTTTCGATCTTTTTCTAAATTATCCCGGCAGATTGTTTTTTTCGTGGTCTTTTTCCTTCCTTTTTCGGGTCACGCATTGACTTCACAGACAACTAGGAATGCGATACAGGGTAGTGCGCCGTATTTGACTTTCGACGGCGGTCGTACTCGTGTTGTTGATGCTAACGGTCTGCTTGGGATTACACTATCTGATGGTACACATTATACGCCTTCTACGAATACTTCATCTGATTCAAGACCTATCGTCTTGCCCGTTGAGGGGCAGAGTTTTGCTGATATTGGTATGTTGGTTCCTAATAGTGCTAATTCAGTCGATTTAAGTACACTTATCGGTCCACCTTATAATTATTGGGGGGATGATGATGGTGATAATGACATTAATGCTACTGGTTCGTTAAGTTTATCTATCTTAGATAGATTTAATCAAGCTATATCACGTAATTCCGTGTTAATGGCTTGTAATTCTCCTTATGTTATTATATTATCCAGTACTAACGGTACATTATCCACACGTTATGGTGTTCCTAATCGTATTGATTTCAGTGCTCGTAATGCGTATTATCACGTAATTCCTAAGACTACGCCGGTGCTTTGTTTTGTAAGACCTGCTTCGAATAGTGGTATAGATGGTCCTTCTTCGATGTGGAACCCTAGAGGTGGTTTTATCCCTCAGTCAACTGACCCATCACATTACGGTTTAAACTTTCCTACAACTGGCGCTAATGGACTGTACTTTGAATTAAATATTAGAGGTAGTCTTCAGCCATTGTCTTGGTCTTCGTCTCCTGTTTCTCAGGGTGGTATCACAGTCACAATGTCTAATCCTACTGCTACACGCGTTCGTGTTACTTTAACTGGTCCTTACGCTACCACATCCCAGCATAATTCAGACAATCCTGGTCGTGTTCCCACTCCATCTTTGCCTCAGACCTTCGAGTTGGTTGGTCGTGACCGTCAAGGTAATCCTGTCGTTAAATATGGTTTTACTTTGAAGCAGTGGTTTGTTCACCGTGGTGATAAGGCTGATACTTATCCTAATACTTTATCTTGGTGTAATAGTATTGGTTATCGAATGCCTCGCGTAAAGGATTTAACCAACGCTGTTCATACTTATCCTGGTGTAGTCGTACCTAGTGCCACCCCTTCCTCACCAGGAAATGAGTTTATGCGTCATATAGGTTCTGGCTTTTTCTCGGAGTGGGGCGTTATGTCTTACTATCGCGTTGGCTTCATCAGCCATTGGCACTGGACTAGTGACCCCTATGTCTATGGTAATGCCCAGGATACCAATTTTGTCGTGCAAACAAACTCCGGTCATGTGAATGGGTACTCCTATCCTTATCCCCACCCGGGGCTTTGTGCTTATCCTTAGTTCTTATTTCTTCGTCCTTAATCCATAATCCATAATCCTTAGGGCGGGGGTGGGATTGATAAAAAATAGTATTAGGTGATTAAAAGTAAGCTACGAGTCAACGTCATTTAGCCATAAAAAGCGATTTTGTGGCTTAGCGACGCTTCAATTACCCGCCTAGGCGGGTTTATTTTTTAGGTATTTTATCGCAAAAAAAGTTGAGGAGCGGGGTTTTTGGGGTTTTAAATTTCACTTAAAAATTATTTAATGATCAACATCATTAATTCTAAATGCTAAGATAAAATTTTTCAGGATCAATAATTATAATTACTAAAGTTTTGTAAATGCTATATTTACAATTAAAACAATAGGTAGTCATTTTCTGATCATGGTTTTTCATAAAAATCTTTACGAAAGTTAACGATCTAAAGTAAAAAAAGTATTGCACCGTGTTTTTTCAGTCACTATACTTTTTACATAATTTTAGCGGGATAGCTAAAACAATAAATAAAAAAATATTAAATAAATCATAAATATACTTGACAGGATTGTCGCATATGTTCTATAATTTTCAACAGGCAACAGGCAACTTGGCCAACCTATAATTTAAATTCGTCTAAGTTCAGCTCCCATCTTAAATTTTCCACTGACGTTTATTTTTCTACTGAATCAAGTGAAATTCAGCGAATTTTCGCGCGATCCTTTTTTCGATCCTTTTCTCAATTATCCCGGCAGATTGTTTTTTTTGTGGCTCTTTTTATTCCTTTTTCGGGGCACGCATTAACTTCACAGACAACTAGGAATGCGATACAGGGTAGTGCGCCGTATTTGACTTTCGACGGTGGTCGTACTCGTATTGTTAATACTAACGATCTGCTTGGTATTACACTATCTGATGGTCAACATTATACGCCTTCTACCAATTCTTCATCTATAACCCCAATCGTCTTACCGGTTGCAGGTCAGAGTTTTGCTGATATTCGTATGTTGGTCCCTACTAATACTAATTCAGTCGCTTTAAGTTCTCTTATCGGTCCGCCTTATAACTATTGGGGGGATGAAGATGGTGATTCTGGCATTACTGCTACAGGTTCTTTAAGTTTATCTATCGTCGATAAATATGGTCAATCTGTATCACGTAGTACAGTGCCAACAATTTGTAAGGCACCTTATAAGTTTACCTTATCAAGTACTAACGGCACATTATCTACACGTTATGGCGTTCCCAATCGTAGTGATTTCAGTGCAAGTAGTGTAACTTATTACATCAACCCTAACGTTACACCGATGGTTTGTTTTGCCAGACCTAATTCAGGTGGTTATGCTGGCCCAGCTTTGATATGGGACCCTACTAAGGGTTTTCTCACTCAGTCAAATGAGCCATCCTCTTACGGTCAAAACTTTCCTACTACTGGTGCTAATGGATTGTATTTTGATTTACTTATTAGTGGCAGTAGTCAGGCGTTGTCTTGGCCTCCAATATCTCAGGGTGGTATCACAGTTAAAATGACTAATTCTACAGCTACAAGCGTTCGTGTTACTTTAACTGGTCCTTCCGCTACTAGATTCCAGATTAATTCAGACAATCCTAGTCGTATTTCCAAACCTTCTTTGCCTCAGACTTTCGAGTTGGTCGGTCGTGATGGTCAAGGTAATCCAGTTGTTAAATATGGTTTTACTTTGAAGCAGTGGTTCGTCCACCGTGTTTCTTGGAATGGCAATTATTCTCCTGCCTTATCTTGGTGTAATGGTATCGGTTATCGAATGCCTCGCGTAAAGGATTTAACCAATGCAGTTCGTAAAGATTTAGTTGTACCTAGTGCCACTCCTTCCTCATTTGGTAATAGTTTTATGCGTCATATAGGTTCGGGTTTTTTCACTGAGTGGGGTTATAATACCGTTGGCACCGCCTTCGAACTTTTTTTCTGGACTAGTGACTCCATTGGTCGTGACCAGGTTATCGTGGGTACGCAGCGTGGTAATGTGGTGAGGCAGAGCCTCTTAGGCAGCGACGGACTTTGTGCCTATCCTTAGTTTTTATTTCTTCGTCCTTAATCCTTAGGGCGGGGGGCATAAAAAATAGTGTTGAGTCATTAAAAGTAAGCTAAGAGTCAACGTCGTTTAGCCATAAAAAGCGAGTTTGTGGCTTAGCGACGTTTGAATTACCCGCCTCGGCGGGTTTATTTTTGCATTTTTTTATCTCAAAAAAAGTTGAGGAGCGGGGTTTTTGGGGTTCTAAATCCTACTTTTTAATATTGTTTTATATGAATAATCCAGCTTTAAGCTGTGGCGTTTAGTTGTGATTTTATATCAAAAAGTTGAGGATTTTTTGGGGATAAATTTCGTTTTATAAAACTCCCCTCAATTTTAAACGCTGAAATTTTTAAGATGTTTTTAAGTGGCGATATACCACCGATATTGAACAATATCGGTGGCTGGTTTTGTTACATTTTTTCAACCGTTTTAATACCAAGCATATCTAAACCGGTTTTAAGGGTTTTTGCTGTTAAAGATGCCAGTTTTAGACGGCTATGTTTCAAGTCTTCATTTTCGGCTGCCAAAATTGGGCAGTGCTCATAGAAGCTAGAAAATAGGGTGGCGATATCATACAAATAGGCGCATAGCACATGCGGTGTGCCTTCTGCAGCAACGGTTGAAACGGTTTCGTCAAATTGAATTAATCGAATTGCTAATGTTCGCTCTTTATCCGTGCCTAAATTGATATTACCAGTTAAGCTATCTTCGTTGATATTTGATTTTCTAAACACCGACAGTACGCGTGTATAGGCATATTGTAGATATGGTGCAGTATTGCCTTCAAATGACAACATGTTATCCCAATCAAAAACATAATCGGTGGTACGATTTTTGGATAGGTCGGCATATTTCACTGCGCCAATCGCTACTGCATCAATCACTTTGGCAAGTTCTGTTGGAGAAAGATCGGGATTTTTACTTTTAATGAGTGCTTCTGCACGCTCTGTTGCTTCGTCAAGCAGGTCATTTAATTTTACGGTATCACCTGAGCGAGTCTTAAACGGCTTGCCGTCTTTACCTAACATCATACCAAACATGTGGTGTTCAAGTTTTAAGGATTCTGGTACATATTTTGCTTTATGCACGATATCCCAAACTTGTTCTAGATGTTGGTGTTGACGTGAATCGGTATAATATAAAATACGTTCAGCATGGAGTGTTTCGTAACGATATTTTACACAGGCAATGTCGGTTGTTGCATAAAGATAGCCACCATCACGTTTTTGGATAATAACGCCCATTGGTTCGCCTTCTTTATTTTTATATTCATCTAGAAATACGACGATGGCACCGTCACTTTCAACCGCTAATTTTTTCTGTTTTAGATCGGCAACAATGCCTGGTAGCATACTGTTATAGATGCTTTCGCCCATTGTATCTTCAACCGATAAGGTGACATTAAGGCGTTTATATGTGGCAATGTTTTGTGTCATGGTGATATCCACCAGTTTTCGCCACATTTCACGGCAATATTGGTCACCACCTTGAAGTTTTACGACATAATTACGGGCTTTTTCGGCAAAGGCTTCGTCTTCGTCATAATGTTTTTTAGCTGCACGATAGAACGATTCTAAATCTGAAAGTTCCATGTCATTGGCATGTTCGTTTTCCATTTTTTCAAGATAGGCGATTAACATCCCAAATTGGGTTCCCCAATCACCAACATGGTTGGCACGGATAACATTATGACCAAGAAAGCTTAATACTCGGACACTAGCATCACCAATAATAGTTGAGCGTAAATGGCCGACGTGCATCTCTTTTGCTACGTTTGGTGCAGAGTAATCAACCACAATAGTTTGTGGTTTGGCTGGTAAAGTAATATTCAGTTTATCACTATTTAGCGCGACTTCGTTTTGTTCAGCAATCCAACTATCTTTTAAAAAAATATTAATAAAACCAGGACCGGCGATCTCGATTTTATCGGCAATATCATCAATATCAAGATGTTGTAAAACTTTTTCAGCTAATGCTCGTGGCGGCATTCCCAATTTTTTAGCGGTAGACATGATACCATTTGCTTGGTAGTCACCAAATTGGGCTTTAGCTGATTGCTTGATTAAAGCGTCGCAGTTTTTATCAGCACCCGCCATAATCATTGCTTGAGAAACACGTTGTGTTAATAGTTGTTGAATATTCACACTGAACCTAATCGATTAAAATAAAATGCCCAATATAATACTGATAAATTGATAAATTGTCACTGTGGGATTAGTTAAGGACAAGTAAATAGCTGATTCTTTTATAAATGAAAATTTTTTTATTTAGATGTAATTTATTAACTTAATTATAAAATAGATAAAAAAATAAAGAGAAAACAGGTGCCGAAATTTATTTAACTACCTGATTATCAATATCCTTTTGCTCTTTTCAACTTTGATGTTTGCTCAAGGCCATCTACAAGAAATCAGATTCACAATTGACAAAATAGTATGATAATTATGGTGAAAATATCCTTTTGGATGAATATGCAAAACTCACTCACCCCTTACATGAGCGAGAAATCGATTTTCCGATTAAAAATGGGGCTAAGCGAGAATTTTATCAAGCTATCAGATTGATCAAGGGCAGTTATTCTCTTCCAAAATCGTAGATAAGTTTGCAGGCAACCGTTGAGGGTAACTATTTACAATTATACCTTCAGCCTCTAAACTAATACCGTTCTCAACGGGGTGCCCTAGTGGGCTGAGAGTGTCAGATTGACTGACATAACTCGTCGAACCTGAACTGGATAATGCCAGCGGAGGGATTTGAGTTATTATATCTGCTCAAACCTTTTGTCTTTTACCTATTTCTTTGGAGGCAAAATGTTTCGTAAAAACTTTTTACTACCTGTTATTTTTCTATTTTCACTTTTTAGCCCATTAGTCAATGCAGAACTGCCCACTTTGACGGTTTATAGCTATAATTCATTTATGTCACAATGGGGACCCGGCGAGGCAATCAAAAAAGGGTTTGAAGCCCAGTGCAATTGCCAACTTGAGGTTGTGACATTAGGTGATGGTGTGTCAGTTTTAAATCGTATTCGCCTTGAAGGCGATAAAACGAATGCGGATGTTATTTTAGGGTTAGATAACAACCTATTAGAGCAAGCCAAACAAGCGAATATTCTTATTCCTCATCAAATCGCTAAACCCGACAATCTCAACACCAATTGGTGGGATGATAGTTTTATGCCTTATGATTTTGGTTATTTTGCTTTTATCTACAATAATAACAAAGTCAAAAATCCACCTCATTCTTTACATGAACTGGTTGAAAATAAAGCCGGTTGGAAAATCATCTACCAAGATCCAAGAACCAGTACACCAGGACTTGGTTTACTATTTTGGGTAAAAAAAGTTTATGGAGATAAAGCAGCAGAAGCGTGGCAACAAATCGCTAAAAATACGGTGACGGTCACCAAAGGTTGGAGCGAAGCTTATGGTATGTTTTTAAAAGGCGAAGCGGATTTTGTACTTAGTTACAGTACATCGCCAGTGGCACATATCATTAATGAAAACGAGCATCACTACGAAGCAGCTATTTTTGATGAAGGGCACTATCGTCAAGTTGAAGTAGCCGGAATTATTAAATACAGTCAAGAAATTGACCTAGCGCGCCAATTTTTACGTTATTTGCTGACACCTGAAGTCCAACACCAATTTGCTGAGAAAAATGTGATGTATCCGATTATCAAAACGGATCTACCTAATGCCTTTGCGCAAATTAATTCGGTCAATAAATCGTTAGAATTTGAGCCAGCAGAGATTGAAAAACATCAAAAAGCTTGGATTCGAGAATGGCAATCGGCAATTAGTAAATAGATCCGTATCGCCAATGTTGAAATTTAAATCGTTATTACCCGGAATGAGTGCAGCGAGCTTAATACTCATTATTTTAAGCTCGGCACTTATTGCTATTTGGCGATTTGCCTTAGAGTCAGGAAATTTGACGATTTATCTTGATAGTTATGTGCTTCATATTGTTTGGATCACTTTTTATCAAGCTTTGTTATCGACAATACTTTCGCTGGCATCAGCAATATTAATGGCTAAGGCGCTCTCTTTTATTGATTTTAAAGGTAAAAAGTTACTGATAAAAATAATGCCAATTACCTTTATTTTACCCGCTTTAGTGGTTGTGACAGGGTTGTTGTCGGTATATGGGCAACAAGGTTTACTGGCTTACATTTGCCAAGTACTGCATATCCCATTTTCATTTCCCATTTATGGCTTGCAAGGTATTTTGTTGGCTCATGTTTTTTTGAATTTTCCTTATGCTTGTGTGCTCTTTTACAAAACATTAAACAGTGTTGCTATAGAACAAAGACAGTTAGCGGCACAACTTAATTTTTCAACATTTACCTATTTTAAATTACTTGAATGGCCGTTACTTCGTAGACAAATATTGCCTATGGCAGCACTTATTTTTATGCTCTGTTTTTCGAGTTTTGCCATAGTGCTTGCATTGGGTGGTGGTCCAAAATACACCACGCTGGAAGTGGCTATTTATCAAGCGGTGCGAGACTTTGATCTACTACAAGCCGCATTACTATCTTGCGTGCAGTTGGTTTGCTGTATTGTTTTTATCAGCTTGATGCAGAAAATAAATAGAAATGATAGAAAGCTGAGTGTTAAATTTAGTCACTCCAACTATCAATTACCGATAACCAATTGGTTAAAAATGATTAGTATGATAATTATCGTAATAGGGGGATTATTTATATTGTCCCCGATGATTACTATACTTTTTCAAGGTTTCTATTTTTTCCAAATCTCATTACTCACATCGATGTTGCAACAAGCCTTACTCTATTCAATCCTTATTGCTATAGGTTCGGCTATGATAGCGATGTTACTTGGGTTACTTTTGCTATGGACCAATTGCCGACTATTGATTAACCAACAACGTCAATTAAGTAATCGGCTTATGATGGTTGCCTCCTTGATATTAGCTATACCAAACATGGTATTAGCATCGGGATTGTTTTTATTGTTATTCGGTTTTAGTCATAACACTGTTTTTATCTGCTTATTAATTATGGTTTGTAATGGGTTAATGGCGTTACCTTTCATCCTTAAAAATTTAGCTACGCCGATGTATGATATTACGGCACGCTATTGGCAATTAACCCAAACCCTTAATATCAATGGTTTAACGCATTTTTATTTGGTCGATTTCAAGGGGTTAAAAAGTCTTATGCTGATGAGTTTTGCCCTTGCTGCCATATTGTCATTGGGCGATTTTGGGGTAATAGCTCTGTTTGGCGGGCAGTCGGTAACCACGTTACCTTATTATTTATATCAACAGATATCGCATTATCATTATCAAGAAAGTATCGTGACAGCCGCGATATTATTACTTTTATCTTTTAGTTTATTGGTTGTGATGGATTATGATCGAACTTCAAAAAATTGAATATCAATATGACAACTTCAACATGCACTTTACGCTAAATATTGCGGCTAAAGAGCGGGTTGTTATTGTCGGACCAAGTGGCGCGGGCAAAAGTACATTACTTAGCTTGATTGCGGGGTTCATCTTTCCTAAATCAGGACAAATCATTTTAAATAACCAAAATGTCACAACAACGTTACCCGGTAAACGCCCTGTATCGATGCTATTTCAACAAAATAACTTATTTAGCCATCTAACGGTTGAACAAAATATTGCTTTAGGCATTAAGCCAACATTAAAACTGAGTCGAGCTGAACAAACGACTATTAATGATATACTGGTTCGTGTCGGGCTGGAAGGCTTTAACCATCGCTATCCCGAACAGCTATCAGGTGGCCAACGGCAACGCGTGGCTTTGGCTCGCTGTCTTATACAACATCGTCCTATATTATTATTAGATGAGCCATTTTCTGCTCTTGACCAAGCTCTGCGCTTTGAAATGTTGGCATTGGTTAATCAGGTTTGTAGTGAATTTAATCTGACCTTAATGATGGTATCGCATTATCTGGATGAGTCACTTAGCCATTTTTCCCGCTGTGTGGTTATTGAAAATGGAAACGTCATATTTAATGCAGAACCAAAACAGCTAGCTGAAAATCAAGAGATAGCTAAATTGTTAGGGATAAGTTATTATTCATAATTAGTGTACTCAGTAAAAAAAGTTGAGGAGCGGGGTTTTTGGGGTTCTAAACTCTGCTTTGCAATGTTGTCTCAAATAAGTAATTCCGCTTTAAACTGTGGCGCTTTTTAGTAGCTGTGTTTTTCTATCAAAAAAAGTTGAGGAGCGGGGTTTTTGAGGTTTTAGATTTCACTTAAAACTTTTAAATGATCATAACCACTATTTTAAATACTAAAATAATTTTTTTAGGATGAATAACAGTGATTCTAAAGATTTGTAATGATGATAATCTTTAATTAAAACAGCGTTTAATCAATTATCATCTAGATCCTTTTTAGATCCTATTTACAAAAGTTAACGTAAATGAGTGAAAAAAAGTGTTGCATCGTGTTTTTCCAATCACTATACTTTTTACACGGTTTTAGCTACTAGGCTAAAATTTAGCAGAAAAATATAAAATTGTAAATTAATCAAAAAATTACTTGACAGGATTGTCGCATATGTTCTATAATTTTCAACAGGCAACAGGCAACAGGCAACTTGGCCAACCTATGTTTTAAATTCGTCTAAGTCCAGCACCCAGTTTAAATTTTTCACTGAAGCTTATTTTTCTACTCAATCAAGTGAAATTCTGCGAATTTTCGCGCGGTCGCTTCCGCGATCCTCTTCTCGATCCTTTTTCCGATCGTTTTCCGGATCCTCTTTCAGATCCTGTTTTCGATCCTTTTCCGAATTATCCCGTCAGATTGTTTTTTTCGTGGCTATTTTCCTTTCTTTTTCCAGCCATGCATTGACATCACAGACAACTAGGAATGCGATACAGGGTAGTGTACCTTATCTGACTTTCGACGGTGGTCGTACTCGTGCAGTTGATGCTAACGGTCTGCTTGGGATTACACTATCTAACGGAACTAATTACACGCCTTCTACCAATTTATCATCTACAACCCCAATCGTCTTGCCGGTTGAGGGGCAGAGTTTTGCTGATATTCGTATGTTCGTTCCTACTGATACTAATTCAGTCGATTTAAGTACTCTTATCGGTTCTCCTAATAATTATTGGGGGGATGATGATGGTGATTCAGACGTTACTGCTACAGGTTCTTTAAGTTTATCTATCGTCGATAAAAACGGTCAAACGGTATCACGTAATTCCGTGTTAACAATTTGTAACGCACCTTATAGGATTAAGTTATCCAGTACTAACGGTACATTATCAACTCGTTATGGCGTTCCTAATCGTAGTGATTTCAGTGCCCGTAGTGAGACTTATTACGTCAATCCAAAGGCTTCGCCTGTGGTTTGTTTCGTCAGACCTAATTTAATGTATGGTAAGCTTGGTGATGATCCTTATGACCCATCTTGGGATTTTGCTGGCCCAGCTTCGATGTGGGACCCTGATAGGGGGTTTCTCACTCAAAAAACAGACCCTCTCTATTACGGTCAAAACTTTCCTACTACAGGTCTTAATGGATTGTACTTTGATTTAGATATTAGTGGTAGTAGTCAGCCATTGTCTTGGTCTCCTGTTTCTCTGGGTGGTATCACAGTCACAATGTCTAATTCTACTGCTACAAGCGTTCGCGTTACTTTAACTGGTCCTTATGCTACCATATCCCAGCATTGGTCAAACAATCCTGGTCCTATTTCTAAACCTACTTTGCCTCAGACCTTCGAGTTGGTCGGTCGTGATACTAATGGTACTCCTGTTGTTAAATATGGTTTTACTTTGAAGCAGTGGTTCGTCAACCGAGGTACTATATCTGACACTTATTCTAATACATTATCTTGGTGTAATCGTATTGGTTATCGAATGCCTAGCGTAAGGGATTTAACCAACGCGGTTCGTACAGAATCTCCTGCTATCTCTGGCGCCACCCCTTCCTCACGGGATAATCATTATATGCGTCATATAGGTTCTGGTTTTTTCACTGAGTGGGGTCGTATGCTTGATTATACAACCATTGGCCTCACCAACAATCGGCTCTGGACTAGTGACCGGAATGGTAGTAACCAGTTTATCGTGTACACATACAACGGTATCGTGGGTTGGGCCTACGACAACGACTACGACTACAGCTACGGCCTTTGCTCCCATCCTTAGTTTTTATTTCTTCGTCCTTAATCCTTAGGCTGGGGGGGAGTGATAAAAAATAGTATTAGGTGATTAAAAGTAAGCTGACTCAAGGAGTCAACGTCGTTTAGCCATAAAAAGCGATTTTGCGGCTAAGCGGCGTTTGAATTACCCGCCTCGGCGGGTTTATTTTTGAGGTTTTTTATCGCAAAAAAGTTGAGGAGTGCGGTTTTTGAGGTTTTAAATTTTACTTAAAAAATTATTCAAATATCAAACTCACTAAATTTCTAATTCAAAGCCCTAAAATAAAATTTTCAAGGATCAATTGTTCTAATTTTAAAAATTTGTAATTGCGACATATTCAATTAAAACATTGGTTAACAAATTATAACTTAGATCCTTTTTAGAACATATTTACAAAAGTTAACGCAAATGAGCGAAAAAAAGTGTTGCATCGTGTTTTTCCAATCACTATACTTTTTACACGGTTTTAGCTACAAGGCTAAAATTTGATATAAAAGTATAAAATTGTAAATAAATCAAAAAATTACTTGACAAGGTAGTCTAAAATGCATTATAATTTTCAACAGGCAACAGGCAACAGGCAACATGGCCAACCTATCTTTTAAATTCGTCTAAGTCCAACTCCCAGTTTAAATTTTTCACTAAAACTTATTTTTCCACGCAATCAAGTGAAATTCTGCGAATTTTCGCGCGATCGCTTCCGCGATCCTCTTCTCGATCTTTTTTCCGATCCTTTTTCCGGTCGTTTTCCGGATCCTCTTTCAGATCCTGTTTTCGATCATTTCCCAAATTATCCCGGCAAATTGTTTTTTTCGTGGTCTTTTTCCTTCCTTTTTCGGGGCACGCATTGACATCACAGACAACTAGGAATGTGATACAGGGTACTGCACCTTATCTGACTTTCGACGGTGGTCGTACTCGTGTGGTTGATGCTAACGGTCTGCTTGGGATTACGTTATCTGATGGTACGCAATATATGCCATCAACCAATCTTTCATATATAACCCCAATCTCCTTGCCGGTTGCGGGTCAGAGTTTTGCTGATATAAGTATGTTGGTCCCAACTAATACTAATTCAGTCGATTTAAGTACACTTATCGGTCCTCCTAATAATTATTGGGGTGATGATGATGGTGATTCTGGTGTTACTGCTACAGGTCGTTTAAGTTTATCTATCGTCGATAAAAACAATCAAGCTGTATCACGTAGTACCGTGCCAGAGATTTGTAAGGCACCTTATAAGGTTACCTTATCTAGTACTAACGGTACATTATCCACACGTTATGGGGTTCCTAATCATAGTGATTTCCGTGCTAGTTATGTGACTTATTATGTTAATCCTAAGGCTTCGCCTGTGGTTTGTTTTGCCACTCCTAGTTTGAGTTGGGGTTCAGATAATTATGCTGGCCCAGCTTCGATGTGGGCCCCTGCTAATGGTTTTATTCCTCAGTCAACTGGCCCATCCTCTTACGGTAGAAACTTTCCTACTACTGGCGCTAACAAACTGTACTTTGATTTACTCATTAGTGGTGTTAGTCAGCCATTGTTTTGGTCTCCAGTTTCTCTGGGTGGTATCACCGTCACAATGTCTAATCCTACAGCTACAAGCGTACGTGTTACTTTAACTGGTCCTTACGCTACTCAATCCCAGCATAATTCATCCAGTCCTATTTCTATTTCTAAACCTACTTTGCCTCAGACCTTCGAGTTGGTCGGTCGTGATAATAATGGTACTTCTGTTGTTAAATATGGTTTTACTTTGAAGCAGTGGTTCGTCAACCGAGGTTCTAAAAAGGACAGGTATCCTCAAACCTTATCTTGGTGTAATAGTATTGGTTATCGGATGCCTCGCGTAAGGGATTTAACCAATGCATCTTGTCCGCCTGGCTCCTATTATGATTCTAGGTGTCGTGGTTCAGTCGGGGCCAGCCCTTCCTCGCCTAATAATCTTTACACGCGTCATATAGGTTCTGGCTTTTTCTCGGAGTGGGGCACAATGGATTATTATTCAGGCGCTGGCTTCAACAGCGGTTGGCACTGGACTAGTGAACCGTTTGGTAGTAAACAGTTTACCGTGGACTCACAATACGGTTACGTGCATGGGACCTACACCAACAACAACTACTACGGACTATGCTCCCATCCTTAGTATTTATTTCTTCGTCCTTAATCCTTAGACTGGGGGTGGGGGGTGATAAAAAATAGTATTAGGTGATTAAAAGCAAGCTGACTCAACGAGTCAACGTCGTTTAGCCATAAAAAGCGATTTTGGGGCTAAGCGACGTTTGAATTACCCGCCTCGGCGGGTTTATTTTTGAGGTTTTTTATCGCAAAAAAGTTGAGGAGTGGGGTTTTTGAGGTTTTAAATTTTACTTAAAAAATTATTCAAATATCAAACTCACTAAATTTCTAATTCAAAGCCCTAAAATAAAATTTTCAAGGATCAATTGTTCTAATTTTAAAGATTTATAATTGCGATATATTTAATTAAAACAATAGTTAACCAATTATAAACTAGATCCTTTTTAGAACCTATTTACAAAAGTTAACGCAAATGAGCGAAAAAAAGTGTTGCATCGTGTTTTTCCAATCACTATACTTTTTACACGGTTTTAGCTACAAGGCTAAAATTTGATATAAAAGTATAAAATTGTAAATAAATCAAAAAATTACTCGACAAGGTAGTCTAAAATGCATTATAATTTTCAACAGGCAACAGGCAACAGGCAACCTGGCCAACCTATCTTTTAAATTCGTCTAAGTCTAGCGCCCAGTTTAATTTTTTCACTGAAACTTATTTTTCCACGCAATCAAGTGAAATTCTGCGAATTTTCGCGCAATCGCTTCCGCGATCCTTTTCTCGATCGTTTAGCGGATCCTCTTTTCGCACCTTCGATTTTTCTAAATTATCCCGGCAGATTGTTTTTTTCGTGGCGTTTTTCCTTCCTTTTTCGGGCCACGCATTAACTTCACAGACAACTAAGAATGCGATACAGGGTAGTGCACCGTATTTGACTTTCGATGGTGGTCGTACTCGTGTTGTTAATACAAACGGTCTGCTTAGGATTACGTTGTCTGACGGAACTAAGTACACGCCTTCAACCAATACTTCATCTTCTTCAAGACCTATCGTCTTGCCGGTTGCAGGTCAGAGTTTTGCTGATATCCGTATGTTGGTTCCTACTGATACTAATTCAGTCACTTTGAGTTCTCTTATCGGTCCGCCTTATAATTATTGGGGGGATGATGATGGTGATGCTAACGTTACAGCTACAGGTTCTTTAAGTTTATCTATCGTTGATAAATACAATCAAGCAGTATCACGTAGTACCGTTCCAACAATTTGTAAGGCACCTTATAAGGTTACGTTATCCAGTACTAACGGTACATTATCCTCTCGTTACGGTTTTCCTAATCGTAGTGATTTTAGTGAAAGTAATGTGACTTATTACGTCAATCCTAAGGCTGAGCCGGTGGTTTGTTTTGCAAGACCGAATATGTACTATGGTAGGGGTCATGAAGCTGGTCCTTCTTGGATGTGGGACCCTGCTAATGGTTTTCTCACTCAAAAAACAGACCCATCACTTTACGGTCAAAACTTTCCTACAACTGGCGCTAACAAACTGTACTTTGATTTACTTATTAGTGGTGTTAGTCAGCCATTGTCTTGGTCTCGAGTTTCTCGGGGTGGTATCACAGTCACAATGTCTAATCCTACTGCTACAAGCGTACGCGTTACTTTAACTGGTCCTTATGCTGGTCGTATTTCTACTCCATCTTTGCCTCAGACATTCGAGTTGGTCGGTCGTGATAATAATCGTACTCCTGTTGTTAAATATGGTTTTACTTTGAAGCGGTGGTTCGTCAACCGTCTTAATGTGTCTAGTACCACTTATCCTCGTACTTTATCTTGGTGTAATAGTATTGGTTATCGAGTACCTCGCGTAAAGGATTTAACCAATGCATCTTGTCCGCCAGGCTCCTATAACGATTTATCCTGTAGGGGTTCAGTCGGCGCCGCCCCTTCCTCACCTGATAATCATTACCAACGTAGAATTGATTCAGGCTTTTTCACTGAGTGGGGTTCTATGGGAGGATACTCTGGCACTGACTTCGACAGCCAAATGTACTGGACTAGTGATCTGGCTAGTGCCCCGGCTGGTAGCGCCCAGTTTGTCGTGCACTCATCCGAAGGTGAAGTGTCTTGGATTTACCCCAACACCAACCACATCTACATGCTTTGTGCCTATCCTTAGTTCTTATTTCTTCGTTCTTAATCCTTAGTCCGGGGGTGGGGGTGATAAAGAAATAGTGTGAAGTCATTAAAAGTAAGCTGACTCAACGAGTCAACGTCGTTAGCCATAAAAAAAGCGATTTTGTGGCTAAGCGACAAAAATGCTGGGCACCGAGGTGGTGGTTAAAAATATTGATATTAAAGGAGTAATATAAAATGAATATTGAAGATAAAATAGCGTTAAGTAAAAGTCCGGTTCAGTTTATTGCCGAAGGTAATTTTTTAAAGCTTTATAATCAATCATTATATGTGGTTCAGCAATTATTGGGTTTTAACTTAAAGGTAACTTATCGAAAAAAAGTTGAGGAGTGGGGTTTTTAACCTTATTTTTTATTAAAAATCAAAAATTAACCTTTATTCATTGCTTCTTAAGGTTTTGTTAATCTGTTTTTGTTAGTTTAGTGACACTTCTATTTGTGATTAATGAGGCAAAAGTTGGATAGGAATTTTAGTTGGCGTTCGTTGGTTTATGCGATTTTGTATTTCTGTTACTTTTCTTGTGCTTTGCAACTTTATATTGCGCTGTCAGGTCATGCTAATTTTATTGGGCTTCGCGATTCGATCATTTATAGTATGATTTGGTTGATTCCAGTCCTATTTTTTCCTCATTTTACCAAAAAATATGCAACCATTTATGGCATTATTGTCGGTGGGTTGTCGCTGATTTCTATTGGTTATTTTACGATATATCGACAGGAGTTTTCGCAGAGCGTTTTTTTTGTGATGGCAGAGTCGAATTATAATGAGTCACATGAATTTATTTCCCAGTACCTTAGTATTAAACTCGTCGCCGTGCTGTTGATTTATATTTTGGTTGGGGTGTTTTTGTGGTTTAAGGTTAAACCGGTTTATGTAAAAAATATGACTAAATGGTTAGTGTCGATAATCATTGTGGTTTATGCGTTGATGCCTTTGTTTATTAGTGTGGCGATTAAGAAGACCTCGTTTGAGCGCGCTACCCAGCATCTGTTAAGTCGGATGGAAACGACGGTTCCATGGCAATTGCTCAGTAGTTATATTGCTTATCGTTCTCAGCTTTCTAATATGGACAAAATCTTGAATCATCTCGAAACCTTGCCTAAATTCGAAAATTTAACTGATGCCAATGGAAATACTCCAAGAACGTTAGTGCTGGTGATTGGTGAGTCAACGACTCGTAGCCGTATGGGCATTTATGGTTATGATCGTGATACGACGCCGTTAATCGAGCAATTTAAAAAAGATAACCCTGATTTTCTTGCTTTTAATGATGTTGTTTCATCAAGACCTTATACGATTGAGATTTTGCAACAAGCGCTAACTTTGGCCGATGAGCAACATCCTGATTTATATCTTTCTAAGCCATCTTTAATTCATTTGATGAAACAGGCCGGCTATAAGACTTTTTGGATTACCAATCAACAAACGATGACTAAGCGCAATACGATGTTGACGATGTTCTCTAAGCAAGCTGATGAGCAGTTTTATATGAATAATGATCGTAACCAGAGTTCCAGACAATATGATTCGTCGGTTTTTGAGCCGTTTAAGAATGTGCTAAATGATCCTGCTGAAAAGAAATTTATTGTTATTCATCTGCTCGGTACGCATATGAAATATGAGCTGCGCTATCCGGAAGGTGAGGAGTATCAGCGTTTTAAAGATAAGACTGGCGTAAATTTTGATTTGGATAACGATAAGTTAAAAGTTTATAACAGTTATGATAATGCGGTCGCGTTTAATGATTTTGTTACTACTGAGCTGTTTAAGCTATTTAAGAATAGTGATCCAAATGGTTTTATTTTGTATTTTTCCGATCATGGTGAGGAAGTTTATCAAACGGCTCCGCATGATGTTTTAGGGCGTAATGAGAAGGCGCCAACTAAAGCTATGTATACGGTTCCTTTTATGCTTTGGCAATCGCCTAAGTGGTTAGTGAGTCATCCTAATAATCATTTTGAGTCTTATGTGAGTCGAAAATTTAGTACTCAGGATTTGATTCATACTTGGTCTGATTTGGCTGGGTTAAGCTTCGATGATTATCAACCCGAAAAAAGTATTGTGAATGAAAAATTTGCACAGCCAACTCGATGGATTGGTGATCCTCATGGTAAGGAGGGGTTAACAGATTTCGATCAGCTCGCTAAATAGTGATTTACAGATAAAGTAAAGGTATGGTATTGTATATTTATACAGTTATTTTCTATATACTAATACCTTCATTATGCGAAAAATTATTCATGTCGATATGGATTGTTTTTATGCAGCTGTCGAAATGCGAGATAATCCACGTTATCGCAATGTGCCGATCGCCGTAGGTGGCGATCCACGTAAGCGTGGTGTGGTGGCAACTGCGAATTATATTGCTCGTCAATATGGTGTGCATAGTGCGATGTCAATGGCACAGGCAATTAAGCTGTGCCCTAATATTAAGGTCATTCCTGGTCGTCATGCCGTCTATAAAGAGGTTTCCAATCAAATCCATCAAATATTTAAGCGTTATACTCAAGCCATTGAGACGCTTTCGCTTGATGAGGCTTATTTGGATGTGACGGATTGTAAGCTCTGTCATGGTTCTGCTACGTTAATCGCCCAAGATATTCGACAAGCAATCTATAACGAGCTTGAATTAACCGCGTCAGCAGGTGTGGCTCCACTTAAGTTTTTAGCTAAAATCGCCTCCGATATGAATAAGCCAAATGGGCAATATGTGATTACACCCGATCAGGTTGAGGGATTTATTGAGCAACTTCCACTGAAGAAGATCCCCGGTGTGGGTAAAGTGACCGAGAAGAAGCTAGCAGAGTTGGGGCTTTATACCTGTAAAGATGTGGTTAATTATGATTTGACTAAGTTACTTAATCAGTTTGGTAAGTTTGGACGTATTTTATATGAACGTTGCCAAGGGATTGATGAACGCGAAGTCTGTAATGATAGGCAACGCAAGTCAGTTGGGGTAGAGCGCACGTTGGTTGATGATATTCACAGTTGGGATGAGTGTTTAGCGCAATTTGATCCGCTATTTGAGGAGTTGGAGAAGCGTTTAAGCAAAGTTCGCTCCGATCTCTCTATTGCTCGCCAAGGTGTGAAATTTAAGTTTGATGATTTTCAGCTTACAACTCAAGAGCATGTTTGGTCTAAGTTGGATAAAGCTGATTTGATTGAACAAGCTCATAAAGTTTGGCTAGAAAGGCGCAATGATCGGGGTGTTAGGTTAATTGGTTTTCATGTGACGTTGATTGATCCACAAGTTGAAAAGCAACTTATTTTTAAGTTTTGATTGATGATGTTTTGATTAGATGAGATGGGTTAAAGGATCTGATTTTAATTCGCAAATCAGATCCTTTATATCATTAGATGATTATTTTAAGCTTTGACCATTAGTCTTAATCACATTTTTATACCATTCGAATGACTCTTTTTTATAGCGTTTCATGCTACCGTTACCTTCGTTGTCACGATCAACATAAATTACGCCATAACGTTTTTTCATTTCGCCAGTGGTGAATGAAACGACGTCGATAATCCCCCAAGCGGTATAACCAATCACATCAACACCGTCGTAATCCATCGCTTTTTGCATCGCTTTAATATGCGCGCCGAGGTATTCGATTCGTGGTTTATCGTGAATTTGGTTGTCGTGCTCAAGTTCATCAATCGCGCCAAAACCATTTTCAACAATAAATAGTGGTAGTTGATAACGATCGTATAAGCGATTAAGTGTGTAACGTAATCCTTCTGGGTCGATCGGCCAACCCCAGTCACTGCTTTTAATGTATGGATTTTCAACTGCATTTGGTAATGCACCATTGACGATGTTGTCACGGTTGTCGTTTTTAACATCCGCTTTTACGACCGTTGACATGTAGTAACTAAAGCCGATGTAATCAACCGTACCTTGTTTTAAACAAGCTAAGTCTTCTTCTGTAATATCAAGTTTGTAGCCTTCGCGTTCAAACTCTTTTAATGCGTATGATGGATAATATCCACGAACATGTACATCAGGGAAGAAGAAGCGTTGATGCATAGCAATTTCTGATGCCATCATGTCTTCAGGGTTACATGAGTATGGGTAAATTGGCACGTGAGAAATCATACAACCAATTTCAAAGTTAGGGTTGATTTTTTTACCAGCAATAACCGCTTTAGCACTGGCTAATAATTCGTAATGCGCAACTTGGTAAAGCACTTCTTGTGGATTTTCACCTGGTTTAACTTGTACACCTGAGTTGGTCCAGAAGAAGATTGGGTTACTGGTGTCCATTTGGTTGTTGATTTCGTTAAAAGTCATCCAATATTTAACTTTGTTTTTATAACGTTCAAAACAACTTATAGCAAAACGTTCAAAAAACTCTACAGTTTTACGATTGCGAAAACCACCATATTGGCGAGCAATGTGTAATGGAATTTCAAAATGTGAAAGGGTAATAACCGGTTCAATGCCATTTGCAATGAGTTCATCAAATACGTCATCATAAAATTGTAGGCCGGCTTCATTTGGCTCTAGCTCATCGCCTTTAGGGAAAATTCGAGTCCAAGCAATTGAAGTACGAAGGCATTTTAGTCCAAGTTCAGCAAATAATTTGATGTCTTCTTTATAATGATGATAGAAATCAATTGCTGTATGATTTGGGTAAAATTTGCCTGCTTCGATATCTTGAGTGATTTGTCTTGCAACACCATGTGCGCCAGCGGTCATGACATCAACCACGCTTGGTCCTTTGCCCCCTTCATTCCAGCCGCCTTCGAATTGGTGAGCGGCTAATGCACCGCCCCATAAAAATGGTTTTTTAGTCATTTTTGATTCCTTGTTATTGCTTAATTTCGAATATGATATCGTCAAGATTTACGTCTTTATTTTCAGTTAATGTGATCAATTGGTATTGATCTGTATTAACAATAATAATTGGTGTTATTAGTGGATAACCCGCTTGTTTGACCGCTTGTGGATCAAAGCTGATTAGCAAATCACCTTTTTTAACTTGTTGACCCATACTGATGTGATAACTAAATTCGTTATTAGTTAAATTAACAGTATCTATTCCAACATGAATTAATAATTCTACGCCATTATCTAGGACTACGCCGATAGCATGTTTTGAACTTTCAAATACCGCACTAACTACGCCATCAAATGGTGCGTAAACATGATTATCTGTTGGTTCGATAGCAATACCTTCACCCATTAATTTTTGTGCAAAAGCGGGATCTGGCACTTCGCTTAGAGGTAATGCTTTACCAATCATTGGGCTGGTAACGTTGATTTTATCAAGAACGACTTTTGGGGTGTCGTTTTCAATTTTTTCTTCACTTTGTGCTTTTTCATTAGTACCAAAAATTTGCATCAAAATAACGGGGCCAAAGAGCGCTATTGCTGAACCAAGTGCTACGCCGATGATTGAACCATAATGTTCTGGATTAATTGCATTAACAATAGTTAGTGGTCCAGGTAATGCTGCATAGGTGTAGTAGTAAGGCGTAAAGATACCAGCGACCATCCCACCAATTGCAGCACATATACAGCCATAAATAAATGGTGTTTTAAAGCGTAAGTTAACTCCATAAATAGCCGGTTCTGTGATACCAAATAGACCCGTGATAAATGCTGAGATTGATACACCTTTCATCTCTTTAGAGCGAGTTTTGAGGTAGAATCCTAAGGCTGCACCGACTTGTCCAATTACCGCGATAGTTTGATAGGCTTGGAAAGAGTCTTTACCATATTGGTTAATGTTTTCGATAATAACTGGTGTAATACCCCAATGCACACCAAATATAACCAGAACTTGCCAAAATGCCCCGATAATTGCACCCGCTACCCAAGGCGCAAGGTTTACAATCCAGTTGTATCCGCTTGCAAGGTAGTGCGCTGCACCCGCTGTAATTGGTCCAATTACTAATAAGGTTAATGGAACCATAATGACCAAGCAGATTAAAGGCATAACGAGTGGCTTAATAATGCTGTGTAAGCGAGGTTCTAAGAAACGTTCTAGATAAGAGAGTAACCAGACTAAAAATAGTGGTGGTAATACGGTTGACATATAGGTGGTTTCCGATAGTGGTAAACCAAATAGATCAAAAGTTCCCCCATTTTTTATTGATGCTGCAATTTCTGCCCATGTTGGTGATAGTAGCGCTGCACAACATGCTACTGCGATATAGATGTTGCAACGGAAATGTTGCGATGCAGTAATGGCAATAAAGATAGGTAAAAAGGTAAATGGCGCCCATGAGATAAAGCTAAATACTTGGCAAGTGCCAGTTTGTTCAAATTCTGGATAGGCAAGCTTAATTAAAATTAAGATCCCTTGTAATATCCCCGCACTAGCTAAAACATAAACGAAGGGGGCAAAAACAGCTGACATTGTTGCGATAATACGATTTAACATACTACTTTTGCTATTTACATCAATTTTATTGTTTCCACTCATTAATTGAGTAAATGCATTATAGACTTTGTCAACATTGGTGCCGATAACGACTTGAATTTGTCCACCTTTTTCAACTACGGTGATAACACCTGGTAAGCTGGCGATTTTCTCTTTCGCTTCTGCTGGGGTGGTTTGAGTAACGACACGCAAACGAGTTGCACAACGCGCGACAGAAACAATATTATTTTCGCCGCCTAACTCATTTAATATATCAACTGCTAATTTATTATAATCTCTAATTTTAGATGACATCAATTAAGCTCCTTTTAACAGGTAAGAGAGCATATATTATCCTTAAATTGAAAATTGTTAATGACCAATTTTATTGTTTGTGATCTAGATCCCGTTTTCAAGCAATTTTGATTTATTTAATTAACGATAAGTATAGAATGTCAGTCATTTATACCAATATCAAAGAACGATTAATGTTAAAATACCAAGATGTGGCAAAGAAAATACAACAGTCGATTTATCAACAAAATCTGCCTAAAGATACACAATTGCCTAATATCGAAGGGTTAATTCAACAATATCAAGTTAGTCGTACCACCATTATCAAAGCACTTAATCGCCTTGAAAGGCACGGTGTGATCTATCAAATTCAAGGCAGTGGTATTTTTGTTAGGCAACCCAAAAAACGGGGTTATCTGAATTTTTTAGAGAGTCACGGTTTTAGTGTTGACCTAAATGATTTACCCGGCGCTTCACAAGTATTTAATGTTGACGTTATTCAGCCTAATGCCAAAGTGAAAGAGAACTTACAGTGTGAAGACGGTGAAGAAGTCTATTATATAAAACGATTACGTTTGGTTGAAGGGAAGGTTTATGGTTTTGAGCAATCTTATTATCGTAAAAAGATCATCTCTTACCTTAATCGAGAAATTGCCGAAAACTCAATTTTTAGTTACGTTAAAGATATTTGTAAAATCAATATTGGTTTTTCTGATAAATATTTCAAAGCAATAAAATTAGATGAGGAGATCGCCCCTTATTTAGGATTAAAACCTGGCGATCCCGCTTTATGTGTTGAAGAGATTTTTTATACTACAGCAGGCGAACCTTTCGATTTTTCAAGAATTATTTATCATTACGACAATGCAAAATTCTATGTACAAAGTCATTCAAAATAGTCGAAGGTATTTCATTTAGTTAATAAAATAAATTACTAACTAAATGAAATTTTATCAATTTAACAGCTACTACTTTTGTTCAACTTTTTTAAGTGTTTCGAATGTACCTGATAAAGTTAATGTGACTTCATATTCTGGTGGGGTATTGATATCTACATCCATAGCATCATCAACACTTCTATCCATACCTAGATAACGTTTTTGACTTTTGGCGTTGTTAAATGATGAATATGATGTATCAAAATCTCTTGAGTCAAGTGAAAGTGTAATTGGTGCGCCTAGTACATACTGTTTATCCAGTAATCGTTCAACTTTAGCGCTCAATTTGTTTAGTAAAAGGGTTTCATGCTCGTTTAGCGCAGCTTGAATTGCTTCAGGTGAAACACTATAAGAGATGTTATTGTTGACTTGCATCTTTAATTCTTGCGCTTTAGCAATAATTTTACCAATAAGATCTAATTTATTTATTTTTATTTTTAGTGTGTTATTGACGAAATAGTGTTTTTCTTCAATTTCTTTAGCCTCCATTTCGCGTACCATATATTTTTTAATTGATACGTTCGTTAAGCCTATCTTTTTTAATTCGTTAGCGATATTGTTAAAGTCTTTGTACAGATCATCCTTTGCTCTACTTTCTCTATTACTGGTTGTAGCAATGGAGAATTCATAGTAGTTAGTCAAATTTTTATCGTCAATCTGATAAATGTTGTTTATACCATATTTATCAAGTATTTTATTAAGATTGATGAAGCTATCATTATTATCAATCGTTAATACAACATTAAGAATAGCTGCATAAGTGGTATTGTTTTTACTATCTGGTTTCGTAATAGTTCTAACACTGTTTTTGTAGTCGGTGGTAACTAAATTATCGTCGGTAATATTAAGTGTATTTAAATAAGTTTTTAACTTCTTCATTGTTTCGACATTAAGATTAGAAGCTTCCGTTGGTGTTTCACCCTCTGTTTCTAAGGTTACATAAAATTCAACTGTATCGGGTTTTAATATAATGTTATCAGTAATTTTGGAGGTGATTTCTCCAACAGGGATAAGGTTCTTTCCATATTTTAATTGCTGTAGTTCTAAATAATTATTGCTAACGTTTAACGCATTATTTTGGGCGTAAGATGGAAAGATGGTACTCATATTCATTAATAGGATTAATAATAAGGTTTTTTTCATTTTATTTCCTTTATTCAGTCTAGTGAAATGGGCTAGTAAAGTAGGTTCAATGTAGAAAGATAAGATGATTATAATTAATCTAATTGGAAAGTTGTAAAAAAATTGTAAAACTTTATGAATATAAAAAAGCGTCTTACGACGCTTTATTATTTTATTCCATATTCAGCACGATAGGCTTCGACTTGGGTGACTTGGTCTTTGCGTGATGGATCTTGGTAGAGGTATTGGATCAAATCATCTAAAGTAATAATTGAAATTACATCACAATGATAAGTCTGTTTGATTTCTTGAATAGCAGATAAATCACCTCGGCCTTTTTCTTGACGATCTAAGCAAATCAATACGCCAGCAAGTTTAGATTGATTGTCTTCCAAAATTCGCATTGATTCACGAATTGCTGTACCAGCGGTAATTACATCATCAACTAACATAACGCGTTGTTGATATATTGAACTACCTACTAGATTACCACCTTCGCCATGGTCTTTCGCTTCCTTTCGGTTAAAGCAGTAAGGAACATCAACATTGTGGTGTTCAGATAGGGCAACCACTGTTGATGAAACGATTGGAATGCCTTTGTAGGCTGGACCAAAGATAACATCATATTGTAAATCTGCATCGATTAATGCAGCGGCATAAAAACGACCTAATAACGCTAAATCTTTACCGGTATTAAATAGTCCTGCATTAAAAAAGTAAGGGCTTTTTCGACCTGATTTTAAAGTAAACTCGCCAAATTTTAATGCTTGCCTATCTAAAGCAAATTCTATAAATTCACTTTTATATGATTTCATCGATCCTCTCCAATTAATCTTTTAAAGCTTGTTTTTGTGCTTCTGTAATAGTTTTTATGCCATTTTTTGCTAGTTCTAATAAGGCTAATAATTCTTCATGACTAAATGGTTCACCTTCGGCAGTGCCTTGAACTTCTATGATACGACCATCATCTGTCATAACGACATTCATATCGGTTTCGGCATTAGAATCTTCAATGTATTCTAAGTCGCATAGCGCTTCACCGTTTACAATGCCTACCGATACGGCAGCCACTAAAGATTTAATTGGATTTTCTTTGATTTTGCCATTAGAAATTAATGTGTTTATTGCATCAACGAGTGCAACACAAGCTCCGGTAATCGATGCTGTTCTTGTGCCACCATCGGCTTGAATAACGTCACAATCTAAGGTAATGGTGTATTCACCTAATAATTCAAGGTCAACCATCGCGCGCAGTGAACGGGCAATTAGGCGTTGGATTTCCATTGTTCGGCCAGTTTGTTTGCCTTTTGCAGCTTCTCGTTGTGTTCTTGAATTTGTTGCGCGAGGTAACATGCCATATTCAGCAGTGATCCAACCTTGATTTTGACCTTTTAAAAAGCGGGGTACAGATTCATCAATTGTTGCATTACAAAGTACTTTGGTTTCACCAAATTCGACTAATACAGAACCTTCTGCATGCTTAGTATAATGACGGGTTATTTTGATTGGGCGGACTTGTTCCGCAGATCGACCAGACGGGCGCATGCAATTCTCCAGCAGTTTATTTTATCTTCGAATTAAATTTTTTAGGGGGACATCAACAAGAAAGCGTCGATGTTTAGCCTAAGCTAAGGGCACATTATACAGAATTTGTGATACAATGCACACTAAGTTTTTATAAATTTAGGAACCTATTATGATTTCTAGTATGACCGCGTATGCGAGAAAAGAGTTGAACCAATCATGGGGTAATGCGTCTTGGGAGTTGCGTTCGGTCAATCAACGCTACTTAGAAACCTATATTCGTTTACCAGAACAGTTTCGCTCACTTGAGCCGATCGTTCGTGAGCGTCTTCGTGCTCGATTAACTCGCGGAAAGATTGAATGTAACTTACGCTTCGAACTTGATCCCGCTGCTCAGAACCAAGAGTTATCATTAAATATTGAGCTGGCTAAACAGATATTAAATGCAGGTGATTGGATTAAACGTGAATACCAAACCGGTCCAATCAATCCGCTTGATGTTTTACGTTGGCCGGGTGTGATGTCGAGTAAAGAACAAAATTTAGATGCGATTTCGCAAGAAATTTTAGCTTTACTTGAAAAGACAATCGATGAATTTATCACTGTTCGTGAACGTGAAGGTAAAGCCTTAAGCGAATTAATTACTCAACGCTTAGACGCAATAATTGTCGAAGTTAATAAAATTCGAGATTGGATGCCACAAATCTTAGATTGGCAGAAAGAGCGTTTAAAAAGTAAACTAGACGAAGCCAATATTGAACTTGATAGCTCACGTCTTGAACAAGAAATTGTGATGGTTGCACAAAAAATTGATGTGGCTGAAGAGTTAGATCGGTTAATGACTCATGTCAAAGAAACTTATGCAATCTTAAAGAAAAACGAAGCAGTAGGGCGCCGACTTGATTTTATGATGCAAGAATTTAATCGTGAATCAAATACCATCGCTTCAAAATCAATTAATGCGGATGTAACTGCAAGTGCGATTGAACTTAAAGTATTGATTGAGCAGATTCGAGAGCAAGTACAAAATATCGAGTAATTTAATGAGCAAGTATTATGGCATATTAGCTATTATCTCCGCTTCTTTATTATGGGGGACAACGGGTACAGCAGCAACGTTTTCCCCATCTTTATCCCCTTTATTTATTGGCGCTTTTGCTATGGGTATCGGTGGAATATTGCAATGTGGTTTAGCAATATCTAACATTATCCAAGCACGTTCGTTATTAAGATTGCATTATCCTCTTTTAGTCGTTGGTGCTATAGCGGTTGCTATCTATCCTTTAGCTTTTTATTCTTCAATGCGGTTATCAGGAGTTAGTATCGGGACAGCCGTTTCGATAGGTTCAGCCCCAATTTTGTCAGCTATCATTGAATATTTAAGTCGTGATTTTCAATTTACGAGACAGTGGGCTATTGGCGCTTTATTAGGAATTATTGGCATGATTATGTTGTCTTTTTCTGATAATGAGACATTTCAAAATAATCATGTTAGTTGGGGAGTTTTATTAGGATTAGTTGCTGGTTTTACTTATGCGCTTTATTCATGGTCAGCACGGCAATTAATGTTAAAAGAAATTAGTAATAAAGCAGCAATGGGTGCGACTTTTGGTTGCGGAGGATTACTACTGATTCCTGTAATGGTTATTACTGGTTCAAATTTTTTGACATCATGGAATAATATTATGGTTGGTTTTTATATGGCCTTTATTCCGATGTTTTTGGGTTACCTGTTTTATGGTTATGGATTATCAAGAGTATCTGCCAGTATAGCTATCACTATCACGCTTCTAGAGCCTGTTGTATCCACAATTTTAGCTATATCAATTGTTGGTGAAACATTATCTTTAATTAATTGGATTGGGATGCTGCTGATTTTTGTCTGCTTAGTTATGGTTATTTCTTCAGGCCTGAATAAAAATTCATCTAACTAGATACATTAGTTATTCTGAGAATGATGCTAACGCATTAGCTAATTTACCTTTTTATACTCCCTTTCACTTATTTGGATTATTAAAATAAAAATCTTTACTTTTATCTAGTCTAATAAACTTTACTTTTCATAGAGCATGTTTAAAATGCACCAGTCAAATTAATAACTCAGTCCTAGTTATTGGAAAAAATAACAAAAATTGACAATTATCATTTAAACATAGCTAGAAGTTTTTTTATTAGTATTATAATTTTTAAGGAATAATAAGGAATAAAACAATGAGCTCTACAGTTAGTCATTATCAGTTATCACAAAAATTTAATCCGCTTTTAACCATTATCTTTACTATAATAGGTATTATAGTCGCAATTGCTTTGGGTATTATCTATTCAATCATCTCTTATTATTCTCCGTTTGTTATAATTGATATTGGTTTAGTCGTTGTAATGGGATTAGGGTTAGCCTATCTTGCTTCATTTCTTGCAAAAGCAGCAAAAGTAAGAAATACCATGGTTAATTTTTTTATGGCATTCTTTATCTGTTTATTTGCTTACTACTCAAGTGTATGTGGATTTGAAGTAGGCCTTTTTTCGGGTGATTTTACAGATTATATTAAACTATTTTTTTCACCATTCACTGTCGTTGACATCATGTTTGATGATATTCTTCCAAACCGTGAAATATCCATCACCAGAAAATCGAATACAAGTCACATTTCTGGTTTAATGTTGGGTGTTGTTTATTTAATTGAGTTGCTTGTTTTCTTCTATCCATTAATCGTTTCATTTCATATTGACGATTATTATTGTGAAGATTGCCAAGCATGGTACAAAAAATATCAATTCTTCTCATCAAGTAACCAAAGCCTAGAAACTAAACTTTCTGCTAATTTAACTGGTAGTTATGCCGATGCATTATCGCAAACAACTTTTTATACTGATACAAAAGGAATACTTAACCAAGTCGATCAATCAGCAGGAAATATCGATGTATTAGAATATCAATATTGCCAATGCCCAAAATGTCGTCAGAAAAGCATTCTTACCATAGAGAAGAAATTGTTGAAAAAAGACAAAAAAGAGTATGAATTAAAAGGTGTTAGTGATGGATTTATAGTCCAAGATGCCTATATCGATAACAAAACCGATGCATTATTTGAAAAAGAAATCTAAACTCGATAAATTAGATAAACTAAAAAGGGACTCAAGTCCCTTTTTTATTGAGTAAAATAAAAGGTTACTGAAATCCTTTTGATGATAAAAATTGGGATTCTACTAATGATTTCTTGATGGATCGTGATTGATCCTGATTGATCGTCATTGATCATCTTTTTTCCCTCAAACTAACCCATAAGTCATTAATGATGATCTTCGAGCATAGACTTGTTTGAATGTTAGTAAGGATCATTTATCAATGATCTTTTCGTAATATTTGCATATTAAATTAACAAAAAATTAATAAATGATCATTATTATTCTAAATTCTTAACAAAAATTACCATAAATAAAAATTCATAATTTTCATAATGTTAATATAAATTTAACAATAAGTTTTCCTATTTACAATTAATTTTTATTATTTTTAATAGAAATTTTCGAATAATTGAATATTGATTGATCGTTTATTTCGATCAATAATGTTTGAGACATCGCTAATTAACTATTAGCGATGTTTAATGTTGTAAAATTAAGGAAAATTAACAAATGAACAAAATTTACAAAGTCTTAAAAAATAGTAAAGGAATAAGCTTGGCGGTTTCAGAACTAGCCAAGGGAAGAGGGAAAAAAA
Organism: Gilliamella sp. B3482; assembly: GCF_026536805.1. Taxonomy (NCBI): domain Bacteria; kingdom Pseudomonadati; phylum Pseudomonadota; class Gammaproteobacteria; order Orbales; family Orbaceae; genus Gilliamella; species Gilliamella sp. B3482. The sequence goes on along the minus strand of NZ_JAFNNL010000001.1, from coordinate 76,207 downwards.
CGAAATCAATATTAATTAGCGCTACTGTAGCCAGTGCTTTATCTGTATTAATGGCAGGTAATGCATCTGCGGTTCGAGTTAATATAGATACAAATCAAACTATCAAAGGAGATAACACAGGAACAATAGCGAGTGGCCAAGACACTAAAGATGAATATTTTATTGGTCAAAATGGACATTTAACAATCAGTGATAATGGTAAGTTATCAATGGGCCGAATCATGGTGGGACATGTTGATGGAAGCACTGGCCAATTAACACTTGATAACGGTCATCTAATTAATACTTTTGGCGATCCTTATTTTGGTGCTGAAGGTAACGCGAATGTTCTTATTACCAATGGTGGTACTTTTACTAATGCTGGTTGGGCGGTTCTGCGCGTGGCTTCTGGTGTTAATTCAAATGTAAATCTAACTGTAACCGGTAAAGGTAGTGAGTTAAATCAAGTTAAATCACAAGATATGAGTATTGCTTCTAATGGTAACGCAGTGGTTAACGTATTAGATGGCGGTGTTATCAATTCTACTAGAGGTACATTTGTTGGTCATGAAAACGGCAAGGGTATTATTAATATTAGTGGAAAAGGTTCAGCTTTTAATACAGGTGGTATGAGAGTTGGAGCGCTTTCTGCGGATAAAACTGGCTATGGTGAAATCAATATAACTAATGGCGGAGCCATGAATGTTTCTGATGGTGACTGGGGTCTATACAACAAGTTAGCAATCAGAAATGGTAAAGTATTAGTTGACGGTAAAGATTCTAAATTGAATGTTATGACTGAACTTGTTGTTAATCAAGGCGGTAATCATTCTTCAAGTTTAACCGTTTCAAATGATGCTGTGGTTAAAACTCAAAAAGGTGACCAATCAGGTGAAGATTTAGGTATAACAATTGATAAGAATGGTGTCGTCAATATCGGTGGAGAAGCTGGAAAAGCAGCTGAAAAAGCCGGTACTATTGATACATCAAAAGTTGGATTAAACGATGGTGGTAAATTAAATATTAATCATACTAACACCGATTACGATATAACATGGGATATAGCTGGAAAAGGTGATGTGAATGTAACTTCTGGTGATAACTTAATTAGTGGGCATCACTCTTATGAAGGAAAAACTAATATAACTGGCGGGTCATGGACTGCAAAAGGTGAAAATGTCTTTAGTCCTAACTCTGATTACAATATTGGTAAAGATGGTTCACTTAATTTAAATGATCATAACCAAACCATTGGAAGTGTTATTAATGGGGGTACTATTGACTTAGGTAAAAACTCACCTGATACCACACTAACAGTCAATGGCGATTACCACGGAGATAACGGTAAACTAAATATTTATATGGATACCGAAAATGGTAAGACAGATAAAATGGTTGTCACTGGTAATGTCACTGGTACAACTAACATCGATATAAATGAAATTGGTAATGGTAAAGCTAATAAAGGAACTATTAATATTATTGAGGTTGGTGGTACAGATGGCGGTAAATGGAATGTAGTCGAAAAAGCTGACAGTGAATTTGATTACACCATTGGACGAGATAAAGATGGTAAATTAACTATTGAATATACCAATGTTTTATCAAGTGTAACTAATTCTCCAGTCGTTGCTTCTATATTTGGTAATCAGCTAGCTGCATTAAATATGTTCCGTCATAGTGCCCACGATCGAGATACTTCGATTTATGTTCCAGATTCAAATGTTTGGATGCGTTATAACTATGACCGAACCAAAACCGATTTGTTTAATGGCAAACAGTCATTAGACATGAAAACCTCAATGATCGAAATGGGTGTTGATGTATTAAGTTTAGACCAATTCAAAGCTGGGGTTTATGGCGGATACGGTCACAGTACAATCGATACTAAACAAAAACATTCTCGCCGTAAAGGTGACGGTAGTGTTACAGGGTATAACTTAGGCGTATACGGTAATTGGAATGCACAAACCAATGGCGAAGGTCTTTTTGTTGATACTTGGGCACAATACAGTTGGTTCAAACACAAAACATCAGTTCATTTATCAAACATAAGAAACTATTCAAGTAAATACGATGGAGATGCGGTAAGTTTATCTGCTGAAGTAGGTTACGGAATGGTTATGCTTGAAGGAGATGAAAGAAATTGGTTACTTGAACCTCATGCTCAAGTTGGATATACCTGGTTAAACAGCGATAAATTCACTTTCGGTCGCGCAGGTGATGTGGATGACATCAATGCTGATGGTGCCCAATTACGCTTAGGTGCTCGTTACTATGGCCAAAGCACTAAATCAGGATTTGGTGTATTACCATTTATTGAAGCAAACTGGCTTTATGACTCTTCAGCACCTGAAGCTAAAGTAAAAGGTAAAAATGTTGAATCAAATTTAGGCAAAAACTTTGCTGAGGTTAAAGTGGGTGTGAACGGTAATTTCACAAATTCACTTAGTGGTTATGCTCAATTAGATACCAGATTTGGTTCTGATAAATATTCACATATAGGAGGACAACTAGGCATTAATTATTCATTCTAATAAATTTTAAAATAACTTCCTAAATAAGCAGCAGTACTAAATGTACTGCTTTTTATAGGTAAGTGTATCTTTATATTGACATAAAACAATTATCTTATTAGGAAATAGTAATTTTTTAACTGGTATTTTACTTTTATTGGATGCTTTTATTGTTTATAACCATATTATTATTTCCTATTTTATCCCATTTGCAAAAAGATCTACTGATTGAGTTTTGGTGAACAATCTCTATTTTTGATTGATCTAAAATAGCAATGAAGTACGACATAAGCCGTGCCAGTCGATAACAGATCCGCTGTTGGAGAGGCAGCCCAAACGCCATCTAAATCAAAGAATAATGGAAGAATATAAAGTGTTGGTAACAAGATTAAAATTTGTCTTGAAAGGCTTAACAAAATAGAAACTTTTGCCATACCAATACATTGGAAGAAACTGGTAGTTACCATTTGGAACCCGACAAACGCAAAAGAAAATGTAGTATAACGTAGTGCAATTGCAGATATTGCTACTAAATCAACATCAGAACTAAATGCTCTAACCAGCACATCAGGAATAAAACAACCTAGTACAAAACCAACGCTAGTAATGACGGTGGCAATTTTAACCGCATAAATAAACGTTTCCTTAACCCGAGCATAATTTTTGGAACCGTAGTTATAACCAATAATCGGTTGCATACCTTGATTTATGCCAATAACAATCATAATAATTAGTGTAATTAATCGGTTAGCGTTAGAATAGCCGGCAATTGCATCATCACTTGAAACATGTGATATTGGTGCATAATGGGTTAACTGCCAGTTGATAAATACCACAACAACCGACGCAGCCACCTGCATAGCAAACGGTGACATACCAATCGATAAAATAGATTTAACATAAGTAAAATCGAGCTTAAAGTTGCGACGATATAATTTAATGTTGCTGTTTTTGCTAATAAAGTGTTGCATTACAAACAAAAAGCTAATAAACATCGATAGTGTAGTTGCAAACGCTGCACCGCGCATTCCCCAACCTAAAGCAATAATGAAAATTGGTGCGAGAATAATATTAGCAATCACACTGATAAACATCGTTACCATGGCTTTGAAAGGATAACCACTGGCGCGCATCATGTTGTTGTAATTAAATGTTAGTGTGATAAAAATACTACCCGGTAAAAATACCTCTAAAAATTCCCGTGCATAAATATGATTAGTGGGGCTTGAACCGATAAAGTGTAAAACCGGATCAATAAAATAAAGTAATAATGCTAAAGTAATACCGCTAAGCACGGCAGTTAACATAAACGATGTGCCTGCTACTCTTTCGGCTTTATCTATCTCGCCACGACCTAAAAATATCGAAATACGGCTTGCCGAACCAATACCGACCAACATACCAATGCCGGCAGCAAGATTCATCACAGGCAAAATAATACCAGCGCCACTTAACGCTTCGCGACCGATCCAATGACCAATAAAAATTCCATCAATAATATTGTAAAGCGTATTTACTGTTGTCCCAATAATTGATGGTAGCGCATATTGCCAAAATATTAGGCTAATTTTTTTATGTTTAAAATCATCATAAATATCGCGTGAGTTTGTCATTTTTATTCACATTGAAAAAAAGTTAAAGTTGCTAAGAATTTTAGAATATACGTAAAAGTATAAAATTGACTTGAATAATCATAACTAGTTTAACAGAGATAAAAATTGATGATAGCACTTTTTTAGTGCTTTGATAAAATAGTCGATTATCAAATCGTCTAGCGTATTAGGAATTTTCATGAGTGTACAAATAGAAAACGTTGTTTTACATAAATTAATAAGAAAAAGCGATACGGAAATCGAATTACAACTTCGTGACTCATTACTGAACAATGAACAAGCGGTAACCAACTTGATTGAAGATATAAACCGCGTTTATAACAACAAAAGTAAAGCTTATGGACTATTTAATAGTGAAAGCCTCTTTGAACAGTCGCTTAAAGAATTACGTTTAGGTAATCAAGACTTCCTTAATTTTAGTCAAGAATCTACCAAACAATTACGTAATGAACTGGCCAAATATCCATTTGCTGAAGGTGGCACCGTTATTTTTTGCCATTATCGATATCTAGCTGTTGAGTACCTTATTATTGCTGTATTAAATAGCTGTTTAAGTATGTTAGTCAACGAACAACTCAATATATCAGAAACCCAGTATTTAGATATTGACCATGCCGATATCATTGCTCGCATAGATATAACCGAATGGGAAACGGATCCTGACTCAAAACGTTACCTAACTTTCCTAAAAGGACGAGTAGGGCGTAAGGTTTCAGACTTCTTTATGGATTATTTAGGTGCGAGTGAAGGATTAGATGCTAAAGCGCAAAATAAAACACTTGTTAAAGCGGTTGATGACTATTGCCAAGAAATGCAATTTGACAACAAGAATAATGCCCGTGAAAATGTTTATAATTATTGCCAAGCGCAATTACAAGCAGGTGAAGAGATTGAACTGAAAAATCTTGCTAACGAATTGCCAACGACTGACGAGAATAATTTTATGGAATTTGTCAAAAATAATGAATATGATCTAGAGGACACTTTCCCCGTTGATCGTAGTGCACTACGCCAACTTAAAAAATTCTCTGGTAGCGGAGGTGGATTAACCTTAAGCTTTGATTCTGATCTATTAGGTGAACGAATCAAATGGGACCCGCAAACTGACTCACTTGTGATTAAAGGTGTTCCACCTAATTTACGTGACCAACTTCAACGAAACAGTGGCTCAAACTAGGAAAAAATTATGAAATATATTGGTGCTCATGTGAGTGCTTCTGGTGGTGTCGATAATGCTCCAATTAATGCTTATCAAATTGGTGCAACGGCTTTTGCTTTATTTACTAAAAATCAACGCCAGTGGCATGCAAAACCGCTTGAATCAGCAGTGATTGATAGTTTCAAAAAACGCTGTGAACGATATGGATTTACTAGTAAACAAATCCTACCGCATGATAGTTACCTTATCAATTTAGGTAGCCCTGATAGTGAGCAACTCGATAAATCCCGAACAGCTTTTTTAGACGAAATGCAACGCTGTGAACAGCTAGGGTTAACTTTACTCAACTTTCATCCTGGTAGTCACCTACAAAAAATTTCGGTGGATGAGTGTTTGGCGCGTATTTCCGAATCGATAAATATCACTTTAGATAAAACTAAAAATGTTGTCGCAGTGATAGAAAACACCGCAGGGCAAGGGTCTAATCTCGGTTATAAATTTGAACATCTTGCACAAATCATCGATAAAATAGAAGATAAAAGTCGTGTTGGTGTCTGTATTGATACCTGTCATGCGTTTGCTGCCGGTTATGACTTACGTACTGAAAAAGCCTGCAAAGAGACTTTTGATGAGTTTGAAAAAATTGTTGGCTTTAAATACTTACGAGGTATGCACTTAAACGATGCTAAAAGTGAGTTGGCAAGCCATGTTGACCGTCATGATAGCTTAGGCAAAGGAACCATCGGCGAAACGGCATTTAAATTTATCATGCAAGACTCGCGAATCGATGAAATTCCTCTCATCCTCGAAACTGTCGATCCGGATCTTTGGAAACAAGAAATAGCTTGGTTAAAAGAGCAAGAAAAGTGAAAATAATGAAAATAAAGTTATTAATATTATTATTACTGAGTTGTTTTGTAAATGCTAACGAGGAAATACAAAATCATTCAGATAATACTATAAAAGACTTAGATATTTTTATCGTTGAGAAAAAAGATAACCCCATTTTCTATTTTACTTCAGTATCAGAAAAAATTAATTTTAACTCATATGATGAAAATGGAAATGCTCGAATCATTCCACACTTAATTCCAGATGAAATAGGCAATTATAAGAAAGATAGCTATAAATTAACAAAAATCTATCGACAACGTTTTTTGAAAGAAGCTGGAATATCTGAAGACGATAATTTCTATCTTTATGATTACGAACATAATCGACTAATTACTTACCCTATTCGCAAATTAGAAGCTTTTGCAATCATAAATATTTATAGTATCGGTAAAACACCACATCATGATGAGAAGAGTTATCAATTTGGTTTTAAACTGAACCCTAAGCAATTACCCAACTTAAACCCTAATAATACATTTGTTTATATCGGTAAGGAAAGTCCGTTTGCTATGCAACAACTAACGCGACTAGACTGGCAAAAAATTGACAATCAAGATTTTCCAAAAGTCTCGAAAAATAACGATACTTCTGTTCAAAATAGCATTACTCAAAGCTATTTAGCTCAATTAAATGAATTAAATTACTATCTTCAAGATGAAATAATTAAGCATGACAACTTTATTGGGACCTATCATAGGAAATTGGTAATAGCTGATAATGAAAAAAACATTTTTACTTATTTTGAATATTCCAATACTGAAAGTTCAAGGATTGGAAGTCTGACTGACAAAGATTTTAATGAAATGAATAAAGACAAATGGACTGGCAAATTGTTTAAAAATCAACCTTTAGTGGCATTTGGATTTGAATCAATGATATTTCCGTATTCATATATTTATTATATTGATCCATTATATACATTTAAACGTTTAGATATAAAATCTGATTATCGACAGAAAGATCATAGATCAAGATAAAATTCAGATTAATTTTGTGGATATGTACTTAAGGGGTAGGTAAACAATGAAAAAAATACTAATTGTATCTATTATTTCTTTATTAAGCTTTGGTGCTTATTCTCAAACATCAGTGCATCCAAAAACAGTGAATCATTCACCATCAACTGAAAAAGTAAATCTTCATCAACTAACGTTTATTGATTATATAAAAGATAAAAAGCGATTTGCATTCGTTTCTGTGACAGATGATTTACTTGCTCATGGCGATAAATCAATTGAGGCTTTCTTTTTGATACCAGATGAAGAACGAACTCACTCAGATCCTGTCAATGCACAATATTCAAAACCCTATTATTCAATTGACGGCAGATACCACGACATTTTTCTTGGCAAAGTAGGTTTATCAAATTCGTCAATATTTATTTATGACAAAGCCACTAAGCAATCAGTATCATTTGATATTAAAGATCTCAAAATATCAGCGGTGATTAAACCGAATCAAAACCAAGGTCCATATTTCGAATCAGATTATTTATATGGTTTTGAAATTGATGCAGATAAAGTTAACAACTTCGAACAACCCTTAGTCTACATTGGTGAACAAAACCCATTTATCAAATAACGAAGTTAAATTAATAAGCATGCTGGTCAATTAGATTTTTCTTCAATTGAGTTAATTAAATCGATGATTTCCGGAAGAATATCCAAAATCAAAGCTAACTGTTGCATGACCAGCAAATCATTATCTTTATCATCATCGGACACAATCTCAAGATGATCATCCACCATTTTCTTTAAAGGAAGATATTCAGAGTCGATCTTCTTATTGCTCAAAATGGTAATAATATAAAGCGAAACATCATCAAATAGTTCAAGCGTGTGGGGCGATATGTTTTTATCACGATGCGCCCCTAAGGTTGACAAGTAACTGATAAATGTATGATTAAGTGTCAATAATCGGAAACCTTGCTCAATCAGATCGGGTTTTACATGAGGCTCTTTGGTCATTAAGCTGATAAGTGAAGATAAATCGGCGTTACTATCATGTGCAGCTCGCCGTGCAACACGGTATTTAGGATCATTAGTTTTACCTGATACGTATTGACTACCAATTAGCGCCAAATAGTGACTATCATCATGACAGACTCGATCAAGTAATTTAGGTAAGTTTCTAAACTTCCAATCAGGCCAGATAAAACTGACCGCAAACCATGCAATAAAGCATCCAATTAACGTTGCTATAATACGTGATATTGCCACCGAAATACTACTTTCACCGATCAAGCTAAAACTAAAAAATACTAATAAAGTAATGAAAGCAGTCGCATAGGCATATTGCGAATTCTTAAATAGAAAAAATAACCAGCCGGTCAAAATAATCAACACTAATTGTGCTTCAATACTTGGAAATAAATAGGTTAACGGAATCCCGATGATGATCCCTAAAATTGTCCCGATTACTCGCAATTTTAAGCGGTATTTAGTGGTGGAATAGTTAGGTTGGCAAACAAATAAACTGGTTAAAATAATCCAATAGCCATGTGAAAGATGAGAAAAGAAAATCACCATATAACCCACAAAAAGCACTAGACTCATACGAATAGCATGACGAAATAATGATGATTTCAAAGTTAAATTTTGCTTAATTCGTGAAAATATATCATGAAAGCGAGTTAGTTCCTCATCAATCAACTGATTATCTTCTTGTATCTTAGATAAGTGTTGCTCGGTATCAATATTGGCCAATAATAAATCGATGGCTTGCAAATTTTGATAGAGATTTTGCAACGATTTAATAAATAACATATTGGCATTAGGATGCTGTTGATATTGGACGATTGCCTCTTCTAAATAAGCAAAATAACGAGCAAACAGCGGATCATGGTGATAAGTTTGATTTAATTTAATCGATACCGCCAATTTGGCACAAGCTTTAGCTTGTAAATTCAAAATTCTTGCAAAACGAAATAACAGATCGCTATGCTTAAAGTGTTCACTGAGTGCTTGATAATCACCATGAGAGGAGCTTGCTCGTTCGTGAATATCTTGGGCAACAAAATAATAACTAAGCATCTTTCTAATATAAGATTGCCCACGAAAGCCTTTTAAACGATTAAATAGCGAACGCTTGGTATCATTAAACGCATTAATCACTTGAGTGTTGCATTCTGTTAATTCAAGCGTTTGTCGTCTAAAGCCATCAGTTTCATCAGGATCAAACATCGCTGCTTTGGCATCAAGATAAAGTGATAATTTCAAGAAGCAATTTGCTAATGTCTGTTGAGTTGTACGAATCGGTTGTACTATAGATTCAATTAATGAAACAATGTTATACCAAAGTGCACCCAATAGTAGAAAGCAAGGCAGAGTATAGTTATCATCAAACAGATTGTGGCCCAGCATGGTATACGCAGCAATCAATAACGAACCAAAAGCAATCACGCCATATCGTTGTCCAAGCGTACCAAGCATAATAAACATAAACGTCGAGCTAACTAATCCAACAATAAATAACAAAGGAAAATTAAACAACAACTCGACCGAAAACGTTGCAATCGCAAAACAAACTAACGTAAGTAAAATATTAATACAGCGACTGAGCAACCGGGTATCAATCTCTGTCAGGCCTGCGGCAACCACGCCTAAAGTGAGTGGAATCACCAACGAAACTGAACCAAAATACCAAGGCACGAGCGTAGAGCCAGTCAAACTAACCAGCATACGAATACTAAATAGCAAATTACTGCTATAAAAAACTTTACGCAAAGATAAGATAAAAGAATGCACGTTATTTAGTGTTTGAAATGAGTTAACATCATAATGCAAAGCATACTATATAATTAGCGAAAGTAAATTTATTAATATCAAATCAGACTTAAAAGTATTGAATGGCATACTTTTTAAGCCAAAAAAAGTTGAGGAACGGGGTTTTTGAGGCCTAAAAATTCGCCTTTTAACAATGTTAATTATAACTTTTACTCAATTTTCAACCGCATGTTGATAATTTTTTTTTATTATTAATTCATTTAATAACACGCTATATTATGCGTTCAAAAATTTTATAGGATTAAATCATGAAGCGTTTATTTAAAATTGCATCGATAGCGATGTTGTTAAGTTGTGCTTGGACAATTCAAGCCAAAGTGCCTGAATCGATTAAAATTGGGTCGGATACATCCTACGCGCCGTTTGATTTTATTGATAAAAATGGTGAAATCAGTGGCTTTAATATCGAAATCACCAAAGCACTTTGTGAAAAAGCCAAGATCAAGTGTGAGTTTCAGACTACTGATTTTGATGCGTTAATTCCCTCTTTATTGTCACGCAAAATCGACATGATATCCTCTTCATTGATGATGACGGAAAAACGTAAAAAACAGATAGCTTTTTCCGACGAAATTTTTATTACTAATTCTCGCTTAATCGCAAAAAAAGGCTCTGATTTGTTACCAACCATTGAGTCATTAAAAGGTAAGCGGGTTGGCGTTGAGCAGGGGACTTCTCAAGAGCATTTTGCTAATGATAAGTGGCGCCCAAATGGTGTAGTGATTGTGCCATATCAAAATCAGTTACAAGTGTTTTCGGATTTAGCAGCGGGGCGTTTAGATGCGGCATTGCAAGATGAGGTTACTGGTAGCTACGCCTTTTTAAAACAGCCTCAAGGTAAAGACTTTGCGTTCGCAGGTGATGTGCTTAGTGATAAAGGTTATTTTGATGTTGGTGTTGGGCTAGGATTCCGTAAAAAGGATGATGAGCTTCGTGAAGCGTTTAATCAGGCACTTGTTGAAATTTTAAATGATGGTACCTATAAGAAAATCAATGATAAGTATTTTGATTTTAACGTTTATGGCAATAAAAAATAAATTATATGCAAGGCTATAGTTCATTAATATTACAAGGTGCACTAGTTACAATTGAATTAGCGATTTGTTCGCTAATTCTTGCCATAATGATGGGGGTAGTTTGTGCTCTTGGCAAATTATCTCAAAAGCCTATTTTGCAACTACTTTGTCAGGCTTATACCTCATTAATTCGCGGTGTGCCTGATTTAGTTTTGATGATGCTGATCTTTTTCGGTTTGCAATTTTTGTTAAACAGCATTACTGATTTTTTTGAAGCTGATATGATCGAAATCAATCCTTTTGTGGCAGGTATTATCACCTTAGGATTTATCTACGGTGCTTATTTTACCGAAACCTTCCGCGGTGCTTTTCAATCGGTTCCCAAAACATTAATTGATGCTGCTACTGCATTAGGCTTAAATAAGCGTCAAGTTTTTATCTATGTGCGATTCCCATTGATGATGCGTTATGCTCTTCCCGGAGTTGCTAATAATTGGTTAGTCATTTTAAAAGCCACGGCACTTGTATCATTATTAGGATTGTTCGATCTAGTAAAAGCAACCAAAACCGCTGGCGAGGCAACCTATCAACCGCTATTTTTTGCCTTACTAGCCGGAGCGTTTTATCTATTTTTTACTTCTATATCTAATGTTGTTTTATGGTGGCTTGAGAAACATTATTCCGCCGGTGTCACTAAAGCAAAATTATAATCGAGCCATATTATGTTAGAAATCATTCAAGATTACTGGAAAGCTCTATTATGGTCGGATGGCTACCATATTACAGGTCTGGCAATGACGCTTTGGATCTTGATTTTGTCTGTGTCATTAGGTGGGATTTTAGCATTAGTGTTAGCGGTGGGGCGAAATGCTAACCATATCTTCATTAAATGGCCGATTTGTTTGTTTACTTATGTTTTTCGTGGGACGCCACTTTATGTGCAGTTATTGATTATCTATACCGGCATATATACATTGAGTTTTGTTAACGAACATCAATACTTAAGTGACTTTTTCCAAAGTGGATTAAATTGTACTATTTTAGCTTTTACACTCAATACTTGCGCGTACACTACTGAGGTTTTTGCTGGTGCGATTCGTAATGTACCAAGTGGTGAAATTCAGGCCGCTACCGCACTTGGTTTTAATCGCTGGCAATTGTATCGCTATATTATTTTACCAAGAGCTTTTCGAATTGCATTGCCTGCTTATAGCAATGAAGTGATTTTTATGTTGCACTCAACCGCATTAGCTTTTACTGTGACGGTTCAAGATGTGATGAAGATTGCTCGTGATATTTATGCTGAAACTTATCAGCCTTTTCATGCCTTTGGGATTGCAGCGGTGATCTATTTGTGTGTAAGTTTTGTTCTCATTTTTGGCTTTAAACAACTCGAAAAACATTGCTTAGCTTACATGCGGGTTAATGAAAAAGTGATATAAGTAAAGTCAATCAAATAGAATTTTACCAAATAAAAAAATAGGCAACGTTTTGCATTGCCTGTTTTTAGAATCAACCAATTTAATTGATGATTAAATCATCAGCAGGCACTCCGTCACCATGACTATCACCACCATCTTTGGCACCAGGCAGTGCTCGGGTGCGGTCAATTGGTAAAAAGTTACCGTTTGAAGTTTCGATCTGGCACTCACTCCAAAAAATAGAATATTTGGTGTTAGCGTGCATACTTTCACCACGGAAATAACATTTTGCAGCGCTGTATAAATCATTTCGACAAATGAGTGCTATTAGTAACCAAACACAAGCAACGGCAATCGAAATCCATTTTAAATTGTGCCACAAAAAAGACCAAAAACCTTGTTTACGAATACGACAGTAAGCGAAGACTAATAATATAACGCCAACAAATCCTAAAAATTCATATACCCAAAATAACCACATATTGTTATCTCCTAAGCAACAATTATTGGATATTTTATACTAACTTTAAGATTACATCCATGAACCATTACGAATAATACCAACTGCGATACCTTCAATGGCAAAATTTTGTTGCTCTAAATCAACATCGATTGGCGCAAATTCAGGATTTTCCGCTAGAAGTTTTACATGTCTTCCTTTTTGCGATAATCGTTTTACGGTGACCTCATCATCAATGCGAGCAACAACCACTTGGCCGTTTTTTACATCTTGAGTTTTGTGAACGGCAAGTAAATCACCATCTAAAATACCAATATCCTTCATTGACATGCCTTGAACTCTTAATAAAAAGTCAGCTTGTGGTTTGAATAATGCTGGTGACATTTGATAATGGCTTTCGATATGTTCTTGTGCCAAAATTGGTGAGCCAGCGGCTACTTTACCAATTAAAGGGATGCCTTCAAAATCGGATGCGTCATCTGGTTGTTCAAGTAATAAACGAATTCCACGAGATGAGCCAGCTATCATCTCAATCGCCCCTTTTTTAGCCAATGCTTTTAAATGTTCTTCAGCTGCATTGGCGGATCGAAATCCTAATTTTTGGGCAATTTCCGCTCGAGTCGGTGGCATACCGGTTGTTTGGATGTTTTCTTTAATTAAATCATAAATTTGTTGTTGGCGTTCGGTTAATGGTCTCATGGTTTATTCCTGTTTTTATATACAGATGCATGTGATTATATACAGCTATACGAACAAAACAACTGTTTTATCTAATTTTTTTGATATTAGACATTAAAAAATCCACAAAAAGTATTATTTTTGATCTAAATCACAAAATATGGCGGCATTTTTTCATCAAAATGCGTTATTGATGATATTCTGACAGAAATGATTTAAACGTTTTATGCGGGACCTTTTGGGGGGAATGATTAAAATTATTTTAGTGATAAATGCTATATATTCTGTTGCCCAGTTGTATGATATAATCCCTTAATATAGTCATTTTAGTTGGAATTTGATTTATGTCTTATATTGTTGCCCTTAGTGGAGGCATTGCAAGTGGTAAAAGTACCATTGCCCATCTATTTGCTCAATTAGGCGTTCCAATTATTGATGCTGACATTATTGCTCGCCAAGTGGTTGAAGTAGGTACGCCTGCTTTGGAGCAAATTACTAAACATTTTAGCCAAGAAATCTTGTTAGAAAATGGTGAATTAGACCGTAGCCAATTAAGAGAGATCATTTTTAACAATGATCATGAACGGTTATGGTTAAATAATTTATTGCACCCGATTATTGCACAAGAGACGCAAAAACAGTTTGCTCAGCAAACCAAACCTTATGTGATATGGGTGGTGCCTTTATTAATTGAGAACAATTTACACCAGTTGGCTGATCGCGTTTTGATGATTGATATTCCAGAAGCGTTACAATTAGAACGCCTGATTAATCGAGATAGAATTAGTGAGTCATTGGCAAAAAAAATGATTGCAACACAGGTTTGTTTGACCGATCGTTTAGCCTTTGCCGATGATATTATTGTGAATGATGGTGATTTAGAGTCACTGAAAATTCAAGTAGATAACTTGCATAAGCAATATCTACATAACTTAAAAGTTAAGAATAGCTATGAATAACATAATTTTCGAACATCCATTAAATGAAAGAATGCGTACTTGGTTACGTATTGAGTTTTTACTTAAACAATTACATTTACATCGCCATTTCTCACAAAATAATGCATTATTGTTTTTTCATGCATTATCAGAGTTATTAGAAATCGTTGAGCGTAATGATGTTAAAGGCGATTTAATTAAAGAGATCGAAGCTCAAAAACAGAAAATACTATCTTGGATTGAACTAGATGGTGTAGACAAAGAGTTACTTGGCGATATGCTTAAAAAATATGATCTTTTTTTAACAAAGTTTAATTCGAGTTTACGCTTAGGACAAGCTTTGAAAGATGACCGTTTTATTACGGCAATTCGTCAGCGTTTGATGATCCCAGGTGGATGTTGTAGTTTTGATTTACCATCATTTCATTTATGGTTAAATCAAACACAAGAAAAACGCAATTCACAAGTTGATGAGTGGTTAAAACATATTGCGGTACTTGATGAGCCTTTGAAAGCTTGTTTACAATTTATTCGACAATTAGGCGAATTTAGTCTTTTCACTTGTACCAACAATTTCTTTCAAGAAACCAATGGTGATGTGAGTTTGATTCGAATTCGTGTTGCTTTGGATAAAAATGTTTATCCTCAAGTATCCGGTCACATGTCTCGTTATAGTATTCGTTTTTTACCCCTTTATGCTGGTGATAATAACAATATTGATGCAATCGAATTTGAACTTGCATGTTGTTAGTCAAATAGAATTTAAGAGCGTTTAAATGAATAAAAATACCATTGTAAAATGTCCTACCTGCCAAAAAGATGTTGAATGGTCTGAAAAAAGTCCATATCGTCCGTTTTGTAGTAAACGTTGCCAATTGATTGATTTAGGTGATTGGGCCACAGAAGAACATCGCATCGCTGATAAAGAACTTTCTGAACAAGATCTTTGGAGTGAAGACGAAATTTCTGATCTGATGAGTAAACATTAATGAAGATTTTAGGCATTGAAACCTCGTGCGATGAGACGGGGATTGCTATTTATGATGACAAGCAAGGTCTTATCGCCAATCAACTCTATTCACAAATCAAATTACATGCTGATTACGGTGGTGTTGTACCTGAGCTCGCTTCGCGCGATCACATTCGTAAGACGGTACCGCTCATTCAAGCTGCATTGAAAGAAGCAAATTTAAAACCCAATGATATTGACGGCGTGGCTTATACCGCTGGGCCTGGGTTAATTGGTGCATTAATGGTTGGTGCTTCTATCGGTCGCTCGCTTGCTTATGCTTGGAATGTGCCTGCGGTTGCTGTGCACCATATGGAAGGCCATTTACTTGCGCCGATGTTAGAAGATAATCCGCCCGAGTTTCCTTTTGTTGCTTTGCTCGTTTCCGGTGGTCATACTCAATTAATTAAAGTCACTGGTGTTGGCGAATATGAGTTACTTGGCGAATCGATTGATGATGCCGCAGGTGAAGCGTTCGACAAAACAGCAAAATTATTAGGTTTGGATTATCCTGGTGGCGCTAAATTATCTAAACTTGCTGAGCAAGGTGATGCGTCACGTTTTCATTTTCCAAGACCGATGACAGATAGACCGGGTTTAGATTTTAGTTTTTCCGGTCTAAAAACGGCTGCAGCAAATACTATTCATCAACAAGGGCAAGACCTTAACGAGCAAAGCAAAGCTGATATTGCTAGAGCATTTGAAGATGCATTAGTCGATACGTTGTTGATTAAATCACGTCGAGCTTTAGATCTCACCGGTTTTAATCGTTTAGTTATCGCTGGTGGTGTTAGCGCCAATAAAACGTTACGTCGTAAATTAGCTCAACTAATGGCTGAGCGAAAAGGGCAGGTATATTATCCGAGATTAGAATTTTGTACAGATAATGGTGCGATGATTGCTTATGCAGGTATGATCCATCTTAAATCCTCACAATTTGCTGATCTGGCAATAGAAGTCAAACCAAGATGGCCATTAAGTGAACTTAATGACAAATAAATTGTTCAAGCTATATTAAAAAGGTTTTTAATGAAAACATTTATCCCCGGTAAAGATGCAGCACTTGAAGATTCGATTAACTATTTTCAACAACAATTGGAAAAATTTGACTTAGTTGTTAAAGAAGCTTCTTGGCTTAATCCTGTACCTAACGTATGGTCGGTACATATTCAAAATACTAAATGTCCACTCTGTTTTGCTAACGGTAAAGGCGCTAGCAAAAAAGCGGCATTAGCTTCTGCTCTTGGTGAGTATTTTGAAAGACTTTCAACCAATTACTTTTTTTCTGATTTTTATTTAGGTGAAAAAGCTGCCAATAGTGAATTTGTTCATTATCCAACTGAAAAATGGTTTACGATACCGAAAGATAATAGCTTACCTAAAGGATTATTATCTCCAAAATTACTCAAGTTTTATGATCCGGATCATGAATTAACTGCTACCGATTTAATTGATTTACAGTCAAGTAATGGTGAACGTGGGATTTGTGCTTTACCGTTTGTACAACAATCCGATGGTCAAACCATCTATGTACCGGTTAACTTAATAGCTAATTTATATGCTTCTAATGGAATGTCAGCAGGCAATACTCCAAACGAAGCACGAGTACAAGGTCTGTCAGAAATATTCGAACGTTACACTAAAAATAGAATTATTACTGAGGCAATCAGTCTGCCAACCATACCTGTCGAAGTACTCAATCGTTATCCAGCAGTATTAGCTGCAATCGACGCTCTAGAAAGCGAAGGCTTCCCGATTTACTGCTTTGATGGCTCATTAGGTGGCGAATTCCCCGTTATTTGTGTTGTTTTATTTAATCCTCAAAATGGTACTTGTTATGCCTCTTTCGGTGCACACCCTAATTTTGGTGTGGCTCTTGAGCGAACCGTTACCGAGCTCTTACAAGGCCGAAGTCTTAAAGATTTGGATGTGTTTTCACCACCAAGTTTTGATAATGATGATGTTGCCGATTTAAGCAACTTAGAAACGCATTTTATTGATTCAAGTGGCTTAATCTCGTGGGATCTGTTTAATGAAAAATCGGATTATGAATTTGTAGATTGGGATTTTTCAGGATCGACAGAGCAAGAATTTGCTAATTTAATGGCAATTTTTAATCGTCATCAAATTGAAGTCCTGATCATGGATTACCAACATCTTGGAGTTTATGCTTGCCGTATTTTAGCTGTCGGCATGTCAGAAATCTATCCACCTGAAGATCTATTGATCGCAAACAATAATATGGCGATCCATTTACGCGATTTGATCTTATCGCTTCCTCATCAAAAGCATACAGCAAAAGAGTTGCTGGCAATTATTGAACAGTTCGATGATGAAGGTTTAGATGATTTTGCTCGTGTTCGTGAACTGCTTGGCATTGCAACAGGTAAAGATAATGCATGGCTGACTTTACGAATTGGTGAATTAAAAGCTATGCTGGCATTAGCCGCTGGTGATTTACCGCAAGCAAAATTGTGGATCGATTGGACGGTTGAAATGAACGAATCCATCTTTACGCCTGAACGTAACCATGCTTATCGTTGTTTGCAAACATTAGTGAATTTTATTATTGAACGAGGTGAAAACCAATTTAGTGATTACCAAAATGCATTCAATAAAATGTATGGAAAAACTTGCGTTGACGAAATGTGGCAATATGCAACAGGCAAAAAACAGTTTTTTGGCCTCGCTGATTTGATTAGCAATGAGCATAATCATCCAATGGATCAATTTGTGATGCATCAAAAACTTTTAGAGGTCTACAACAAATTAAAGCAGACCATGTAAAATTGCTGTTTTTTAAGATAAATCATTATTTAAAGAGAAAGTATTCATCATCAGTGATAAACCTAAACCGTCTTTGCTGATGATTTTATGTACATTTGAATTTGATATTTAGTGATAAAAGGACTATATTTGAGACATCTATCACAAAATTTAAGTTTTATGCTTACTAAACTTAAAAAATTCACTTAGCATAAAATGAATCCTTAAACGGGTTGTTCTATAATAATATATTATAGTTTTATATGATAAAGCCTTTTTGAGGCATCGTTTTTCTAAAAGCAATAAGTAGATTCCCTTATTGCTTTTCATTTTCTCTCTAGCAGTTTGAACGCTGGCATAATTATTTAAATCAAGTCGAACAAAGTTAAGTCAAAAATTTTCAATTTTTAGTTTTTTTAAATTAATCCATTTATTGAGGCTAAATGATGACAATTCTTACCGTAGGTTTTGCTTGTTTAGATCTAGTTTGTTTTACTTCACCTAATTTAGAAAAAAACGGTGTTATCCCGCCAGATAATATAGTCCGTTGTGGAGGTGGTTCTTGTGCTAATACGGCTTATTTGCTCGCACTTTGGGGCGAAGCTATTTATCACATTAGTCATTTAAATAATGATTCCTATGGTAATCAGATTGTTTCTGAACTTACCGATGCAGGCGTGAATACTGAGCAATTTATTTTTTCAGAAAAAATGATCACCCCATTAGAAGCAATCACTATTGATGAACAAACCGGAACGCAAACCGTTATATCGCACCGATTAACCACGCCACCAAAATTAACTGATGATGAAAAAAATAAACTCAATCACTTTATGCAAACCATTCGTGGCTACAATATTGTTATTTTAGTCGATGGATATGAAGCCGAATTAAGTGAATATATCATCAAGAATTTACCTAAAACGAAAGTTATTATGTGTATAGATAGTCTGTCTGATTCAAGTCTGTACCTAGCTCAACATGCAGATTATGTCATTGTAACTGAACAATTTGCTTGTGCATTTTTAAAAATAAAATCCTTTAGTGATAAGAAAACAATTAAAGACGCATTTAAAAAATTGCGTAGTTTAACTCGCGGTAAAGTCATCATCCGCATGGGTGAAAAGGGGAGTGCATATCTTGCTCGTCAAGACGTCATCATTATTCCCGGTTTTAAAAATCAATCGATTGATAAGATGACCGAAAGTGATATTTTTCAGGGCGCTTTTGCTTACGGCATTAGTTATGATTGGCCATTAGAAAAGACCCTATTATTTGCAAATCTATCAGTTGCTGCTGTTAACCAGCAAAAAAGAGGGCGAAGCGCTATGCCAAACTTGTTTGATATCAATCGAGTAGGTAAAACGTTTAGTAAGCATTTTACTTCCTATTTTTAATTAATGATATTTTATAGAAGGTTTGCAAACATCAAAAACCCCGCTCCTCAACTTTTTTTAGAGTAAAAAGGGGGCTTCGAGTTTTTCAATTAAACAGATTTTAGGTAAGTTTGGACGTTTTAACCTGTATTTCATTAAGGAATAAACGTCCGAATCAAGAGATTTTTTAGCGTGTGCTTTACAAATTATGTTATCAATGAGATTAACCTTGTCTGGCAAACTCAGCAGCTTGATTGATGAGTTCATCGCTAGGCGTAACACCGGTGTACAAAATAAATTGTTCAACGGCTTGTAACACAACAACATCTGCACCGGTAATGACAGTTTTATTTAATTTTTTTGCATAATTAATTAGTGGTGTTTCAATTGGTAGGGCGACCACATCAAATACAATATCTGCATGATTAATCAGGACTTCACTGAATGCTAGTTGATCTGCTTCAACGCCACCTTGCATACCAATAGGGGTCACATTAATAATTAATTTTGCTTGTTCTGGCGTAATGGTTGACTCATCCTTAACCCATTTATAATTGTAACGCTCAGCTAAAGCTTCGCCTTTAATCTGATTTCGGGCACATACAATCCCATGTTTAAAGCCAGCATCATAAAAAGCGCCAATTACCGCATTAGCCATGCCTCCACTGCCTTTTAGAACAAATGGCGTGTTGTTGTTAATATGATTTGCCTTAATTAGTTTTTCTACAGCAATATAGTCGGTGTTATACGCTTTTAAATAGTGGTCGGTATTAACGATCGTATTCACTGCTTGAATGGATTGGACTGATACATCTAATTCATCAATAAATTCTATACAAGCTTGCTTATAAGGCATCGAAATTGCACAACCACGAATAGATAATGCTTTAATACCATAAATTGCATCTTTCAAATTATTGGTGGTGAAGGCTTTATAGATATAATTTAGATCCAATTTTTCATATAAATAATTATGAAAGCGAGTACCAAAATTACTTGGTCTAGCTGAAAGTGACATACAAACAGTAGTATCTTTGTTGATAATTCTTGCCATTAACCAAAATCCTTGTGATCATACTAATTAATTTAGTATTCTAGCATCTTTTTGACCGATATATATTTAATTATGGTTGCAAACAACACTGGCCCCAAAATAAATCAGGAAAAAAACACAGTAAAAGTGATGATATATCTTTATTGTCACCAAAAACACCACACCTCAAAAAACTTGCTATGCGATGAGTGTAATGATTTATTACAGTACGCTATGCAACGATTGACTATGTGCCGATTTGGCGAGTCTAAAACTACCTGCGAACTCTGTTTAAAACATTGTTACCGTAAAGACTACAAACAGCGAATAAAAGAAGTCATGCGTTATTCTGGTCCAAGAATGATGATTTATCACCCTATAATGGCTATCAAGCATCTTAATAAAAACTTAAAAACGGTTTTGAAGAGATTTGTAGAAAAGCGCTTTTCTAATGCCAAAAAAAGTTGAGGAGCGGGGTTTTTGAGTCTTGAATTATCAACTTTTGTCAGGGTTATCTTCTAATTTGCCTATAAATTCAATTGTTTTCACTTATTTTAGATGTTCTTTGCGATTTGTTCGCAGTTAAACACTAAAAATGCGAATGATTATCTTTTAAAATGTCGCCATTTATTGAAATACAACCGTATTTGATAGGAAGTATGATGTCTGATGTCTGTATTTACCCTTGAACACCTTTCTATAGGTCACGAGGCTGTTGTTAAACGTCTGTTACCTGACTCTTTACCTTTTCGAAGCAAACTTTTAGCTATGGGAATGACACCCGGATGTAAATTGAAGGTATTGCGAATTGCACCACTAGGTGATCCGATTGAAATAAGCCTTCGAGGTTTTTTGCTCTGTTTGCGTCGACGTGAAGCAGCAGCCATCGAAGTTGAGGTAGTTGCATGAAAATTGCGTTAATTGGTAATCCCAATTGTGGTAAAACCACCTTATTTAATTTGTTAACTGGTTCAAAGCAGCGTGTTGGTAATTGGCCTGGTGTGACGGTTGAGCATAAGTCAGGCTCATTTGATTATCAAAATACACAGTATGATGTTGTTGATTTGCCTGGAACTTATTCCATTGAGTCAGATTCAACCGCTCAAGATGAATTTATTACACGTCAGTTTTTGTTAACAGACAAAGACAGTTTGATTGTTAATGTTATTGATGCAACCAATTTGCAACGTAGCTTGTATTTAAC
This sequence comes from Gilliamella sp. B3482, assembly GCF_026536805.1. Lineage (NCBI taxonomy): Bacteria > Pseudomonadati > Pseudomonadota > Gammaproteobacteria > Orbales > Orbaceae > Gilliamella > Gilliamella sp. B3482. The sequence continues at coordinate 54,360 of NZ_JAFNNL010000001.1, read as the reverse complement.
TTTTCAGCTAATTGATATGCAAGTGCCGATGATAATTGTGCTTAATATGGTTGATGCACTTACAGCGATGGGGGAAAAGTTAAATATCGCTAAACTCTCGAAACTATTAGGTTGCCCAGTTGTGGCTATTTCATCTACGCAGAAAATGGGATTAACACAATTTTATCAGCAAATACAAATTAGCACTCTAGATCTGAAAATAGCAAAACCAACAATAGATACCTTAAATTGGGATTCAAAAGTGATCTTTAATCGCTATTTGGATGAATTACCCATGACGAGCAAAATCCATCAATTTAACCGGTGGCAATTAATAGAAGCATTGCTTAATGGTTCTGATCGCTCATTTGATTTAGTTGAAAATGAGAAGTTAGAGACTTGTCGTCGTTTGGTATCGATTAATTTTGATTATCAAGTTGATGTAGCCTTAGCCTCTATACGTTACGATACGATTGATATGGTTTGCAAAATGGTGGTCGATAAACCTCGTGAGGCCAGCTTAAATCTTACTGAAAAATTGGATAAATTAGCTTTAGGACGCTTTACTGGGATTCCCTTCTTTTTGTTTGCAATGTATGCCATGTTTTTGGTTGCGATTAATTTTGGTTCGGTTTTTGTTGATTTTTTTGAAGGTATTTTTAGTACGATTTTTGTTGATGGCTTTAATTACCTTTTAAATATGCTACATGCGCCAACTTGGTTAACGGTTATTTTAGCTGACGGGCTTGGTAATGGGATTACGACTGTATCAACATTTATTCCAGTTATTGCGGCGATGTTTTTTGTTTTATCTTTTTTGGAAGATTCAGGTTATTTAGCTCGAGCTGCGATGATTGTAGATCGTTTTATGCGATGTATCGGACTGCCCGGTAAAGCCTTTGTACCAATGTTAATGGGATTTGGTTGTGGCGTGCCAGCTATTATGGGGACAAGAACATTAGATAGCCCACGTGATCGTCTCTTATCTATTTGTCTAATTCCTTTTATGTCTTGTAGTGCACGTTTGCCAGTTTATGCATTGTTTGCTGTGATATTCTTTCCTAATTATGCATCGGTTGTGGTTTTTATGTTGTATTTACTTGGTATTTTTGTGGCGATGCTGACTGGTTTTGTCTTAAAAAATACTTTACTACAAGGCGAATTAACACCATTTATTATGGAAATGCCGGTCTATCGTATTCCGACTTTACGCAGTATGTTGCGAATAACTTGCCAACGGCTAAAAAGCTTTGTTTTACGAGCAGGTAAAGCAATCGTAGTGATGGTGACAGTACTTAGCATATTAAACTCATGGGGTGTTGATGGTTCGTTTGGGCATGAAAATTCGAATGACTCTATGCTATCTGTTATTGGCCAAAAAGTGACGCCAGCTTTTACACCCATGGGGATAGATAAACAAAATTGGCCAGCTACCGTGGGTATTTTTACCGGAATTTTTGCCAAAGAATCAGTGGTTGCAACTTTAAATTCACTCTATTCAATGGATCATCATGAGCAAGAAGAGTTTTCATTTTATGGTGGAATTAAGTCAGCTTTTGCCTCTATTCCTGCCCATCTTATTGATTTAGCAAACTCAATTGGCGATCCACTCGGGCTCGTTAATAAAGATGATAGCCGACAAGATGAATTATCTGTTGATTCAATTACGATAACTAAAATAAGCAATTCTTTCATTACTTCAACTTCTGCCATTGCTTATCTCATTTTTATTCTACTATACACACCGTGTGCAGCAGCATTAGGCACCATTTATCGTGAGGCAGGGCTAAAATGGATGATCTTTGTTGCAGTTTGGACATTTGTTATTGGGTGGTTATGTGCAACGATTTATTACCAATCTAGTCTATTAGGTCATTCAACATCTGCACCATATTGGCTAACTGGTATAGGGGTATTTATTATTCTGACTTTTGTTGTTATGCGTAAACTTGGGAATCTGCCATGCTTTAATCATTATCAGTTACCTAAACCACGCTCACACAATAAATCGGCTTGTTGTGAATAATAGACTTTAATTTTTATGCTTATAACATCAATCCGAGATTATATTCAATTACGAGGGCGAGCCAATTTGCTAGATGTGGCTCGTCACTTTCGTTTGCCTGAAAGTGCCGTTGAACCGATGCTTAATTTTTGGGTAAATAAAGGAGTCATTAAATTAGTAAATAGTAATTTATTAACTTGTGCTGGTAAGCAGTGTTCGGCATGTGTTAGTTGTAATTTAGTCGTTTATCCAAATTATGTTTGGGTTCAGTAATTTATCTTCTTTTAACAATCTTAATTAAATCAGGTTAACCAGCCTTAAATAGACTAAATGTATCAAATGTATTAATCTTTAACCTTTGATTAAACCCTGTCACTTTTTTAAAAATTTAACCGCTTATTTTTGCCTATTTTTGTTATCTTTTAAATAAAAAGGTCAATATATTTTTTATTCAATATCTTTTTTCGAGACTTACATCACAAAATTGAATTTATTTATACCTCAAAGTAACAAATGATATTAATATGAACGCATGTTCATTTTGGTGTGATGAAACACAAAATATAAAACATGAAGCTATTGGTGCAGATGATGCTGTATGTAAAGTGAGACAAAGCATTGTAGAATATTAAAACAGTATTTTAGGTTACATTGCTTAAATAAAGTCATGAAATACATGCAGTATAATGCCGTGATAGATGATCCGCCGTGAAAAATAGTGATAACGCTCACATTATGGCAATGGATGCAAAAGGGTTGAATTTGCTAAAAATTGATTCAACTAAGATAAAAATCATAATTTAAAAGTGGTCTATTTTCTGAAGAAGTAGAACGTTTTTTATTACGATGAGTTTTAAAGTAACGAGTTGTTGAATTACGCTTAAATTTAGCTTTGTTTTTATACTATTTTTGATAAAAATAGCCTGAACTGAAACGACTTTATCCTGTCGTTTTATTACTTAATAAATGTTATTATAATTATGTTTAAAAAACATGTAGTAGAGGAATTTGAAGTATGAGCCAATTAGATGAATTTAAAAAATTAACTGTCGTGGTTGCCGATACAGGTGATATTGATTCGATTAAACAGTTTTCTCCAGAAGATGCAACGACGAATCCATCGCTTGTGTTAAAAGCAGCTCAACTTCCTCAATATCGTTCTTTAATTGATTCAGCTGTTGATACTGCTAAAAAATTAGGTGGCAGTAAAGAACAACAATTGGTTAATGCTTGTGATCAAGTTGCGGTGAATATAGGCGCCGAAATTCTAAAAACAGTTCCAGGCCGAATTTCAACCGAAGTCGATGCTAGATTGTCGTTTGATAAACAGGGATGTATTGAAAAAGCTAGGAAAATTATCGATTTATATAAACAAAAAGGCATTGATAAATCGCGAATTCTAATCAAAATCGCTTCAACTTGGGAAGGAATTAAAGCAGCGGAAGTTTTAGAGAAAGAAGGTATTAACTGTAATTTAACTTTACTATTTTCCTTTGCTCAAGCGCGAGCTTGTGCAGAAGTTAATGCATTTTTAATCTCACCATTTGTTGGACGTATTTATGACTGGTATCAAGCAAAGAAACCAATAGAACCTTATGTTGCCGATCAAGATCCGGGCGTAGTATCTGTTCGTAATATTTATAACTATTATAAACAGCATGGTTATAAAACAATTGTGATGGGAGCAAGTTTCCGTAAAGTCGATCAAATATTAGCGTTAGCGGGTTGTGATCGTTTGACCATTTCACCAAATTTATTAGCGGAAATGCAACAATCAAATGCGCCAGTAGAACGCAAATTGAATCCGAATCAAACAATTGTAGAACGTCCATCGTTAATGACTGAAGCTGAGTTTAGATGGCAACATAATAGTGATGCAATGGCAGTTGAGAAATTAGCTGAAGGCATTCGAGCCTTTGCGGTCGATCAAGGTAAACTAGAAGATATGATCGGAGCACTGCTTTAATTATTAATAAAAGGGGAGAGAGTTCCCCTTTTTAATTTTGTTACAAACCTGTTTTATTTGTCTGCTGATCGCAGACTATCAATGAATTATTAAATATTTTTTGGAGATCATTATCATGAATGCAACCACACTATCCCACCGCGAATTAGCAAATGCGATAAGAGCATTAAGTATGGATGGCGTGCAAAAGGCAAAATCAGGTCATCCAGGTGCACCAATGGGGATGGCTGATATGGCTGAAGTACTTTGGCGTGGATTTTTAAAACATAATCCAACCAATCCAAATTGGGCAGATCGTGACCGATTTGTGTTATCCAACGGTCATGCGTCAATGTTAATCTATAGCTTGTTACATTTGACTGGTTATAACGTAACGCTTGATGATTTAAAAAACTTTCGTCAATTAAATGCTAAAACAGCAGGTCACCCTGAATTTGGCCATGTTCCAGGTGTTGAAACCACAACAGGTCCACTTGGTCAAGGTATTGCTAATGCAGTGGGTATGGCAATAGCTGAAAGAACATTAGCTGCTCAATTTAATAAGTCTGGCCATACAATTGTTGACCACAATACTTATGTATTTATGGGTGATGGCTGTATGATGGAAGGGATCTCTCATGAAGTTTGTTCTTTAGCGGGAACCCTTAAATTAGGCAAACTTATCGCTTTTTACGATGATAATGGTATTTCAATCGATGGTGAAGTTGAAGGTTGGTTTACTGATGATACTGCTAAACGTTTCGAAGCTTATGGATGGCATGTGATTCGCGGTATTGATGGGCATGATGCGAAAGCGTTAGCTGAAGCTATCGAACAAGCACAAGCTGTAACTGATAAACCATCATTATTAATGTGTAAAACTGTCATCGGTTTTGGTTCGCCTAATAAAGCCGGTAGCCATGAAAGTCACGGGGCTCCTCTTGGTGATGCTGAAATTGAAGCAACACGTAAAGCATTAGGTTGGTCTCATCCTGCATTTGAAATTCCTAAAGAATATTATGATGCATGGGATGCAAAAGCTAAAGGTAAACAACGCGAAGATGAATGGAATGCTCGTTTTGATGCCTATGCTAAAGCTTATCCTGATTTAGCGAAAGAATTTAAACGCCGTATGAATGGCGACTTACCAAGTAATTGGCAACAAACAGCCAAAGATTTTGTTAATAAATTACAAGCAAATCCAGCAACAATTGCAACTCGTAAAGCGTCACAAAATGCAATTGAAGCATTTGCTCCAGTATTAACTGAATTCTTAGGTGGTTCTGCTGACTTAGCGCCAAGTAATTTAACCATGTGGTCTGGTTCTAAAGAAATTTTAGCCAACCCTGCTGGTAACTATATTCATTATGGTGTGCGTGAGTTTGGTATGTCAGCAATTATGAATGGTATTTCTTTACATGGTGGCTTTATTCCTTATGGTGCAACCTTCTTGATGTTTATGGAATATGCTAGAAATGCAGTACGTATGGCAGCATTAATGAAGATTCGCTCTTTATTCGTTTATACTCATGATTCAATTGGATTGGGTGAAGACGGCCCAACACACCAACCAGTAGAACAAATGGCAAGCTTACGCGTGACACCAAATGTAAGTACTTGGCGTCCTTGTGACCAAGTTGAATCAGCCATTGCTTGGCAATATGCGGTTGAACGAAAAGATGGTCCAACTGCACTTATCTTCTCAAGACAAAATCTTAAACAACAAGAGCGTACAGCAGAGCAATTAGCTAATGTTTACCGTGGTGGTTATATCTTAAATGATTGTAGCGGTACGCCAGAACTTATCCTTATTGCAACAGGTTCAGAAGTTGAGCTAGCTGTTGAGGCTTATCACAAATTAACCGAAGCAGGTAGAAAAGTAAGAGTTGTTTCAATGCCATCAACTGATGCATTTGATAAGCAAGATCAAGCTTATAGAGAATCAGTATTACCATCTTCAGTAACAGCTCGCATCGCTATCGAAGCTGGTATTAGTGACTATTGGTTTAAATATGTCGGTTTAAACGGCAAAATCATTGGTATGACAACCTTCGGTGAATCAGGCCCAGCAGAACAACTATTTGCTAAGTTTGGTTTCACGGTTGAAAATGTTTTAAACCAAGCCAAAAGCCTATTGAAATAAATCATAGTTTCATTAACAAAATAAAACTTCGCTAATAACTTTAGCGAAGTTTTTTTATATTTGTATTTTATATTTTTTGCCTTTTTTCATGATTTAAATATTGGTGATGATATTTGTTTTGAATAATAGCTAGGAATTTATCCATTTTGTAGACAATAATTATTATTTTTGATTCAACAAATTTTGAAAAACCATCACTATTAATTTAGTGATGGTGAATTAATTTTAATCAGGAAACGTCAATGATTAATACGGATTAGGATCTTTCTTCAAATTATCAAATGGATATAACTTATTTTTCCAATCTTTAATTTGAATATCTTTTTGTTCGGGGATATCAATCAGATTATATTGCATATAATCATGATGAACGTTTAAATCAATCCCCATCCAATGACTTAGTAGATATACGAATTGATACCCGGTAATTTGTTTATTGATTTTAATTTGATTCTTTTCTGATGAATCAAAAAATATTAATGGCACTTGATAACTATTTTGGTATTCCCAATTATGTCTTAAATCTTGATATTTCTCAGCGTGAGAAAGCCCATGATCGGCAAAGTAGACTACAGAGTAATCTTCATTGTGCTTTTTCAATATATCAATTGTAGATTTTATTAAGTCATCGGTTTCTTTAATACTACTGACATAACAAGATATATTTTCATTATTGAGATCGAACTGAATATCAAATTGTAATCTTTTACAAAAATGAGGATGTGAACCAATTAAATGCATAACAATGAGTTTTGGTTTATCTTGTTTTTTAGATAATAAGGAATCTAATTCTGGTAGTAGTAAAGTATCATATTTACCACGAGTTGATTTACCATTGTACTCACCTTTTTTAGTGTAAAAGATATTTTTACTATAAGCGGAAATTCTTGGTACAGTTATTTCCATTCTACCTAGTTTTCCTTGATTAGATAGCCAATAGGTTTCAAATCCAGCATCATTAGCAATAGCAATAATATTATTATTTAATTGAGCATTGACTTCATTATCATCTAAATAGCTAGACTGACTAATTAAATGTGGAATAGAGGATTGGGTATTTGATGCAGGAGCAATTAATCCATCCCAAATCACTGAGGCATTTTTATTGGTGAAAGGAGTATTATTATATTTAAAGCCATAAGCACTCATGTAATCTTTACGAACACTTTCACCAATGATAATAATATAGGTTTTATGTTTAGGATTGACAGAAACAATGGGTATTGTATTGGGTTGTTGTATTTGTCTAAGTTGTTCAGCCTTTTCAGTCTGATATATTTTTGCACTTGAATATAAATCGAAGCAAAACTCAAATGCGGGATATTTGAAATTATCTATTATTAAAGTTGTTATCGAAGATAAAGTAGTTGGCTGATATTTGATGGCACTTTTAACCGGTTTATAAAAACAAATCATTAATGCTAGTGCAATAACATAATAATTTTTTATTTTAGGAAATCTAAACTTTTTAAAAAAAAGAATAAAGAAAATTACTAATAGCAATGGTATTAAATAAAAATAGAGAGGTAATTGCGAACAGAATTCTTGCATTTCATCGATATCAGTTTCTGATATGGCACTGACTACAGCAACATTGGGATATCCATAGTAAAATCCTATTGGAAAATAAAGTGCAGCTATGACGAATGTTAATCCGAATAAGAAACGGAAAAAAGTGAATCTAGCTAAAAAAATTAGAGAAAAATAAGTAAGAAGTATCCTATCAAATCTTAGCGGGTAACCTAATAAGTAAACCAATACTACTGAAAGACAAATACAAATAACATGCGATAGTAATTCTTTTTTTAACATTACAAATTTATATTAATAACAATCCATTGAAGAGGTCAAAATTATATAAGTAATTAAATTTTAAGCAATATAAATTTATTTATAATTTAGTTTCTTTTATGACTTTTATATTTATTAAGTTAGATTAAGTATAGATATTAACAATTTTAGATAAAATTTTGCCAAACTTACTTTGTTTATTGATAAATCTGGCGAGAAATTTTTATTATCGTGAAGCTCTTTTCAGTATGATATCTTGCGGTTGTTTTTGAATGTAGATCATTCTTCCGATAAGTAAGAACGCTGCTACAGCTAGCCCTAAAATAATTCCTATCCAAAAACCGGCAGCACCAATTGGCTTTATGACAAGATCGGTTAATCCTAAGATATATCCAATTGGTAACCCTACTACCCAATAAGAGATAAGCGTAATAAAAAATATACTTTTAGTATCTTTATAACCACGTAATACATTGCTTGCTACAACTTGCAAGTAATCAGATACTTGATAGATAGCGAGTAGAATAATAAGTTGTAGGCAAATAGTGATAACATCAATCTCATGGGTGAATATGTTAATAATTGGTGATCTGAATATCACCAGAATTAATGCTACCACTACGGCTATCATGAATGATATGGCTAAACTTACATAAGCTGTTTGTTTGGCCAATATGGGTTTGTTTTTACCTAATAGGTAACCAACTCTAATACTAGTTGCTACCCCTAAAGATAAAGGTATTGCAAACGTTAAACTGCTAATCGTGAAGATAATTTGATGTGCAGCAACAGTTATTTGACCAAGTGGTGCAATAAGTAATGCAACTACCGCGAACAAACTCATTTCAAAAAAATAGGCTAAAGCAAGGGGAGTTCCTAATACAACTATTTTTTTGATGATAGCAAAATCAATCAGTTTTGTTAGTGGTGTTTTACGAATATCCCGTTGAGTAGTTGTCGTTAAGGTATAGATACGAATTAAAGCAAACATTAACCAAAAGATTATTGCTGCGGTAATACCACAACCTACACCACCAAATGCTGGCAATCCTAATTTACCGTAAATTAAAACATAATTAATGGGGATATTAGCAAGTAATGCAATAAATATAATCACCATAGCAGGCTTTGTGTTAGATAAACCTTCACATTGATTACGATAAACTAAAAATAGCAAGAAAGCAGGTACGCCCCACATGATTGAGCGTAAAAATGATACCGCTACATCAACCATTTCTGGATCGATTGGATGGTCAGCTGAGCTTCTAAAACTAATTATTTTGTCCGAATTGTACAAAACTAGCATCATGATTATGGATAAGATTAAAGCAATCACAACACCTTGACGAGTCTGATCAGCAACTTGTTCACGTTTAGCCGCACCATTTAAATTGGAAATTATCGGTGTTAATACCGTTAATAAGCCTTGTCCAAATAAAATAGTAGGCAACCAAATTGATACAGCTATGGCTACGCCCGATAGCGCTGTTTTGCTGTAGTTACCAGCCATAATGGTATCAACAAACGTGATCGCGGTTTGAGATATCTGTGCAATCATGACTGGGATTGCTAACGTAACTAAGTTTTTTATTTCGTGTCGATAATGTTGCTTCATTGGATTTATTTACTGTTTTACAGTACCCCATAAATCATATTCATCTGAATGTTCAATATTTACTTGAACAATATCGCCGACTTTAACATCTTTTTCTTCATTTAGATAGACAACACCATCTATTTCTGGCGCATCGGCCATGCTTCGCCCAATAGCACCTTCTTCATCAACTTCATCAATCAATACAGATAATGTTTTACCTATTTTATTTTGAAGTTTCTGTGTTGAAATCGATTGTTGTAATTGCATAAAACGGTGGAAGCGTTCTTGCTTTATTTCTTCTGGTATTTGATCAGCTAATTGATTTGCAGCAGCACCTTCCACTGGGCTATAAGGGAAACAACCAACACGGTCTAATTGCGCTTGAGATAAAAAGTCGAGTAATAGTTCGAAATCTTTCTCAGTTTCACCAGGGTAGCCAACAATAAACGTTGAACGTAAGGTAATTTCAGGGCAAATCTCACGCCAATGATGAATTCGCTCTAAGGTTCTTTCAATTGTACCTGGGCGTTTCATTGATTTTAAAACGGTAGGGCTAGCATGTTGTAAAGGGACATCTAGATAAGGTAATATTTTTCCTTCAGCCATTAATGGAATCAAATTGTCGACACTTGGATAAGGGTACATATAATGTAGACGCACCCAAATACCAAGGGTAGATAATTGCTCGCAAAGGGTATGAATATCAGTTTTTAATGGCATACCATTCCAAAAGTTTGTACGATTTTTTACATCGATACCGTAAGCAGACGTATCTTGTGCGATAACTAAAAGCTCTTTTACGCCACTATCGACTAAACGTTTTGCCTCATCAAGAACATTACCGATAGGACGACTAACCATCTCACCACGTAATGATGGGATAATACAAAATGTACAGCTATGGTTACAACCTTCAGAAATTTTTAAATAAGCATAATGTTTAGGTGTTAATTTTACTCCTTGCTCCGGTACAAGGCTTGTAAATGGATTGTAGCTAGGTTTTGGTGCATATTTATTAACATGTTCAAGAACAGCTTCGTAACTATGAGGTCCTGATATTTCTAGGACTTTAGGATGAACATTACGTATCTGATCTTCTTTCGCGCCAAGACAACCTGTCACAATAACTTTGCCATTTTCATTAAGGGCTTCACCGATGGCCTCTAATGATTCTTGTACAGCACTATCAATAAAGCCACAAGTATTAACAATAACCAAATCAGCATTGTCGTAACTTGGCACTACTTGATAACCTTGAGTACGTAGTTCAGTTAAAATTCGCTCAGAGTCAACTAAATTTTTAGGACATCCAAGGCTCACGAATCCAATAGTAGGGGATGACATATTCATAGTAATTTAAAATTTATTGAGGTATTTATCGAGAATCTAAAAGTTTATTCATTTAGATTAAAATAATAGGTGAGCATTCTAACATAATTAAATTAGTCGAAATAAAAATTTTTAATTTGCAGTGATGAATATGGAGAGAAACGAGAAACAAGCCCTTACTGAAATAAGGGCCTACATTATGATAAAAAATTATTTCAATGCATTAATGACTTCATCAATTTGACGATCCAAACTTTCGGCACCACCACCCGATAAGTACCAAAGATCTGGTGTTAAATAGATAACCTCAGTTTTACTTTTCGCTAATACTTTTGGATTTAAAAAGTCGTTTTTCATTGCTGATTGACCAATAGCTTTACTTCGGTCAACGACATAAACAATATCAGGTTTTACTTTACTAATATAGCTGTTATCAATAAAGGTTGGTTTAGGTTTACCACTAGGCTGTGGTGTTAGTGGTACAGCCCGTTTTACTTTCAACACATCATGAATTAATGCTGCGCTTGAACTGCCATTAATAAGAATCATTTTTCCATCATTATGAATAGCAACTATTGCTTTTTTGTGACTCGCTTGTGCAACAGCTTGTGCGTTGGTCACTTTTGTATCAAGCAATTGAATCAAATCTTCAGCTTTCTTTTCAGTTCCAGTTATATCTGCTAGAACATTGATATGATTTTTAGTTGATTCAAGATAATTCTTCGCGTCAACACTTAAATTAATTACTGGTGCAATTTTCGATAATTCTTCAGTTCGACTAGCTTGACGACCATCAATAACGATAAGTTGCGGTTTAACTTGTTTAATTGCATCGATGCTTGGTTCTTTCATACTACCTGTATCAGAGACACTTTTATATTTTTCAAGATAAGAGGGAAGAACGGAAAGAGGTGTTCCTACAACAATAGAACCTTTACCTAATGCATCTAAGGTATCTAAAGCACCATAGTTCATTACTACCACTTTACTTGGTGATTTAGGAACAACAACGGTTTGTTTATTATCTGGATTCACAGTGATTGATGATTGGCAACCTGATAACCCTAAAGTAAAAGCTATTAGAGTGCTTAATAATATTTTTTTATTCATATTGATACCTTTTGGTTTGATGAAAATGATAACCATTATTATTTAAATGATGTGAAATGTCTAGATATAAATAATTTTTCGTAAAGATATTGATAATTATTATCGAAAAGTTATTGATAATTATTCTCACGTAGGTTATTGTAACGCACGGCTTGCTTTGCAAAATATCAATATAAATAATAAGGTTATAAAACATGAATACTAAAATTAAACTGGCAACACATGTCATAAATACAAGTATTTTATTATCATTATCTGGTTTAGCGATAGCAGACACTGATAAAAATACTGATACTATGGTGGTGACAGCATCAGGATTTTCTCAACAAATTAAAGAAGCTCCAGCAACAATTTCGGTAATCACGCCAGAGGAAATCAGCAAAAAACCTTATCGTGATGTGACTGATGCGCTTAAGGATATTCCAGGTGTCACGATAACTGGTGGCGGTGATTCAACTGATATTAGTATTCGTGGTATGGATGCCAAATATACTTTATTATTAATTGATGGTAAAAAAGTTAGCACTCGTGAAACCAGACCTAATAGTGATAATTCTGGTTTTGAACAAGGCTGGTTACCGCCTTTAACTGCTATAGAACGTATTGAAGTTGTCCGAGGACCAATGTCATCGTTATATGGTTCAGATGCTATGGGTGGGGTTGTCAATATCATTACTAAAAAAGTTTCAAATAAATGGCATAGCGGTATTCGAGTTGAATCAATCATGCCTTATCGTTCAGATGAAAAAAATACCTATGTAGGTAGTTTTTCAACTATGGGACCAATTATTGATGATATTTTGGGGATTCAATTATATGGTCAATATAGTAAGCGTCATGAAGATACATTTTTGAATGGCCATTCCGGACAAAGATTACGTAGTATAAATGGAAAATTATCGCTTAATGCTTCAGACACACAAAAATTTGATCTAGATTTTGGTCGCTCTAGACAAAATAGTAATGCATCAGCAGGAAAAACAAGACCTCTTAGTCGTGGTAATTTCAATCGAGATAATCGCCGAAACTCTTATGCGTTAACTCATAATGGTTTATTTGGTGATGTATCAACGACATCTTTTATTGCTCATGAAGACAATAATAATCCAGAAAGAAAAATGAAAATTCGTAATACTGATGTTGACTCACGTATGACAATTCCATTTTCAATCAATATGTTAACTATCGGTGGTAAATATACTTATCAAGAACTTCATGATAAAGGCAACCAGTTAAAGAAAACTTTAACCAAAATCGATCGTTGGAACTATGCGTTGTTTGCTGAGGATGAGTTAAGTATTTTAGACAATTGGAGTATGACATTAGGTCTTCGCTATAATAAAGATGAAAACTATGGTAATAACTGGAATCCAAGGATTTATAGTGTCTGGAATATTAATGATAACTTTACTTTAAAAGGTGGCTATTCAACTGGATTTGCGACGCCTCAACTGCGTCAAGTTGTTTCTGACTGGGGTCAAGTTACTGGTGGTTCTGGAACGGGTAATAAAGGGATGATAATGGGTAATCCAGATCTTAAACCAGAAAAAACAAATGAATTCGAAATAGGTGTCGGTTATACCAATGAATATGGTATTGATGCTTCTGCAACGGCATTCTATACAAAATATAAAGATAAGATCCAATCTTATTATATTTGTCGTGGTGCAGCTGGTTCAAGAAATTGTCAAATTTCTGGTTATAGGGAAAAATTTGATTTTGTTCAAGGGCGAGAAAATGTTGATAAAGCCGATCTTAAAGGTCTTGAGCTTTCATTCAAAACACCATTGTTTACTGATTTCGTATTAAGTTCTAATTACTCTTGGATCAAAACAGAGCAAAAAACCGGTAAAAATAAGGGTAACCCTTTAAACCGTACACCAAAACAAAAATTCAATACTCAACTTGATTGGAATCTCACTCAAGAGTTGGATTTATGGACTAAGGTTGCTTATTACGGGGTAGAAACTACCACAGATCGCAGTGGTAAGAAAATTGAATATCCAGGCTATACCTTCTGGGATGTTGGTGCGTCTTTCCAAATAAATAAAAATGCTAAAGTATATGGTGGCGTTTATAACTTGTTTGACAAAGATGTTTCAAACGATGACTTTGGTAAAACATTAGAAGGGCGTCGTTACTTTATTGGAACAGAAATTAATTTTTAATATTTAATTCTCACCAAGTAGCTATACTTCATAGCTACTTGGTAAAACTGTTTATTTAACCCATAATGCAACTGATTTAAAATTCTAATAACTCTTCTATATTTATTTAATTAATCGTTTTTAATTAATTAACTCTATTTGAAATTATTTTTTATCGATATTTGCAAAATGATCTTTGATTAACTAAAAATTATCTTTTATTTAGTCTATTGATCAAATAGTTAAAATTATTCTTTCTTAACCATTCTTAAAAATTTTCTAATTTTTTATTAACACATAATTTTATTATAAAAATTTCTTATTAATTAATATTAATCAATATTAATCATATAAATATAGTCTTTATATGAAATTGTATATTAAATCAACTTTTATCATATTTCATACTTCAGAAATTTAACTTGCATATTCAATAGATTAATTTGATTAAATTATTATTGATTGATTGATAATTTCGATCAATAATTTGATCGTTTTAAAATTTAATAGCTTTAATGTCTGATCTTTAAAGAACAATTTCATAATAACAAACTGTATGAGTTATATTCGGTTTAGCTGTTTGAGGTAGTGTATCAAAAGTGGACATATAAAGGAGTGTTTTTATATTTATTTGCAACAGCATGTTAATAAAAAGGAGATTTACCTTGAACTGGTTAGCAATATTAAAAAGTGGATACTTTAATTCAATTTCTATATTAGGCAATAAAGTATTAAAAAATAAACAAAACTATTTATTGGGCATTTTACTATTGTCATTAGTTAATAATATTAATGCATTACTACCCGTCTCAACGACTCAATTGATTCATGGTAATTCACCAATGATAGCGGTCAATGATGAAATGGTTGATTCAACTGGCTTTAAGGAAAAATTGAGTGTTGTTAGTATGCCTGATGGTCGGTTACGCACTTCAGAAAGTGATATTAACGATTTTAAATTGGAACCGGATACCACTCTTAGCCAAATAAGTTGGGTAATTCAAGGAAAAGAGAGTTCACATGAAGTAAAAAAAGTTATTGAGGCCAATGGTCACGATGTTAATTTGATGGATATCGCCAATAATCTCAATATCAGTATTTTTGATGAAGATGGAGATACAGGTATTCCTGATGGCGTATTAACGGCTACTTGGTATTATAGTGTTCCTGGTGGTAATAAAAATGGGCTAGGGGAATATAAAAAAGTACCTGAAAATGAGTTAACTAAAAAAATAGATCCCTGCAAAGCACCTTATAAATTGGAGCTTTCAATTAAGAATATAAAAGTGCAAACAGAATATGGTCTGCCAAATGAGTCAGAACATATTTATAACGATGTTTTTAAAACATATTATTTTAAATCCAAAATTAATCAAGTGTGTTATGCTCGGACTTATCCAACCATGGATAAAAATATATGGTCTTGGACTCAATATAATAATGACACTCCTAGTGGTTATGGTTGGGGAGCATCAATAGATCCTACACCTAATCCAAAACATGGAGGTGGTTATAATAAAAATGAGTGGCATCCTGAATTAGGATTTTTACTTAATACCAGTGCTGGGCATAATAATCGTTTTCCTCATACTGCATTTAAAGGAGCATCATTCCAACTTTGGATGAGTAATGAACAACAAGATTATCTGTTTTCAACAGATGATAATAATATCTCAATTGATAAACTTGGTATTGTAACTTTTAATGGCAAACCTAAAAAAAGAACCATCCAAATTTTTGCATGGCCTAAAGATGCAACCGGGCAATCTGATATGATTGTATTTTGGAGTGATTTAAATTTCTGGGCAAAACCCGGAAAACAGACATTAACATATTCAGATGATCTTTGTGGAGGAATTCAAAATCAATTAACGCTTACTGACTGGGTTAATACGGCTCAAGCAACCAACCCAAATACTAACGCAAGTTTTATAGAAACCGGAAATGCGATGACCAGAAAAATGAATGGTGGTTTAAACGGTGAATGGGGACAGCTAGCTATTGATTATTATCCTAAATCTGATTTTCCTACATCCAGTGCAATAATTACTGGTACTAACCAACGGCTTGCATGGGTTTCTGATTTTACTATGGAGCCGCAAGGAAAAGTACATCGTGCTGTATTTATGTTAAATGGTGGAATTTTTAAAGCTTATAACAATCCTTGGCCTAGTGCACCTTTCTCAGTAACGTTTGAAGTTTGTAAAGAAACTTGGTAAGAACGCATAAATTCGATTAGATATAGGCCCATGTGATAATCATCGCATGGGTTTGATTAATCTGTATGATAACCTTTTTAGTATGAAAAAAAGTTGAGGAACGGGGTTTTTGAACTTAAAAAAGTGAATTTTTTTATTAAAATCTAACTTTACTCTATTTGTATATACTGATGAGCGTGCTAAAGAAAAATGATGTCTAAGCTCAAGCTGCTGTTATATAAATGAAGGTAGCTTTATTCTATTTCTATAAAATACTAGTTATCTAAGTTATAATAGCTCACCAACCAATTTTCCATTACCGAACAATACTTTAACTATGAAAAAAAAGTTGAGGAACGGGGTTTTTGAACTTAAAAAAGCGAATTTTTTTATTAAAATCTAATTTTACTCCATTTATATATACTGATGAGCGAGCTAAAGAAAAATGATGTCTAAGCTCAAGCCGTTGTTATATAAATGAAGGTAGCTTTATTCTCTTTTTATAAAATACTAGTTAGCTAAGTCATAATAGCTCATCAACCAATTTGCCATTACCGAACAAGATCTATTTAATGAAGAAAAAATATATATGCTAAATTATGTTTTGTATTGATTAAAATGATAATAATTTTAATCACCTAATTTGGCTTGATAAAGATAGTATAAATTTCGAAAATCAAATATTATTAATCGACAAGCCAAACATTGCGAAATCATTTATTCAACATGGAGAATGGCAAGCTAGCGGTTTTTGTAATATATTAACAATCAGCTAAGCTAATAATGAAAGGCAAGCCTAATGGATATATTTGAAGATAAACAAGAGTCAGAACTACTTACTGAAATTGCCGTTGCCTACTATGAGTATGAACAAACGCAAGAAGAGATTGCCAAGAGATTTGGTCTTTCACGTATTAAAGTAGGGCGTTTGCTAAAAAAAGCGAGAGCGGAGGGGATTGTTGAGATTAATGTCAAATATCACCCGATTTTTAGCTCGCGTATTGAGCAGCAATTCGTTAATAATTTCGGTATTAAAAGAGCGTTAATTGCTTTAGATCACCAAGATGAGGATGAGCAACGACGACAAGTGGCGGCACTTGTTTCAAATTATTTATCCAGTACTTTGAAAAATGGTATGACGGTAGCGGTTGGGCAGGGGCGTAATGTGGCTGCAATTGCTAGTCATGTAGGCGTTTTTCCTGAAAAACAATGTAAATTTATCTGTGGTATTGGTGGTACTCAGCGAGTTGGAGAGATTATTGATGCCGATCATATCAGCCGTAGCCTTGCGAGAAAATTTAGCGCAAGTAGCGAAACTTTGTATGCACCAGCTTATGTTGAGAATCGTGAACTGAAACGTGCGTTTATGCAAAATCGGGTTATTAAAGATACGATCGAACGCGCTAGTAAAGCTGATATTGCTTTAGTTGGTATTGGTGATATGAATGAAAACTGTTACATGGTACAGTTAGGCTGGTTTACCCCGCAAGAAGTCACATATGCTACTTTGAATCAAGGCGTAGTTGGTGATATTGCAGGTTATGGTTTTTTTGATATCAATGGCAATCCTGTTGATACAACCATGAATGATCGGGTAATTGGTTTAAGTATTGATGAGCTACGTAACATTCCTTGTGTTATTGCCATTGCATCAGAAAACACTAAAGCGACAGCAATTTTAGGTGCGCTTCGCTCTGGTGTCATTGATATTATTGCTACTAGTGCTTCAAATGCTAGAATGGTGTTGAACCTAAATAAAATTTAAGTTGTATATAAGCTATTTGTAACAATGTAGCTATTTATTATCACTTTGTTAATTATAATAAGCGTTTAATAATTCTATCAACCCGAATTCGGCTTAATCGTTTAATTAATTTATGTACATTTTTGGGATAGAACAGGCTAGCTTGAATTTGTTGAAAATGTGTAACTAAAGTCGTTTTTTCTCGAATTGCGACGAGTTCTTGTTTGATTTGTTTTTGTAATTCGTGTTTTGGATCGTGGATTAATATTGCATTTTCCAGATCTAAACGCCATGCTCTAGGATTAAGATTATTACCTGTGATCATCATCCAACTATCATCGACCCAAATACCTTTTAGATGATAGGTTTGATCGCCATCTTTCCATAACCTAATGATTAACTGTTCTTTGTCTATGAAATTTTGAAGGCGTTCAACAAAGCGTCTTAAGTTGATTTCATATAAATAGGGTAGCCCACCGGAAATATTAAATGGCTGATCTTCTGGAATATAAAAGTCGTTAGCAACTTTATCACCAATAATGATCTCAACTTGTTTTCCTTTTCTTAGGAGACGAATAATATCGCGCACTAATATATTGGGTAGATTGAAATACGGAGTACAAAATATAATTTTTTGTTCGGTGACATTTATTAAATGGTGAATGACCTTATTGAGCTGATTATTTCGCCCAAGACCAACTATTGGAGAGACCGATAATGTATCATTATCCGTATCTGCCACATATTGATAATTTGCGTCGGTAAGATTTTGACGTAACGCTTTAATTTCTGGTTTAATTTGTTTGCGAGTTTTATGTTCACTAACATCTAAACGTTGCACACCTTCAGCAGAAAGGAAATTGTCATTGACGTAATTGACCATGGTGTCAGATAGCGCTTTATTGGTTATAAAGTGATATCTGTCATAGCGGTATTTATCTAGTTTATGTAAATATACATTGTTGATACTCGCACCACTATAAATCACGGTGTCATCGATGATCAAACCTTTTAAGTGTAGTACACCAAGTACTTCACGGCGATTAACGGGGACACCATAAATAGGAATATCAATATTTGGATGTTGCTGTTTTAGATCATAGTAATACCGAGCATTCGTTTGGGCTTTATCTTCACCTATTCGTCCACGTTGAGCACGATGCCAATCAACAAAAATCTTGATATCTAAATCTGGGCGCGCGGTTTTTGCTTGATAAAGTGCATCAAGTACCTCACGGCCGGCTTCATCTTTTTCTAAATAAAGTGCAACAATGTAGATACGGTGCTTAGCTTTCATGATATGCTCAAGCAATGTAATTCGATAAGATTTTGGATCGTATACAATATGATATTGCTCAGCATTTTGCTGAAGTTTTGCTAATTCATTTAGATGCTTTTGATGGTTGTATTTAATAAATGGTATTCGCATGATTTAAATATCATTAAAACTGACACAAAGTGTAGAATATCACAATTTATGTCAGAAAATAACACTCCTATTTTTCATAGGTTATCCTATGTTTAAATTAATCTGTTTTTATTCAGTCTATTAACTCAATATTTAAGATTGTTCATTAACCCAAGTTTGAATAATTTTATAGCTTAATGCCAGAACGACTGGACCAATAAATAGTCCCATAATACCAAAAGCCAGAATACCTCCAATTACACCAAAAAGTATAAGTAAGAAAGGTAGATCGGCCCCTTTTTTTATCAAATATGCTCGCATTACGCTATCTAGTGTGGTTAATATGATGGCAACTACAATTAATACAATACCTGATACGATATGACCATCCCAAAATTGCCAAATAATACAGCCAATCATTACGATAACTGGTCCAATTTGAGCAACACAGCAGATGAATAAAACGAGGGTTAATATGCCTGGAAATGGCATTTTGGTAATAATAAAGCTTAAGCCACCAATTAAAGCTAATGTAATGGCGGTGACAACCACGCCTAATGCAACCGCTCGTATAGATTGACCAGCCAATGTAACGGTAGTTGTTCCATATTGTTTAGATAAACGATTAGCTAAAACATAAACATATTTAGTAATGCTTTCACCTTTAAGAAATAGCAATAAACTAAATATAATCATCACACCAGCATGGAATATGAAAACGCCAATGTTGGTGACTTGTTCTAATAGCCAGCCAATCATTGTACCAATATAGGGTTGAATATCAGATACTAATTCCGACCCATCGGTTTTAATAATTTCGAGCCATTTTTGGTGTAGCTCCTCACCAAACATAGGAACGTTTATTAACCAGTCAAAAGTAGGTAATTCTCTATGAGATAGGTTTCTAACCCATTCGATAAGGTAATGCCCATTTTGAGCGACACTACTAATGATGAGAAGAAAAGGAATGACACAAACAAATGCCAATATTAATGCCATAACTAACAGTGATAACCAACGTTTATTAAACAACTTTTGTTGGATTTTTATCATTAATGGCCAAGTAGCAATAACCACCATAACGGCCCAAAAAAAGCCAAACAAAAATACTTCTATCACTCGATAAGTTACTGTTATAAGTAAACCTATCAGTAATAGATTTAAAATTAGCTTTAGTAAATCATCGGTTTTTTTTTCTGCTGGCATTTTTACCTCATATTCTTTAATCTAGACAATGTTATTATACGCATTATGTTTTGAAAAGCATACGATGTCGTATCAATTAGACAATTTTCTTGGAGATATAAAATGAAAAAATTAATGTTGTTAGTTTTGATGGGTGTAACATTATCAGCGTGTGCAAATACACAAAAAGTCCCTCAAGTTGCGCAAAAATTGAATGAAATCGCGCCATATCCTAACGCTAAAGTCGGTGCTACGCGTTATGTGATTCATCTTCCTAGCTTAAAAGATGAAGCTAACGCAAAAGTAGAAATATTAGTTGGTAAAGATATGAATGTAGATTGTAATGCACATAATTTAGGTGGGGTAATTAAAGAAAAAGAGCTTAAAGGATGGGGATATTCTTATTACGAAGTTGAAGAAGTTAAAGGAACGCTTTCAACCATGATGGCTTGCCCTGAAAGTGCTAACAAAAACCAGTTCGTTACAATCAGACATAATTTAGGTTTATTAAATTATAACAGTCAGTTACCATTGGTATTTTATGTACCAAACGATGTAACAGTTAAATATAGAATTTGGCAACCAGATTCAAAAGTTTTGCAAGCCACTGCCGAATAAAAAACGTTAATTAATTGTTAATAGCTCGCTAACAAAGGGCTGATTGATTAAAATATAGTCATTCGGTCCTTAATCTAAGTTTATTTGATTTTTTATGTAGACATCTGTAAAAAAAAAGGTATTTTATCCCTCGTAATGCAAGGTTAGCTCTACTTGTTCATTAATTCAATTAATGACTCGTAATTGCCTGATTACCTCGGTTTCGCCGTTAATTAAGATAATGGTAAAATTTGGGGGTCCGTTGTGTTTCACAATGGGCTTGTGTCTAACATGTAATATCCCTAACTAGAGGAGAAGTGGTGAGCATGTTTACTCAACGTAAAACAATTCTTTCAATCATAGCTGGTGTTTCACTAGCATTATCTCAATCTGCTATAGCTAAAGATCGCGTTGTGCATTTTTATAATTGGGCAGGTCAAATTGGTAACGATACTATCACTGATTTTCAAGAATCGACTGGTATCAAATTAGTTTATGATGTTTATGACTCTAATGAAGCACTTGAAGGTAAATTAATGGCCGGTCATTCTGGCTTTGATGTAGTTTCACCTTCTGATAGTTTTTTAGCAAGACAGATCAAAGCTGATATCTATCTGCCATTAGATAAAAGTAAATTACCAAATTGGAAAAATCTTGATCCTAATTTGATGAAATTAATGGCAAACCATGATCCTGATAATAAATATGCAATTCCTTATGTATGGATGACGACAGGTATTGGTTATAACATTGATAAAGTTAAAGAACGTCTTGGCGATAATGCTCCAGTTGATAGTTGGGATCTAGTCTTTAAACCTGAAAATATGGAAAAACTTAAAGATTGTGGTGTTGCTTACTTAGATGCTCCAACTGAAATCTTTGCGAGTGCACTTAAATATTTAGGTAAAGATCCGAACAGTACTGATGCGAAAGATTATACCGGTGCCGCTTACGAGTTGTTAGAAAAAGTAAGACCAAATATTCGTTATTTCCATTCATCACAATATATAACTGATTTAGCTAACGGTGATATTTGTGTAATTTTAGGTTGGTCAGGTGATATATTACAATCTCGTGACAGAGCTAACGAAGCAAATAATGGTGTGCATATTGGCTACCATATTCCTAAAGAAGGTGCATTAGTATTTTTTGATACATTTGCTATTCCTAAAGATTCAGCTAATCCTGATGAAGCTCACGAGTTTTTAAACTTCGTTATGATTCCAGAAATTGCTGCACAGGTAACTAATGATGTTAACTTTGCTAGTGCAAATAAAGCGGCTAACGATCAGTTTGTAAAACCAGCAGTGAAAAATGATCCTGCGGTTTATCCAAAACCAGAAGTTATGGAAAAATTATTTACCCTTACAGTAAAAGATCCTAAGCTCGAACGTGTGATTACTCGCACATGGACAAAACTTAAAACGGGTAAATAACCGTTTGAACGTCAAATTATTGACTTATATATTCTAGGCGGAGAGGTTTAATAACCTTTCCGTCTCGTTTTTTTTGGCTTGTTGTTATGAGGAAAAAAGTGTGAACGATAAAACAACAAATCAGGTACAGCCTAAAAAAAAGATGATAACTCCATTATTGGAGATCAAAAATTTAACTAAAGTTTTTAATGACGACTATTATGCCGTCGATGATGTAAATTTAACCATTTATGATGGGGAAATTTTCGCCTTATTAGGTGCATCGGGTAGTGGTAAATCGACCTTATTGCGTATGCTTGCAGGGTTTGAACAACCAACATCCGGACAAATTATTTTAGATGGTAAGGATTTATCGCAAGTTCCTCCTTACAATCGTCCAATTAATATGATGTTTCAATCGTATGCTCTTTTTCCTCACATGACGGTTGAGCAAAATATTGCTTTTGGTCTTAAACAAGATAGATTAGCTAAAAGCGACATTAAACAGCGTGTTGAAGAGATGTTAGCGCTTGTGCATATGGAGCAATTTGGTAAACGTAAACCTCATCAATTATCTGGTGGTCAAAGACAACGCGTTGCTTTAGCAAGAAGTCTAGCCAAAAGACCAAAACTTCTATTATTAGATGAACCGATGGGCGCTTTGGACAAACAACTTCGTGATCGTATGCAACTTGAAGTGGTTAGCATTTTAGAACAAGTTGGTGCGACCTGTGTAATGGTAACCCATGATCAGGAAGAAGCGATGACAATGGCAGGGCGCATCGCGATTATGAACAAAGGTCAATTTGTGCAAATTGGTGAGCCTGAAGAGATTTACGAGCATCCAAATAGTCGTTATAGCGCTGAGTTCATTGGTTCAGTAAATGTGTTTGATGGCATTTTACAAGAAACATTAGAAGATGGATTAATTATTAGTTGTCCTATGATTAAGCACTCTTTAAAAGTTGATTATGATTCACCCGCTGTCGAAGGTGTTCCAATTCAAGTTGCCTTAAGACCTGAAAAAATCAAACTTTGTGATGAAATTGCTGAAGATGCCTATAACGTTGCAACTGGTGAAGTTGTTGAAATTGCTTATTTAGGCGATCTTTCAATTTATCACGTAAAATTGCAAAGTGGTCAGATAATTATTGCACAGCTACAAAACGAACATCGCTATCGTAAAGGTATGCCTACTTGGGGTGATATTGTCAACCTTAGTTGGGAAATCGATAGTTGTGTTGTGCTTACTGAATAAACACAAGAGGATATATTGATGCGATCCATTATATGGGGTTTGTTATTAAATGCCTTGGTGTTACTCGGTATTTATTTACGTTTTGTAACAACAAATGCATTTGACAATCTTTTTTTAGATGCGTTATTTACATCAATGGTATTAAGCTTTTTATTATCATGTTTAGGTGCATATTTAGCGCATTATAAACCATCTAAATTTGCTTATCGATTGATAATAGCTGGTAGTATTTTATATATACCTGAATTAGTCGGTTTGGTTGCTATCTATTATGCTTATAAAAAGATGCGACATCAACGTGATGATTCCGACTTAATGACATTATATGGTCGTTTGTTAGTTATCGCGATTCCTTACTTTTGGATGCTGTTACTCTTTTTATTACCATTTTTAATCGTATTTAGAATCAGCTTTTCGGAAGTGGCGATAGCCGTTCCTCCTTATACAGAACTTTTTAGTTATGAAGATGGGCTGGTAAATATTGTTTTAAATTTTGGTAATTATCTAAATTTATTAGCTGATACTATTTATCTAGACTCCTATTTACAGTCATTGAAAGTGGCTGCAATTTCGACATTATTATGTATTTTGATTGGTTATCCATTAGCATGGGCTATATCGCAATGCAAGCCATCTACTCGAAATATTTTATTATTGTTGATTATATTACCATCATGGACATCATTTTTAATTCGTGTTTATGCGTGGATTGGGATATTGAATCCTAATGGTTTGTTAAATCATTTCTTAATGTGGTTAGGTGTTATTGATCAACCGCTGATCATTATGAAAACTTATCTAGCTGTTTATATCGGTATTGTATATTCTTACTTACCGTTTGTGGTGTTACCAATTTACACATCATTAAGTAAAGTCGATTCAACCCTAATTGAAGCAGCATTAGATTTAGGCTGTAAGCCAATCAAAACCTTCTTTAGGATTATCGTACCATTAACTAAAAATGGTGTTATTGCTGGAGCCATGTTGGTATTCATTCCAGCGGTTGGGGAATATGTAATCCCTGAACTGTTAGGGCCTTCAGATAGTCTAATGATTGGTACTCAACTATGGGCTGAATTCTTTAATAATCACGATTGGCCAGCTGCATCAGCTGTCGCAACAGTGATGTTATTGATATTAATTGTCCCTATCTATTACTTTAACAAATTCCAAAACCGACAAATGGGAGGTAAATAAATGAATAATTTACCATTAATCGTGCGATCAGCATTGATTGTTTTTATCTCCACATTCTTAGGTTCATTGGTGCTATCGGTTTTGATTTCAGCATCTGGTTTTGCTTTATTGAGTAGTAGTAGCTTATATGTGGGATGTTTTGTCTTCAGTCTTATTTTGACAATTATTGTAACGATATCATTGCTAGGTAAATTTTTAAAAGGATTAAT
This sequence comes from Gilliamella sp. B3482, assembly GCF_026536805.1. Taxonomy (NCBI): domain Bacteria; kingdom Pseudomonadati; phylum Pseudomonadota; class Gammaproteobacteria; order Orbales; family Orbaceae; genus Gilliamella; species Gilliamella sp. B3482. Next base: position 29,103 of record NZ_JAFNNL010000001.1, on the reverse strand, counting down.
TCTATTATTAGTGTTTTCCTTTTTATATATACCGATGATCATTTTGATTGTTTATTCTTTCAATAGTTCAAGACTTGTAACTGTTTGGTCTGAATTTTCAACTAAATGGTATTTTGAATTGATCCACAATGAAGCCTTACTTAAAGCGGTAGGATTGAGCCTTTCTATTGCTGCTGGTGCTGCATCATTAGCAATTGTACTTGGTACCTTAGCTGCTTACGCCATAATACGATATAGACGGTTCCGAGGATCTAATTTGTTTTCGTTTATGACAACGGCACCACTAGTTATGCCAGATGTAATAACCGGTTTGGCATTACTATTGTTATTTGTTGGAATGGGACAAGTACTTGGTTGGCCAACACAAAGAGGTGCAATTACTATTTGGCTCGCTCATGCAACATTTTGTACCGCTTATGTGACAGTCGTTATTAGCGCAAGATTACGAGAGTTAGATAAGTCAATTGAAGAAGCTGCATTAGATTTGGGTGCAAATCCATTAAAGGTATTTTTCATTATAACGTTACCTATGATTGCTCCAGCTCTTGTATCTGGTTGGTTATTGGCATTTACTTTATCACTTGATGATGTGGTTATCGCTAATTTCGTGACAGGGCCAGGTGCGATGACGTTACCAAAACTGGTATTTTCTAAAGTCCGATTAGGGGTTGATCCTCAAGTTAATGCCTTAGCGACAATTATTTTATTAATTGTTGGTATTATTGGCTTCATTTCATGGCTTTGGATGCGTCGAGCTGAAAAACGGCATTTGCGTGAAATTCGAATGCATTAATTGCCTCTTCAAAAATTGCCGCTTTATGCGGCAATTTATTTATCCTCATAAAATATACGTGTTTTTTTTATTGAATTATATTATAGTGTTTGATGTCAGTTCACTGACAAAAAATTCTCAGGGCGGGGCGCAATTCCCCACCGGTGGTATAGCCCACGAGCGCTTAATAAAATAGATTTTATTAAGGACAAGCAGATTTGGTGAGATTCCAAAGCCGACAGTTAAAGTCTGGATGAAAGAGAGTAGCTTATCTTTTCTATATTTGCGCTATAGCAAAATCACTATGGTCAAGCACTTGCCCTGATTCTGGTATTTAATATATTTATAACTTAATGAATTCAAATTAATTAAGAATAAATATAATTAGTTTAATAAAACAGGATAGGTATTTACCATGAATCAGTTTAACTTAAATGAATTCGGAACACCCATCGAGCGTGTCAAAAAAGCAATCGCTTCAATCAAAGCTGGATCTGGCGTATTAGTGCTAGATGATGAAGATCGCGAAAACGAAGGCGATATTATTTGGGCAGCACAAACAATTACAACACAACAAATGGCGCTAACGATTCGATATGGAAGTGGTATAGTTTGCCTATGTATGCCACAATCCTATTGCGATAAATTAGAGTTACCAATGATGGTTGCTAACAACACCAGTAAAAACCAGACCGCTTTTACTATTACTATTGAAGCTGCGAAAGGCGTAACAACTGGCGTATCGGCTGCGGACAGAGTCACTACGGTAAAAGCTGCGATTGCAGATAATGCAAAACCAAGTGATTTAAATCATCCAGGCCATGTCTTTCCATTAGTCGCAAAAGAGAATGGCGTCTTGAGTCGTCGAGGTCATACAGAAGCCTCTGTAGATTTAGTTTCATTAGCAGGCTTTAAACCAGCCGCTGTAATTTGTGAATTAACGAATGATGATGGAACAATGGCTAGAGCACCACAAGTTGTCGAATTTGCTAAAAAGCATCAGTTACCAGTAGTTACAATTGATGATATTGTGGCCTATCGTAAATCATTATAAGTCTTTCAAGAAACCGCCGAAATATTCGGCGGAATAATTTACTTAACCCAAAACTTTTAAAGCACAAGTTTTAGTGATTTTTACACCATTTTCTAATGCTGATGTATCAAAAGTCATATCTGGATGATGTAGACCTGGTGTTAAATCAACACCCAATCCCCAAAAACCTGATTTTACATCTCTTTCACGAGGATAATTGAAGAAATCTTCTCCACCTGGGGTAAAAATAGGATCTTTTAATCCATCTTTGCCAAGCACATCTATAATAGATTCAGCAATAATTTTTGTGACTTCATCATCAATTTCAGCTGCTGGTATCTCTTTTGATACTTTGATATCAGCTTTAGCACCAATTGATGCAACGCTGAGTTCGATTGCTTTAAGTGTTTTTGCTTTTAAATCATCCATAGCAGGATTAGTTGGGGCTCTTAAATCCCAACAAACATAGGCCTCTGATGGAATAGCATTCGTTACACCCGCATCACATATACAACGTGTGGCTTTCACGCTATAAGTTAAGCTGGGCGCTAGGTGAATAGTATTCACAGCTTGAATTGCCATAGTTGCAGCATCTAATGCATTTACACCTAAATGTGGTCTTGCACCATGAGCAGGAATACCATGGATATTTACTTCAACTGTCGTTGAGGCTGAATAAAACATGGCAGCTGATGCACAGCCTTTTGGGCATTCATCTTTAGGACGTACATGTAAGCCAATGATCATATCAACATCGTCAATAGCACCGCCTTCTATCATGGCTAAAGCACCTGAACCTAACTCTTCAGCAGGTTGAAAAATTAGCTTTAATTTTCCTTTTTTTATATTACCTTCTTTAATGAGTTCTTGGGCTGCAGTTAATAACATTGATGAGTGACCGTCATGTCCACAAGTGTGTCTCGCACAGTGTTCACCTTCAATGATATGACCTAGAGCATCCATATCAGCTCGTAATGCTAACACTGGACCGGGTTTTCCACTGTCATATTCAGCAACAATTCCTGTGGTATTGTTAATGTTTCGTGCTACTTTATAGCCAGCAGCTTTAAGTTTATCCGCGATATAGGCTGAGGTTTTAAATTCTTCAAAACCCAACTCAGGAATTTGATGTAAATAGTGGTAATGTTCAAGTACATTAGACATAGATATCTCCTTTATCACACTATAAATCGCATGATGATCATCGCAATTAAAGCATTAACTATACTGTTAAGCATTAATAGTGGCCAATATTTTTTAGGTACATCAGCAACACCCAATAAACGTCCCATATATTGTAATTGTGAGCCCATTAAGAAAATAGCTGGTGCTAAGATCGTGATATCAACACCACTTAAAATACCGCCAGAAATTAAATTTACAGCAACACCCGTTCCTGCTGAAGCTGATAACCAAGCGGTCAACAATACCGTTATAGCTTCACCCGGCAAACCAAATAGCCCCATAACGGGTGCAAATACTTCACCGATTAATTGCATCAAACCTAATCTTTTTAATATTTCCGTGATAACAAATGCCATAATAATGTTAGGCATTAAATTGTTTATTGCAATATTGAAGCCTTTGCGAGCACCAATAACGAAAATATCTAATGGATTGTTAGTCTGTTTTTGATTGGTTGAGTTATTCATTGATAAAATCCTTTTTATAAACTGAATTTAAAATCATGCGTACTAAAATTGCACCAACGAATTTCAATACAATCATAATGACCAATGGTGTAAATATTGCGACAGTCATTGAAGCAAAAAGCGCAGAACCAATAGAAAAGTAGTTATTAATTAAGCCCGCTCCTGAATATTGCCAGGCGCTGATAATGATAAGATCTTTTTTACTGATCTGTTTTTCATCATACAACTCTTTAGTTAATACGGCTCCAGCGTCAGTACTTTGTAAATCAGTAATTAACGCAAGGCCCGTTTTACCAGGAACCCCTAAAATAGGTTTAAGAAGGGGAGTTAATAGTTTGTGAGCTGCACGAATTGTACCGTAATGGGTAAAAATTTCTAAAACACCTAACGCAAGCATCACTGTCGGTATTAGTGATAAGGCAAAAATAAAACCGGCTCTGGCGCTATTTCCACCTTCACCAACAAAAGTATTTTTTTCAGGGTGAAGCATAGTACCAAACTTACCACTTAAGCTGGTAAAATCAAATGCACCTAACCAAGCTTTTCCATCCACGTTATAAAATAGCCCGGAAAAAAACAGTATGGCAACAACTAGTGACACATAGGCCTTTATTCCGACTTTAAACTCATTGTCCGATTTATTTGACATTGTCTATTCCTTTTTGATTTATCTGACTTATTTTCTAATATAAATATTAAATAAGTTACACTTAAAGTACTTGAATTATTTTGATTTAAAATGAATTAAAATACTAAGCGAAGTATTCTATATTGATTTAATTGAAAAAAAACCCCTTTCCTCAACTTTTTTTTAAATTAGATAGATTTTATTCGTCAATTACGCGTTGAGTAAGATTGATCATTTGCTGGGATTAAGGATAGGATCTAAGCTATATTAAGTTATCATTTTTGGTAATTGATTTAAGTTAAATGGATTAATTTTATTTCGGATTTTCTCTCAATTTTTGAGAAAGTTATTTAAAAGCATACAATTATCAATAATTCTAGGCTTGCCATTTTTCATCCGTCATTATAGAATTGTTAATAAATAGTAAGAAATAGCATTAAAGTGTTTCAGAAACTATCGATATTATATATAAGGTTGAACTGTTTCTCTGCATAAACATCATAATCTTTAGGTGGCAAATGTTTTAGTTTGCGAACCGTCTTTTGTTTTCATTAAGCACATTAATGAAATAATAAAATTAAGCAATATAAACAAAAAATAAAAAAATAATGAGGTCATTATGTACAGCAGGAATAAAGAGTGGGTATTTGTTGTTCTCACCTGCTTTTTTGAATTGTGTTGGGTATTTGGTTTTACTACTGCGAGCCAGTGGTGGCATTGGGTGATTGTTGTATTAGTCATTATTGTTGATTTTACGTTTTTAACTAATGCATGTAAGACTATTCCTACAGGCACTGTCTATGCAATATTTTCTGGTGTTGGCGCGATTGGCTCATTACTGATTGATATGGTTGTATTTGGCAAACAAATTAAACTGATTGAAATATTTTTTGTAGCATTAATTATCATTGGTGTTGTGCAATTAAAACGAGCTGATAGCTAATTAACTAAAATTTGGATTGAGATATGGGATGGTTATTTATTTTAACTGCTGCAATTTTCGAAGTTATTGGCGCGATAGGTCTTAAGCTATACTCGCAACAAAAAAGCTTGTTGCGATTAATGTTTTATTGGGGCGGTTTTTTTGTTTCATTTATACTATTTTATTTTTCACTCAAGTATCTAGATTTAAGTATAGTTTATCCAGTGTGGGTAGGGTTAGGTACTTCAGGTGCGGTTTTGGCTAATATGCTTATCTTCAATGAACCGAAGAATTTCACTCGAATATTTGGTCTGAGTGTGATTATTATCGGTATCGTTGGTTTACATGTTACCGTTTAGTTGTAAATGAGTTTTCATTCTGACAATTATATTAATTTGAGAATAGAGGATTTGCATTAGAATATAAAGTTATATAGAATATCCCAACTAACTAAATGGGTTGTTAGCTCAGTCGGTAGAGCAGTTGACTCTTAATCAATTGGTCGCGGGTTCGATCCCCTCACAACCCACCATTATCAATATGATTTTTAACAGTTTTAAGCTGTTTTTGATTTTGTGTCGAAAAAGTCAATTGCGCTTTGTGCTGTAAATGTGACATTGTTTGCAAACTCTAACATGTGATCAGCATTCAAGTGGGCATATTTTTTCACCATTTCTAACGTTTCCCAGCCGCCAAGCTCTTTCAACGTAAAAAGTGGTGTACCTGCTTGAACATGCCAGCTTGCCCAAGTATGTCTCAAGTCGTGAAAATGAAAATCTTCAATACCTGATAATTCACATGCATCGCTAAAATCACGACGATCAATATCATAAACACGCTTTAGTGTTGATCTTGTAAAAACAAACTCACAATTGTTTTTAAATCTCAATTTTCGTATTAACTCCACCGCATCGTGATTTAACAATAAAGCTCTCGCTTTACCTGATTTAGCATTGTCATTTGTCACAGTAGCTACACGATTAACTAAGTCAACGTTATGCCATGTTAACGTAAATATCTCGCTCATTCGTGCGCCTGTAGATAACGCGAAAAAACAAACGTCTTTCATCCATTGCAAACGCAGGTTTTGAATTAGAAGAGCAGCCTTTTCTTTAGTTATCCATCTTACTCTAACTTTAGGCTCTTTAACTCTTGGAACAAACGGCACAGAATCGATCCAATCTAACTTATATGCTAAAGAGAACATACGCATAATATCAGCTCGATATCTGTTTATTGTTGCGTTAGAAACTTTTTTACACGTTTTTTCAACTATAACTGGCAATGATTTTAGTATTTCTTCACCAGTTATAGATGATAGTTCACGACCTGCAAATTTTGATAAAAAGTATTCAGCTCGCGCTTGTTTCACTCTAAAACTTTTTTGCTCTTTACCATCTTTTAAAAATAAAATAACCGCTTCTTCAAATAGCCGTTGCGGTTTTTTATTTAGTTTCACAGTATCCCATAATTCAGCTTTTAGCCTGTCATGATACTCTAACGCTTGCCTTTTGTCTGTCGTGCCAGTAGATTGCCTAATTCTTCCGCCATCTGGCGTGACGATGTCAATGTGCCAGTATTCACCACGCTTTTTGATTGACATTTTTTTACCTCCTTAATTTCAGAGGTTAGCCGATTTGCATTATGATTTGCTTTGAACTTTTCTTCAAACTCTTTTTTATCAGCTAACCATTTCCCAACTTTCTTCTTTTCGGATTTAGATTGATATGAAAACCCGTATTCCAGCTTTCTCTCAAAGAGGTATGTATATGATAGTTTGGATATTTTAGACGCTTCTTTTAGTGTGATAATCTCCATAATTACACCTCACAACTCAATATCATTTATGCATTCATTACCCCACGCATCCCAACCGTTTACGTTCTGACGGGCAAACAATTCAACCCTCGGTACATTTCCGTATAATTGAACTATTCGGTCTCGTGCCTCCTGAGGTTTTGCGCTATGCGCCCCTATCGGGGCTAAAATTATCTGGCTAACTGATTTATTAATTCGTTGAATGCCTTTACCTCTAACAGCTATCAAACAATCCTCACTATTTGCACGAGTATAATTACCTAATCCAAATCTCAGCTGATCGTTAATTAAATTAAAAACGTCCTCAGAATTCATACAACCGTGTTGTTTTAGTTGTTTAGTTATGTTTTGATGATAGTTTTTATTTAATTTCACCCATGTAAACAATTTCATAGTTTTAACCTCAAAACCCCAATGAGAGGCTAGCGCATCAGCTTGCCTTGCAAATGCAGACGTATACCACATAATTAATATGCTGTTATTATCTGCTATTGATTTTATGTTTAGTGATTTAAGTTCTTGGAATGTCATAGTGGGGTAGTGATTTTTTGTGGCGGCTCGTGTTGATTGATTCGAATATTGCCACGGCGGATCGGCGTAAATTAGATTATATTTTTTCATATACCATCCCTATATTGATCAATTATCGTTAAATTCTTTTTCAGTCATATAACCAAGATAATTAACTGAAGTTATAATCATATTTTCAACATCATCAACATCTTTCTTTAATAATTCCCAAATACAATTAAAGGTTGTTTGTGTTACATTTATATTATTTTTTGATATGGTTTTACACCCATACCCATCTTTACCATTTGTGCATTGAAATTTATATGCAAATAAGAAGTAGTGTTGCTTGCGTTGTTTAAATTTCTTTTTCATTTAAACTGTGCCCTTGCTTTTGCTAGTTTTCTGCATTCGGTCAATAATTGTTGCCATGTCGCATTTAATTTTGGAATTTCTACTATTTCTCCATAACAACCTGATACCTGTATAGTAGTTCGCCTATTCCAATTTTTATGAAAATACCTAATTGCATCAAACAGTGCTAATGATGCTGATACGACATCCTCACATTCTCCATAATCTAAATAAAGCCCTCCAGTGGGAGCAAATGTAAAATATTCGTTTGTCCAGCAATCATATTCAAAATGATACTCTTGATATAATGTAGGAAACAGTTTGAGCAATAACCTCGTAGCATGTTTGCTATTTTTCTTAATTTGACGAGGTTTCATTGATCACCTCCTGCAACTCAATATTCGTCTGCAATTGATGAAACGCCTCAATTAAATTCTGAACTTCTTTAACGCTAGTATCAGTTGTTAGCTCTAAACAGTTTCCAAAAACTGATTTCAATAGAACTAATAAATGTTGATTAGAATCAATATTTTTCTTATTTTGGATTGAATCCATAACGCACGTTGTTAATGCTTGAGTTATTTCAGATAATGTCATTGATTTGTATTTGTAATAATCAAATTCCGTTCTACTCACCTTTAATCTGTTTAGTTTGTTTCTTGTTTTCACTGCATTTTGTTCATGTAGTGCAATGGTCAATTTCAGTCCATCAATTTTAGTTAATAAATTTTCGGCGCATTCACTCGTAACGTAACTACCAAATTGATGCTCTTTCATTATGAAAGTCTGCGTGCCATCTAAACCTAAAACTGGCTCTATGTTGTATTTTTTTATAGTCATTATATGCTCTCTAATTGAATATCATTTTTATATAGTTCGCTATATTTAGTTATTGATTACCTCTACTAATAAAGCAACGCTATAATTTCGGTTACATCATCTAAATTCATAGCCCACTCTACAAAATCATCAGAATGCATAGCTGACGCAATATAACCGTCGCTTTCTTTACTAATTAAATCACAACTGATAATCAACTTATCTTCACCGCTTTTTACATATGCGAAACCATTGTGATTTATAAGAATCTTTTTTAATTGTTTAGTCATAATCATTTCCTTTAGATAATAGAAATCGCACACTGAATAATCAGCGTGAGAATTGAGTTAATGAGTGTGTTATTTGTCGAGGGTTAGCTTGGCTTTAATTGGGCGAACCATTGTTGTTTGTTCAAATGCAGTCACAGAACCATCATAAATATTAACTACGTATTCAAAATCTTTAGTATTATTTTCATTGATTTCATCTCTCTTTTTACGATAGAAAGCAAGTGTGTAGGGATCTAGATTAGATTTAATATAAAATTCGTTACCAAATGAAAAAACATCTCCGAATTCAATATATCTAAATTCGACTTTTTTATGATTCAATACTGTATCATCAATTTTCATTGTAATTACTCCGTGTGCACAATAAATAATCATCGCATTATTTTATTTTAAATTAATAGGATAGGGTGGATATCAAACGAGTTATGAACAGGTTTTGGGGATAAACTATACAGACTCTATCATTAGTAGTGATTTGTTTAGGTTGGTTAGTAGCGGATCGTTCAGATTGGATGTATATTGTTTTTCACCCTCGAACTCGTCTATAACCCGTTTTTCTTCACTGTCACAATCATTGTAAGTTTTCATTGCGTAGTCTGGCGGTAACCATGTTCGTTCACGCCCGACATATACATTAAAACGTCTGAGCAATGCCTCGTCTTTTACATAAAAATGCATAGTACCTTTTTGAAAAAGACGAACTTTAAACATAGAATTTTCAAAAAGATTTCTATTAGTTGTCTTACCTGCTAGATAATCATCATACCAAGCAGTGTATGCTTGGCTTAATTTTATTTCTGGATATATACCATTATTAAAATAGACAAATACCTTTTCGATATCATCTAATTCTTCTATTACTCTATAGTCTGCATGAAACCATGTTTTCGGCCAACCTTGTATGATTAAAATAAATTTAGAATTAATTTTGTAACCATTATTAGACTTCCAACCATTAAATAAATAAATATTCTTAGACTTTTCTGGATAGTAAGAACTTTTACGAGTTATCTTATCAAATAAAGCGAATATTGCATTTTTGAATAAATCGTTGCCGTTTTTTAAAATGTATTCATATAGTGTATTGATGTTATTACGTGAAAATTCCATGTTGGAAAAACGTCTAATAATATTGTTAAATGTGTTTACCTCTGCTGTTGTAAGTTTGTCCCTAAACTCTTTGCGGTCTAACAATTTTCTCCAATAGCGATCTTTAATAATACCATTTGCACGCCTTAACGCTTGATCAATACTCTTAATTGAATAAGAATGCGCGGTTTCTAATCTCTCTCCAATCGAGACATGAATTAAATCACGACAACCGTAGGACGCTTTAAACATTGTTTCACATGTGCGCATAATACGCTTTTGGTAATCTTGATACTCAAGTAACATATCGTCAATTGATTGATGTTTTTTAATGTTTTTAACTTCCGAGCCGTCTTTTAAATCAATGTCATAGTTCATCTTTTCATATTCATCACTAAATATCTTTTCAATATCTTGCTCTTTTTTAATATGAATTAGAGCTACCTCAACATCCGTTTTACGTTCTGATTCTGAAGTCGAAAAACCGCCATCAACATATTTAATTGTAGCATTGAGTTCGTTTAGTTTTTGGTTGAGTAAAATTCGATTGTTGGTGTATGGGTTTTTAAGTGTTTCAGCGTTCAATATGCATAGAATTTCGCCATCAACAACATAATTTAATGCGTGTAACAAATGTTTATCACCATTTTTAAATGGTGGATTCATGATAATCAAATCGTAGTTTTCAATAGAATTGAATTCGAGAAAATCACTACCAACAATTTCTAAATTTAAATTTTCATATTCATATCGCTCACCTGAATTTTTGATATTCAGTAGAATGCTAGATAAATTATGATCAATTTCACAACAACTAAATCGAAAAACGCGTCTGCCCCAAGTTGATGCGTCATCATAAAAATATTTTATCAAATCGCCTTTGCCAGCGCTTGGCTCTAAAATATAACTATAATTACTTTTATCTTTAGTTAACATTGAAAATAATTCAGTTGCCAGTTTTCGAGGGGTAGGGTAGAACTGATTATCATTATTCGGCAGATGTTTCATAATATTACTCACAATAAAAAACCGCTACATGAGCGGTTATATTAATAACTAATTGATTTAGATTAAGCGGCAAGTTGTTTGAAAAATCTTGCTAGTTCATCTTCTTCAACTTTGTAATCAAACCATTTGCTATTCCCAGATTTTGGGATTGATATAGTAGTTGCATTAGTTACTATCTCATTCGGCATAAGAAATACGTGTTCTGTTTCTAGATCATCATTTAAGGCATAAAGGACAAATAAGTCTGCAATATCTTTTTGTTTATTTACGCAATAAGACCATCTATCTGTTGATTTTTTATAAGACTTTTTATGTTGTAATTTTGAAGTTTTGACATCTACAGTTAAGTTGTAGACACTGAAGTCTATTGAAGCCTGAAATTGTAAATTATTGTTATCAACTGCAAACGGTACAGCTTTGTGGAAGCGTTGCTCGCCAATAACAGCCACTCTATCTATAGCCGACCCATATCTAGCTTTATCACCAGTTACAGTTACGCCAGATCGCTTTAAGTAGACATAAACAGTTTGCCAAGGGATGCCGACTTCAAGACCAACCAACTTTAAATTTTTAAGTCTTGAATATGACTCAATACATTTATCGATTATTTCTTGTTTATTCATTTATTGTCACTCTCTAAAACGGGATGGAATCGTCGTTAATATCCGTTTCTGGTGTTGATTGTGAATTGTTTTGTTGTTGCGATTGTTGCTGGCTAGGTTGAACTTGTCCATCCAATTTTTTAGTTGGTTGAATTTGATTTACACGCAAGCATGGTTTTGTGACTGTCACGCCGTTCTTTTCCCATTCTTCAACATAAAATTCACCACTTACAGCTACCAAATCACCTTTTTTAATATTTGGAGCAAAAATTTCTGCCACTTTGCCCCATATAACACACTTGATCCATGCTGTTTTTTGATTATCTCCGTAACCAGCTTTAACTGGTAAACTAAATTCACTAACTGCTGTGCCGTTTTGTAAATACCGTAATTCAGCATCCTGACCGACGTTGCCTGTTGCTGTCATTGTATTAATTGCCATTTTCTCTCTCCAATTGGTTTTTAGCATTTTCTAACGTCATCACCTTGTGCATCTCTTCAAGCACTAAGAGGAGCGATTCTTTCAATTCATCATCGTGGGCGCTCACCTTAAGTTCAACCTCGCTTACTCCGAATGTCATTTCGTCGGTAGGTTTTGGCGAGGATAAACAACTAAACGGTTCGTTTTCTAACTGATACAATGCCGATTCTTGAGTTTCGGCTTCAATTTCAAACTTGTATTTTGCTTCTGTGGTTATTACAAAAGTGCCTGTGAATCTAGTCATTTTCTTTCTCCCATTGGTTTTGTAGCTTCAGCAATATCTCTTGTTGTTTTTTAATTTTATGTTTTACAACTAACATCAAATACTTTATAGCATCATTTTTTTCACAAAAATAATTCATAACGCGTGGCGGGTAAATCCAACGGTTACCGCCATTATCATTTTCAATGGTAATGCAATTGTCATTGATCTCGTTAATTTTTGCTGTTTTAATGCGGGTCGATGGTGCGATAGCAATGTATAATAAATCACCAATTTTCAGTTTTTTCCATTCTTCAGGTGTAATCATAATTTACTCACTTTCTATATGTATTCCGATGCTGTTTTTGCCCTTACCGAAAACCTCAGAAACAGTATTGATAATTAGTTTCATTGTTTCGTTAGTGACACCCTCAACACTAATTTCAGATATTGCGCCGTCAACTCTGGCATCATCTATATTTTTGTATACTGTTTTGTCGTACAGTTCGATTTTTCTCGTTAAAAACATATCAAATGGCATTTCATATAAACTAAACCACTCAATAACCTCATCGCCCTCCCAGCAACACATCCAGTCACCGCCCTCACATTTGCTATCTATGCAATAGTGATAGCCCTCAACGCATTTGATTTTTGCTATGGGAATGTCATTATAGTCTGGTGGCTCTGTTTTAGCCTTACGCCAAGGAAATTCATCCATTAACCACCTCCAGCATGGCTTTTATTTCCTCGTAGGTTTCCTTGACAGGAAGCACAACTTCTTCGCCTAGGCGGATACAGGCGTTTGTGGTATAATCTGAAACGAAAAGGATTTGATCAACATTCACTAGCGTTTTCTCTCTACCGTCCGTTACCTCAATAAATTTAGACATTTAAACCCCCTAAAACCTAAAACCTAAAAATTAATTTGTTCATTTACACTCATTCGGTATATCGGGGCATGTTTTATGTTCCCACCACTCGCTACCGTCATATTCACCTCGTTCTAACCATGAGCCGTCATCAAGCCAAACATTTCCGTATAAATATTGACCGCCATATCCACTGTTATATTCAAAATTAATCTGGTTTAAAAATAAGTTAAGATCTGATTTTTCATAATTAATTTTTAAACACGCCTCTCCCTTGCATTCATCAATGTTATCTCCGTCAAATTTGATAACGGCACATTTTATCGGGATTCCTATCTCTCGAATGATTTTTAATAGCTCATTTTTTGCATTAGTCATTTAACAATCCTCAATTATTTGTGAATTTAGTTAAATCAGTCTCTGGTACTAACTCAATATAAATATAATTATCCAGTAGGGTGGGTACGTAGTACCATGGACACATCACACCATCATCATTGAACGCATAATAATTGGCGCTATCAGCGATCTCTGTTCTGATTCCGTCATATAAAACTGGGTCAAATTGATTGAATTTTGGAATGGGTAAATCAACGTCATAAATCTTGTCTTCCCAGTATTCTACCTTTTTACTCATTGAATTAACCCCCTCAGTTATTAAAATGTCGCTCTGTCGCCAACGGCGCGACTACCGCCATAATATGGGCTATTAAAACACCGACTTGCATATTTCAAACTAGCGGGCTCGGTCAAAAGGAAAACGTCTTTGCTAACACTAATTATCAACGCATATACCAGACGAAACAGTAAATTAAGAAGAAATGCCAAGCTTGTTATTTAAGTCTTCAATAACTACGGCAGGTAAATTGATGATAGCGATATCAGTTTCTATACCATCTAGAAAATTAACTGATTCTGGCCATATTTGTTGCAACTTCTTTAGAGTTGCACATCTATCTAGAAGAGCCCAGATTTCAAGCTTCAAATCATTTCTTTGTTTAATTAAACTATCTTGTTTAAGCTCTAAATCTAAAAATCGTTTTGTAAACTCATGCTCTGCTGTATAAGTGGGATTTTCTTTTAAATCATAAAAAATAACACCGTCTGGAGCATATAAATTTGTATACATTCCACCGAATGCACACTTAATGTAAGAAGTTTCAAAAAAACCTCTAAAATAAAACGGTAGTTTTTCTACACGTCCTACTATTTCACATATATCTTCAATTTGTTTATTTGTCGCGTTATCGTTATAAACATCAAGTGCCAATTTAGATAATTGGCTGCTCACTTCTGCCAACGCTTTATTTACTGGTGATTGTTCAATTGCTTTTCTACAAATTTTCTCTTTAATTCTTTTTGTTAATCTGGTCATTTTTTCATTCCTTATATAAAAGTCGTCACTTGGACGGCTAAACTGCTTCTATTTGCTTAATCCGTTCATCAAGTTCTTGTAGAAATTTAATAACTTCCGCTTCGATTTCTTGGGCTAAATTTTCGTCATAATAAATTCGAACACATTTGTAACTTAAATTGTCGGGTAATCTATCGTCATAACTCACAAAATCACACCATTTGCGACCTGTACAAATCATTTGCCATTGCATTTGTAATATGTATTCTCGTTTGGGTTTCAGTGACTGAATGAATTCTAAATGTGTCCATGTGTTAGGGCATTTTATTTCGATTAGTCCGTCATCATTTACTAGCCCGTCAGGACTAGCGCCAGCATTTTCGATTGAAGGGTGGGGGATAAATCCTACTTCTTTTACTGTTGCATCAAATTGGTTTAGTATGTACATTTCCCTTGCAACTGGTTCTAATTCCGTACCTCGTTGCATGGCTGTGTTAGTAAATGATTCGGCTGGTGTTTCAGTTAATCGCTCACAAATCAGTTGAGCCATGTAATTTTGACGAGATGCGGAATGCCCGTTTTTTTTAGGTTTTGCCATTACGTCACTAATCCGACTAGCAGTGACTTTACCTAGACGCGCGTTAAACCATTCATTCGTTCGCTGTTCCATTTGCGTCTGCCATTTTTGCTATGTTGTCATAGATACGACGTTTTTCGTCTGCTCCGATAAGTTTTTGGTCTTCAATTAATAATGATTTCCAAAACTCACCCATAGCATCAACTCCCTTTTGTGCGGATTGTTCAACCGCTTTTATTAATGATTCACGTTTTTTGTTCAACTCATCCTCATTAATTTTTTGCGCCTGTTTTTCTTCTTCTGGTAAATCCTCGCCAGCGTAAATATAAAAACCTAGCCCAAACATTGATATAGCTTTGGTCAAACACCGCATTTTCGCCTTATTTATGTCTACTGAATTAGGATTTTTAATGGCGTGATTTTTGAAGTCCATAACAGGTAACCACATAAATCGAGTTGCTTCGTTCTTGTCTTCTTTTATTGTCAAAGTGACACTTACCGTCATAGAGCCATCCAACTCTGTAGTTGGAGGGTTAATTGTGTACGTAGATTGTGGGTAGTGTTTCATTAATACACCCCAAGCCCAAGCCCACGACAAATATGTAAGACCGTTTTTCTTCTCTATTTTGTCGTTAACATTAATTGAGGACAGGGCGTCCCAGATTTTCTTTTCAAATGATTCTGCCATTTCCATATTCTCTCTAATTAGTTGCGATCTGTAGCATCCAATGAATCAACATAAACAACATGCCGATTGTTAGTACACATGTACAAAAAAGGGCGTAAATTCTTTCGCCCTCATTTAATTTATAATCATTTTTAAATCGGTCTGTTTCATGTACGTTATAGCCGACATGGTCTGTTGGTATTGTTTCCATTCATACCCCCTCAGGACGTCTCGTTAGAGATTTTCGCCAGTCGATACCGTCTGTGTTTAGAGCTAGAGCATTTAAGGCACATCCCTCCGAATCTTCATACCAACAGTAATCGCCCTTACTGGGTCTTTCCACATAAAACCACACACCACCGTCATTATCTTTAGCCGCCCATTTCCATTTTTTATCTATTATCGCCCAAATCCCTTTGGCGATAGGTAACTCGTGAGATTTGATACGATAGTTTGAATCCACATAAACAGCACTAGTGGCAGATGTTATCCACTCCTTGCCAATGCGATCATAAAGTTCAACCTCAACCCCCTGCATTTTTGCTAATAAAATCTGAACCATGTGTTCCTGCTGTGCATTTTGAGGTGTTAATTTATCCATTGTTTTGTTCCTCTTTTAACCAAGATTTGAAAATTCTGTAAAAAAGCCCCAAAGTTCGGGGCCAATAGGATGTAGCAATGTGCCGTCTTTCCGAGCTGTCAGTATTTTTTAACAGGCAAATGAAATTAATTCTTCTGTTAATTCTTGGTAGCCATTCGGAATATATTCTGATTCAACATGCCACTTGCCATCTTCAAATACATATAAATACTCTTCGTTACACAGCGGTCTTGTTGTCGATTCTATATAACCAGTATTTTTTTCTCCTCGATCACGTCCGTAGTAAACTGTATAACCATCAACAGGATTTTCATATGAATGTCCATTTGGTTTCGAACATTTTTTGTCAAGAGTTAACATGTCGCCGTGACTGACCAGTTCTTCAGCCAATTCTTGAGAGTCGTAATACTCAAATAGAATAGCTCCGTTATGAGCTAAATAACCATCCCACTGACAATAAACAGTTCTGTACACATCACCAACTTTTACACAAATATTTGATCTTGTTGCCATAATTTCTTTCCTTCCATTTAAAATCAGGCTCACTAATAGCAAGCCCGATCAATCATCATTTGTTCGTTATTAGATATTTGTTGTTCAGCTTGAATAAATGCTTGAGCATGCGTTAATTTACACATACACTCATAAAGCTCTTCACCATCAATCTCTTTAACATCCATCATTTCAATTAAAAATGATGTCAGCTCTTCAAAATTGATTTTACTAATCAGTTTTTCTTCTTCGTCATAAATAAAAGTACTCACATTGAATGTTGCTTTTTGCTGAAGCTGTTTTATTTTGTTTTGTTCTTTCATAACCAAACCCTTATTTATATTTCAAACTCAAGCGCACTCGTTGAATGCGCTTTGATTTGATTACTGGTACATGCCCCAGTATTGGCGCTGCGAATCAATTAGCCTCAGCCAGTGTTGCCTTGTTACGTGAGTTATCGACAGGTCTCCCCGATAAGTCCGTGCGAATTTTGCTCGCTAGGGTCTAAGCATCTTTATTACTAATCAATTCGACTTTTCTAATTTTTAAAGAGCTTGAAATTAAATGCGTTTAATCATGTTTAATTTCTATGTTTAATATTAAACACTTTTACACAAATAGTGTCAACACATTTGTTTAAAAATGTTTAATTATTTTGTTTATTTTTTTGTGTAAATAAGATAAGTTATTGATATTTAATAAATCGATTAATGATTGATTGGTTGTTTTTTAAACAATAAAGGACTGGGCATAAAAAAAGCCCTAGCGGGCTTTAGAATAGTATCTGTTAATTTTTATTAATCATCTAGAGAAGAGTGCCACCACATCCTTCCTAATACCTGAAAATCACCATTTTCTATTTGTTCTTTACTAACTATCTCGTCTGGATATGCTTGATTGAATGATCTTAATGTTATTGAACCGTCAGCATTTCTAATCAAAACTTTAACTTTCTGTAGATCGTAAACTCTTACAGCATAAATTTTACCATCTCTAATTCGAGTGTCAGCCATGTTAATTGATATTATATCTTTATCAAATAATCGAGGTTCCATACTGTCCCCAGAAACCTTTACTACTTTAGCTTTATCTATTGGTATATTTCTTTGTTTAAGTGTGGTTGCTCTAAATGGTAATGTATACATTTCTTGCTCCATGCTTTGACACGTCCCGTATCCAGCGGATAACTCAACGTCCAATACTGGGATTGTTATGAATTTTCCGCCTGTTTGTTCTTCTTTTGACAATGATTCCCATTCTATCGGGTTTAATTTGCTATCTTGTAGATTTTCATCTTCCCCATAAAGTAGCCAATTAATATTGTATCCAAGTTTATCCGCAATTAATTGCGCTTTTTTACGACTAATTGCCCCTCTACTTTCCCAATTGGTTACATTTTGTGGGGTAGTACATGCTATTTTTGCTAATTCACTTTTATTTATTGAATGATCATTCATTATTTTTTGAATGCGTTGAGTTACTGAGCTCATCGGGGGTCTCCTGCGATTTATGTTTATAATTTTACACAATCCGTGTAATCGTTCAATAAACAAAAATACATGTATATGTTGCAAAAATAAATTTTTATGTTTATATTATGTGTAATAATGTGTAATATATGTTTAAGGGGTGTTTATTATGACAGGTGAGTTATCACCAATTGATAAGGCAATTAGAGCTATTGGCGGAAATAAATCAGAATTAGCACGTCTAGTCGGATGCAGTCCATCTAATATCACGAACATAAAAGCGCGAGGAGGAAAAATCCCGTGTAGGAATAAAGAAATTCGTGACAAATGGCTAAGCGTTACAGGATTAAGTAAAAAAGAGTTATTTCCTGATCTCTATTCGTAATCACAATAAATTAGCAGGGAATATGTATGCAAATAATCAACCCAAAATCACAACAAGATTTAATAAATTTGATACTGAAACAGCTATAAGCGCAAGGTTGAGAGAAAAAAGCAAACTTTTGAAACATGTTTTTGTAAAAAAAGTAAATAAAATCATAAACCCAAAAACTAAAAAACCTTGTTTTTACTACACGCTAAGAGGATTAACAATGAATCCAACTGATTTTATTTATAAAAATATAAATCAATTATTAATCCAAGACGGTTTTAGTGAACTAATTGCGTCAAGCTCTGCAGATAAAGGTGTCGCTGAGTACAAAAGAAGATCTTGCGCATCACAAAACGGCAAAATCTTTGATGATTGTTTAAAAGCCGCTAGGAAACACGCAAAAGAATTGATTAAGTCAGCTCATTAGTTCGCACCTAATGAGCATAACGATTGAGAAATAATACATGAAACAGAATAAATCATATCAAAAGGCATGTCAACGGGCAGAAAAACCAGATGAATTAACGATGATTGATTTAGATCATCCTGATTTTGGTAAACGACTCATTGATGAGTTTAAAAAATTGAAAAGGAAGTTGCCATGTCCACAGCAAAAGTAATTGAATTTAAGCCTAGAGAGGGGCGTATGGCTGACTTAGACGATGGCTATACCAGAATTGCTAATGAATTATATGACGCTTTAATCGAAGCTGATTTAACTAAGCACCAACAAAAAGTTGCACATGCAGTTGTGAGACTTACTTACGGTTATAACAAAAAGAATGACCGTATTGCTGATAGCCAGATTGCCGAAAAGACTAAATTACCAAGATGCAAAGTTAACACCGCTAAAAATGAATTATTAGATATGAAAGTGTTAATTTTGGATGGCAGAAAGATAGGAATTAATAAAAATATTTCTGATTGGAATATAACCAAAAGTTACCAAAATAGTAACAAAATCCAAAACAGTAACAAAGTTACCAAAACGGTAACAAAAAATGTTACTGAAACGGTAACAACCCTATTACCGAAAACGGAACACACCAAAGACATTATATCCAAAGACAATAAAGACAATAATATATTGCTCGATTCTGCGTTTGAAATTTTTTACAAAGCAGGATTGCCAAAAGTCAGCAAATCAAAAGCAATTACCAGCTTCAAAACGGCATACAAAAACTGGAAATCAGAAAACAAAACCCCTGAGGGATTTGCGCAAATGTTGGCTGAAGATATTCAATGCAGGCTTAAAGCCAATATCTTCGGGTTTTCTAATCTACATCCAACTACCTATCTAAACCAAAAACGCTGGGAAGATGAATTGCCTGCAACAGCAAAGCCAAAGCAACCACAAATGTCACCCGAACAACAAAGAGAATACGACATGTATCTGTTTATGCGGGGTGAAGATTGATGCGTAAACAAATTAAAAAATTACTCATTGCAGGTTATGGGTACGGAATATTTAGCAAGGCATTTGTTGATTACTGGTTTAAAAAATTGGAGTTAAAAGCGCTATGAATATCAAAGAATTATCAAATCAGTTGTGGGGAAGAGCCGAAGATGTTGCTCGATATTTGTTGCCTAATGGTAAAAAAATCCATGGCGAATGGTGTGTTGGTGATCTGCAAGGTGACAAGGGACAAAGTTTAAAAATTAACGTTAGTGGTAAACGTGTTTGGTGCGAGTTTAACGGCGGTTTAGGTGGTGATTTATTAGATTTATGGGTTGCAGTAAGAAATATATCTATGCACAAAGCAATCCTCGAAGCAAAAGAGTTTTTAGGTATTCAAGATGAAAATTCATATTTTGAAAAGCCTAAAAAGCAATTTAAAAAACCTGAGAAAAAAGGGATTTTATCGAGCAGAGGTTGCTATGCCTATTTAGCAGCAAGAGGAATTTCAGAAGCAACAGCTCGGCTATTTAGAGTTGTGGATGCAAAAGTATTTAACAATGAAACAAAAACTGAAATTGACGCAATTGCATTCCCTTACATTCGTGACGGTGAAACGTTGCAAATAAAGCGATTAGGGTTAGAGCGTAACGGTAACAAAAAAATCATTATGGCTGAAGCTGATTGTGAGCCGTGTTTATTCGGTTGGCAGGCAATTAATAATAGCGAAAGAAACATGGTTGTTTTGTGTGAGGGTGAAATTGACGCAATGACCATAAGTCAATACGGGGTACCTGCGTTATCAGTGCCTTTTGGTGGTGGCTCTGGAGCCAAACAGCAATGGATCGATTATGAGTATGAACATCTTGATCGATTTGAAGAAATATTTATTTGTATGGATAACGACGAGGCAGGGCAGTTAGCAGCAAAAGAGATCGCCACAAGGCTTGGTTATCACCGCTGTAGTTTTGTTCATCTACCGAAAGACTGTAAAGACGCCAATGAATGTTTAATGAAAGGCGTTTCAAGAGATGAATTTATTCAGTGCATCGTAAGCGCGGAAAAATTAGATCCAACAGAGCTAAAAAGAGCGGGTGATTTTACTCAAGGCGTTCTTGATGCTTTCTTTACCCCTGAACAATACATGTTTACGTCAAGCGTTGAAGGATTAGCAGAAAAACTAAAGTTTCGTAGCCATGAAGTTACGGCTGTTAACGGCGTAAACGGTCATGGTAAATCGCAATTAGTCGGCAATTTTTCTTTGGATGCTATTAAATCAGGATTAAGAGTCTGCATTGCGTCATTAGAACTTAGACCTGCAATATTACTAAAAAGATTGGTGCGACAAGGCGTATGCACACCAGAGCCAGAGCGTGAAGATGTGGAAAAAATAATGGACAAGCTCAACGATTCTTTGTGGGTTTTTAATGTAACAGGTAAGGCAAAAACTGAAAGGCTTTTAACCGTGTTTAAGTACGCTCACAAAAGATATGGAGTAAAAGTATTTATCATCGACTCTTTGATGATGTGTGGCATGGCAGAAGATGATTATAACGGTCAAAAAGCATTTATAGAACAACTATGTGATTTTAAAAATCAAAATGATGTGCATGTGTTTTTAGTCACTCATCCAAGAAAAGGGGAAAGTGAAGAAAAACCAGTAGGAAAAATGGATGTAAAAGGCACTGGGGCGATTACAGATCTTTTGGATAATCTTATAACAGTTTGGCGTAATAAGAAAAAAGAAGAACTAAACGAAAGAATAGTCAAGTTTCCAAACATCGAATTAAGTGAAAAAGACGAAAAATTACTAGCCTCTCCAAATACATTACTTTCAGTAGATAAACAAAGAGAGGGCGAGGGTTGGTGTGGAAAAATATCGGTTGAGTTTAATGCATATACAAACCAGTTTTTATCTAGCGATAAACATACACCATTTAACTACCTGTACAACAGACCACAGAACGAGGTTTTATCGCTGAAAAAACAGAGTAGAACATGCGAAATCCGCTAATTAATCACTGCAAAAGCGGACGCTATCACATGTTAGACAAAATAGCATATGACTATGTTACAGAGATTAAAAAGCCTGGTGCAAATATAGCAAAAATTAAACATGAACTAGTCGAACAAGTTAAAAAATATTCGGAAGAAGAAAAGGAAAATTTAAGGGGATTGATACAAAAATGGCTTACAAAATAACTGGGGTAATCATTAAAAATGGACAGCAACCAACTAATTGGACGCGATTTACTAATAAAAAATTAAGTCACCAGAGTTGTGAGAAAATGGTAGGCGGTCAAATTATTGAATTTAAGTGTGAGAGGGTTTAGAGATGAGTGATTTAGTTGTAATAAGTGGCGTAGTTATCGTGCCACCAGTGGAACGAGCTGGAGAACTCGGAAAGTTTATTGCTAAAACTAGAATTGATTTAGGGTTTACTCAGTCTCAACTGGCGAAAAAAATGGGTGTGAGCAGCACAACAATATCAATGATTGAAAAACGAAAAAAGCCAATTAGCGCAGAGTTAATTGAGGCGTTTTTTAATGCGGTGAATCTTGATGCTGGTGAACGAACTAATTTTATTCAACTAGCGGTGACGAATAACGTAGCAATATACGCAGAAAAAACTATAAAAAAATTAGTGTGTAGAGGTTGATTATGAACGACAACGTAAAAAATCCAAAACACTATCAAATAATCGAAGGCATCGAATCTATCGACATCATAGCGCGTAGCATGACTGTAGAGCAGTTCAGAGGGTTTTGCCTCGGTAACATTCTGAAATATCGAATCAGGGCAGGTAAAAAAGATGCGTTAGAGCAAGATATCGCAAAATCAAACGAGTACAAGAAGATTTTTGAAAATAAAAAACATATGTGTGTTAGGGATATAAATGCATGAGTAGTAAATTTTTAATAAAAATTTCATACACGTCAATCATAGTCATAGCCATTCTTATGTCTAAATTGATTAGCGAAAACTTTATAGTTATACCAAAAATTGTGTTTTGGTTTGAATGTTTCATTTTGTATTTGGCTACTCTCATTTCTTATGAAAAGCTTATTAAAAACTGGGATTATTTAACCAATTTTCATATAGCTTGGAACTTGATTTATGCCATTTTATCGACCTTTTTTATTGCGTTTGAAGGATGGTTTGTCCTTTTATGTTTTTACATTCCAGCTCAGATTTTTGGTCTAACAACATTAATCAAGTTAAACCAAATGGTTGCGAATAAGGAGTTAGCAGATGAGTGATGAAGCGATTGTAATGATAGTTACATTTCTTTTTTGGGGATTTGTGATTTGGAGGGTAACTGAGTAATGGAAAAAAAGAAGGTTTTTAAATTAGTTAGCAAAACAGTAAAAAACAATTTAATTAATTTTATTCGCTCATTGCCAGTTGATAGTAAAAACCCGCTAGTAGTTTGCATTCAGGAAATGACTAGAACGTTAGAGCAAAACGCCCGTATGTGGGCAACATTAACAGACATATCCAAGCAGGTTGTTTGGCACGGTTTGACATTAACGGCAGAGGAATGGAAGCACGTTTTCACAGCAACACTTAAAGGTCAAAAAACCGTACCAAATCTAGACGGCACAGGCTTTATTGTTTTAGGTCAATCAACACGAGTTATGAGCAAACGAGAGTTAAGCAACTTATTAGAACTAGCGTACTCATTCGGCGCAGAAAAAGACGTTAAATGGAGCGAGAAAGCAAAATCTGATTTATTAATATTTGAGTGGTACAAAGACCAACTATCAAAGGTGGCATGATGAAAGATGAACACAAAGAGCAGCTAAAAAAATATGATGAAACCGAACAAGAATTAGATAGGAAGCTCGAAATAGTAAGAGAGCAACGCAGAGAATACATAAATCAGCATGATTTAAATAAGGTTGATGATGAGCAGGATATTAAAAATTATTTAAGGGGCACATGATGAAAGCATTATTTTTTACATTTTTTATGATTATTTTTATTACAGCGGGGTTTATGTTCATGGCGTACGTTGGTTGTGGTGGATATTTTCTTAATAAAGAAGTGGGATTTACTGGAGGCATTTCCTTCCTTTCTAGTTTGATATTCTCGCCGAGTATTTTCGATTTTTATAACGACTATGTGGATTAAAAATGCCAAAAAAACACAAACTAATTAAAACAAGTTTTAAATGCCCAGAATGCAAGGGCGAATGCTTATACAACGTTGGTTTAGATTTATTTGTTTGCAATCGTCCGCTAATGACTGCAAACGGCGATGTTAAAGGCTCTTGTGGTAAGTTTTATGACAATGGAGAGAGATTCAAATAATGCTAAAGCAGCAAGTTTACCGCAATAAGAAATGGCTTGACGCTGTTAAATCAATTGAATTTTGCGTCTTATGTGGGTGTTATTGTCAAACTCAGCCAGCACATAGAAATGAAGGTAAGGGAATGGCGATGAAAACGGATGATTGCGCATGTGCTGCATTGTGTAATCAATGTCATTATCAAATCGATAACGGTAAAGAACTAACAAGAGAAGAAAGGCGAATTTTATTAGATAAAGCTATTGTATTAACGGTTATTCAATTAGCAAGGTGTGGGAAAATAGGGGTAATGAAAGCATGATTTTAGGTATCGATCCTGGTTGTTCTGGTGCAATGGTTGTTCTTGATGATGTCGGAAATTTTATTGACGCAATGAGAACACCAACTATAAAAGACGGCAAACAAAGCAAAGTTAATGGTGCTGCTATTGTACGTTTTTTGGAACAACACCAAATAACACATGCCTACATTGAAAAAGTTCACTCAATGCCACAGCAAGGAGTATCGAGCACATTTACATTTGGGCATAGCGCAGGAGTAGTTGAAGGGATTATTCAGGGATTAAATATTCCGTACACCATGGTAACCCCTCAAGCATGGAAAAAATCTAATAATTTAGTAGGAGCGGATAAAGACGCATCCAGAAGCAGAGCAATACAACTCTACCCAAGTTTAAAAATGCTTGATAAAAAAGGCGAAGGGCAAGCCGTTGCTGATGCGTTATTGATAGCTCGTCATGGTGCAAATATTAAGTAGAGGTAAATAGTGCTAGCAGAATACAAATACATTGATGATGAACCAAAAGAGGTTGTAAAACCAGTCACACAAGTTCGATTTAAGGTTGACTATGATATCACCGATATATGTACTCGATTTGGTAACTGGTCAAGGCGTGGGATTTATTTAAGGCAAAACACGCCGTCTTATTATCAATCTCAGCCTAAAAAATTAAGAGAGGTTTGTTCCGACAATGACGCAATGCTGATTGATAAAGCATTTTTATCGATTCTAGCTTTAAATATAGCTCAGTCAAAAAATATCTATGACATTCTGATGTTGCATTATTTCGGTGAAAAACAGGTGATTACTGATTATTTGTCAACAAGCGGACATGTCAGAAGCGAATGGAAAAGATTGGCTCAAGATGTGCACGGCGCACCGAATTTCAAACAATTGTCGCGCAAAATTAGGGAAGATAAAATTTATATAATTAAACCTTTATCAGTACAATTAATCGCGGACAAAATGCAAACAAATTGGAATGCGGTAGATAAATTGAAAAAAAGTGGTGAAGATTTTTTAAATGGATACTTTTTATCGCTGAAAGCAAATGCAGGTATTGAGCTAGAGATGTTAAAAGATAGATATATTTACAATTGACATTATTTAATGCTTGTTTATAATATTGATATCAATTTATTTTTATACATAATTTTGTCCTAATTTGTTAAGTGTGGATAAAATTCCAAACCTCAGATCTGCAACATCTGGGGTTTTTTTTGCGAAAAAATAGCACAAAATGCTAAAAACAATAGTTGGCTTGGTCGCGTTAGCGACCTATAATGTACTCATAGATTCGGAACTGGTTCGAATCAACCCTAGAATAAGAGGAAATAAAATTATGTTAACTATTACATTAAATAAAAAAGATTTTGCTCACAAAGATTTCATTGTTGATTTTTTAGAAAATGAAATAAGAGATTTAGCTCTATCGATTGATTATAAAATTGTTGAAGGTGAAGGTGCTAGCGTTGATTATCCGCATGATGAGATTTTTGCATCGAAAGTTTTTAGCGTTTTAAATCGCGCAATCGATACCGTAAATGGAAATATTTATCATGACTAATGTCGAATTAAAGGCGCTTCGGCGTCTTTTTTTTCTAGATGTGTCCGAAGCGGCTCAATTTATTGGTGACTGCCATGTTCGCACATGGCAAAGATGGGAACAGGGAACAAGAAAAATCCCAGAGGATGTAATAAAAATGATGAATCTTCTTAAAGAAGATCGACAAGAAATATTAGCTATGTTACTCAATAAAACATATAAAGATGTCACAACTAATGATTTGCTAAATGCTAGATTAGTAGAATCCGTTAAAGCTGAACTTTTAGCTAAAAACATTATTGATAACACAAGTATTGATTAATAGCAAATAGCTCAAAATGAGGTAGCTATGATAGTAACACATTCAAACAAATTCCAAACACCTAGAAGCAAAGTTGTCGGCTGTGTTTTAAATTCCGCTTTAGATATCCCAGATTTTTTTATTAGTTCTAATCATGTTAATCAGTCTAAAAAATACTGGGCTAACCCAGTTTCAGCGGCATATTATCGACAAGCAAAAGAAATAGCAGAGAAAGCCAATAAAGGCGATGAAGTAGAAAATTGTTTCCCCGATTTTATCGACGGATTTACTAAACAATTATTTTTAAAAACTAATAGCGGGTACATTGTTCATTCTCCGTTGCCTTCATGTGCTTTAGTTGATGAATTCACAACAAAAGCGCGTGAGTATCATCAAAATTTAATAAACAAATATTTAGCTGTTAAAAAAGCGATGGAAGCAAAAAAAAATAACAAACCAGTTAAGTTTTTTGGGTCATGTTATTTTAATCATCAAATACAGCAAAACGGCGTCACGCTTGGTAATCGGGGCGAACTGGCTGTAAAACATGGCGGGCGACTTTTTATAAAAGGAGCCCCTTTTTCGGGAGTGTTTAAGCAGAAAAAATTCAATTATTTGCTACCTGAAGACAGAAAATATTTATATTTCTACGGGTCATTAGATAACGCTAATTTGAATTCGGGATTTATTTCTTCGGGGCTGCCAGCAATTACGGCTATCGGCGGGATGATTGAATCGGTTGAATTAAAATTAAATTATGATAAACCCATACCGTTTGCTTTCGGTTTAAAAAACCATCATATGTCAAGAGGAGGAAAGCTCGGCTCTTCTCTGGGGGCGAAAGGAAGCGTTGTGCCCCTTTTAGTTTGTGAAGAAAAAACAGGATCATTAGATTTTGTTATAGTACTAGATGTTACTGATTTTAATAGTGATAGCATCAAAAATGAGCTTATGAAAATTACAAGACTGGCTGGGGGTTCTATTTTTAACTATAAAATAACAACCGAGCAAATCAGCGAAGAGAAAGAATACTTTTTTATAAGAAAATATACTTTCAAAATGCAATGGGCAATAAAAAGTGGTGATGTAATTAATTACATTATTACGCGCAGGTTGCACCCACTAGCGTGCGGGTATGCTTTACTACAAAAGCCTTGCGAAAAACATGGGGTTAGAGTTGGTGATAACAATGAAACATATGAACATGCATTTAGTGAAGTGCTTTTTTTACCGGTTAGAATAAGTAAAAGATTGGATTATAAATCATTTTTTCAGCGTCAAATCTACAAAAATTGCATGGCTTATATTTAATTATTTATTGTTAACAATTTTTTATTTTTCGTAAAAATATTACCGCTGAATAAGCCGTTAATAAATATGATATTACGATATATAAATTACCGCTGAATAAGCGGTTTATAACCGTGAAATTACTATATATTAATTACAACTGAATAAGTTGTTTATAAAAAAAGCTTGACTTCTTAAGAGTTAAGTAGTATAAAGTACTCAGAATGGTATTTTTGTATGTAAAGCTCGCTGATGCGGGCTTTATTTTTTATTGCTTTAAATGGATTTATGAAAAAGTTTTTTGTTACCCTGTTATTTATTCCTCTATTTTCTCACTCTGCGCAAAACTTTAATGCAGCAAAAACAAAACTAGTTCAGTTATATAAATCAAATCCTCAGCAAACCACATTTTATTGTGACTGTGAATATTCATGGACAGGTAAAAAAGGCATTGTCGATTTTAGTAAGTGCGGATATGAGCCAAGAAAAAATGAAAATAGAGCCAAACGCATTGAATGGGAGCATGTTATGCCCGCCGAAAACTTCGGCCGACATCTACAATGCTGGCGAAACGGCGGGCGAAAAGAGTGTAAAAAAGATTCTCGATTCAATGAAATGGAAGGCGACTTGCACAACTTACAACCGTCCATTGGAGAGGTAAATGGTGATAGGTCAAATTTCAGATATTCGCAATTTACAAAAGAGTTCACTCAGTACGGACAATGTAAAAGCGCTGTAGATTTTCAAACTCGTAAATTTCAGCCGAGAGAAGAAATTCGCGGTATTATAGCTCGGACATATTTCTACATGTCAGATAGATACAATATCAATTTATCTGATTCAGAACATAAACTAATGACTGCGTGGAATAAAATGTATCCGCCGAGTAATTGGGAATGCGAGCGTAACAAACTAATAGAACAAATTCAGGGTAATGATAATAAATTCGTTACTCAACAATGTAATTAAGCCGACTTTCGTCGGTTTTTTTATGCCTATTTTACAATCAGCATTAACACACATCAAAACACTATATTTACGCTGATTGTGTTTTTTATAAAAATTGGAGGGTTGGCAGAGCAGGTTTAATGCATTGGTCTTGAAAGCCGACGGGAGCGTAAGCTCCCCGTGAGTTCGAATCTCACACCCTCCGCCATATTTAACAGTCCCCCTCATAACCTCTACACAATCTGGATAAATCTGGGTTGTGATACGTTTGGGGGCGTCTCAAGACTACTCTAAGGCGCGTCCATTGTAGCTACGCCGATTGATCACGGCGTATTGTATTATGAATATTAGTAATTTACACACATCACAGAATCGGTAGCAATGCTAGACACACACATAACTAAACATTAGCTAGTACGCTACCTCTCATTTAATTAACACGAAGAT